>NZ_JBITYA010000017.1:0-138332 GCF_044544985.1 Streptomyces sp. NPDC053427 | reverse complement strand
CGAGTCCCGGTCCGAATTCCGGCATGCCGAAATCGTTCCCGGTGAGGGGCCGTGCAGTAGTGGTGTGCCGCGAAGCGGCGGGATGGCTGCCCGGGACCTGCTGGCCCCGTGGCAACTCGAAGAACTTACACGATCATATGGGTGCGGCACGAATTGGGGGCGTCCTCAGTGGATCGAGGGCCGGGATCGGCATCGGCGGCGTCGTCCCCTCCCCTCTCACCGACGCTGCCGACCGCGGCTGCCGCGTGTACGTCCTGGCCGATGCCGTGACCAACCTCGCCCCCGCCCCCGCCCGCTAATCGACACCGCCGGTCTGCGCGCGCTGCTGCTGTCGGCCTGACCCGCGCCGTCCCCCGGGCCGCTCAGAGAACGGGCCGGGGGAAGACCACCCGCAGCCGCTCCACGCGCCGATTGCTCCGGAACATCAACCAGGCCAGGCGCGGCGGGCAGGGGTCGGCTATGCCGACAGGGTTGGTCACGTCCATCTCCCAGACGGTGATGGAGCGGCTCGCCACCACATGGCTCAGATGCTGGCGTACGCCCTTCTCCAGGACTCGCCGCAGCACGGGGACGGGGTGGACGTGCTCCCCCGGCCGGCCGAGGACGCCGACCATCTCGGTCTCCTTCGGCCACAGCTCGGAGATCTCCCGCGGCAGATGGCCACGCTCGGACGCCACGAGGGTGGCCACTGCCTCGTCCCTGCTGTCCTCGGTGAGCGCGGACGCGTCGCCGTGCGCCTGCTCGGCGCTCGCGAGCAGCGCCTGCGCCAGCTTCTCCCGGGCCTGGTGGAGGCGGCTGCGCACCGTGCCGACCGGCACCTCGCACACGTCGGCGATCTCCTGGTAGGCGGTGATGCCGCTGAAGTGCCGCAGGATCAGCACCAGCCTCAACTGCGGCGGGAGTTGCTCCATCGCGCCCCAGATCCAGTCGCGCATCGCGTGCTGCTCGATGACCATCTCCGGCTGCGAGGGCTGCGAGGGTTGCCACGGCGCATGGTCGCGCAACGGCAGATGGTCGAGACCGTCCAGTCCGGGCGTCTCGCGCGTGGCGCGCAGCCGCATCCGCGACGCGTTGCGCACCACCGCCCGCAGCCAGGCCCCCACGGCCGTCGGTTCCCGTACGTCGCCGATGCGGCGCAATGCGAGGAGCGCGGCTTCCTGCATCACGTCGTCCACGTCGGAGCCGGAGCCGAGCAGGCTCAACGCGACCGCCCGCATCGATGCCTGGTGACGCGCCAGCAGCAGTCCGAGGGCTCCGGTCTCGCCGCTCTGCGCCCGGCGGGTGAGGTCCTCGTCCGAGGGCGGGACGATGGGCACCATGTCCGGACTCCTTCGTGGTTCCTTCATGCGTGCTCGGGACGACGTGCGCGAAGAGTGGAACGGGCGCAGCGGGCCGACCGGTCCCTTCCCTGGAAAAGGCGAGGAAATACGCGGGGGGGGGAGGGCCCTCTGCGTCCACCAGCAGGGCCTCAGGTCTGCTCCACGTCCGCTGGTTCCGGCAGCCAGCTTCCGTGGAAGCCGGCCGGGACCGGATACGGCAGTTCCACCACGGCCTGGACGGTGAGGTCCGTGGCATCGAGGACGAGGAGTTCGCCCGCGCCTGCGTCCTCGTACGAGACGAGCGACAGGAGCCAGCCCTCGTCCTCGCCGGTGCCGTCCGCGGCCGGAACGAAGACCGCCTCGCCCGGGTAGCGGCTGCCGGGCGTCTCATGGATCCGGTCGGCGCGGAGGGCGAGGTCGTGTTTGGTGATGCCCTCGTCGGAGACGGTGTACAGGTAGCGGTTCGGGCGGCCGGTGAGGTTCTCGTTGTGGGTGGGGAACTCTGCGGCGCGGTCGCCGAGTCGGGTTTCCGTGACGCCGCCGGTGGCCGGGTCCAGGGTCCAGCGGTGCAGGACGGACGCGGCCCTGCTCCGGACCGCCGGGCCCGGTTCCCGCCCCGCGCCGAAGCCGCCGATGTCCGTCCAGGTCCGCTGAAAACCGGCCCGGTCGTAGCGCACCGTGTCCAGCACGATGCGGCCCTCGGCGTCCTCGTACGCGTTGCCGACGTGGAAGACGTAGCAGGGATCGATGGTGTACCACCGCACATCGGTGCTGCCCGGCGCGCGCGACATGACGCCGAGGCGGGCGCCGTACGCCTCCTCCCACCGGTACGGCGGGCCGCCGCGAGCGGCCAGGGCGGGGTCGAGGACGACGGGCAGGTCCATCCAGACGATGTGGTGCTCGGTGAGGGCGAAGTCGTGCATCAGCGTCGGGCCCGGCACGTCGACCGGCCGGCTGTCGAGCAGCAGCCCCTCCGCGGTGACCCGATGGTAGGTGACGTACGGCGGGGTGACCCCGGCGCCGAACAGGTGCAGTTCACCCGAATCCGGATCCACCTTGGGGTGCGCGGTCATCGCCGTCGTCAGGCGTCCTTCGAAGTCGTACGGCCCCACGGTCTCCAGGGACGGAGTCACCCAGTGGGGCAGCCCGGCCTCGCACAGGGCCAGTACGGTCCCCGCATGCCGGATCACGTGGGTGTTGGCGGGTGTCGCCGCGAGGTCGACGGTACCGTCCGCGCGGAGGAGCGGATGGCCGTCCAGCTCCCGTGTGCGGACCCATCGGTTGCGGTACCACTCGGCGCGTCCGGCGCGCAGCCGGATGCCGTGCAGCATGCCGGAGCCGGTGAACCAGTGGCCCTTGTCCTCGCCGGGCAGCGGGTTGGGGCCGTTCCGCAGATAGCGGCCGTCCAGGTCGGGCGGCAAGCAGCCGCGCACGGTGAGAGCGCCCGCCCTGTGCTCCTCGGACACCGGGGCGAAGCGGCCGCGCAGATACAGGGGGAGAGTCGTCTCGTCGGCCATGCCGCCGTCCTCGTGTCCGTATCGCCAAGTGGCGCGCTGTGATGCGGTGACGTGTGGTTGCGCGGAGTCCTTGTGGACCCCGGGAAAAGGCACGGGGTCCACAAGGGCCGGGCGGGTCACTTCCCCGTGGCGGCCTTCTTGATGAACGCGGCGACCTCGGCGGGCCTGGACACGTAGACGGCGTGGCTGCCGCCGGTCTCGGCCACGGTCGCACCGGCCCGCTCGGCCATCATGCGCTGGGCCGGCGGCGGGATCATGCGGTCGTCGGTGGCGACCAGATAGAAGCTCGGCTTGCTCCGCCAGGCCGGGTTCGCGACCGGTCCACCCAACGCGTCAAGGCCCCAGGGCACTTGGGAGTCCGCGAGGAAGCGGGCCTCGCCGGCGGGTAGGTCCCCGGCGAACGACGCCGCGAACTTCTCCCGATCGAGGAAGAGGAACCCGTCGACGGGCGGCAGGATCGGCGGCACGGGAGCGCCGGGCGGCGGGTCGGCGATCAGCGTGTTCACCGACTCGCCCTTGTCGGGCGCGAACGCCGCGACGTACACGAGCGCGCTGACCTTCTCGTGGTTGCCCGCCTCGGAGATCACCGCGCCGCCGTAGGAGTGGCCCACCAGGACTGTCGGGCCGTCCTGCGCGTCGAGGACCCGCTGGGTGGTGGCCACGTCGCCGTCGAGCGAGAGGGTGGGGTTCTGAACGACGCTCACGTGGAATCCGTCGGTACGCAGCTGGTCGTAGACCCCTTTCCAGCCGGATCCGTCGACGAATCCGCCGTGGACGAGAACGACGTTCCTTGCTTCCGGAATGGTGCTCACGGTGTGCACTCCTTCGTGCGGTGTGGTGGTGCCGGACGGTGGTGCGAGTCGTGCGGAGACGCTGCCCTGTTGCCGCCCAGCGCCCCGATGCCGATGCCGATGACAACGCCGATGTCGATGTCGATGTCGATGTCGATGTCGATGTCGATGTCGACTAGATGCAGCGCACGGGACGGAGTTCGATCCTTGCGACGTGATGCCCGTCACACCATAGAGCCGCTAAGTGGATAAGTCCATCCACTTACTGTTAGCGTGAAGCGGCGGGGCGGATGCCGCTCGGTGGCGTCGCGAAGGGAGTTCCGATGGCACGCAGATGGTGGCTTCCACTGGGAGCGGTCGTCCTGATCGTGAACGTGGTGCAGTGGGTGGTCGGCGAGGCCATTGCCGCGGCGGCCTGGACCGATCCGCCCTACAGCTACGCCGCGAACTACATCAGCGACCTCGGGGTGCCCGACTGCGGCACGACGTTCCAGGACCGCGCCATCTGCTCGCCGGACCACCAGCTGATGAACACGTCGTTCGTCGTCCAGGGAATCCTGTTCGCGGCGGGGCTGATCCTGCTGTCCCGGGTGCTCAGGCGTCGCGCACGGCGCGTGGTCGTCGCCCTCGCGCTCGCGCACGCGGTGGGCTTCCTGCTGGTCGGCCTCTTCCACGGCTCGCAGGACGGCGCGGACTACGGCCTGGCCCTGCACATGGTGGGGGCCACCGTCGCCATCCTGAGCGCGAACACCGCGGTGATCATGTCGGGTCGCCTGCGGCGCAGCCTCGACATCCAACTGCCGTCCGTGTACCGCCTCTTCAGCGTCACGGTCGGCATCCTGGGCCTGCTGGGCGTAAGCCTGGCCGGCGTCTCGGCGAGCACGGCCGGCGTCTTCGAGCGCGCCAGTGTCTACTCCTGGCTGCTGTGGAGCGTCGTGACCGGCGTCTTGATCCTGGCCAGGACGGTGCGCCGCGCCGCCGTCGTGGAGAATGTCCCGGCGTGAGCCGGGAACCACAGCACCGCCCGCTGCGCGCGGACGCGGAACGGAACCGTCAGCTGATCATGCGGACGGCGGACCGCATGATCGCGGAGCGCGGGTCCGCCGTCACCCTCAATGAGATCGCGCGCGAGGCGGGCATCGGCGTCGGGACGGTGTACCGGCGCTTTCCCGACCTGCAGATGCTGATCGACGCCCTGTTCACCGAGCGGTTCACCGCGTTCCTCCAGCTCGCGAAGGCCGCCGAGCGCCACGCGGACCCGGGGCAGGCACTGCGCCACTACCTGCTGGAGGCGGCGCGGTGGCGGGCCGACGACCGCGCACTGGACGTCATCCTCGGCAACGCGAGCATCGACACGGAACCGATCGCCGGCATGCGCGACGAACTCGGCCGCCACGTCGACGGCCTGGCCGAGCGGGCGGTGGCCGCGGGCGCGGTCCGCGAGGACTTCGCAAGCGCCGACGTGTACGCCTACCTGTACATGATCGGCGCGGTCGCCGACCGCACCCACGTCGTCGCCCCCGATGCCTGGCGCCGCTACGCCGAGGTCCTGCTGCTGGGGTTCGGACTGGAGCGGGAGCCGGCGCAGCACACGTCACCGATGGACGACGCCCAACTCCGCCGCACCTGGCCCGGCCCCGGGCCCGCCCCACGACCACTGGGCGACGCCGGACAGGGAGACGCGTAACGCTTTCCCGGCGGGGCAGTTCGCGCGCCTCACCACTGCGCTCCCGAGTACCGGGGCCACGAGCCGCGCCACATCACTGCCGCCCGGTCAGGAGAAAACCGGCATCGAGGCGTGGCCCGCATGCGCAGACACGCCTCTCCAGCACCTCACCGAAGCCGTCCCGAAGCCGTCCCGACGCCGCCCCCCCGCTCCGCCCAAGCCCGGCGCACCGAGCGAAACCGCAGGTCAGCGGCTCTTCTCGGCCCGCTCGAGGATCGCGACGCACTCCACATGATGCGTCATCGGAAACAGATCGAACGCCCGCATCCGCCGCGGCACATACCCCACCTCGGCGAAGTACTTCAGGTCGCGGGCGAGGGCGGCCGGGTCGCAGGCGACGTAGGCGATGCGGCGGGGGGTGAGGGAGGCGAGGTGGTCGACGGTCTTCTTGCCGGCGCCGGCGCGGGGCGGGTCGAGGACGACGAGGTCGACGTCGGTGATGCCGGTGCGGGGGAGGATCGCCTCGACCTTGCCGTGTTCGATGCGGACGCGGTCGAGGTCGGCGAGGTTGTGGCGGGCGTCCTCGACGGCGCGTTTGCCGGATTCGATGCCCAGGACGGCGCCCTTGTCCCCGACGCGTTCGGCGAGCGCGCCGGCGAAGAGGCCGACGCCGCAGTACAGGTCGAGGGCCATATCGCCCTTCTTGGGCATCAGGCCCTGCATGACGGCACCGACGAGGAGGTCGGCGGCCTTCGGGTGGATCTGCCAGAAGCCGCCGTTGCCGACCCGCCAGGTGCGGTCGGCGGCGCGTTCACGGACGAAGGGGCGGCCGTGGACGCGGTGGACCTGTTCGTCCTTTTCGCCGATGCGCAGGACGGAGACGGGCTTGTCGAGTTCGACGATCGGCAGGCGGCCGCCGGGCTTGGGGGTGAGGATGACCTGGCGGTCGTGGGAGCCGGTGGCGGCGATCGCCTCGATGGTGGCGATGGTGGGCCAGTCGCGCTTCTCGATGCCCAGCTCGGATACGCCGGGGGCGGCGATCATGCAGTGGGTGACCGGCTCGATGTCGTGCGAGCGGTGCTTGCGCAGGCCCGCGTGGCCGTCGGCGTCGACCGCGTACTGGACGCGGGTGCGCCAGGCCGGTACCTCGCCCTTGGCGACCTTGTCGCCCGGGGCCGGCTCGACGGTGCCGTCCCAGCGGGCGTCCTCCGGCGAGAGGCCGGCCAGCCGCTCCAGCTGTTCGGCGATGACCGCGCCCTTCAGGCGGCGCTGGGCACCGGGCGCGGCGTGCTGCCAGTCGCAGCCGCCGCATTTGCCGGGGCCGGAGAAGGGGCAGGGGGCCTCGACGCGGTCCTTGGAGGGCGTCAGGACGGTCACCGCGTCGGCGCGCAGGAAGCGGGCGCCTTCCTCGCCGTGGGTGACGCGGGCGATCACACGCTCGCCGGGGAGGGTGTGGCGTACGAAGAGGACCTGGCCCTCTTCCGTGCGGGCGACGCAGTGGCCACCGTGGGCGACCGGGCCGACCTCGACCTCGTACTCCTCGCCGACCAGCGACTTCTTCGGTTCTGTCTGCATGGCGGGGAGGGCTCCTGGGGTGCGGGGCGACAAGACGGTGACGGCCGGCCTCCGGGCGGGAGGCCAGCCGTCAAGTCTACGTCCCGTCGCGCGGTGCGCCCTACTCATGGGCGGCCGCCGACTCGCGACGGCCGCGACTTCTCGGGCGGCCGCTACTTCTTGACGGCCGCCTTCTCCTTCTTCGGCTGGGCGGAGACCGGGCCGCGCCGTACCGCACCCGGAGCGCTCCACTCGGCGCGCTTGCGGGCGCGCAGCTTGGCGGCCTCGGAGGAGTCCAGCTGCCAGGGCACCGAGGTGACCATGACCCCAGGGGTGAACAGCAGGCGGCCCTTGAGGCGCAGGGCGCTCTGGTTGTGGAGGAGGTGCTCGTACCAGTGGCCGACGACGTACTCGGGGATGAAGACCGAGACGGCGTCGCGCGGGCTCTCCCGGCGCACCGACTTGACGTAGTCGATGAACGGGCGGGTGATCTCGCGGTAGGGGGAGGCGAGGACCTTGAGGGGGACCTCTATGCCGCGGCGCTCCCACTCCTCGCGCAGGGCCTTGGTGTCGGCCTGGTCCACGTCCACGCTGACGGCTTCGAGGGTGTCGGAGCGCATCAGCTTGGCGTAGTTCAGGGCGCGCAGGGTGGGCTTGTGGACCTTGGAGACCAGGACGATGGAGTGCACGCGGGAGGGGCGTACGACGTCGTCGTCCGGGGTGTCCTCGGCGGCGATCTCGTCGGCGACCCGGTCGTAGTGGCGGCGGATCGCGCTCATCGTGACGAAGAAGATGACCATGCCCAGCAGGGCCACCCAGGCGCCGTGGGTGAACTTCGTCAGCAGGACGACGACGAGGACGAGGCCGGTGAAGAACGCGCCGAAGGCGTTGATGGCGCGGGAGCGGTGCATCCGGTGGCGCTTGGCCGGGTCCTTCTCGGTCAGCAGATGGCGGTTCCAGTGGCGGACCATGCCGATCTGGCTGAGCGTGAAGGAGACGAAGACGCCGACGATGTAGAGCTGGATGAGGCGGGTGGAGTCCGCGCCGTAGAGGTAGGTCAGCACGGCGGCGGCGCCGGCCAGCAGGACGATGCCGTTGGAGAACGCGAGGCGGTCGCCGCGGGTGTGCAGCTGGCGCGGCAGATAGCGGTCCTGGGCGAGGATCGAGCCGAGCAGCGGGAAGCCGTTGTAGGCGGTGTTCGCGGCCAGGAAGAGGACCAGGGCGGTCGCGGCGGCGAGGACGACGAAGAGGAACGAGCCCTTGCCGAAGACCGCCTCGGCGACCTGGGAGATGACCGGGTTCTGGGTGTAGCCCGAGCCGAGCGGCTTGCCGTGGTCGAGGAGGTCCTTGGCCGGGGTCTCCGCCATCTTGACGTGGGTGGTCATGGCCAGCGCGATGATGCCGCAGAACATGGTGACGGCCAGGCCGCCCATGAGGGCCAGCGTGGTGGCGGCGTTCTTCGACTTCGGCTTGCGGAAGGCCGGCACGCCGTTGGAGATCGCCTCGACGCCGGTCAGCGCGGCGCAGCCGGAGGAGAAGGCGCGCAGCAGCAGGAAGATCAGGGCGAAGCCGGCCAGGCCGCCCTGCTCCGCGTGGATCGTGTAGTCGGCCGTGGGGGCCTTCATGCTGTCGCCCATGACCAGGCCGCGGACCGCGCCCCAGGCGATCATGATGAAGACGCCGGCCACGAAGATGTAGGTGGGGATCGCGAAGAGCTTGCCCGACTCCTTGACCCCGCGCAGGTTCATCAGGGTCAGCAGCACGATGATCGCGACCGCGCAGAGTGTCTTGTGCTCCACGACGAAGGGGATCGCGGAACCCAGGTTCTCCACCCCGGAGGAGATGGAGACGGCGACGGTCAGGACGTAGTCGACCAGCAGGGCGCTGGCGACGGTCAGGCCCGCCTTGGGACCGAGGTTGGTGTTGGCGACCTCGTAGTCGCCGCCGCCGCTCGGGTAGGCGTGCACGTTCTGCCGGTACGACGCCACAACGGTGAACATCAGCACCACGACCGCGACCGCGATCCAGGGGCTGAAGCTGTACGCACTCGCACCCGCGACGGACAGGACGAGCAGCACCTCGCCCGGCGCGTAGGCCACGGAGGAGAGCGGGTCGGAGGCGAAGACGGGGAGTGCGATGCGCTTGGGAAGCAGGGTCTCCCCGAGCTTGTCGCTGCGCAGTGCGCGCCCGATCAGGATCCGTTTGGGCACGTCGGTCAGTTTGGACACGGAGAGGATGCTAAGCCTTCGTCAAGGCCCCCGCCCACCCGCCACCCGCACGGGTGGCCGCGGCGGTGCGCCCCGCGACTCCCCTGACCTGCGCGGCACTGCCCGGGAGCGCGGCACCCGCACATAATCCGCACGTCGCGGGCACAGATCGTCCGCGGAACTCCTGATGCGGGTGGTGTGCGTGGTTTTCGTCACGGTCGCTCCCGGGTGGCCGGCCTCAGCCCCTCCGGGCGTCGGCGGGGCGCGGCGGGCGCCGGGCCAGCAGGTCGCCGAGCCCCTGACGGGTGGCGGCGAGCAGCACCCGGTCCTGGGGCCGCAGGACGTAACCGTCGCCCAGTTCGTGGACCAGCTGCGCGGGCGCGCGCTCCGCTCCCGGCTGCGGCGCGCCCGCGGCGGCGTCCGGCTCCGCCTCGCCGGGCGCGGAGGTGTCCACAGCGAGCACCCGCAGCCGCCCCGGCCGCAGCACCTCCGCGACGGTACGGCCCTCCAGGGCGGCATGCCCGCGCACCGCGACGCGGGCCACCAGCAGCACCCGGCGCTCGACGGGGATCGCCCCCAGGATCTGGCGGCCCATCATCGCTCCGGCGAAGGCGGGCGCCGCCAGGAAGGAGGTGCTGCGGCTGCGGGTCAGCGCGTGCGGGTGGGCGGCGCGCAGGGTGCGGTAGACGGCGGTGGCGAACCGGTCGTCGAACAGCCGCAGCGTCACCCGCAGCCGCGGCTTGACCGAGCGGGCGTAGAGGGCGGCCTCCAGGTTGGTGGTGTCCTCGCTGGTCAGCGCGAGCAGGGTGTGCGCCCGGTCGACCTTCGCGGCCTCCAGGACGCCCTCGTGGGTGACGTCCCCCAGGACGGTCGGCACCCGCAGCCGGCGGGCCAGCGCGATGCCCCGCGCCTCGGGGTCGGCCTCGATGCACACCACCGGGATGCCCATTTCGTGCAGCCGGGTCAGCACCCGGGTGCCGACCTTGCCGAGCCCGAGCAGCACCACGTGCCCGGACAGCCCGCGCGGCGGACGGCGCAGGGCGGAGGCGCTGCGGAAGGTGCCCAGGCCCTCGAACGCCGCGGCGACCAGCACCGGCAGCAGCAGCATCCCGGTGAGGCCGGACAGCAGCTGGATGATCTTGCGGGGCGTCGACTCGCCGAGCGCCGGGTCGTCGATGGCGAACAGGTCGAGGAGGGTGAGGTAGGCGGCGTGCAGCGGCCTTTCGCCGGTGGCGAGGGTGGAGGCGACGGCCAGCGCGAGGACGGCGCCGACGACACCCGCCAGCGACCAGCGCAGCCGCCGGGAGAAGAGGGAGGCGAGCGGGGCGCCCCGGCCCCGCAGGAGGCGCGGGCGCACCGTCCGCCCCGTATAGGAGACGGCCTCCAGGACGATGGTGCCGCGCCCGTCGGCCGCCGCGGCCGTCCCGTCGTCCGGCAGCAGCACCGGGCCCTCGTCCCCGGCGGCCGGACCCGACGCCGGCCCCGGGGCGGGAGCCGGGCCGACAGCGGCGGGCGAGGCGTTGTCGACGGCGGCCGGATCGGTGGCGGCCGGATCGGTGGCGGAGATCGAGAGGACCGCGAGGGTGCACAGCCCCGGCCCGGCGGGCCGCCCCGGCGGCACCGGCGGGCGCTCCACGGCGCGCAGCAGCAGCCCGTCCGCCTCGATGACCTTGCTGGTCCCGGCGACCGCGGTGGCCGCCAGCGCCGGGGCCACCGTGTCGGCGTCGGACAGCACGGTGGTGGAGGCATCGCCGGGCGCGGCCTCCGCGCCGCCCGGGGAGGCGACCGTCGCGGCCTGGTCGAGCAGGGCCTCCAGATGCTGGCCCAGCTTGCGGTTGTAGAGCCGGATCACCAGCCGCAGCCGGGGGTTGAGGCGGCGGGCGCGCAGCGCGGCGTGGATGTTGAGCTCATCGTCGTCGTAGACCAGGGCCAGTGCGCCCGCCTCGGCGATGCCCGCCGCCGTCAGCACGGCGTCGTCGGCCTCCGCCGCCTCCAGGATCCGTACCGGCTCCTCGGGCGCCGCGTCACCGTCGTCCGCTCCGGCGGGCGTCACCGGCTCGTTGGGCAGCAGGGTCGTGCGCGCCACCGCCGCCGACACCCGTCCCAGCAGCGCCGTGGCGCGGCCCAGGGCGCGGGCCGGCGGTGGAATGCGGGGCCGGTGCGGCTCCCGGGCGGAGGGGACGACAAGCGTCACCCGTTCGCGGTAGACGTCCTTGAGTTCCGCGGCGAGCCGGTGCGCCAGCGCATCGTCACCGCAGACCACCATGTGGGGGGCGTAGGAGCCCTGTTGGGGCTGCTGAGGCAGGTTGGGCACACCTCGTAGCCTGCCTTACGCGCGCCACCCGGCGCAGCCCGGCGCGCATTGCCGGCGCACCGCCCGGCCGGTACCGCATCCGACCGGCGCCTACCGCGCCCCTTACCGGGGACGGCATTACGGCTACGGTTGTACCGGACCACGGCCGCGCCCAACGCGCCCGTTGATGCGTACGAGGTCCCGGTCGCGAACCGTAGCTTCGCGACCGCGAGCAGTGGCCGCGTGTCGCCGGCACTCGGAGAAGAAAGAGTTGAGCAGGGTGTTTGGGCAGGTCAGCGCGCTAATTCAGGGCACGGGGTAATCAGCATGCACATCGTCATCATGGGGTGCGGTCGCGTGGGCTCCGCGCTCGCGCAGACCCTGGAGAGCCAGGGGCACACCATCGCGGTGGTCGACCAGGACCCGACCGCCTTCCGCCGCCTGGGCTCGGCCTTCGGCGGCCGCCGGGTGACCGGTGTCGGCTTCGACCAGGACACCCTGCGGGAGGCCGGCATCGAGGAGGCGGGCGCCTTCGCCGCCGTCTCCAGCGGCGACAACTCCAACATCATCGCCGCCCGGGTGGCCCGTGAGATGTTCGGCGTCGAGAACGTCGCGGCCCGCATCTACGACCCGCGCCGCGCCGAGGTCTACCAGCGCCTGGGCATCCCCACCGTCGCCACCGTCCGCTGGACCGCCGACCAGATGCTGCGCCGGCTGCTGCCCTCGGGCGCCGAGCCGATGTGGCGCGACCCCAGCGGCGGCGTCCAGCTCGCCGAGGTGCACACCTCCCCGGCCTGGGTCGGCCACAAGATCAGCAAGCTGCAGGAGGAGACCGGCGTCCGCGTCGCCTTCCTCACCCGGCTGGGCGAGGCGATGCTGCCGACCTCGCAGACGGTGCTGCAGGAAGGCGATCTGGTGCACGTCATGATGCGCACCGACGAGGTCGAGAAGGTCGAGGCGGCATTCGCCAAGGGTCCCGAGGAGGCGCACGCATGAGGGTCGCGATCGCGGGAGCCGGTGCGGTGGGCCGTTCCATCGCCGGTGAGCTGCTGGAGAACGGGCACGAGATCCTGCTCATCGACAAGGCCCCGACGGCCATCTCGGTCGAGCGGGTGCCGCTGGCGGAATGGCTGCTGGCCGACGCCTGCGAGATCACCTCGCTCGACGAGGCGGCGCTGCAGCGCTGCAACGTCGTCATCGCGGCGACCGGCGACGACAAGGTCAACCTCGTCGTCTCGCTGCTCGCCAAGACCGAGTACGGCGTGCCCCGGGTCGTCGCCCGGGTCAACAACCCCAAGAACGAGTGGCTGTTCAACGAGTCCTGGGGCGTCGATGTCGCGGTCTCCACGCCGCGCCTGATGTCGGCCCTGGTCGAGGAGGCCGTCAGCGTCGGCGATCTCGTACGGCTGCTGCGCTTCAGCCACGGCGACGCCAACCTCGTCGAGCTCACCCTGCCGCCGGAGGCCGCGCTGGCCGGTACCCGGGTCGGCGATGTGGAGTGGCCCGAGGACACCTCGCTGGTGACGATCATCCGCGGTACGCGGGTGCTCACGCCCAACAAGGAGGACGCGCTGGAGGCGGGCGACGAGCTGCTGTTCGTGGCCGCCCAGTCGCGCGAGGAGCAGCTGGAGGACCTTCTGTCGGTGCGGCGGACGGACGCCTAGCACCGCCGGACACACGCCGGGGCCCGGGAACCAAGCGGTTCCCGGGCCCCGGCGTTTCGTGTGCGTCAGCGGCGGTGGCGCGGCCCCTGCGGGCGTTCGACCGCCTCCGCGGCGGCCTGGGCCACGATGTCCTGGTGGATGTCGTCGGCGAGGCCGGTCAGCGCCTCGTCCTCGACGCGGCGCCGCTCCGCCGCCTCCCGCTCGGCCTTCTCCGCCTTCTCCCGCTCCTCCTCCGCCTCCATCTCGGCGAAGACATCGATCGGCGCCGGCGCCTTCGTCAGGAAGACCCAGGTGAGCCAGACCGCGAGCAGGAACGGCGGGATCTTCAGCGCCACCAGCACCCAGCCGAGCTGCGCGGTGTCCGCCCACCAGTACAGCGGGAAGAGAATCGCGCACTTGGCGAGCAGGATCAGTCCCCAGGCCCAGCTGGCCTTGGCGTAGGCCTTCTTGCGGCCCGGGTTGCGGGTGCGCCAGGAGAGGTTCTCCTTGAACACCGGGCCCAGGATCAGGCCGATCAGGGGGACGCCCGCGAGCGTGGTGAGGATGTAGGCGAGGGCCAGCCCGAGCGTGTAGAGCATGCCCGGCAGATAGAAGTCCTTGGCGTTGCCGGTCATCATCGCGAAGACCACGCCGAAGGCCACCCCGAAGACACCGCTGAAGGCGTGCTTGACGGTGTCCCGGCGGATCAGGCGTACGGCGGTGAGGACCAGGGCTACGGCCAGCGCGGCGATCGCCGAGATGTGCAGGTCCTTGTTGACCGTGAAGATCGCGACGAACAGCAGGCCGGGGAGGACGGTCTCCACCGTGCCGCGGATGCCGCCGAAGGCCTCGAAGAGCGCCTTCTCGGTCACCGCTCTGCCGTCCGCGTCCGGGGCGGCGGGGTCGGTGGTCTGTCGGTCGGTGGTCGGTCGGTCGTGAGACGGCACCGGCTACTCCTGTCCGAGCGGTCGGAGTTCGTACTTCGGGTTGAAGAGCACCCGGCGTCCGTGACTCAGCGAGACCCGGCCCGAGGCGATGAGCTTACGGCCCGGCTCTATCCCGACGATGGAGCGGCGTCCGAGCCACACCACATCGAGGGCGGCGGAACCGTCGAACAGCTCCGCCTCCAGCGCGGGCACACCGGCGCGCGGCCGCAGCGTGACATGCCGCAGGGTGCCGGTGACCTTGACTATCTGCCGGTCGTCGCAGTCGCAGATGCGCGTACACCCCGTCGCCTGCGTGTCCTGCTGCAGCTCGGCGCTCTGCAGCTCCTCCTCGGAGGACGACAGCCTGTCGAGCATCCGGCGGAAGCGACCGGCCGGCTTCTCGGATCGGGTCCCAGCACTCATAACCCCAGCGTACCGGTGGCCCCCGCCACAGATCACGGTCCGCCCGGCAATCCTGTGGCCCCGGCCGCCGCCCCGGGCCTCACTGCTCGAACCGATATCCCCTCCCCGGCTCCGTGATGCTGCATCCCCCGGGGGACAACCCCCGAGCCCCCGGCCGCCACCCCGCACCTCACTGCTCGAACCGATATCCCATCCCCGGCTCCGTGATGAAATGCCGCGGATGCGAGGGATCGCTCTCCAGCTTGCGGCGGAGCTGGGCCATGTAGACCCGCAGATAGTTGGTCTCGGTGCCGTACGAGGGGCCCCACACCTCCTGGAGCAGCTGCTTCTGGCTGACCAGGCGGCCCTGGTTGCGGACCAGGACCTCCAGCAGGTGCCACTCGGTGGGGGTGAGGCGGATGTCGCGGCCTCCGCGGTTGACCTTCTTCGCGGCGAGGTCGACGGTGAAGCCCTCCGTCTCGACGATCACCTCGTCCTCGGCGGGCCCGGTCGGCTCGGCCCTGCGCACCGCGGCCCGCAGCCTGGCCAGCAGCTCGTCCATGCCGAACGGTTTGGTGACGTAGTCGTCCGCCCCCGCGTCCAGCGCCTCGACCTTCTCGTCCGAGGTCTGCCGGGCGGAGAGCACCAGGATCGGCACCCGCGTCCAGCCGCGCAGCCCCTTGATCACCTCGACGCCGTCCATATCGGGCAGTCCCAGGTCGAGGACGATGACATCGGGGTGGCGGGCGGCGGCAAGTTTGAGGGCGGTGGCGCCGTCGGGGGCCGCGTCCACCTCGTACTTGCGCGCCTTCAGGTTGATCACGAGGGCGCGGACGATCTGCGGCTCGTCATCGACCACAAGCACCCGGTTCACTGGCGTTCTCCCTTGTGGTTACGGTCTGTCGGTCCCCGCCGGGCCGGGCCCGTGGGGGAAGTGGTCGGGATGGTCCGGGCGGCCGGGCTCATGTGATGGCCTGGGCCGGCACGTCGGGGCGGACGGGGGGTCTGCCGGGCGCGGCCGGCAGGGTCAGCACCATCGTCATGCCGCCTCCGGGGGTGTCCTCGGCGGCGAGCGTGCCGCCCATCGCCTCCGCGAAACCGCGGGCCACGGCGAGGCCCAGCCCCACTCCGGCGCCGCGCGGGGCGTCCCCGTAGCGCTGGAAGGGTTCGAAGATCCGGTCCTTGGCGCTGTCCGGGACGCCCGGCCCGCGGTCGGCTATCCGCAGCTCCACCCGGTCGCCGAGCGCGCTGGCCGAGACCAGCACCGTCTCGCCGTCCGGGCTGTATTTCACGGCGTTCTCGACAAGATTGGCGACCGAACGTTCCAGCAGCCCCGGGTCGACGGCGACGATCGGCAGCTCCTCGGGGATGTCGAGGGTGACGCTGCCCTCCGGCACACCGCCGAGCGCCATCGGGACCACCTCGTCGAGGTCGATCTCACGGATCAGCGGGGTGACCGTGCCGGTCTGCAGCCGGGACATGTCCAGCAGATTGCCGACCAGGTGGTCGAGCCGGTCGGCGCCCGCCTCGATACCCGCCAGCAGCTCCGCCTCGTCCTCCGGGGACCAGGCGACGTCATCGGAGCGCAGGGACGTCACGGACGCCTTGATGCTCGCGAGCGGGGTACGCAGATCATGGCTGACCGCGGCCAGCAGCGCCGTCCTGATCCTGTTGCCCTCGGCCAGCTCGCGGGCCCGCTCCGCCTCACCCACCAGCCGCTGCCGGTCCAGTACGACGGCGGCCTGGGCGGCGAACGCGGCCAGCACCCGGCGGTCCTCCGCGGGCAGCACCCGGCCGGTCAGCGCCAGCGCCATATGGTCACCCACCGGCATGTCGACATCCGCGTCCTCGGGGCGCAGCAGCGGCTCGCCGTCCTTGGCGTCACCGGCGCGGCCCGCACACGTCCACGGCTCGACGTCGCCGGCGCGCTCCAGCAGCACCACCGTCTCCATGCCGAAGGTCTCCCGTACCCGCTCCAGCAGGGCATCCAGGGTCGTCTCACCGCGCAGCACGCTGCCTGCGAGGAAGGAGAGGATCTCCGACTCGGCGCGCAGCCGGGCGGCCTGATGGGTGCGGCGGGCGGCGAGATCCACCACCGAGGCGACCGACACCGCCACCGCGAAGAAGACCACGATCGCGACGATGTTCTTCGGGTCGCTGACCGTGAGGGTGTGGGTGGGCGGCGTGAAGTAGAAGTTCAGCAGCAGCGAGCCGACCGCCGCCGACGCCAGCGCCGGCAGCTGCCCGCCGAGCAGCGCCGCGACGACCGTCAGGAAGAGGAAGAGCAGCACGTCGTTGGCGAGCCCCGGGCCGTTCGCGATGCCGGTGAGCAGCAGCGACAGGAGCGCCGGACCGACCACGCCGACCAGCCAGCCGGCCACGATCCGGGCCCGGCCCAGCCGCGCCCCGCGCGCCACCGGCAGACCCCGGCCCTTGGCCACCTCGTCGTGCGTCACGATGTGCACATCGAGGTCGGGCCCCGACTCACGGGCGACCGTGGCGCCCACCCCCGGCCCGAAGATGTACTGCCAGGCCTTGCGCCGACTCGACCCCAGCACGATCTGAGTGGCGTTCACCCCGCGCGCGAACTCCAGCAGCGCGAGCGGGATGTCGTCCCCGATGACGTGATGGAACGTACCGCCCAGGTCCTCCACCAGCGTGCGCTGGACGGCCAGTTCCTTCGGCGAGGCCGAGGTCAGCCCGTCGCTGCGCGCTATGTAGACGGCGAGCACCTCGCTGCCCGAGCCCTTCGCCGCCATCCGGGCCGCGCGGCGGATCAGCGTACGGCCCTCGGGGCCGCCGGTCAGCCCGACGACGATGCGCTCCCGCGCCTGCCAGGTGGAGCGGATCGAGTGCTCCGCCCGGTACTCCTGCAGATACTCGTCCACACGGTCGGCGACCCACAGCAGCGCCAGCTCGCGCAGCGCGGTGAGGTTGCCCGGCCGGAAGTAGTTGGACAGGGCGGCGTCCACCTTCTCGGACTGGTAGATGTTGCCGTGCGCCATCCGGCGGCGAAGCGCCTGTGGCGACATGTCGACCAATTCGATCTGGTCCGCGCGGCGGACGACCTCGTCCGGAACGGTCTCCTGCTGACGCACACCCGTTATCGACTCGACGACGTCCCCGAGTGACTCCAGATGCTGGATGTTGACCGTCGAGATCACATCGATCCCGGCCTCCAGCAGCTCCTCGATGTCCTGCCAGCGCTTGCCGTTGCGGGAACCGGGGATGTTGGTGTGCGCGAGTTCGTCGACCAGTGCGACGGCCGGCCGCCGTTCCAGTACCGCGTCCACGTCCATTTCGGTGAATGACGTGCCGCGGTACTCCAGCACCCGGCGCGGGATGTGCTCGAGGCCGTGCAGCATCACCTCGGTACGGGGCCTGCCATGGTGCTCGACGAAGCCCACCACGACATCCGTACCGCGCTCCATGCGCCGGTGCGCCTCGGACAGCATGGAGTACGTCTTACCGACGCCCGGTGCCGCGCCGAGATATATCCGTAGCTTGCCGCGTGCCATGGCCCCATTGTCTTACGTGAAGGCCGCCCCCACCGGGCTGGGCCTGCTGCGACCCTACAGACCCCACAGGGGGATAAAAGCCGCAGGTGGCGGCTTGGGGTGCGGTCTTGACGCGACTCTGATACGTGGGCCGCCGGGGCCGGCAAACGCCCCGCCCCGAGGGGAGGCCCCGCAGATACCCGGGCCCGACCGTCGCACAGGACCGGCCGGCCGCACGGGCGCCGGCCGTCGAAACTCCGTCGCCCGGGCGCGCACCGACTGCGAGGATGCCCCGCATGACCGAGTTGTACACCGCCCATACCTCCGCCCTGGACGCCGCCACCCTCGAGGCGGCCCGCACCCTGCTGTACGACGTGTTCGACGACGTCTTCGACGAGGTGACGGCGGAGGACTGGGAACACTCGCTCGGCGGTATCCACGCGCTGGTCCACGAGGACGGCGAGCTGATCGGCCACGCGTCCGTCGTCCAGCGCCGGCTGCTGCACGGCGGCCGGGCGCTGCGCTGCGGCTACGTGGAAGGCGTCGGCGTCCGTGCGGACCACCGCGGCCGGGGCCACGGCGCCGCCATGATGGAGGCCTTGGAACGGGTGATACGCGGCGCCTACGACCTCGGCGCACTGGCCGCCGCCGACGGCGCGGCGGACTTCTACGCGGCACGCGGCTGGCAGCTGTGGCGCGGCAGCTCCCGGACCCTGACCCCGGACGGCATCCGCCGCACACCCGACGCGGACGGCTGCCTCTACGTCCTGCCGGGGGCGGCCGCTCTGGACCTCGATGCGGACCTCACCTGCGACTGGCGCGACGGCGACGCCTGGTAGTCCGGGGGCCGTTCTCCGCTCGGTTTCCTCCGGGCCTGCTGTCGCGCTGCCCTCTCCCCCGTTCCCCTCGCTCCTCTGACTATCCGACGGTCGACGCCGCGGCATGAGTGCGCTTCATCCGGCCTGTGTGCGGGGCGAGTTCGCCCTGCCGGTCGGTGCTGGGCGCGATGGCCGGTGGACGGCCCTCGGCCCGGCGGGGCGGCCACCGGACACCGCGGGCCGACCCGGGCTGATCCGGGCCGGCCCGCGGACGTGCCCCGACGGCGGGCCGTCGGCTCAGCGCGTCGGGGTGACGGCGCCTCCGGAGACGGTGGGAGTCGCGCTCCCGGAAGGCATGGCGTCGGCGTAGGACGGGCCGGTCGGCGTCGAGTTCCGCCGGCCTGCGTCGACACCCGCGTCGGCTCCCGCCTCGACGCCCTCGCCCGCGGCCGCGCGGGGCGCGCCACGGCGCGTGGTGACGGCCGCCAGCACCAGTGCGACAAGCGTCAGCGCGGTCGAGGCGAGCGGGAACCAGCGGTCACCGAGAACGGTGAGTGCAAGGCTGCCGACGCCGCCCGCGGTGGCCACACCCAGATAGAGCGCGCTGCTGTTGAGGGAGATCAGCAGCGGGGCGTTGGGCGGGTCGAGGGACGCCAGGCGATGCGGCAGCGCGACGGCGACGCCCCAGGCGGCGAACGGCGCGAGTGCGGCGTAGATCAGCGCACCGGTCATCGTCGCGGAAACCCAGGGCAGGGCGAGGAACATCGTCCCGGCCAGTGCGCCGCCGGTGAGCAGGACGGGCCGTACGCCCAGCCGGTCCACGGCCCGGCCGCCCAGCCAGTTGCCGGCGACCGAGGCGATCCCGGAGACCAGCATGATCAGGCTGAGCCGGCCGGCGTCGCCGCCGGTGGCGGGGCGCACCGCCGTACCGAGATAGATGTAGACCACGTTGATGGCCAGGAAGAACACCAGGGTGGTGGCAGTGGCGCCCAGGACGCGGCGATCGCGCAGCGGGGCGAGGCGGGCACGCAGTCCGGGTGCCGAGGTGGGAGCCGGGAGGCCGCGCAGCAGCAGGGCGAGGCCGAGGAACGCGGCGGCCCCCAGAACCACCACCAGCCACATTGTCAGCCGCCAGTCGGCGCGGCCTATGTAGGTGCCCAGGGGCACACCGAGCGCGGTGGCCACCGTCATTCCGCCCAGGACGGTGGCCAGTGCGCGGCCGCGACGCTCGGGCGGGACGAGGGTGGTTGCCACCGCGTTGGCGGTCGGGGTGTAGAGCGCGGCGCCGGCCGCCGCCAGCACCCGAGTGGCCAGCAGGACCGGGTAGTTGGGCGCCACGGCGCTGAGCGCATTGGCCACGGTGAAGACGGTGAGCCCGATCAGCAGGACACCACGCCGCGGCCACCGGGCGGCGGCGGTCGCGAGCACCGGAGCGAGCACCGCATAGGACAGGGCGAAGACGGTGACCATCTGACCGGCCGCCGGGACGGAGACGCCCAGGTCACGGGCCACAAGGCCGAGGATGCCGGCCATGACCATGGAATCGGTGCCCACGGCGAAGGTGCCGAGGGCAAGCAGCAGCAGACGAAGACGCACGGAAGTCCTTCCCAGCAAAGAGGGGAGAGGGCAGGTAAGTTTGACGTGCGTCAAACAATAGACATTGTTTGACGTCTGTCAAACAATTTGGGGAGGGGGGAGTCCGGGAGGGAAATTAGGCTGTGCGAGTGAGCGACGGAAGGAGGCCACGGTGAGTGGCGGCGCTGCGAGTGACGGCGAGGGCGTACTGCTGGAGCAGCCGGAGACCGCGGACATCGAGCTGGTGAAGGTGCTCCATGCGCTCGGGGACCAGACGCGGCTGCATCTGCTGCGGGTCTACGCGGGCGGGGAGCAGTGGGACTGCTCGTCGCAGCGACTGGGGCTCAGCCATCTGCACAAGTCGACGGTGTCGCACCATATGCGGATCATGCGCGAGGCCGGGATCACCTCAACGCGGGCCGTCGGGCGGAACCGCTTTGTACAGCTGCGCCGCGCCGACCTCGACGTGCGGTTTCCTGGGCTGCTGGATGCGTTGCTGGCTTCGCTTGGCGAGGACAAGGCCCTTTAGGGGGCGCCCCACCCCCCTCCCCTCCCCCTCCGCCCCCATGGTCAGGCCGAGCCACTCCTCAGCCACCTCGACCGCAAGCCTCGCCCTCCGCCGCACGCGCACCCCCCACCGCACGCACACCGCTCACCGCTCGCGCCCCCTCGTCGCCCACACTCCCGCGCGTCCACTCACCCCCACCGCCCACGCCCACTCCCCCACTCCCTCCGTTTCCCGCCCCCCGGCCGCCGCCGCAACCGCCTCCCCGACCGCGCCGCCTGCCGATGAACGCCAGTATGCGGAGCGCGCATCACGGCAGGCAACGCCTGTGGATAACTCCTGGACAGCCCTCGGACCGGCCCCGGATCAGCACGGACCCGGGGCCGAATCGACCCTCAACGAACCCAGGACCGGGGCGAGTTCAGCTCGGGTTGTCCGCGTGGGTGAGCGTCTCCCAGCCGACGAAAAGGTTGTTGGAGCCGGCCGGTCGCTGCCGCTCGGTCAGCTTCTCGGTGTTGGCCATCCCGTAGCCCATCCGGTTGTGCAGCGCGTTGTAGCCGACCTCCGTGACGGGGCCGAGGCCGCGCTTGACACTGCCGCCGCACAGCCACGACGGCGGCGCGGTGCCCAGTTCGTACGTGGCCTGGAAGCCGAGCGCATGCCGCAGCCGGTCGGCGACCTCGGGGTAGACGTCCTGGCCCTGGAGGCGGCTGGTTTCGGCGATGTGCGAGATGGCGGACAGGCCGTATCCGGTGTGGGTGAAGTCGCGGCAGGTTTCCTGGGTGAGGCCGTCGACGAAAGTGGACTGGCCCTGCCAATACTTGATGACCTTGTCGCGGGTGTTCAGTCCGCTGCCCGGTGCGGTCTTGGGCAGGTCGCCGTCGGACTTCAGATAGATGTACGCGGGTACCCGGGCGCGGAACGTGGCGATGGCCTTGCCGTAGGCCGCCTTGTCCTCGATGAAGACGGAGATGCCGACGGCGGCCTCCATCATGCTCAGTTCCCAGTTGCCGTTGCTGTGGGAGCCGTTGACGACCTCGGGAAGGTAGACGTTGCGCAGCATGCCGGCGAAGCGGTCGATGCGGTCCTTGGGCCAGCCGTCGTACGTGTAGCGGATGATCTCGGCGGCCCGTGGCCAGGAGGAACCGGCCCAGCCGGTCTGCAGTGGGGCGTTGCTGTTGGTGTGGTCCTTGATGGTGGCCGACCAGGCATCCATGATCTGTATCGCTTTGTCGGCATACTTGCTGTCGCGGGTGATGTACCAGGCCAGCGAGAGGGTGTACGCGGCGAGGGCGTCCTCGCGTTCGTCGGTGCAGCCGTAGTTGGGGTCGGAGTACGAGCCGCATTCGACGACGGCGCGGGGCTTGGGAGTGCGTGACAGCGAGGCGTATTTGCTCGCCATCATGGCGTCGAAGGCGCCCTTCCAGGGCTGGGCACCGGAGTTGACCTTGCTCCGGGCGAGGTCGAGCTGACCGGTGCCGACGAGAACGCCGGGGTGGGTGAACGCGGACGGCGCCGCGGAGGACGGGGGACCCGTCAGGAGCCCCGCGGTGAGGGCGCCGAGCAGAGCGGCGGCAACGAGGGTGAACTTTCTGCGCATGGGGGGTGTGCCTTCCTGTCGAGATGCTCGATGGACGGATAGCTGTTCTCGTACATGAACGACAAGCGTTGACATGAACACCTGCGATGGCTGGCGAACGTAGGGGCAAGCCACCACGCCGTCAAGGCCCGTCGTCAACACCCGGAGAAATACGTCACCTTGTCCCGGCCGCGGGTTCAGGGCTCGAAGACATGACTGCGCACAACACGGCGGGCGGCCCCGGGGAGGGTCTCCCTGGGGCCGCCCGCCGCGCCGACCGCTCAGCCGTGGCTGCGCACCAGCCCCTTCAGGGCGATGTTCAGCTCCAGAACGTTGACCCGCGGTTCGCCCAGGAAGCCCAGGGCGCGACCGTTGGTGTGCTCCTTGACCAGCTGCTCCACCTTGCCGGCGGGGAGATGGTTCTCCTTGGCCACCCGGGCGGCCTGCAACTGGGCGTACTCCGGGGAGATGTCGGGGTCGAGGCCGGAGCCGGAGGACGTCACCGCATCCGCCGGGACCTTCGACCCGGGGACCCCGTACGTCGTGGAGACCCACTTCTTACGTTCCTTCACCGCCTTGATCAGGTCGGTGTTGGTGGCGCCCAGGTTGGAGGCGCCGGATACCTGGAGGTCGTACTGGGTGTTGACGCCGTTGGTCTTGTTGCTGCCCAGTCCCGCCGACGGGCGCGGCTGGAAGAACTTCAGGTCCGGAATGGGATTTCCGGCCTTGTCCTGACCCTTGTCGTAGCGCTGGCCGATCAGCGAGGAGCCTACGACCTTGCCCTGGGAACTCACCTCGGAGCCGTTGGCCTTGCCGGCGAATGCCGCCTGCGCCACTCCGGTGACCACCAGCGGGTAGACGACCCCGCAGACCACGGTCAGTACGAGCAGGGCGCGCAGCCCCGCCCCGATCAACCGGGCGGTGTTGCTTACGGAGTTGTTCATGGCAGTCACCCGATTCCGGGGATGAGGGAGATGAGCAGGTCGATGAGCTTGATGCCGATGAACGGAGCGATCAGGCCGCCGAGCCCGTAGACGGCGAGGTTGCGCCGCAGCATCCGGTCGGCGCTGACCGGCCGGTACTGCACGCCCTTGAGGGCGAGCGGCACCAGCGCGATGATGATCAGCGCGTTGAAGATGATCGCGGAGAGGATCGCCGAGTTGGGGCTGGAGAGGCGCATGATGTTGAGGGTGTCCAGGCCCGGGTAGGCCACCGCGAACATCGCCGGGATGATCGCGAAGTACTTCGCGACGTCGTTGGCGATCGAGAAGGTCGTCAGCGCACCACGGGTGATCAGCAGTTGCTTGCCGATCTCGACGATCTCGATGAGCTTGGTCGGGTTGGAGTCCAGGTCCACCATGTTCCCGGCCTCCTTGGCGGCCGAGGTACCGGTGTTCATGGCCACGCCGACATCCGCCTGGGCCAGCGCCGGAGCGTCGTTCGTACCGTCGCCGGTCATCGCCACCAGCTTGCCGCCGGCCTGCTCCCGCTTGATGAGCGCCATCTTGTCCTCGGGCGTGGCCTCCGCGAGGAAGTCGTCCACCCCCGCCTCCTCGGCGATGGCCTTGGCCGTCAGCGGGTTGTCACCCGTGATCATGACGGTCTTGATGCCCATCCGGCGCAGCTCGACGAACCGCTCCCGCATGCCGTCCTTGACGACGTCCTTGAGGTGGATGACACCCAGGACGCGCGGGCCGCGCTCGTCCTCCAGAGCGACCAGCAGCGGGGTGCCACCGGCCTGCGAGATGGTGTCGGTGAGCTGCTGGGCGTCCTCGGCGACGGTGCCGCCGCGCTCCTTGACCCAGGCGACGACCGAACCGGTCGCGCCCTTGCGGACCTTGCGGCCGTCGACGTCCACACCCGACATCCGGGTCTGGGCGGTGAACGGGACCCACTCGGCGCCCGTCAGCTCGCCCTGGTGGCGCTCGCGCAGGCCGTACTTCTCCTTGGCCAGGACGACGATGGAGCGGCCCTCGGGCGTTTCGTCGGCGAGCGAGGAGAGCTGGGCGGCGTCCGCGACCTCGGCCTCGGTCGTGCCCCGTACGGGAACGAACTCGGCGGCCTGGCGGTTGCCGAGGGTGATGGTGCCGGTCTTGTCGAGCAGCAATGTCGATACATCGCCTGCCGCTTCGACGGCGCGTCCGGACATCGCCAGGACGTTGCGCTGCACGAGCCGGTCCATGCCGGCGATGCCGATGGCCGACAGCAGTGCGCCGATCGTCGTCGGGATCAGACAGACCAGCAGCGCGAGCAGCACGATCATGGGCTGTTCGGCGCCCGCGTAGATCGCGAACGGCTGGAGGGTGACGACCGCCAGCAGGAAGACGATGGTGAGCGACGCGAGCAGGATGTTCAGCGCGATCTCGTTGGGGGTCTTCTGCCGTGCGGCGCCCTCGACGAGGTTGATCATCCGGTCGATGAAAGTCTCGCCGGGCTTCGTCGTGATCTTGATGACGATGCGGTCGGAGAGCACCTTCGTCCCGCCGGTGACGGCCGAGCGGTCACCGCCCGACTCCCGGATGACCGGAGCCGATTCGCCCGTGATCGCGGACTCGTCGACCGACGCCACACCCTCGACCACATCGCCGTCACCGGGGATGATGTCGCCGGCCTCGCAGACGACCAGGTCGCCAATGCGCAGCTCGGTACCGGGTACCTGCTCCTCCGTCCCGCCGTTGAGCCGGCGCGCGACGGTGTCGGTCTTGGCCTTGCGCAGGGTGTCGGCCTGCGCCTTGCCGCGGCCCTCGGCGACCGCCTCGGCCAGGTTGGCGAAGATGACGGTCAGCCACAGCCAGGCGGCGATCGCCCAGCCGAACCAGTCCGAGGGGGACTTGAGAGCGAAGATCGTGGTCAGCACGGAGCCGACCTCGACCACGAACATCACGGGGGACTTGACCATCACCCGCGGGTCGAGCTTGCGTATCGCGTCCGGGAAGGACTTGACCAGCTGCTTGGGGTCGAAGAGACCGCCGCCCACGCGGCCGTCGCCGGGCTTGTGCCCGCTGGGGACGTCCTGGTGCGGAGCGCGAGTCGGAGTGGCGGTGGACATGGAGCCGGGCTCCTCTGGTTTCACGGGGGCGGTCATGACAGACCCTCCGCCAGCGGCCCGAGGGCCAGCGCCGGGAAGTAGGTCAGACCGGTGATGATCAGGATCGTGCCGACGAGCAGCCCGGCGAAGAGCGGCTTCTCGGTACGGAGGGTGCCCGCGGTCTCCGGGATCGGCTTCTGCTCGGCGAGCGAGCCGGCCAGGGCGAGCACGAACACCATCGGCAGGAAGCGGCCGAGCAGCATCGCCAGACCGATCGTGGTGTTGTACCAGGGCGTGTTGGCGTTCAGGCCGCCGAAGGCGGAGCCGTTGTTGTTGGCGCCGGAGGTGAACGCGTAGAGCACCTCGGAGAAGCCGTGCGAACCGGCGCCCATGGCCTTGGTGTTGAGGATCGAGCCGAGCGCGTCGGGCAGCACCATGGACGCGGCGGTGAAGCCGAGCACCAGGGTGGGCGTGATGAGGATGTAGCAGGCGGCGAGCTTGATCTCGCGGGTGCCGATCTTCTTGCCGAGGTATTCGGGCGTACGGCCCACCATCAGGCCCGCGATGAACACCGCGATGATCGCCATGACGAGCATGCCGTAGAGGCCGGAACCCACGCCACCGGGGGCGATCTCACCGAGCATCATGCCGAGCAGCTGGATGCCGCCGCCGAACGCCGTGAACGAGGAGTGGAAGGAGTCCACCGCTCCGGTGGAGGTCAGGGTGGTGGCCACCGAGAAGATCGCGGAGGAGCCGACGCCGAAGCGGGTCTCCTTGCCTTCCATGGCGGCGCCCGCGGCCTGCAGGGCCGGGCCGCCGTGCGCGAACTCGGTCCACATCATCAGGGCGGTGAAGCCGAGCCAGATGATGCCCATGGTGGCGAGGATCGCGTAGCCCTGCTTCACGTTCCCGACGAGCTTGCCGAAGGTGCGGGTCAGCGCGAACGGGATGACCAGGATCAGGAAGATCTCGAAGAGGTTGGTGAAGGCGTTGGGGTTCTCGAAGGGGTGGGCGGAGTTGGCGTTGAAGTAGCCGCCTCCGTTGGTGCCCAGCTCCTTGATGACCTCCTGGGAGGCCACCGCGCCGCCGTTGGTCTGCTGGCTGCCGCCCATGAACTGGCCGACCTCGTGGATGCCGGAGAAGTTCTGAACGGCGCCGCAGGCCACCAGGACGATGGCGCCGACGACGGCGATCGGGACGAGCACCCGTACGGTGCCGCGCACCAGGTCGGCCCAGAAGTTGCCGAGGTCGCCCGTACGGGACCGGGCGAAGCCGCGGACGAGGGCGATGGCGATGGCCATGCCGGTGGCGGCGGAGACGAAGTTCTGCACCGCGAGGCCGGCGGTCTGCACGACGTGGCCCATGGCCTGCTCGCCGCTGTAGGACTGCCAGTTGGTGTTGGCGACGAAGGACGCGGCGGTGTTGAACGCCTGGTCCGGGCTGATCGACGCGAAGCCGAGGGACAGCGGCATGCCGCCCTGGACGCGCTGCAGGAGGTAGAGGAAGAGCACACCCACCACGGAGAACGCCAGGACGCCACGGAGATAGGCGGGCCAGCGCATCTCGGCATCGGCGTTGGCGCCGATGCAGCGGTAGATGAGCTTCTCGATGCGGAGGTGCTTGGGGGAACTGTAGACGGCGGCCATGTAGTCGCCGAGCGGACGGTACGCCAGGGCCAGCGCCGCGATCAGCGCTATCAGCTGGAGCACACCTGCGAGAACGGGGCTCATATGGTGCTCAGAACCTCTCCGGGAAGACGAGGGCGAGGACCAGATAACCCAGCAGGGCGACGGCAACGATCAGGCCGACGATGTTCTCGATGGTCACAGCTTCGTCACCCCCTTGGCGACGAGAGCCACCAGCGCGAAGACCGCGATCGTGACGACGACGAAGGCCACGTCGGCCATCGTGTGCTCCTAGAGGGATGGGGAGATGAGGACCCCCAAAGCAAAGCGTCCATCCGACGTCACTTGACCGGTGTTGACGCCTCCCTTACGGCCATTAGCGCTCCGTTGACGAATTTCATACGCGTTCGGACCTGACCTGCACAAACACCGAGGGCCCGCACCCCCTCAACGGGGATACGGGCCCTCACGACCCTCACGATCCGGCCGACCTGGGCGCATCTGCGCGCCCGTCGGCCGCGGGGTGTGTCAGCGAATCTCGGTGATCTCCGGACCGCGCTCCAGGCGCTCCACGCCACCGCCGAAGCGCGAGCCCCCGGCCGGGTCCTGCTGCACGCCGTCCGGCACCATCTGGGCGTCGTCCGGCAGCTTCAGGACGATCGGGTCGCGCGGCGCCATCGGGGCGTCGCCGCGGACGATCACGGTGTCCCGGAAGATGTGCTCCAGCACCCCGGCGGCCTGCGGCTGCACGGCGCCCTGCCCGGAGATCACACCGCGCAGGAACCACCTGGGGCCGTCGACACCGACGAAGCGCACGACCTGCACGCCGTTCGTCCCGTCCGGCAGCTGTACGGGGACCTGGGCGCGCAGCTCCCAGCCCAGCGGGCCCTCGACCTCGTCGATGACACCGCCCTGCTGGGTGATGCCGGAGGCGATCTCCTCGCGGACCTCGCCCCAGATGCCCTCGTTCCTGGGGGCGGCGAAGGCCTGCAGCTGTACGGCGCTGTCCTGCAGCACCACGGTCGCGGCGACGATCGCGTCCCCGGCGACCTCCACGCGCAGCTCCATGCCCTCGACTCCGGGCACGAACAGGCCGCCGAGGTCCACCCGGCCTTCACCGGGCTCCTTGACCTCCGAGGAGTCCCAGGGGCCGTCGGGCCGCGGCGCGGGGGGGAGATTGAGCCGCTGCTCGCTCGCCTCGTCCTCGTCGGCGTCGCTCACCGCTGCCTCCTCGGCGAGCGCGGTGTCCTGCGCCGGCTCCTCGCGAGCCTCGTTCTTCTTGCGACGTCCGAACACGTCACTGTCCTTCCCGGTCGGCACCGACCGATGCGTATCCATTCCCGCCCGTGGAGCCACCCACCGCCGCATGACCGCCGGTGGAACCGAATCCCCCCTCGGCCCGCGCCGAGCCGGGAAGTTCCGCCACCTCGTGGAAGCGCACCTTCTCGACCTGCTGGACGACCAGTTGGGCGATCCGGTCGAATCTCTCGAACCGCACACTCTCGCGCGGGTCCAGATTGACCACGATCACCTTGATCTCCCCACGGTACCCGGCATCGACCGTCCCGGGTGCATTCACCAACGCCAGGCCGCACCGGGCGGCGAGACCCGAGCGGGGGTGCACGAACGCCGCGTACCCGTCGGGCAGTGCGATCGACACTCCGGTGGGGAGCACGGCGCGCTCCCCCGGCGCCAGCTCGGCGGCCTCGGTGGTCACAAGATCCATGCCCGCGTCGCCGGGATGCCCGTACGACGGAACGGGCACCTCCGGATCCAGCCGGCGCAGCAGTACGTCCACCGGATTCCGTACCTGACTCACGGGTTCACCTCGAAGGCACGCGCTCGCTTGACCTGGTCCGGGTCGGCCATCGCCGCCTGGATCTCCTCGGTCCGTCCGTTGTCGATGAAGTGGTCGACCTTCACCTCGATGAAGACGGCCTCGGCACGCACCGCGGCCGGGCCGTCGGGGCCGCCTATCCGGCCCACGGCCGTCGAGTAGATCTTCCGGCCGTGCACCGCGGTGACCCGCGCCTCCAGGTGCAGCACGGTGCCCAGCGGCACCGGCCGCAGGAAGTCGGTCTCCAGCCGGCCGGTCACGGCGATCACCCGCAGCAGCCAGTTCAGCGAGCCGAGCGTCTCGTCCAGCGCGGTGGCCAGCACTCCGCCGTGCGCCAGGCCGGGGGCGCCCTGGTGGGCCTCCTTGACGGTGAACTCGGCCCGTACGCTCACGCCGTCGCCGGCCCGCGCCTCCAGGTGCAGGCCGTGCCGCTGGCCCGTACCGCAGCCGAAGCATCCGTCGTAGTGCGCGCCGAGGAGTTCTCCGGGCGCCGGCGCCTCCGGATGCCGCACCGGAGCGGCGGCGTCCTTCGGCGGTGTCAGCCGCGCCCTGGGTTCGTCAGTTCCACTCACGAGTGCAGACCCTACCCGCGCGCGTAACGGGCCTGCGCCGCCGTGCCAAGCTGGAGCCATGCAGTCGTACGAAGAACGCCTCACCGCGCCCCGGTCCTGGTGGGTGATCGCCGGGCTGATCGGCGTCGCCTGCGCCCTGATGCTGCTCCCGGTGGGGACGCTGCCGATGCTCGGCGGGCTGATCGGCGGCGCGGCGCTCGCGTCGGTGGCGGTGAGCTCGTACGGCTCGGCGCGGATCCGGGTGGTGGGCGACTCGCTGATCGCGGGTGACGCGAAGATCCCGGTGGCGGCGCTGGGCGAGGCGCGGGCGCTGGATGCGGACGAGGCGATGGCCTGGCGTACGCACAAGGCCGATGCGCGGGCCTTCATGCTGCTGCGCGGCTACATCCGTACCGCGGTGCGGGTGGAGATCACCGATCCCGAGGACCCGACGCCGTACGCCTATCTGTCGACGCGGGAGCCGGAGCGCCTGGTGGCGGCTCTGGCGGCCGTACGCGCCTGACGGAGCGGCGGTCAGTCTCCCGGGGGTGTTCCGCCCCGTCCGGGGTCCGGAAGGGCGTCCCACGGGACCTGTCGTGTGCGCAGGTCCCTGCGGATCTTGTCGGCGAGGCGTCTGGTGTCGCGCCGGTTCATGAGCGCGCCCACGGCGGCGCCCACCAGGAACGGCGTGAGGTTGGGAAGATTGCGCAGCGTGCGCTTCATCACCTGCTGACGCAGTTCGCGCCGCATCTGGGCGCCGAGCGCGATGTCCAGCGTCGCGGGGTTGGTGATCTCGATGCCCCGCTCCTCCGTCCAGGAGGTCAGGATGGCGATCGCGCGCTGTTTGAGATTCCCCGGGGGCCGCAGGCCGTAGACCTCGTACAGCTCGGCGATCAGCTTGATCTCCACGGAGGCGACGCCGACGATCTCGGCGGCCAGCTCGTACGGCATGGCGGGCGGTACGGGAAGCATGGCGGCCGCGCCCACGCCCGCGCCGACGGTGCCGGTGCCCTTGCAGGCGCCGGCGACCAGCTTGTCGGCCAGTTCCTCGGGGGTCAGGCCGGGGAACTGCGTCCGCAAGGCGGCAAGATCGCGGACCGGGATGCGCGGAGCGGTGTCGATGATCCGGTCGGCGATGGCGGCGAGCCTGGCCCGCGCGCTGACGCCGCCGGCCCGGGCACCGCGGACGGCCGTGGCGCCGAGCGAGGCCGTGCGGCCTCTCCCCCGCTCTCGGCTTCGCTCGAGCGGGAGGTGCCGCCGCTGCGGTGTGCCGGTCGTCCGCTCCGCGGGCAGGGCGGTCGGGTCGGCGGGCACGGGCGCGTTTTCTTCGCGTGATCGTGCGCCGGCCGCCGGACCTTTCTCGCCCCTTGGTCCCTTACGGAACGGGTTCACGCCTGGCACGGCGTCGGCCGTCCTCAGGCCGCGCAGTCGCGGCAGATCGGGTTGCCGTTCTTGTCCTCCGCGGCCAGCTGGCTGCGGTGGTGGACCAGGAAGCAGCTCATGCACGTGAACTCGTCCTGCTGCTTGGGCAGCACGCGCACGGCAAGCTCTTCGTTGGACAGGTCCGCGCCGGGCAGTTCCAGGCCCTCGGCCTGCTCGAACTCGTCGACGTCGACGGCCGAGGCGGACTTGTCGTTCCGCCGCGACTTCAGTTCCTCGATGCTGTCCTCGTTGAGGTCGTCATCGGTCTTGCGTGGGGTGTCGTAATCCGTAGCCATTTTCGCTCTCCCCCTCTGGGTGTCTGCGGTGTCTCAGCGCTCGTAACGCGTGAGAGGCCGGACTTGTGCCCGACCTGAGGCGGAGATTTTGCCTCACATCAAGGTCTGTTACTCAATCGACACCCAACCGCACCCCTGAAGAGGTGATCGGTTTGGATGGCGATCAGGACCGTACACGGTCCGAAAGTCGCACCTCGCGCAGCCCATCACGTGTACTTCCCGTGATCAGGCCCCCGGGAAACCCGGATTTTCCCGGCTTTCTACCAGGTATTTTGATCACTCACCGTAGATGGCCGGAATTTCACGCCTGTGAGGGATCACACACCCTCAAAGCACCGGGAGGACCGGCCGAATTCCGCGCAAAGCGAACTCGGGCGAAGGATCCTTGCTCACCGCCCTTCTCGTCAAACCGGGAGGCGAGGCGCTGTGTGGCCGCCCAGCGAGCGATCATGGGCACGCATGTCCGAAACCTTCGGTGGGCCCGTGCGACGCCTCCAGCGACCGCACAGCCCCCCGCGCGGCCCCGCCGGGCGCCGCGCGGGGATCGCCCGGCGCCCGGCGAGCCTGCTCAGAGCGGCAGGACGACCCGCATCACCAGCCCGCCGCCCTCGCGCGGCTCGGCCGTGATGGTGCCGTCATGGGCCCGCACCACCGAGCGCACGATGGACAGGCCGAGGCCCACGCCCTTGTCGCTGCCGGTGCGCTCGGTGCGCAGCCGCCGGAACGGCTCGAAGAGGTTCTCGATCTCGTAGGCCGGGACGACCGGTCCGGTGTTGGAGACCACCATGACCGCGCAGCCGGGCTGCGGCTCCGTACCGACCTCGACCCAGCCGTCCTCGGGGACGTTGTAGCGCACGGCGTTCTGGACGAGGTTCAGCGCGATGCGCTCCAGCAGGACGCCGTTGCCCTGGACGAAGACCTGCTGACGGACGCCGCGCAGCGCCACGCCCTTGGAGTGCGCCTCCTCGCGGCTCTGGTCCACGGCCTGGGAGGCGACCTCGGACAGATCGACGGGCTTCTTGTCGACGACCCTGTTCTCACTGCGGGCGAGCAGTAGCAGGCCCTCCACCAGCTGCTCGCTGCGCTCGTTCGTCGCCAGCAGCGTCTTGCCGAGCTGCGCGAGCTCGGGGGACGCCGCCGGGTCGGCGAGCTGGACCTCCAGCAGGGTGCGGTTGATCGCCAGAGGGGTACGCAGCTCGTGCGAGGCATTGGAGACGAAGCGACGCTGCGACTCGAAGGCCCGGTCCAGGCGGTCCAGCATCTCGTCGAAGGTGTCCGCGAGCTCCTTGAGCTCGTCGTCGGGCCCGCCCAGCTCGATCCGCCGGTGCAGATCGGAACCGGCCACCCGCTGGGCGGTGCGGGTGATGCGGCCCAGCGGGGACAGCACCCGGCCGGCCATGGCGTAGCCGAAGGCGAAGGCGACGACGGTCAGGCCGAGGAGGGCGAGCAGGGAGCGGTTGAGGAGGGTGTTGAGGGCCAGCGTGCGCTGGTGCTGGAGGCACTCGCCGACCGCGCCGTTGAGCTGATCGAGCTGGATGACGGAGTGCGAGGACAGCCCGCGGCACGAGGCGCTCACGATGCTCAGTTCCTTCGCGCCCACGATCTTGAAGGGAGGTTGGTTCCCCACGCTCAGCGCGTCCGCGGCCAGCATGTAGATGATCGTCAGCAGCACGATGCCGGCCATCAGGAACATGCCGCCGTACAGCAGCGTCAGCCGTATCCGGATCGTGGGACGCAGCCACGGGAACGGCCGGACGTTGACCGGTTTGGGGTCCCAGGTGGGTTTGGGCGGGGCGGCGGGAGGCGGCGTGTGCGCCTTGGAGAACGAAGGCAGGGAAGGCATCGCCGGTCAGATCCGGTATCCCGAGCCGGGGACCGTGACGATCACGGCCGGCTCGCCGAGCTTGCGGCGCAGCGTCATGACCGTGACCCGGACGACGTTGGTGAACGGGTCGGTGTTCTCGTCCCAGGCCTTCTCCAAAAGCTGCTCGGCCGAGACGACCGTGCCCTCGCTGCGCATCAGCACCTCCAGCACCGCGAACTCCTTCGGCGCGAGCTGGACCTCGTTGCCGTCGCGGAAGACCTCGCGGCGGTTGGGATCCAGTTTGATGCCGGCCCGCTCCAGGACGGGCGGCAGGGCGACGGTCGTACGGCGCCCCAGAGCGCGCACCCGGGCGGTCAGCTCGGTGAACGCGAAGGGCTTGGGAAGGTAGTCGTCCGCGCCGATCTCCAGGCCCTCCACGCGGTCGCTGACGTCACCGGAGGCGGTGAGCATCAGGACCCGGGTGGGCATGCCCAGCTCGACGACCTTGCGGCACACGTCGTCGCCGTGCACCAGCGGCAGGTCGCGGTCGAGGACGACGACGTCGTAGTCGTTGATCGCGATCCGCTCCAGGGCGGCAGCGCCGTCGTAGACCACGTCGACGGCCATGGCCTCCCGGCGCAGTCCGGTGGCCACCGCATCGGCGAGCAGCTGCTCGTCCTCGACGACGAGTACACGCACGTCGCTAGTCCTTCCTCACGGCCCTTTTGGGCAGGGCACAACATCTCTCAGAGCCCCTCCATCCTGCCCCGAAGAGCCATAAACCGGCGGTAAGAGGGGATCGGAGGGGTTCAGGGCGCACGCCGGACGCCGGATGGCCGGATTCCTGGACGGGTTGAGGTTTCCGTGAGGTTTGGGGTGGGGAGGACGTCTGCACACCCGCGATCACGCCCTGTTGGCGTCTTCCGACGGCTGATCCACCGCAGGGACCTAGCCGTGATCGACCCACCCGTCGGCACACCCCCGTGCCACCGACCCACGACGAGGGGGCGCACCATGGACGCGTTCACCGCAGGCATTCTGCAGCGCATAAAGAACACCGAAGCCGATCTGGACCGTGCCCGTGCGTCGGGCGACGACTTCCTCGCCGAGGTCGAGCAGGCAGAACTCGAGGACCTGCAGCGTCTGGCCACCGAGCATGGCGTGGAGGTCGGCGCGGTCAGCAACGCCTGACCGTCCGGCCTCCACGACGGGAGCGCCCCGGCACCGCAGGGCTGGTGCCGGGGCGCTCCCGTGCGTCCGTGGGCCCGTTCGCGGGGCTCAGTCGTGCCAGGCGCCGAGCTGGTCCAGGAGGGGCTGCAACTGCCCGAAGAGGGCCGGGGAGGCCGCCAGGGTCAGCTCGCCGGAGGCGGGACGGCCGGGCCGCCCGCCGGTGACCAGGCCGGCCTCCTGGCCGATCAGCACGCCGGCCGCCAGGTCCCAGGGGTTCAGGCCGCGCTCGTAGTAGGCATCCAGCCGCCCGCAGGCCACATCGCACAGATCGATCGCGGCCGAGCCGCCCCGCCGGATGTCGCGGACCTGCGGCAGCAGGGTGCGCACCACCTCCGCCTGGGCGGCCCGGCGCTCGGCGAGGTAGCCGAAGCCGGTGGCGACCAGCGCCTGGGAGAGCGGCGGCGCGGGCCGGTGGCGGATGCGCTCGCCGTTGTTGAACGCGCCACGGCCCCGTACGGCCTGGTAGGTCTCGCCGCGCATCGGGGCGGCGACGACGCCGACGACGGTCTCGCCGTCCTTCTCGGCGGCGATGGACACCGCCCAGGACGGCAGGTCGTAGAGGTAGTTGACGGTGCCGTCGACGGGGTCGATGACCCAGCGGACGCCGCTGGTGCCCTCGACGCTGGCGCCCTCCTCCCCCAGGAATCCGTCGTCGGGGCGGTGCTCGGCGAGGAAGCCGGTGATCAGCTTCTCCGAGGCGAGGTCCATCTCGGTGACGACGTCGATGGGGCTGGACTTGGTGGCGGCCACCCCCAGGTCCGCGGGCCGGCCGTCGCGCAGCAGCGTGCCGGCGCGGCGGGCGGCCTCCAGGGCCAGTTCGAGGAGCTCGTCGTACAGGGCGTCGGTCTCGTCGGTCCGGTCGGTCCGGTCGGTCCGGTCGGTCTGCGTCGGGTCGGAGTGCAGCGGGTCGGGCACGTTGCTCCTTGCTCGGGCGAGCAGTGGTCGGGGGCGTACGGGACGGGCGGACGGGCTCGTGCGGGCGCTTCGGCGGCGCCCGCGGAGGGCTTACGCCGGGGTCTGGGCGACCGGGCCCTGCCAGTCCGCGCCGGCGGCGGCCGGGCGGGGCGCACGGGCGGGACAGCAGCCGACCGGGCACAGGTCGTGGGAGGCGCCGAGGGCGCCCAGGGCGCAGCGCTCCGGGGAGCGGCCCCGCTCGGTGGCCGCACGCTCCAGGAGGAGGTCGCGGACGGCCGCGGCGAACCGCGGGTCGGCGCCGACGGTGGCCGACCTGGCGACCGGGAGCCCCAGCTCGGCGGCCTTGGCGGTGGCCTCGGTGTCGAGGTCGTACTTGACCTCCATGTGGTCCGAGACGAATCCGATGGGGGCCATGACGACGGCGGAGGCGCCCTCGGCGTGCACCGCCTCCAGGTGATCGCAGATGTCCGGTTCCAGCCAGGGGATGTGCGGGGCGCCGCTGCGGGACTGGTAGACGAGCCGCCAGGGGTGCTGCACACCGGTCTCCGCGTGCACGGCGGCGGCGATCTCGCGGGCGACGTCCAGGTGCTGGGCGACATAGGCGCCGCCCTCGCCGTCCCGGCTGTGCTCGTCGGGCGTGCCGGAGGTGTCGGCGGCGGCCGTGGGGATGGAGTGCGTGGTGAAGGCGAGGTGCGCGCCCTGGCGCGCGTCCTGCGGCAGTTCGGCGAGCGAGGCCAGTACGCCGTCGATCATCGGACGGACGAAGCCGGGGTGGTTGAAGTAGTGCCGCAGCTTGTCGACCTGCGGGACGGGCAGGCCCTCGGCCTGGAGGGCGGCGAGCGCATCGGCGAGGTTCTCGCGGTACTGCCGGCAACCGGAGTACGACGCATAGGCGCTGGTCGCCAGGACGGCGATACGGCGGTGGCCGTCGGTGACCATCGTGCGCAGGGTGTCTGTCAGATAGGGCGCCCAGTTGCGGTTGCCCCAGTAAACCGGCAGGTCCAGGCCGTGGTCGGCGAAGTCCTTGCGGAGCGCGTCCAGCAGCTCGCGGTTCTGGGCGTTGATGGGGCTGACGCCGCCGAACAGGAAATAGTGCTGACCGACCTCTTTGAGGCGCTCACGGGGGATGCCGCGGCCGCGGGTGACGTTCTCCAGGAACGGGACCACCTCGTCGGGGCCTTCGGGGCCTCCGAAGGACAGCAGCAGCAGGGCGTCGTAAGGGCTGGGGTCGCACTGTTCGGGCATGCCGTCGATCCTGCCACCCTTCGCCGTGCCGTGACGGGCAGACCCCCTGTGCGCCTGGGGGACGGGAGGGGCGGAAAACCGGGAGGCGGCCGGCGCGCAGCCACCCGTAAGCTGTATCGGCGTCAGTCGTTCCTTACCGGCTGTATTCCTCACCGAATCCCGGTCCTCACCCGGCGGAGCTCCCCCGTTGCCCAGTCCCTACCGCGCCATATTCGGCCGCCCCGGCACGAAGTCCTTCTCCGCCGCCGGACTGCTGGGCCGGATGACGCTGTCGATGATGGGCATCGGCGTCGTCACGATGGTTTCCCAGCTGACCGGGCGCTACGGCCTGGCCGGGGTGCTGTCCGCGACGATCGCGCTGTCGGCCGCGGTCATCGGCCCGCAGATATCCCGGCTGGTGGACCGGCGCGGCCAGCGCCGGGTGCTGCGCCCGGCCACCCTCGTCGCCGTGGTCGCGGTGGCCGGTCTGCTGCTGAGTGCGCAGCAGCGCTGGGCGGACTGGACGCTGTTCGTCTTCGCGGCGGGTGTGGGCTGCGTGCCGAGCGTGGGCTCGATGGTCCGGGCGCGCTGGGCGGAGATCTACCGGGGCTCGCCGCGGGAGCTGCACACCGCGTACGCGTGGGAGTCCATCGTCGACGAGACGTGCTTCATCTTCGGCCCGATCCTGTCCATCGGGCTTTCGACGGCCTGGTTCCCGGAGGCCGGGCCGCTGCTGGCGGCGCTCTTCCTGACGGCCGGTGTCTTCTGGCTGACCGCGCAGCGCCGTACGGAACCGATGCCGCACCCGCGCGAGCAGCACACCAAGGGCTCGGCGCTGCGTTCGCGGGGGCTGCAGGTACTGGTGATGACATTTGTGGCGACCGGGGCCATCTTCGGGGCGGTCGATGTGGTGACCGTCGCCTTCGCCGAGGAGGTGGGCCACAAGTCCGCGGCCAGCCTGGTGCTTGCGGTCTATGCGCTCGGCTCGTGCACGGCGGGCGCGGTCTTCGGGCTGCTGCATCTCAAGGGTCACCCGTCCCGCCGCTGGGTGGTGGGGGTCTGCGCGATGGCCGTGAGCATGGTGCCGCTCCAACTGGTGGGCTCGCTGCCGCTGCTGGCGCTCGCGCTGTTCCTCGCGGGGCTGTCCGTCGCGCCGACGATGGTGACCACCATGGCGCTGGTCGAGGAGCATGTGCCGCAGGCGAAGCTGACCGAGGGCATGACGTGGACGAGCACCGGGCTCGCGGTGGGCGTCGCGCTCGGCTCGGCGGCCGGCGGCTGGGCCGTGGACGCCGTCGGGGCCGCCCGCGGCTATCTGGTGCCGGGCACGGCGGGTGTCCTGGCGGCGCTGGTGGCGTTCGCCGGCTACCGCAGACTGCGCCCGCAGCCGGTCGCCCCGGTCGCCGGGACGGCCCCTGTCGCCGCGCGGTTGGACGACAAGCCGGTCCGGTAGCCGCCGTCGCACGGGCGGGCGCGCACACCTCCGCTCCGCGGACGAATCGCCCCCTGGGGAGGGCCGGCGAACCAGCGCCCCCTCTGGACCATCAGGGAGGCCCGCCGCCCCCTCTGGAACCGTCGGAGAGATCAGCGTCCCCTCTGGACCATCGGCAACATCGGCCCGCCCCTCTGGACCGTCAGAAAAGCGCCGCGCCCCCTCTGGTCCATCGGCCGCCGAACCGGCATCCCTCGCCGCCCTCCGAGCGAGGCCGGCACGCCGTGGGCCCGTCCGCGGGCCACGTTCGTGTTACCGGCGGTACGACATATCCCGGAGCCGGGCGATTCCGGCCGATTCCTTGATCATGTGATTCCCGTCACCCCACCTGGATGTCAGGTCGGTGACTGGCATCATGCGCTGACATCAACGGCAGCCGAACTCGGCCTGCCCGCGCGGAGGGAGGGGACGTCACCATGGCAGCCAGCAACGCCGTCGGCGGCTCGGGAGGACGCGGTCCCAGTGGGGCGTGGCGCAACTGGGCGGGCAATGTCACCGCCCGCCCCGCCCGAACAGCGGCCCCGGGAAGCACCGAGGAAACGGCGGCCGCCATACGCGCCGCCGCCACCGACGGGCTGACCGTGAAGGCGGCCGGCACCGGCCACTCCTTCACCGCGGCGGCCGCCACCGACGGGCTGCTGATCCGCCCCGACCGGCTCACCGGCGTACGCAAGGTGGACCGCGAGGCCGGGACGGTCACCGTGGCCGCCGGCACGCCCCTGAGGCGCCTCAACGAAACGCTCGCCGCGCACGGGCTGTCGCTGACCAACATGGGCGACATCATGGAGCAGACGGTCTCCGGCGCCACCAGCACCGGCACCCACGGCACCGGCCGCGACTCGGCCTCCCTCGCCGCGCAGATCACCGCCCTGGAACTGGTCACCGCCGACGGTTCGGTCCTGACCTGCTCCGCCGAGGACAACCCCGAGGTCTTCGACATGGCACGGCTGGGGCTCGGCGCGCTGGGCGTGATCACCGAGCTGACCTTCGCCGTGGAACCGGAGTTCTTGCTGACCGCCCGTGAGGAGCCGATGCCCTTCGGCGAGGTGACCGACCGCTTCGACGAACTCGTCGCCGAGAACGAGCACTTCGAGTTCTACTGGTTCCCGCACACCGGCAGCTGCAACACCAAGCGCAACAACCGCAGCCAGGGCCCGGCCGCGCCGCCCGGAAGGATCAGCGGCTGGGTCGAGGACGAACTGCTGTCCAACGGCGTCTTCCAGGTCGTCTGCAGCCTCGGCCGGGCGATACCGGCCTCGATACCGGGCATCGCCAAGATCTCCAGCCGCGCGCTGTCGGCCCGTACGTACACCGACATCCCCTACAAGGTGTTCACCTCTCCGCGGCGGGTGCGCTTCGTGGAGATGGAGTACGCGCTGCCGCGCGAGGCCGCGGTCTCGGCGCTGGTCGAGCTCAAGGCGCTGGTGGAACGCTCGGACTTCAAGGTGAGCTTCCCGGTGGAGGTGCGCACCGCCCCCGCCGACGACATCCCGCTGTCGACCGCCTCCGGCCGGGACACCGTGTACCTCGCCGTGCACATGTACCGCGGTACGCCGCACGAGGCGTACTTCGCGGCCGCCGAGCGGATCATGGCCGCGCACGGCGGACGCCCGCACTGGGGAAAGCTGCACACCCGCGATGCCGCCTACCTGGCCGACGCCTATCCACGGTTCGGTGAGTTCACCGCGCTGCGCGACCGGCTGGATCCCGAACGCCGGTTCACCAACGGCTATCTGCAGCGGGTCCTGGGCGACTGACGGGAACGGCCGCGGTCCGGCACCCCGCAACGGGGCACCGGACCGCGGCCGTTCCGGGTCCGCGCCGCGGCGGTCAGGAAGCGCCCGGCTCCGGAGCCTGCTGCTGCTCGGCGTCCTTCGGGTTCGACTGCCCGCCCTGGTCCTGGCCGCCGGTCGAACCGTCGCCGCTGTCGCCGCCGGTCCCGCTGCCGCTGCCGGAGGAGTCGCTCGGGGACGGCTTACCGGACGGGGACGTCTCGGGGTCCGGTGAACTCGTGCCGCTGTCGGACGGGGTCGGCGTCGGAGACTGCTTTCCGCTGCCGGACTCGTCGCCGGTCCCGCCGGAGCCGCTGGGCTCCGGGGTCGGCTCGCCGGTGCTGCCGCCGTCCGTGCCGTGCCCGGTGGAGTGGTCCGGGTCCGGCGTCCTGGGGCCGCTGGGCCGCTGGTGGGCGACACCCCCGACGCCGGTGAGGCGGCCGACCGTGGTGCCGTCCTGGCCGCTCGGCGTCACTCCGGTCATCAGCTCCGTAGCCGTGACGGCGCCCATGGCGACGACGAAGACGGCGAGCGCACCGAGCGCGGGCCGCTTCCAGCCGCGCAGCCGGGTGCCGTATGTCGCGGTGCTGATCTCCTCGGGCCGCCCGGCGTGCCCGGCCTTGCCGGACGCGGGCGGTACGGCGGTGGCGTCACCGGCGCGGGGAGCCGCACGGCCCGGTGCCGGAGTCCGGTTGTCCAGACGCGGCACCAGCTGCGTCCTGTCGGTGGGCCGGCCACCGCCTGCGGCCTCAAACGGGCGCAGCATCCGCGTCGCCTCGTCGGACCGCGGCGTGGGGTGCGCGCCGGCGGGGTCACGGCGGTATGCCTGGGCGGCCTGCGGGAGCAGCCGGGTGCGGTCCGTGCCGGGACCGGGGGTCTTGGCGGCGACGGAGGTGACGTCGTCCGGCGCGCCCTGCTTGTCGAAGGTGGGCAGCACCATCGTGCGCTCGGCACGGGCTGCCGCTCCGGTTGTGGATCGAGGGTGGGAGGAAGAGGAACGGCGCGGCTTCGGCCTGGTGCTGACCGACGCTTCCTTGAGCTGTTCGCCGGTGCGCCGGAACAGATGCTGGAATATCGAGCCGCCGGTCGTGGCCACGACACTGACCACACCCGCGCCGATGATGGTTCCGTAGACGCCGAGCCGCCCCGCGAGATACGCGCCGATGGCCGCCGCGAGAGCACTGCCCGCGACCTGGGCGATGCTCAGGTCGATCCGCTTCCCCTTCTTCTTCCTGTCGGATTCGGTTTCTTCGTCCATCTCCTACCTTTGATAGCCCCTTCGATCCAGCTTGCATGGAGAAGGGACCTTTTGGCGAAGCGGATAGTTCCAGTTGCGGAGATTTTGTGAATCTCGCCACCCGCGGCGACGGTAGAGAGATCGACAAGACGACCCAACTCCGTTTCCGCAACAGAAGTTCAGCGGCGCGGCGGTCCACTTCAGTGGCCCAAATGGAGTACTGTGGCGAGCCCTGGCCCGGGATCCCGTCCGGCTGCCCGGATCCGCGGGAGGGGCCCTCAAGGCGGCACTCGACCCGGGGCGCCGTCGCTCGGCACGGGTGATCGATCACCAGGCAAGCGACATGGTCACCGAGCGTTGCAAACTGGTAACCGTGTCATAACGGCGTTTCTGGGCCAAGCCCCGACTCGCCGGGCAACTCGGCAATGTTGTGGCAGGCTGCACCCGGGCAGGCCACACTCGACTAGCGGAAGCAGCGACGCACGTGACGTCGGCAGGCACCACCCGGGAGGTCCCCATGCCCGAACTGCGTGTCGTGGCCGTCTCCAACGACGGCACACGGCTGGTGCTCAAAGCTGCGGACAGCACCGAGTACACGCTTCCGATCGACGAGCGGCTGCGGGCCGCGGTCCGCAACGACCGCGCACGGCTGGGCCAGATCGAGATCGAGGTCGAAAGCCACCTGCGTCCGCGGGACATCCAGGCGCGGATACGTGCCGGGTCCTCCGCTGAGGAGGTCGCTCAGCTCGCCGGCATCCCCGTCGACCGGGTGCGCCGCTTCGAAGGGCCGGTCCTGGCCGAGCGCGCATTCATGGCCGAGCGGGCCCGCAAGACTCCGGTACGGCGTCCCGGCGAGAACACCGGCCCACAGCTCGGCGAGGCGGTCGCGGAGCGGCTGCTGCTGCGCGGCGCCGACAAGGACAGCATCCAGTGGGACTCCTGGCGCCGGGACGACGGCACCTGGGAGGTGCTGCTGGTCTACCGCGTCGCGGCCGAGCCGCACTCCGCGAGCTGGACGTACGACCCGCCGCGGCGGCTCGTACAGGCCGTGGACGACGAGGCGCGGGCGCTGATCGGCGAGAGCGACGACACGCCCGAGCCGAGCTTCCCGTTCGTGCCGCGGATCGCACGGCTGCCGCGCGACCGGCCGCTGGACCGCGCCCTGGACCGCCAGATCCCCGACCGCGGCGAGCGGGCCGAACGTGCGGCGCAACCGGGCGGTGAGGAGAGCGGCCCCAGAGTCGCGGAGGAAGCCGTCGCCGAACGCGAGCGGGATTCGCTGACCAGCCTGCTGGAGGCGGTGCCGAGCTTCCGCGGCGACATGGTCGTCCCGGAGACCGCCAAGGCGCCTCAGGAAGAGGAAGCGGCGGAGGAAGAGCTGGAGGAGCCGGCCGCGCCGGCGGCGAGTGCGGGCGCGGGTTCCGCGTACGCCGATGTGCTGATGCCGCGGGCGGTGGCCGGACATCGCGACCGGCTGACCGGGACGACGGACCGGCAGGCCGAGGCGGACGGCGTACGGCCGGGCCGCCGGGCCGCGGTGCCCAGCTGGGACGAGATCGTCTTCGGCACCCGGCGCAAGAAGCCGGAATAGTTTTCGGCGACGAACGCATCGCCCGCCCCTCTGGAGCCAGGGGGGCGGGCGGCGCGCTGTCGGGGCCCGTACGGGCCCCGGGCAGGGGTCAGCCGGGCTGGGGTCCGGTGGCCACGGGTCGGGACGGGTCGCTGGACCACTCGCTCCAGGAGCCGACGTACAGCGCGGCAGGGATGCCGGCCGCCGCCAGGGCGAGGACCTCGTGCGCGGCGGAGACACCGGAACCGCAGTAGACACCGACCTCCGCGCCCTCGGTGGCGCCCAGCGACGCGAAGCGCTTGGCCAGCTCCGCCGCGTCGCGGAAGGTGGTGCCACCCTCGACGACGTTCTCGGTGGTGGGGGCGGACACGGCGCCGGGGATGTGGCCGGCCACCTTGTCGATGGGCTCCACCTCGCCGCGATAGCGCTCGGCGGCCCGCGCGTCCAGGAGGACGCCCCGGCGCGCCAGAGAGGCCGCGTCGTCCGCCGTCAGCAGCGGCAGCGCCCCGGGGACGGGGGTGAAGTCGCCAACCTGCGGAGTCACCATGTCGACACTCATGGCTCCGCCGGACTCCTGCCAGGCCGCGAGGCCGCCGTCGAGTACGCGGACGTCGGGGTGACCCGACCAGCGCAGCAGCCACCAGGCGCGCGCCGCGGCCCAGCCCTGACCGCCGTCGTAGACGACCACGGCACGGTCCCCGGCCACCCCGGCCGCACGCATGGCGTCGCCGAAGACGGTGAGATCGGGAAGCGGGTGGCGGCCCGCCGGACCGGGGGGCGAGGCCAGCTCGGCGTCGAGGTCGACGTAGACCGCGCCGGGCACGTGTCCGGCCTCGTACTGGGGACGGCCGGGCGGACCGCCGAGCTGGTAGCGGACGTCGAGGAGCACCGGGGCGGCGGCCCCCGCCAACTCGCTCGCGAGTTCGGTAGCGGTGATGATGGCATTCATGGGACTCATCCTTGCGTAGCGACGACTACGTAGAGAAGGCGGGATCCCACCCTCCGTATGGCGGAGTTGCGCGAGTTGACGCCACCATCAAAACGGACGCAAGACAGCAAAACGGGCATTCTCCCTCGCGAACGCGCCAAGGACGGCGCGGCCGGGGCACACAGCAGGTCACAGGGTGCGAGCATCTGCTCGGGACCCGCGCCCGTACCCCCATGGCCAGCACCCCGATGCCCCGAGGAGTAAGTGACGATGACGACCGAGGCAGCGACTCGGCGGATGCCCGGCGCGCCCTGCTGGGTGAGCCTCCTGGCACACAGCCTGTCCGCCACGCAGGAGTTCTACGGCGCGCTCTTCGGCTGGGAGTTCCGTCCGGGGCCGCAGCATTTCGGTCCGTACGCCCGCGCCTACCTCGACGGCCGGGAGGTGGCCGGGGTCGGCGAGCTGCCGGGCGATCGCCATCTGCCCGTCGCCTGGACCACCTATCTGGCGAGCGATGACGCGGACGCCACCGCCGAGCAGATCCGTTGCTGCGGCGGCACGGTGGGCGTCGGACCGCTGGACGCGGACGACGCGGGGCGGATGGCGCTCGGCTCCGATCCCGAGGGGGCGATCTTCGGCATCTGGCAGGGCAGGTCGATGATGGGCACCGCGGTCAGCGGCGAGCCGGGCACCCCGGTGTGGAACGAACTGGTCACCCGCGAGACCCGCATCGTCGAGCCGTTCTACGAACGGGTCTTCGGCTTCGAGCCGGAGGCCGTGGACGCGACCGACTTCGACTATGTGACGCTGCACCTCAAGGGGCATCCGGTGGCCGGGATCCATGGCGTGGGCGACGCGCTGCCGCGGGACCGGGGACCGTACTGGATGACGTACTTCGCCGTCCCGGACACCGACGCCGCGGTGCGCCGGGTCACCGAACTGGGCGGGCGAGTCCTGGGGCCGCCGCAGGACTCCGCACACGGCAGGCTGGCGACGGTCGCCGACGGCGAAGGCGCCTCGTTCAGGATCATCCAGACGCGCTGACGCTTCGCACGGGGGCGGTTCAGCGGGGCGCGTCGACCGGCAGGACGTCCGGGGAGAGCGCGCCGGCGCGGGCGGTGGCGGAGGTCTGCCGACGGCGGTGATGACGCCGGCACAACACCTCGTAGCCGACCTCGGCCTGTGCACCCGCCGCATCGCGGCCGGCGACATCGCCGACGACGACCTGCGCGCCCTCCACCACCATCCGGCCATCGACGGTACGGGCATTGTGCGTGGCGCGGGCTCCGCACCAGCACAGCGCCTCGACCTGCAACACCTCTATCCGGTCGGCGAGTTCGACCAGCCGCTGGGAGCCGGGGAAGAGCTTGCTGCGGAAGTCGGTGGTGATGCCGAACGCGAAGACGTCCAGATCGAGGTCGTCCACGACGCGGGCGAGCTGGTCGACCTGTTCGGGCGCAAGGAACTGCGCCTCGTCGGCGATGACGTAGTCGACCCGGCCGCCGGAGGAGAGCCGGCCGACGATGTGGGCGTAGAAGTCCATGTCGTCCGCGGCCTCGACGGCCTCGGTGACCAGGCCCAGGCGGGAGGAGAGCTTGCCCCGCCCGGCCCGGTCGTTGCGGCTGAATATCAGCCCCTGCAGCCCGCGGGCCGAGCGGTTGTGCTCGATCTGCAGAGCGAGGGTGCTCTTTCCGCAGTCCATCGTTCCGGAGAAGAACACCAGCTCGGGCATGGGAAGCAGCGGGCCTTTCGGGCTCGTGGGGAAGGGACGGTCGGGGACCGGACGGGGTGGGGCCGGACGGGTCAGGTGCGGACTTCCAGGAGCGGCACCAGCTGCTCCGCCGGGGTCATCGAGCCGTGCAGCCCGACCATCGCCGACTCACCCCGCTCGCGTTCGGAGGCGATGATCGCCATGTCGGCGTGCGCGACCGCCACCACATCGCCGATCCGGCCGCGCACCCGGTCGTCGACGTGCGGGCCGAACCACCCCGCGGTGATGGCCTCTTCGCGGCCGGCGACCCACATCTGCTCGCCGACCACTTCGCGCCAGATGGCGAGCACATCGCCGGCCGCGCCAGGATGCGCATACACATGCCGGGCCCGCCCCTCGCCGCCCAACAGGCGTACGCCGGCGCGCAGTTCCCAGTCCTCGTCGAAGTCGATCCGGTACTCGGGGCCGAACGGAATGTCGATCATGCCGTGGTCGGCGGTGATGTAGAGGGCGGAGCGCGGCGGGAGCTGCTCGGCCAGCCGCTGCGCGAGCCGGTCGACGTACATCAACTGGCCGCGCCAGGCATCGGAGTCGACGCCGTAGCGGTGCCCCTTGCCGTCGACCTCGGAGTAGTACGTGTAGACCAGCGAGCGGTCGCCGGCCGCGAGCTGTTCGGCGGCGAGGTCCATCCGCTCCTCGCCGGAGAGCCGGCCGTGGAACGTGCCGCCGCTGAGCGCCACCTTCGTGAGCGGGGTGTGCTCGAAGTCCGGCGCGGAGACCTGGCAGGTGTGGATGCCCGCGGCGTCGGCCAGCTGGAAGACCGTCGGGTGGGGCTGCCAGACGTGCGGGTCGGTCCACGGGCGCCAGCGCAGCTGGTTCATCAGCGCACCGGTGGCCGGGTCCTCGCAGGTGTAGCCCGCCAGGCCGTGCGCGCCCGGTGGCAGGCCCGTGCCGACCGAGGCGAGGGAGGTGGCGGTGGTGGCCGGGAAGCCGGCGGTGAGCGGGCGGCCGGTGCCGTTGAACGAGGTGTCCAGGAGGGAGGTGAGGAACGGCGCCTCCTCGGGGTGGGCGCGCAGCAGTTCCCAGCCGAGGCCGTCGACGAGGAAGACGCAGGCACGGTCGGCGGGGGCCAGTTCCATCCCGGTGGCGAGTTCACGCAGCCCCTGGCCCGCGGTGATCGCGGGCAGCAGGTCGGCGAGCGAGCCGGTTCCGTACTGCGGCACCGGGGCGGTGAGCGGGTCGAGGGGCGCCGGTTCGGGCCAGGCGGGGGCGGTGTGCACCATCAGCGGGAGCTGACGGTGGCCGCAGTGGCCTCGGAGAGCGCCTGAGCGAAGGCGAGCGTCTCGCGTACCGAGTCCGGTCCGTCGCCGGCCTCGCTGACCCGCAGCGACAGGTCGTCGGCGGTGGAGGAGCCCGTATAGCCGTGGTCCGCCTCGCAGTTGGGGTCGCCGCAGCTGGCGGGCTCCAGGTCGAGGCGGGCGACGGCACCCCAGCCGATGGTGAGGACGACCTCGCGGGGCAGCTGGCCGGGGGTGTACGACTCGGGGTTGGCGACCACGCGGCTGAGCACGACCGAAGAGATCCGGCCGAGCTTGACGGACTCGGTGGAGGTCGTGGCGTACGGCGAGGGGCTGGTGGCGTCGGCGGCCTGCTCGTCGGTGTGGCTGACGATGAAGCGGGTGCCGGTCAGGACCAGGACCGTGACATGGCGGCGGACCTCGTTCGCGTCGAAGGTCGTCTCCTGGTGGACGAGGTACGACACGACCGGTTCGCCGCCCACCGCGGCCTGCACCGCCTCGGCCACGAGGGTCGGGTAATAGCCACTGCGCTCGATCGCCGCGCGCAGCCCCTGGGTCGTCGTACCGGTCTTAGCCATGGGGTCCATCTTACGGGGCGTACCGGGGCGCGAGAGCCTCAGTAGACGGGCAGGCGGCGGGGGCCGAGGTCGGTCGTGGCGGGGGGCCTGGCCAGGCGGACGGCGGCTCCCAGGACGGACAGGCCGTGCGGTGCGACGACGACCGGCTCGAGGTCGACGCCGACGACCTCCGAGTGGTCGTCGACCAGCCGGGAGACGCGCAGCAGGAGCTCGGCGAGCGCGGTGGTGTCCACCGGCTGCGAGCCGCGCCAGCCGAACAGCAGCGGGGCGGCGCGGATCGACCGGATCTGGTCGGCGACATCGCGGTCGGTGGCCGGAATCAGCCGGTGGGCGATGTCGCCGAGCAGCTGGGAGGGGGCGCCCGCCAGGCCGAAGGAGAGCACCGCTCCGGCGGCCGGGTCGATGGCGGCGCGGACGATCGTGTCGACGCCGCGCGGCACCATCGCCTGGACGACCGGGCGCAGCTCTTCGGGCGAGCCGAGGAAGTCGGTCAATTCGGCGTAGATGCGGCGCAGTTCGCGCTCGCCGGCGATGTCCAGGCGGACTCCGCCGAGGTCGGCGCGGTGCCGTAGGTGGGGCGCGGTGGTCTTGAGGGCGACGGGGAAGCCGAGCCGGGCGGCGGCACGGACGGCGGTGTCGGGGTCGGGGGCGGGCAGGGAGGGGCGGGTGTGGATGCCGTAGCGGGCGAGCAGGGCCTCGGCGTCGGCGGCCGACAGCGGGGCGGAGCGGCCGGGGCCGGGGGCGAGGCGGTCGAGGAGCCGGTCGATGTCGGCTCCGGCGGCCGTCTCCTGGATGTCGTCGTACTCGGGGACCCGGCCGGGCTCGGCGGCGTCGCGGCGCCAGGCGGCGTAGCGGACGGCCTCGCCGAGCGCGCGGACGGCCCGCTCCGCGGCGGGGTAGGCGGGGATCCGGACGGGGTCGGGGCGGCGGGGCGGGGCGGGGGGCGCCGCATCCTGGGGCGCCTGCGGGCCGGAGGACGGTGGGCGCGGAGGGCGTGGCGGGTACGGGGGACGTGGGGGGTACGAGGGCCGGGGCGAGGCGGGGGCGCCCGGGTGGGGCGGTACCGGGGCGCTGGAGTCGGCCGGTGGCTCGTCCCGGGGCGAAGGGGGCGGCTCGGGTGACTCCCCCTGGGCGGCCAGCGTCTCGGCCAGGTCGTCCATCGCCAGGTGGACGACCGTCACGGGCTTGGCCGGGTCGGCCGCGGCGGCGGTGCGCAGGGCGGCGGCGAGCGCGGTGCCCTCGCGTGCGCCCGGAACGGCACCTTCCCCTTCGCCCACCCAGGGGATGGCCGTCACGACAACGGCGTCGCAGCCCTCGCCCGCGAGCGACTGGGCGAGCGCGGCGCGGAAGTCCTCCGGTGTCGCCGTCGGTGCCAGCACATGCGGGCGCAGCGGACGGAGGCCCTCGGTCAGGCAGGAGTCGTACGCCAGGAGTGCGAGCGATTCGGAATTGCCCAGGATCGCGATGCGGGGCCCGGCCGGCAGCGGCTGGGAGGCCAGCAGCAGCCCGGCGTCGATCAGCTCGGTGACCGTGTCGACGCGGATCACACCGGCCTGCCGCATCAGGGCGGCGACGGTGCTGTCGGGGATACGGACCGTGGGGACGGCGTGGCCCAGCGGCGAGGTGCCGTTGTGCCGGGCGCCCTTGGCGACCACGACCGGCTTGCGGGCGGCCGTACGGCGGGCGAGCCGGGCGAACTTGCGGGGATTGCCGATGGACTCCAGATAGAGGATCACCACATCGGTGTCCGGGTCGTCGTACCAGTACTGGAGCAGGTCGTTGCCGGAGAGGTCGGCGCGGTTGCCCGCCGAGACGAAGGCGGAGATGCCCGCGATGCCGCCGTCACCGGGGCCGCGGGAGTGCAGCCCGCTGAGCAGGGCGATGCCGATCGCCCCGGACTGGGTGAACAGACCGATGTGGCCCGCGCCGGGCATCTGGGGGGCCAGGGAGGCGTTCAGCCGGACGGGCGCGGCCGTGTTGATCATGCCGAAGGCGTTGGGCCCGATGAGCCGCATGCCGTACGAGCGGGCCTGGCGGAGCAGGGCGCGCTGCCGCTCGCGGCCTTCGGGACCCGCCTCGGCGTATCCGGAGGACAGGATCAGCACGCCCTGGACGCCGTGTTCGCCGCAGTCGCGGACCACATCGGGAACGTGGGCCGCGGGCACGGCGATGACCGCCAGATCGACCGGGTCGGGGATCTCCCGCAGCGAGCGGGCGGCGGGTACGCCTTCGGGCTCGAGGCGGTCCATGCCCTCGGGGAAGGCGTGGTTGACGGCATGGGCGCGGCCGGTGAAGCCGGAGTCGAGGAGGTTGCGAAGGGCGGAGCGGCCGACGCCCCCGGGGGCGCGGCCCGTCCCGATGACGGCGACCGAGCCCGGGGCGAGCAGCCGCTGGACGGAGCGGGCCTCGGCGCGCTGCTCCCGGCCGCGCATCACGGCCATGGACTGCTCGGTCGGCTCCAGGTCGAATTCCAGCCGGACCACGCCGTCCTCGAACGTGCGCTTCTGGGTGTAGCCGGCGTCCGTGAACACCTTGATCATCTTGGAGTTCGCGGGCAGCACCTCGGCGGCGAACCGGCGAATGCCGCGCTCACGGGCCACCGCGGCGATGTGCTCCAGGAGGGCGGAGGCGACGCCGCGGCCCTGGTGGGCGTCCTGGACCAGGAAGGCGACCTCGGCCTGGTCGTCCTCGGGGTCCTTGGCGGGCAGCCCCTGGTCGTTGATCCGGTCGTAGCGGACGGTGGCGATGAACTCGCCGCCGACGGTGGCGGCGAGGCCGACCCGGTCGACGTAGTCATGGTGGGTGAAACGGTGGACGTCACGGTCGGACAGGCGCGGGTAGGGCGCGAAGAAGCGGTAGTACTTCGACTCGTCCGAGACCTGCTCGTAGAACGAGACCAGCCGTGCGGCGTCATCGGGCGTGATGGGTCGGATCTGCGCCGTGCCGCCGTCGCGCAGCACCACGTCGGCTTCCCAGTGGGTCGGGTACGCGTGGTGCGGCTGCGTCTGCATGCGGACAAGCGTACGGCGGGGCACCGACAACCGGCTCGGCATGCGTACGCTCGATGCCAACGGAGCGCTGCCGGAGCGTCGCCGGAGCACTCCCGGCAGCGTGAGAGAATGGTCTAGACAACTGTCACGCGACTTGAAGGGCATCCCCAATGGCTGAGCGCCGCGTCAATGTCGGCTGGGCAGAGGGCCTGCACGCCCGCCCCGCCTCGATCTTCGTCCGTGCGGCCACCGCGGCCGGCATTCCGATGACGATCGCCAAGGCCGATGGCAACCCCGTCAACGCGGCCTCCATGCTCGCGGTTCTGGGTCTGGGCGCCCAGGGCGGCGAGGAGATCGTGCTGGCCTCCGACGCCGAAGGGGCCGAGGCCGCGCTCGACCGCCTGGCGAAGCTCGTCTCCGAGGGCCTGGAAGAGCTCCCCGAGACGGTCTGACGGTCCGGGTCCCTCGGGATTCCCTGTTTTCTCCGCCTGCGGCCCCGCGGCGGCGACCGGAAACGGTTGCCGCCGCGGGGCCGTTTTGCCGGGGGCGGCATCAGCGGGCCGGTTTCGCTGCGGGACTTTCGCTGCACGGGTTTACTGAACCGCATTCACCGTACGGGCATGCCGAAATAATGGATCGCCGATTATTCGCGGCAGGAATACACGACAGGCAAGAATGTACGTCGGACAGGAATGCACATCGGGGCAGGAATGCACGGCGGAAATACCGGCATCGCGAACGGCAGGCACCCTCACCCGCCCCGGCGGGAATTCCCTACCCCTTTGTATACGGCCCGGATGTTAATTGCGGGCACGCGCCGTGTTGACGGGTCGTTTCGCGTCCCTCACCGCGGGTGCGGCGGGGCGGCGCAACCGGTACACCGGGAGGGAGCGTTCGACATGAGCCGCCATCAGGGCGCGGGCCCGCTCCGCATCCCCTTTGGCCACCGCGTCCAGCACCGCACCGTGCTCGTCCCACGAGTCGACGGCCCGCGCGGGAAGTTCCACCGTGTACATCCACTCGATCTTGCGCCGCAGCTGGGTGAGCAGCGCCGTCAGGCTGGCGCTGCCGGCCGCCTGGGCGAGCGTCTCGTGGAACCAGCCGTCCAGTTGGCGCACGTCCGCGGGGTGACCGTGCCGGGCCCGCTCGCGGCCGAGCCGTACGAGACCGCGTAGCACCTTCAGGTGGGCGGGGCTGCGGCGGACGGCGGCACGGGCGGCGCCCAGCGGCTCCAACAGGGCGCGGATGTCCAGGAGATCGGCCGCTTCCTGCTCGGTGGGCTCGGCGACGCAGGCGCCCGCATGGTGGCGGGTGGTGACGAAGCCCTCGGACTGCAGGGTACGCAGCGCCTCGCGGACCGGGACTCTGGAGACGCCGTAGCGGGCCGCGAGAATTTCCTCGATCAGCCGGCTCCCCGGCGCAAGCGCACCGGAGACAATGTCGTCGCGAATCGCCGTGCACACCGCATGCGCGGAAAGATGGCCTCGCATCGTCCGTGCCTCCGCCGTAATCCCCGGGAAACTCCGCCGATCGGCGGGTTTTCCGTGACTCTATTCGACCGGGACGAGATTTCCGACGGGCTCCGGGAATTCAGGGATATTTTTTGGCCACGGGGCGGGACGGCCGGCGCCTGCCGCGCACCGGATACGCGGAAGCCCCGGCCGTCGGCCGGGGCTCCACCAGGACGCGTGGGGCGTCAGACGCCGACGCCGTGCGCGCGCAGGTACGCGATCGGGTCGATGTCCGAACCGTAGTCGGGGCCGGTGCGGGCCTCGAAGTGGAGGTGCGGACCGGTGACGTTGCCGGTGGCACCCGAGAGGCCTATCTGCTGGCCGGGAGTGACGGTCTGACCGACCGACACCCCGATGGACGACAGGTGGCCGTACTGGGTGTACGTGCCGTCGTGCATCTTGATCACGATGTTGTTGCCGTACGAGCCGCCCCAGCCGGCCTCGACGACGGTGCCCGAGCCGACGGTGTGGACGGAGGTGCCGGTGGCGGCGTGGAAGTCGATGCCGGTGTGGCTGCCGGAGGACCACAGGCCGCTGGAGGCCTTGTAGCCGGTGGAGACGTAGGAGCCGGCTATCGGGGCGACGAAGGCGTTGAGCCGCTTGCGCTCCGCGTCGCGGGCCGCGCGCTCCTTGGCCTCCCGCTCCTCCTTGGCCTTCGCCTCTGCCTTCTTCTTGGCGGCCTCGGCGAGCCGCTGGGCCTCGTCGGCCGCCTTCTTCGCCACGGCCGCGGCCCTCGCCTGCACCGCGGCGGCCTCGGCGGCCGTCTGCTGCGCGTCGGCCTGGGCCTCGACGCGGCTGGCGAGCTCGTCGCCCATCACGACGGCCTGCCGCAGGCCGGTGTCCTCGGCGTGCGTCTCGCCGGTGGCGGCCAGCGCCGGCGAGGCGACGGAGGCGACGACGCCGGAGGCCGCGAGGGTGGCGATGCCGGCGAACTTGCGGGTCGTACGAGCCGTGCGGCTGGCACGACGATGCTTCCCGGTGGCACGGGTGAACGCCATCTGGTGGCTTGTCCTTTCCTTCCTTCTCGCCTACCGGGTTAGCTGACGGGTTCGGAGCAGGAAGGTCTCCTACGGGCTCCTCCGGAGAGGGACCCGATTCACCCCAGGGGACGTGTGGGTCCCCGGCTCCCCTGGCTCGCGCCGTACGGGGACTCGGCGATGACTGTCCGGTGCCACTGTTGTGGCGGACCTGTGACGAACAGTCGGACCGACGCTAATCGGGACATCTTTCAATCGGCAAACAGAACCGGCGCTTTGTGCCGTACGCCACAAGGACACCGGGCAACCAGCCGCAACAATCCGGACATACGGCGGCTCCCGTGGTGGACGTGCACCACGGGAGCCGCTCTGTCGCTTCACGGCCGGCCGGATTCCCCAGCCGGTACCTGACCGGCAGTCAGCCGGCGGGGGTCAGCCGCCGACGACCGTCACCGTGCCGATGCCCAGTTCCCTGACGGGCTCCGTGATCTGCGCGGCGTCACCCACCAGGACCGTCACCAGGCGGTCCACGGGGAAGGCGCTGACGGCGGCCGCGGTCGCCTCGACCGTCCCGGTCTCGGCGAGCCGGGCGTACAGCTGCGCCTGGAAGTCGTCCGGGAGGTGCTGCTCCACCTGGTCGGCGAGCGTGCCGGCGACGGCCGCTGCGGTCTCGTACTTCAGCGGCGCGACGCCGACGAGGTTCTGCACGGCAACATCCCGCTCGGCGTCCGTCAGCCCCTCTGCCGCAAGGGTGCGCAGCACCTGCCAGAGGTCCTCGAGGGCCGGCCCCGTGGAGGCGGTGTCCACCGACCCGCTGATGGCGAGCATGGCGGCGCCGCTGCCGTCCGCCGACGAGCGCAGTACCTGGCCGAAGGCGCGCACCCCGTAGGTGTAGCCCTTCTCCTCGCGCAGCACCCGGTCCAGCCGGGAGGTGAGCGTGCCGCCCAGGCAGTACGTGCCGAGCACCTGCGCGGGCCAGACCCGATCGTGCCGGTCGGCGCCGATGCGGCCGATCAGCAGCTGCGTCTGGACGGCTCCGGGGCGGTCGACGATGACCACGCGGCCGGTGTCGTCGGCGGTGATCGCCGAGGGCTTCAGCGGCTCGGCGGTGGAGCCGCTCCAAGCGCTCAGGGTGTCGGCGAGCGCCGCCTGGAGGTCGACGCCGGTGAGGTCGCCGACGATGACGGCGGTGCCCGTGGCGGGCCGTACGTGGGCGTCGTAGAAGGCGCGGACCGCCGCGGCATCGATGCGCTCGACGGTCTCCTCGGTGCCCTGGCGGGGCCGCGACATCCGGGAAGTGGCCGGGAACAGCTCCTTGGACAGCGCCATCGCGGCCCGTCGCGCCGGGTTGGCGAGCTCGTGCGGGATCTCGTCGAGGCGGTTGCGTACCAGCCGCTCGATCTCGCTGTCAGGGAAGGCGGGGGCGCGCAGCGCGTCGGCGAGCAGACCGAGCGCGCGGGGCAGCCGCGACACCGGCACCTCGAGGGAGACCCGCAGGCCGGGGTGGTCGGCGTGCGCATCCAGGGTGGCGCCGCAGCGCTCCAGCTCGGCGGCGAACTCCTCGGCGTCGTGCTTGTCGGTGCCCTCGGACAGGGCGCGCGCCATGATCGTGGCGACGCCGTCCAGGCCCTCCGGCTCGGCCTCCAGAGGGGCGACGAGGTTGATCTCGACGGCGACGACCTGCTGGCCGGGACGGTGGCTGGTCAGGAGGGTGAGCCCGTTGGCGAGTTGGGAGCGCTCGGGGGCCGGGAAGGCCCAGGGCTTGGGCGCGCCGCCCTTGGGCTGGGGGTGGAAGTCCATGGCGGTCGCGGCGGAATCTGCGCGGGTGGTGGAGTCGCTCACCGGTCCTCCTCCTCCTTCTCGGTGTCGGCGGCCGGGTCGGCCGGGGCGGTCGGCTCGGTGGGCTCGTACACGAGCACCGCGCGGTTGTCGGGGCGCAGCCGGGCCTCGGCGACCGCCTGCACCTCCTCGGGAGTGATGTCCAGGACGCGCTGGACGGCACTCAGCGCAAGCTGCGGGTCACCGAACAGCACGGCGAAGCGGCACAGTTCGTCGGCGCGGCCGCTGACCGTGGCCAGGCGGTCCAGCCATTCGCGCTCCAACTGGGCCTGCGCGCGCTCCATCTCCTCCGGGGTCGGCCCCTCGGCGGCGAAGCGGGCCAGCTCCTCGTCGACGGCGCTCTCGATGGCGGGTACCTCCACGCCGGCGGACGTCTTCACGTCCAGCCAGCCCAGCGAGGGCGCCCCGGCCAGCCGCAGCAGGCCGAAACCGGCGGCCACGGCGGTGCGGTCGCGGCGCACCAGGCGGTTGTAGAGCCGGGAGGACTCGCCGCCGCCCAGGACGGTCAGCGCGAGGTCCGCGGCGTCCGCCTCACGGGTGCCGTCGTGCGGCAGCCGGTAGGCCGCCATGAGGGCACGGGAAGGCACTTCCTCCTCGACGACCTCGCGCAGCTCGCCGCCGATGACCTCGGGCAGCGAACCGTCGCGCGGCGGCTGCTTGCCGTTGTGCGCGGGGATGGAACCGAAGTACTTCTCCACCCAGGCCAGCGTCTGCTCGGGGTCGATGTCCCCGACGATCGACAGGACGGCGTTGTTGGGCGCGTAGTACGTGCGGAAGAACGCCCGCGCGTCCTCCAGAGAGGCCGCGTCCAGATCGGCCATCGACCCGATGGGGGTGTGGTGGTACGGGTGGCCCTCCGGGTACGCCATGGCCGTCAGCTTCTCGAAGGCCGTGCCGTAGGGGACGTTGTCGTAACGCTGGCGGCGCTCGTTCTTGACGACGTCGCGCTGGTTCTCCAGGGACTCGTCGTCGAGCGCGGTCAGCAGCGAGCCCATCCGGTCCGCCTCCAGCCAGAGCGCGAGCTCCAGCTCATGGGCGGGCATGGTCTCGAAGTAGTTGGTGCGCTCGAAGCTCGTGGTGCCGTTCAGCGATCCGCCGGCGCCCTGGACGAGCTCGAAGTGGCCATTGCCCTGCACCTGCGCGGAACCCTGGAACATGAGGTGCTCGAAGAGGTGAGCCAGGCCCGTACGGCCCTTGACCTCGTGGCGGGAGCCGACGTCGTACCACAGGCACACCGCTGCAACCGGGGTCAGGTGGTCTTCGGAGAGCACCACGCGCAGGCCGTTGGCCAGCCGGTGCTCGGTCGCTGTCAGGCCGCCGGAGCCGGCTTGTTCTGTGGCCGTGTGACCCATGGGCATGTACGTCCCTTCGATCCGCTTGCGAGGAAGTCCTGTCACTGTATGCAACCGCGCCGACATCTGGCGAAGTTCCCGGACGAGCGGACCCGTACGGAGGGCCTGTGAGGCGGCCCCGAGCCGCCGAAAGGGGAGTCGCGGTCGGCGTTGTCAGTGGGGCGGTCCACAATGGTCCGCGTCAGACTCAGGCAGACTCACGGGTTGATCCGCCGACTGATCGATCCGCCGGCCGACCGGCCCGACATCCGGGCGACCGGCAATTCCGGTCGGCCCGGCAGTGTTGACCGACCCGAGCATGTTGATCCCACATCGGCAGTAGACGCAGCAGAAGGAGCCGCAGCCGCGATGGCCCGCCGCAGCACGAAGACCCCGCCGCCGGACGACTTCGAGGAGAGGATCCTCGACATCGACGTCGTCGACGAGATGCAGGGTTCCTTCCTCGAGTACGCGTATTCGGTCATCTACTCCCGCGCCCTGCCGGACGCCCGCGACGGCCTCAAGCCCGTGCACCGCCGCATCTTGTACCAGATGAACGAGATGGGCCTGCGGCCCGAACGCTCGTACGTCAAGTGCGCCCGGGTCGTCGGCGAGGTGATGGGTAAGCTCCACCCGCACGGCGACGCGTCCATCTACGACGCGCTGGTACGCATGGCGCAGCCGTTCTCGATGCGGCTGCCGCTGGTGGACGGCCACGGCAACTTCGGTTCGCTGGGCAACGACGACCCGCCGGCCGCGATGCGATACACCGAGTGCCGGATGGCCTCGGCGACGTCCCTGATGACGGAGTCCATCGACGAGGACACCGTCGACTTCGCGCCGAACTACGACGGCCAGGAACGGGAGCCGGTAGCCCTCCCCGCCGCATACCCGAACCTCCTGGTCAACGGCACGTCCGGCATCGCGGTCGGGATGGCGACGAACATGCCGCCGCACAACCTCGGCGAGGTGATCGCCGCGGCCCGCCACCTGATCAAGCACCCCAACGCCGATCTCGACACCCTGATGCGTTTCGTGCCGGGCCCCGATCTGCCCACCGGTGGCCGCATCGTGGGCCTGGGCGGCGTACGGGACGCGTACGAGAAGGGCCGCGGCACTTTCAAGATCCGTGCCACGGTCACGGTGGAGACCGTCACGGCGCGCCGCAAGGGCCTGGTCGTCACCGAACTCCCCTTCACCGTCGGCCCCGAGAAGGTCATCTCCAAGATCAAGGACCTGGTCGGCTCGAAGAAGCTGCAGGGCATCGCGGACGTGAAGGACCTCACCGACCGCGAGCACGGCCTGCGGCTGGTCATCGAGGTCAAGAACGGCTTCAACCCCGAAGCCGTCCTGGAGCAGCTCTACAAGCTCACGCCGATGGAGGAGTCCTTCGGCATCAACAACGTCGCGCTGGTGGACGGCCAGCCGCTGACGCTGGGCCTCAAGGAGCTGCTGGAGGTCTACGTCGACCACCGCTTCAACGTGGTGCGCCGGCGCAGCGAGTTCCGGCGCGGCAAGCGGCGCGACCGGCTCCACCTGGTCGAGGGCCTGCTGACCGCCCTGGTGGACATCGACGAGGTCATCCGCCTCATCCGCTCCAGCGAGAACAGCGCCCAGGCCAAGGAGCGGCTGATCGAACGCTTCTCGCTGAGCGACATCCAGACGCAGTACATCCTCGACACCCCGCTGCGCCGCCTGACCAAGTTCGACCGCATCGAGCTGGAGTCGGAGCGCGACCGGCTCAAGGACGAGATCGAGAAGCTGACGCAGATCCTGGAGTCGGACGCCGAGCTGCGCAAGCTGGTCTCCGGCGAGCTGGCCGCGGTCGCCAAGAAGTACGGCACGGACCGGCGCACGGTCCTGCTGGAGTCGGCGGGCCCCGCGATCGGCGCGGTGCCGCTGGAGGTGTCCGACGACCCGTGCCGGGTGCTGCTGTCCTCGACGGGGCTGCTGGCGCGTACGGCCACCGGGGAGATCCCGTTCGACGCGGAGGCCAAGAGGGTCAAGCACGACGCGATCGTCTCGGCGGTGCCGGCCACGACCCGCGGCGAGGTCGGCGCGGTGACGTCCACGGGGCGGCTGCTGCGCATCCCCGTGATCGACCTGCCGCAGCTCCCGGACACCGCCGCGGCGCCCAACCTCTCCGGTGGCGCGCAGATCTCGGAGTTCCTGACCCTCGAGGAGGGCGAGGAGCTGATCTGCCTCATCACGCTGGACGAGTCCTCACCCGGCCTGGCGCTCGGCACGGAACAGGGGGTCGTCAAGCGCGTGGTGCCCGACTATCCGTCCAACAAGGACGAGTTGGAGGTCATCACCCTCAAGGACAGCGACCGCATCGTGGGCGCGGCGGAGCTGCGTACCGGTGAGGAGGACCTGGTCTTCATCAGCAGCGAGGCGCAGCTGCTGCGCTATCCCGCGTCCCAGGTACGGCCGCAGGGCCGGCCCGCGGGCGGCATGGCGGGCATCAAGCTGGGAGAGGGCGCGAAGGTCATCGCGTTCGCCGCGGTCGATCCGGCCGCCGACGCCATGGTGTTCACGGTCGCCGGCTCGCACGGCACCCTGGACGACTCGGTGGCCACGGCCAAGCTCACGCCGTTCGACCAGTATCCGCGCAAGGGCCGGGCGACCGGCGGCGTGCGCTGTCAGCGGTTCCTCAAGGGCGAGGACTGCCTGACCATGGCGTGGGCCGGCGCCGCGCCGGTGCGGGCGGCGGACACCAAGGGCGCGCCGGTGGAGCTGCCGGAGGTGGATCCGCGCCGGGACGGCTCCGGCGTCCCGCTGATCAAGCCGGTGGCGGCGCTGGCGGGGCCGGTGTAGGCGGGTCGTTGCAGGCGGGTCGCCGTCGAGCGGCCGGCCGGTCCTTGGGGGCCGGCCGGCTCGCGGCCCGGCAGTCGGAGTGACTGCTGGGCCCTGAACTCTTGGCCTGTGGGTGCCTGGTGGGTTGCTGGCGCGGGGGCGCCTCGCCCGCAGGTCTCCGGCCCGTCATGGTTCTCTGGGCCATGCCTTCGGGCCGGTGTCCGATTACCGGTGTCCGGTGGCTACTCCTCGTGCGAGGCCACATAACGCAGGACGCCCCACATGCTGTGCTCGGAGGCCTCCTCCGGAGCGTCGTCGCGGCACGCCGTCAGCTCTTTCCTCAGAGCCGCCGCGTCGATCCCGCTGCCGATCAGGACGAGCTGCGTGCTGCGCTCTTCGCCACGCCCCCAGGGTGAAGGGTAGAAACGCAGAAAGTCACCCACCGCGTGCACGGTGAACTTCTGCCGACTGTCCGGGACATCGAAGTGGACGAAGCCCTTGATGCGGTAGAGGCCGCTGGGCCGACTGTCGAGAAAGTCCATGAGTCGACGCGGGTTCATCGGCTCCGATGAGGTGAACTCCACGCTTTGGTAGCCGACGTGGAGGTGAGCACAGGGCTCACCGGGCCCATGGTCATGGCCTTGGTGCTCGTCGCGCAGGTGACCGGGGCCGTCGGCCGAGTCCACGCCTCTCTCCCGGAGCAGATCCTCGAACGACAACTGCCGGACCGCCGCATCGAGGTCATCGCCCGCGCCGCGGTCGAAGAACAGATCCGGGTCGATGCGCCCGTACGCCGTACAGACCACGGGCCTGCCCGGCGCGAGATCGCCCAGCGTGTCCATGAGCTCCTCACGCGCCGCGTCCTCGATGCGGTCCGCCTTGTTGAGCACCACAAGATCAGCGATGCGCACATGCCGGTCGAGTTCGGGATGCCGGGTGCGGGTATCCGCGAACTCTGCGGCGTCGACGACCTCGACCAGCCCGCCGTAGACGATCCGGTCGGTCTCGCTGGCGAGGATCATCCGGATGAGTTCCTCGGGCTCAGCCAGCCCGCTGGCCTCAATGACGATGACGTCGATACGGGCGGCGGGGCGGGCCAGCCGCTCCAGATAGTCGTCGAGTTCGCTGGTGTCGACCGCGCAGCACAGACAGCCATTGCCGAACGAGACCATCGAGTCCACCTGCCCGGCGACGGTCATCGCGTCGATCTCGATGCTGCCGAAGTCATTGACGATGGCACCGATACGAGTTCCGGCGCCGGCGCTGAGCAGGTGGTTGAGGAGGGTGGTCTTGCCCGACCCTAGGAAGCCCGCGAGCACGACGACCGGGATCTGTTGCATGGCCAAGGTGGGGCGCCTCCATTTGCGGGTGGCGAGACGTGCGGGACGGCGTCGGACGGGCTGCCGATCGTAACGGACCCCCGCCGATGCGCCCCCGCACGACCGCCTCACCATCAACAGCGGCCGGGTCGCCGTCAGGTCCGGCCGCCAACGGCCCACCCGGCGGTCTGCTGTTCCCTTCCCGCCCCCTGGCCCCGGACTACCGCCGGCGTCAGGACACAACCGCGGGCAACGGCTGAGCGCACTGACCGCGCCGACGAGGCAAGCCGCGAGGTCAGCACCGGTAGAAGCAACGACACGGGCGGTGAAGCTCGACGCGTTGAAGCCACTGGAGCGAGGGAGTGGTGCCGCGGTCGTCGCCGACCATCTGCGGGAGGGGCACCGCTTGCCCGGCCTCGGCCATCGTCTCTACTCGGGTGAGGACCCACGGGCCGGTGCGCTCTCCGGACTGCTGGAGGACGTACCGCAGGCGCGCTCGGCTTTGCAGGCCGCCCGCGACGTCATCACCACCGCCGCCCGGCACACCGAGCCGCATGCCAACGTCGATCTTGCGCTGGCCGTGCTGACCGTATCGGCAGCCATGCCCTCCGAAGCGGGTGAAGCCGTCTTCGCCATCGCCCGTACGGCCGACTGGATCGCGCACGCACTGGAGGAGTACGACGAACGCCCACTGCGCATGCGCCCCAGCGGGCAGTACAGCGACACCCCCCGTCCGCCGCAGCCGCTGCCGTGACAGAGGGGGACGCCGGCGCGTGAAGACCCACCACAGCTGATCAGGTTAGGCTTACCTTCGTGAGCATCTGCGCTACCGCTTCCCGCGAATCGGCCGAACCTGTCGCCGGGACCGCGGCGACCGCCCGCACCTGGCTGCTCATCGAGCAGACCGGTCCTTGGGGTGCCAATGCGCTGACGGACAGCCACCTCGATCCGCACCTCGGCAGGGCCTTGGAGGCCGCGGCAGACGGCACCGGCGTACGCATCGCCCTGATCCGTCGACCCGGGCGGCATGCCGACTGCCACAGCGTCCCCCGGCGTCGGCTGTTCGTTGCGCACACCGCGCCGGGCCGCTCCTGGGTTCGCACCACCACCGTCAGCGACCCCAGGGCCGCCCTCGGGCTGGACTTTTCCGCGTTGGGCGCCGGGGACCACCGAGGCCTCTGGGAGCCGTACACCGGTGAGCCGCTGGTCCTCGTCTGCACCAACGGCAAGCGGGACCGTTGCTGCGCGCTTCTCGGCCGGCCTCTGGCCGCCGAGCTCGCCGCCAGCGGAGCCGAGGCCTGGGAGGTCACCCACATCGGAGGCCACCGTTTCTCCCCCACGCTCTTCGTTCTCCCGTACGGCTACGCCTACGGCCGGGCGTCGGCTCATCTCGTCAAGGACACCGTGGAGGCGGCGCGCGATGGACGGATCACGTTCGAGCACTGCCGCGGCCGTTCTGCGTGGGACCGGCCGGCGCAGGCCGCTGACCTCGCGGTCCGCGAGCTGATCCGGGAGGAGCGGGCGGACGCACTCGACGTCGTACGGACCGACACGGTGCGGCCCGAAACGGGGCGGGGCGACGACCGGGCGTCCGCGGGGGGACCGATCACGGGAAGCGCTGCCGCCTGGTCCGTTTCCGTCGCGCACACCGACGGCCGCGCCTGGCGCGTCGCGGTCGAGCAGCGGACCGACGGTGCTCCGGCGCCCGCTAGTTGTGGTGCGCCGCTCGGACCACCGGCGCGTATGGCGGTCACCTCCATCACCGCCGTCCCGGACACGGTCGCCACACCGCAACACGGCTCGCTCGCCCTTCCGGTCTCCTGACGCCGTCGGCCGTTTCCGCTTGCCGGTTTCCGCGTGGCACCTGCAGCGGCATGCCTCGGCAGATGGACCCGCGGCGCCCAGCGCCTTACCGCGCCTCAGCGCGAGCCCCAAAGCCACCCCGAGCGTCACCACCACACCCAGGCTGCCCAGCACGGGCCTCACGGCCTCCAGCACGGTGATCGGGTGCCGTACACCCTGTGATTCCGTGCTACGTCCCCCGTCGTGCCGATCCCACATCGCCCGCATGTCTGCTCCCCCTCCGCCTGCTCGCACGCCCCGCCTGCTCCTCGCACCCCCTCAGGCCTGCTGCGATTGCCAGGCGGCACGAGCACCCTGCGAGGTTATGCGCACACAATTCGCGACCGAAAGGCCTGTGGATAACTCCGCGGAGGGTCGCCCCGGGACACCCTGAGGTCACATGAGCGTCGTCCCCCGACCACCCTCCGCGTCCGGGCCGACAGGGATTACCGGCCCGGTCCCCTCCACGCTTACTGTTCGTTCGTATGGGCGAGAAGGACGAACCGGCCTCGCGCCCGAGCGGCGCACGGCCCTCGGGCCACTCATTGCGCGACGATGCCCCCACAGAGGTGCCGGGCAGCGCTGCTCGGCGCAGCAGGCCGGCGGCCACGAGAGGCGAGTCCCCAGCCGGCCCGCCGCGCTCCACCAGGCTGCGTCTGGGCTGGCCGCGCCGCGTCTTCTCCCAGGTGCTGCTGATGCAGCTGGCCATCGCCACCGGTGTCACCGCGCTCGCGACCGGCCTGTTCCTCGCCCCGCTCAGCGCCGAACTCGACGATCAGGCGATGCGCCGCGCGCTCGCCATCGCCCAGACCACCGCCGCCGAGCCGCGCCTCGACGACGCCCTGAAATCCTCCCGCCCGACGCAGCACGGACCGGTCCAGAACGAGGCCGAGCGGATTCGCGCCGCCACCGGCGCCGAGTACGTCGTGATCATGGATCAGCGAGGGGTGCGCTGGTCCCACACCGACCCAAACGAGATCGGCCACCACGTCTCCACCGACCCGTCCACCGTGCTCTCCGGCAAGGAGGTCATGCAGATCGATGAGGGCACGCTCGGTCGATCCGCACGCGGCAAGGTCCCGCTGCGCGACGAGAACGGCAAGGTCGTCGGAGCCGTATCGGTCGGTATCTCCTACGAGAGCGTTCAGGAACGACTGCTCTCCACCGTGCCCGAGCTGTTGGCCTACGCGGGCGGAGCCCTCGCCGTGGGCGCAGTCGCCGCCTATCTTGTCGCCCGGCGCCTGCAGCGCCGTACCCACGACCTGGCCTTCTCGGACATCTCCTCGCTGCTCGCGGAGCGTGAGGCGATGCTGCACGGCATCCGGGAAGGGTTCCTCGCGCTGGACAAGCACGGCCGGATCCGCCTCATGAACGACGAGGCGCAGCGTCTCCTCGACCTGCATGCCGCGGACACCGGCCGCCCCTTGGACGAGACCCTGCCACCAGGCCGTACGACCGACGTCCTTGCCGGCCGGGTGTCGGGTGCCGATCTGCTCGCCGTCAGCGGGCAGCGTGTCCTGGTGGCGAATCGCATGCCCACCGATGACGGGGGCGCCGTGGTCACCTTGCGCGACCGCACCGAACTGGAACGGCTGGGACGCGAACTGGACGGCACCCGCGGTCTGATCGATGCCCTGCGCGCCCAGGACCACGAACACGCCAACCGACTGCACACGCTCCTCGGGCTGCTCGAACTCGGGCTGTACGAGGAGGCCGTGGAGTTCGTGACAGAGGCCGTGGGCGTGCACCGGGCGACTGCGGAGCAGGTCACCGAGCGCATTCGCGATCCGCTGCTGGCCGCCCTCCTGGTCGGCAAGGCCACCGTTGCCACCGAGCGCGGCGCCTCGCTGAGCCTCTCCCCCGAGGCGTTTCTGCCCGACCGCCTGGTCGACCCGCACGGCCTGGTCACCGTCCTGGGGAACCTCGTGGACAACGCCCTGGACGCCACGGGCGGCCAGCGGGACGCCCGGGTGGAAGTGGAGGTCCGCGCGGACGGCCGGACCGCCGTCGTCCAGGTCTGTGACAACGGACCTGGGGTGCCGGAGGCTCGTCGCGCGGAGATCTTCACCGAGGGCTGGACGACCAAGGAACCTCCGGCCCATGGGCGGCGCGGCATCGGCCTGGCGCTCGTACGCCGCCTCGCCGAGCGCTATGGCGGCAGCGTCTCGGTCGGCGAGCGCGCGGGAGGCGGCGCGGTGTTCACGGTGACGGTCCCCGATGCGCTGTCCGAAGAGCTTCGGGAGTCGACGCACGAAGCATCGCGGCACGACGGGCGTACGGACGCCGCTGCCTTCGGGACGTCCGGCGCCTCCGAAGGCACTCAGCGCCCGACGGGCGCCGATGACGCAACGGACACCGCGGGAGCCGGCCGATGATCGACGTATTGGTCGTGGACGACGACGTGCGGGTCGCGGAGATCAACGCCGCGTATGTCACCAAGATCGCAGGCTTCCGCGTCAGCTGCCTGGCCCACTCCGCCGCCGAAGCGCTGGCCGCCCTCGACACGCACCCCGTTGATCTGATCCTCCTGGACCACTACCTCCCCGATGAGACGGGACTCCAGCTGGTGGCCGACCTGCGGCGGCGCGGTCTGGTCACCGACGTGATCATGGTGACGGCGGCCCGTGACATCGCGACCGTGCAGGCCGCCATGCGACACGGCGCGCTCCAGTATCTGGTCAAACCGTTCACCTTTGCGGGCCTGCGCTCCAAGCTGGAGGGCTACGCTGCGCTGCACCGTACCTTCGAGAGCGGTGGCCAGGCGGAACAGTCCGAAGTCGACCGGATCTTCGGCGCATTGGGGGCGACCGGTGCGGGCAACGCAGAGCTGCCCAAGGGCCACTCCACCGCCACCGCCGACCGTGTGCGCTCGGTGCTCCGCTCCGCGGACACCCCGCTGTCCGCGCAGGACGTCGCCCTCCAGGCGGGTCTGAGCCGGCAGACCGCCCAGCGGTACCTCAAGCTCCTGGAACGCACCAGCCGGGTCCGCCTCACCCTCAGGTACGGCGAGACCGGCCGCCCCGAACACCGTTACGAGTGGGTCTAGTGGTCGGCATGCAGAGACCGCGCGCGTGCCACCGTACGGCGCAGGCCGGTCACATGACTCCTAGACAGCCCCCGCCCCCGTAAGAGCCCGGACCTCGGTCTCCGCGTGGCGGGCTTCGTCGGCTGCCTCCGGGGAGAGCAGTGTTCCCAGCCAGCCCATGAGGAAGCCCAGGGGGATCGATACGACACCCGGGTTCTCCAGCGGGAAGTAGGCAAAGTCCGGTCCGGGGAAGAGTGCCTCCGGATTGCCGGAGACCACCGGTGAGAGGACGACCAGGGTGAGTGCCGGGATCAGTCCGCCATAGACCGACCAGACCGCGCCGCGGGTGGTGAACCGGCGCCAGAAGAGGGCGTACAGCAGGGCCGGCAGGTTGGCCGATGCGGCGACGGCAAACGCCAGGCCTACCAGGAAGGCGACGTTCAGGTCCCGGGCGAGCAGCGCGAGGCCGATGGCGACGGCGCCGACACCGACCGCCGCGATACGCGCCACGGCCACTTCGCTGCGCTGGCTGCCCCGCGTCGCGCTTCGAGAGCGCCGTAGCGAGGCGTACAGGTCGTGGGCGACGGAGGCGGACGAGGCGAGGGTGACGCCGGCGACCACGGCCAGGATCGTGGCGAAGGCGACAGCGGCCACGACGGCGAAGAGAACCGTTCCTCCGGTCGAACCGGCGCCACCGCCCAGGTGCAGGGCGAGCAGCGGAACCGCGGTGTTGCCTGCCTTGCTGGAGGCGCGGACGGCGTCGCTGCCGAGCAGCGCGGCGGCGCCGAAGCCCAGCACGATGGTCATCAGGTAGAAGCCGCCGATCAGACCGATGGCCCAGACGGCGGAGCGGCGGGCGGAGCGCGCCGTGGGGACGGTGTAGAAGCGGGCCAGGATGTGCGGCAGCCCTGCGGTGCCGAGGACGAGTGCGAGCCCGAGGCTGATGAAGTCGAGCCGGGATGTCCAGTCGCTGCCGTACTTGAGTCCCGGTGCGAGGAACTTGCCTCCGTGGCCGCTGCGTTCGGCTGCGGTGTTCAGCAGTCCATTGATGTCACCGTGAAAGCGAGCCACCACCAGGACGGTCAGTGCGATGGCACCTCCAAGGAGGAGCACGGCTTTGACGATCTGGATCCATGTCGTCGCGCGCATGCCGCCGAAGGCGACGTAGAAAACCATCAGCGCGCCGACGCCGATCACCGTCCAGGTGCGGGCCTGTGCGTCCGCCCCGTCGAGAAGCAGCGCCACCAGGCTGCCGGCGCCGACCATCTGGGCGACGAGGTAGAGCACGGAGACGGTGACGGAGGCGGCCCCGGCCGCGATACGGACGGGGCGTTCGCGCATCCGGGCGGCGACGACGTCGGCGAGGGTGAACCTGCCGCAGTTGCGGACCAGTTCGGCGACCAGGAAGAGGACGACGAGCCAGGCGACGAGGAAGCCGACGCAATAGAGCAGGCCGTCGTAGCCGAAGAGCGCGATCAGTCCGGAGACGCCGAGGAAGGACGCGGCGGACATGTAGTCACCCGCGATGGCGAAACCGTTCTCCATGGGTGAGAAAAGCCTGCCGCCGGCGTAGAACTCCTCGGCTGAGCCATGCCTGCGGCGGCTCGCCCAGGTGGTGATCGCCAGGGTGACGGCGATGAACGCGCTGAACAGGACCAGCGCCAGGGTCTGGTGGTCGCCGGTCACCGGGCGTTCCTTCCGGTCAGTTCCTGGGTCTCCCAGCGGATGTCGAGCGCCGCGCTGTCCCGGCGCAGCCTGGCATGCCGCGCATAGGCCCAGGTGAGCAGGAAGGTCGTGGCGAACTGTCCGAGTCCGGCGAGCATCGCGACGTTGAGCGCCCCGGCGACGCGGTGCGCCATCAGACCTGGCGCGGCGATGGCCGCGATCACGTAAGCGAGGTACCAGGCCAAGAAAAGGGCGGTGGCGGGTACGACGAAGCGCCGGTAGCGGCGTCGTACCTCCTGGAAGGCGCCGCTTCGCTGCACCGCCAGGTAGACCTCTCCGTGGGACGCGGACCGCGGCAGTGGCACCGGGGCGGGCGTTTGCACATGGCCCGGCCGGCACCGTTCGTCCGTCGCGCCGTCGTGCCACTCGCCCCGCCCGGAGGCGGGCGTCTCGTACCCGGGGTCGTGGAACCGTACGTCACCCGGCTCGCCGGCCTCTCGGCCGTCCTGCTTGTCCACCGAACACTCCTTGTTGCACGGGCTTGCAGACCGTGGGCACCAAGGATGGACAGAAAGGAAGATCCGGGACGCTTCATTCCGAATGCTTCACTGAATCAGGTGGGTCATCCGGGCGGCTGTGCGAGGCCGTGGCGGTAGGCGTAGTGGATCGCCTGGGCCCGGTCCCGCAGCCCCGCCTTGGCGAAGAGGTTGTTGATGTGGGTCTTCACGGTCGCGGTGGAGACGTGGAGAGTGCGGGCGATCTCCGGGTTCGACTGCCCCTCTGCGACGAGGCGCAGCACCTCCGTCTCGCGGACGGTCAGCCCGTCCGGGGGCCCGACCGCGGGCTGTGGCCTGGGCCGTACGGGCTCGGCGATGCGCTCGAGTAGGCGGCGCTGGATCTTCGGCGACAGCCCGGCTTCGCCGGAGAGCACGTCGTCGATGGCGCGGACGATCTCGTCGCCGTCCGCGTCCTTGGTCAGATAGTCGCGGGCGCCGGCCTGGAGGGCGGGGAAGAGCGAGTCGTCGTCGGCGTAGGTGGTGAGCACCACGACCTGGGTGCCCGGATGGTCCGTACGGATGCGGCGGGTCGCCTCGACGCCGTCACAGCGTGGCATCCGCAGGTCCATCAGGACGACGTCGGGGGCGAGTTCGGCGACCATACGGACCGCCTCCTCGCCGTCTGCGGCGGATCCGACGACCTCGATGCCCGGCAGCAGCCCCAGCAGCATCACGATTCCCTCGCGCACCACCGTCTGGTCGTCGGCGACCACAACGCGTGCCGCGGCGCGTGCCGTCATGCGGGCACCCTCAACCGCACCACGAAGCCCTCCTCCGCGGGACCGGACTCCAGCGTTCCGCCGAGGAGTTCGGCGCGCTCCCGCATCCCGAGCAGACCGTACCCGGAGCCGCTCCGCGCGAGCTCGGCGGGCGCGCCACCGCCGCCCGAGTCGCGTACCTCGAGCCCCACGTCGCCGTCCGCGTACTCCAGCCGCACGCTCACCCGGGCGCCCGGCGCGTGCTTGCGCACGTTCGTCAGCGCCTCCTGGGCCACCCGCCGCAGCGCGAGCCCCGCTTCCGCCGGTACGACCCGCCGCTCGCCCGTGACGTCCAGCTGCGCGCCCTCAGCGGCCACCAGGCGGCACAGGAAGTCCTCGATGGGGTCATGTCCCCACGCAGGGCTGAAAGCGCCTCACGCGTCCCGTCAAGCCCTTCTCGGGCCATTCCCCGGCACGCGATCACCCGCTCCAGGATCTGATCGCGGTCGGCCTCGAGGTCGGTGCTGCGTTGGATCAGTTGCCGCGCCGCCTCCAGGTGCACCAGCTGGGCGCTGAGGCTGTGGGCGAGGACGTCATGGATTTCGCGGGCGATCCGGCCGCGTTCGGCCAGCGCCGCCGTCTCGGCCTCGGCCGCGCGGGCGGCGCGTTCCTGCGCCAGCAGCCGCTGGGCGTTGCCGCGCGCCTCGGCGTCCAGCCGTACGACATAGCCCGCCAGCGCGAGGCCCGCGACGGTCGTGGTGGTCGTCAGCCAGCTGTCGGTGTTCATCGTGGCGTACGCAGCGAGGGCGGCGGCCGAGCACGGCAGGGCGACGCTCAGCGGCAGCCGCTCCATCGCGGTGATGGCGCATGCGCACCACAGGACGATCGCGGCCGGCCGGGCACCGGCGAGTGCGAAACCGAAGGCCGCCGCCTCCAGGAGGAAGAACAGGCCGATGGACGGCCACAGGCGGCGTGCCAGCGTCATGCGGAAGAAGCCGCGGAACACCAGCACGGTGACCGCCATCGCGGCGGCCGCCGCCACCAGGCCCCAGCCGCTGAACGTCCGTCCCCCCAGGGTGGCCCACGCCAGACCGACCACCACCAGGACGCGGATGCCCCGGCCGATCCACAGCCGGCCTCCGCCGAGGCCCTCGCGCGACAGCGACTCCCGCAGCGGCCAGCTCGTCCAGGCGTTCAGCGGCACGTACGGTCCTTCGTCGGTGTCCGGATATCGGTGTCCGGCCCCGAGGCGTCCAGCCCGGCGCCCGGGGGTCCGGATCGGCGCCCGAGGCTCGGGGCCGGGCAGGGGCATCGGCCCGCGACAGGGACACGGTACGTCCGCTGGGCGGTCCGGGCCCGCCAGGAGAGGACGCCGGCCCGGGAGAGCAGCATCGCGGCGATGGTGAGCGTGAGGGCCGGGCTGCCCTGGTGGACGCCCATGAGCCGGGCGACGGCCAGGAGGCCGATGCGCACCGCCATCCCGCACAGCCACACGCCCGCCGTCACCCAGCCACCCTTGGTCCACACCTCACCGTCCGTGTCCGTCCAGATCCGGGTGGTCCAGGCCCAGGCGGCGCCGCCGGCGAGCGCCACCAGGAGTTCCGCACCGAGGAGGAGGACGGAGGCCGTGTGATGGTCGGGGTCCACCAGGCCGGGCTGCCGGCATGCCACGACCGCCAGGACGACGGGGATCAGCCACCACTTCTTGCCCTCCGAGGTGATGCGCTGCGCCGTGAACTGCCGGACGAATACGAGCACGACAACCGCGGTGATCACAACGATGGTGAGCACGCCGCTCATGGTCTGGGCCTCCGTGGGACGGGGAATCGACGATGTTCCCGACGCTACGGAGAAGGCCTGGCCGGCCGGATCGGAGCAGGGGTGGGCCCCGGGTGGAAATCGCCACGGGCGCCTCTCCACCCGGGGGTGGAGAGGCGCCCGTGGGGAGGAGCGGCCGGCTCAGGTGTCGATGCGCGAACGGTCCAGAGTGGACGCGGAGTTGGTGATGAACTCCTTGCGGGGCGCGACTTCGTTGCCCATCAGGAGGTCGAAGGCCTTCTCCGCCGCCTCCAGATCGCTGATGTTGATCCGCCGCAGGGTGCGGTGCCGCGGGTCCATCGTCGTCTCGGCGAGCTGGTCGGCGTCCATCTCACCCAGGCCCTTGTAACGCTGGATGCTGTCCTTGTAGCGGACGTTCTTGCGCTGGAGCTCGAGCAGCGTCTGGCGCAGCTCGTTGTCCGAGTAGGTGTAGATGTACTTGTCCTGGCCCTTCTTGGGGTTGGTGAGTTCGACGCGGTGCAGCGGCGGGACCGCGGAGAAGACCCGGCCCTGTTCGACCATCGGCCGCATGTAGCGCTGGAAGAGCGTCAGCAGCAGGCAGCGGATGTGTGCGCCGTCGACGTCGGCGTCGGCGAGGAAGATGACCTTGCCGTAGCGAGCGGCGTCGATGTCGAAGGTCCGGCCGGATCCGGCCCCTATGACCTGGATGATGGAGCCGCACTCGGCGTTCTTGAGCATGTCCGAGACCGACGACTTCTGGACGTTGAGGATCTTGCCGCGGATCGGCAGCAGCGCCTGGAACTCGGAGTTGCGCGCCAGCTTCGCGGTGCCGAGCGCCGAGTCACCCTCGACGATGAACAGTTCACTGCGGTCGACGTCGTCGCTGCGGCAGTCGGCAAGCTTGGCCGGCAGGGAGGAGGACTCCAGCGCCGTCTTCCGCCGCTGGGCCTCCTTGTGCTGACGGGCGGCGATGCGCGTGCGGGCGGCGGCGACGATCTTCTCCATGACGGAGCGCGCCTGCTGCTTGTCGTCCCGCTTGGTGGAGGTCAGGAACGCCTTGAGTTCCCGGCTCACCACCTGGGCGACGATCCGCGAGGCGGCCGAGGTACCGAGCACCTCCTTGGTCTGGCCCTCGAACTGCGGCTCGGCGAGCCGTACGGTCACCACCGCGGTGAGGCCTTCCATGGCGTCGTCCTTGACGACGTCGTCCTCGGCGACCCGCAGCAGCTTCTGCGTGCGCAGTACCTCGTTGACGGTCTTGGTGACCGAGCGCTCGAAGCCGGAGACGTGGGTGCCGCCCTTGGGCGTGGCGATGATGTTGACGAACGACCTGACCATGGAGTCGTAGCCGGTGCCCCAGCGCAGCGCGATGTCGACGCCCAGTTCCCGGGTGACTTCGGTCGGTGTCATATGACCGCGGTCGTCCAGGACCGGCACGGTCTCCTTGAAGGTGCCCTGTCCGGTCAGGCGCAGGACGTCGCAGACGCCCTTGTCCTGGGCGAGGTACTCGCAGAACTCGCTGATGCCGCCGTCGTAGCGGAAGGTCTCTTCCGTCTTGCCGGCGCCGTCGATGCCGCGTTCGTCACGGACGACGAGGGTCAGGCCGGGCACCAGGAAGGCCGTCTGGCGGGCGCGGGCGTGCAGCGTCTCCAGGGAAAGCTTGGCGTCCTTGAGGAAGATCTGCCGGTCGGCCCAGTAACGCACCCGGGTGCCGGTCTTCGCCTTGACGACCCGCTTGCCCTTGATCAGGCCGTTGCCGGGGTCGAAGGGGGCGTCGGGTCCGGATTCGGTGAAGACGCCGGGGACGCCGCGGCGGAAGCTGATGGAGTGCGTCTTGCTGTTGCGGTCCACCTCGACGTCGAGCCGCGCGGAGAGCGCGTTGACGACCGAGGCGCCGACGCCGTGCAGGCCGCCGGAGGCCGCGTACGAGCCGCCGCCGAACTTTCCGCCGGCGTGCAGCTTGGTCATCACGACCTCGACGCCGCTGAGCCCGGTCTTGGGCTCGACGTCCACGGGGATGCCGCGGCCGTTGTCCCGTACCTCCACCGACCCGTCGTCGTGGAGGATCACCTCGATGTGGTCGCAGTAGCCGCCCAGCGCCTCGTCGACGGAGTTGTCGATGATTTCCCACAGGCAGTGCATCAGGCCGCGACTGTCCGTCGAGCCGATGTACATGCCGGGACGCTTGCGGACGGCCTCCAGACCCTCGAGGACGAGCAGATGCCGCGCGGTGTAGTTGGAACCGTCCCGGTCTGCCCCGGTCAGCACTGCGGTGGACGGCACGGACATCTCGGCGGTCACGCGGTTCGCTCCTCGCTGAATTTCTGGCAGTCCGCATTCCGCGGACTCGGTTGTGGCGGTGTCGCCGGTGAGAGGGTACCGAGGCCTGGTAGAGCCGATGTGACGCCACCCGTAAGCACGTCCATCGTAGTAAAGTTTCGTTCAGTTGTTCGATCCCTCGATAGTATGACGTCCCAGTGACGTGCACATCACGTTCCCTTCGAGGCATGAACCATTTAGGCTCCGGGCACGTCCTCATCAACAACCGGCAAGCCAGCCGGGAGGGCAGACCCCGACAACCGATGTGAATCAGACCACCACGCAATACGGCTCATTCGCCGCCACCCGGCAGCACCCGGCCACCTCGAAGAATTTTTTTTCGAGGAAAAGGCACAAGCGGGAACGTTTTCGGCCTGGTTGGATGTTGACCCTGGTACGACAGCTCGTCGAGCTAGAGAAGAGGCGACGTGACTACTGTTCTGACACCCGCGAGCCCGCTGACGGCCGCTGACCGCTGCGACCGCTGCGGCGCCCAGGCATACCTGCGCGTCGTCCTGATGTCCGGCGGCGAACTGCTCTTCTGCGCCCACCACGGTCGCAAGTTCGAGCCAGAACTCAAGAAGATCGCCGCGGAAATACAGGACGAGACGGAGCGGCTGACCGCTTCTCCGACGTCCGCGTCCGAAGAGGAACGCTGACACTTCGCATCCACGACGAGCGAGCAGCGGCCTGAGGCCGTGCGGCGGGCGGTTCCCCCGGCACAACCGGGGAGACCGCCCGCACTCGTACGCTCCACCGTGCCCTCGCGCTCTGCGCCTGTTCACCCTGCGCCGTGCCCGGCCACCGCGGGAAGCAGCGCCGAGGCACGCGTATAGACGCCGGGACTGCCGGCCTTGCCGCAGCCGGTCCCCCACGACACCAGCCCCACCAGGCGTCCGCGCACGACCAGCGGCCCACCGCTGTCCCCCTGGCAGGCATCCCGCCCGCCCCCAGGCTCCCCCGCACACAGCATGGATTCGGGCTTGTACGTGCCGTCGGCGTTGCCGGGATAGGCCTTGGCGCAGACCGAGTCGTTGAGCACATTCACATCGGCCGACCGCAGCCGCGAGGCGTAACTGCCCTCGCCGGTCATGTCGCCCCAGCCGTAAACGGTGGCCTCATTGCCTGCCTGGTAGGCGGTGTCCTCTTGGCGCGCTATCGGAATCGGCCGGTTTCTGACCGGCTTCTGCAACGTGAGGACGGCCATGTCGCCTTCGTTGGTCCAGCTGTCATATCCCGGGTTCACCCAGACCTTCGCGGGCTTGAGTTCAAGGCCACCGCCCTGGGTGAGGTTGTCGCGCCCGATGACGATCCGCAGATCGGTCACCTGCTGCCAGGGCACGCCCAGCACCTCCCTGCTCAGACAGTGTGCGGCTGTCACCACCGTCGAGCTGCCGACCAGGACACCGCCGCAGAACTGTCCGGAGCGCGCGGTGCCGAACCGGTTGTGGGAAGCAAGGGCGACCGCCCATGGGCTCTGGGAGAGCCGTACCGGCGTGCCGCCGACCACGGAATCGTCCGCGGTCGCGGCTGCCGGCACGGCGAAGACCAGTGCGAGGGCTCCGAAAACGGCGTGGGACGGACGCATACGGACTCCTGACTCTGGGGACAGTGTCGCCCACCCAGAGTGACCCAAACGGAGGTCCCCCGCACCCGGACGGCCGCGAGCCCGGCCCCTCCACGAAGGAGGAACCGGGCTCGCGGGGCGGTCCGTGCCCGTTCGGCTAGTCGAGGTAGTCGCGCAGCACCTGGGAGCGCGACGGGTGACGCAGCTTGGACATGGTCTTGGACTCGATCTGACGGATCCGCTCGCGCGTGACGCCGTAGACCTTGCCGATCTCGTCCAGCGTCTTGGGCTGTCCGTCGGTGAGGCCGAAGCGCATGGAGACCACGCCGGCCTCGCGCTCGGAGAGGGTGTCCAGCACGGAGTGCAGCTGCTCCTGCAGAAGCGTGAAGCTGACCGCGTCGGCCGGGACGACCGCCTCGGAGTCCTCGATCAGGTCACCGAACTCGCTGTCGCCGTCCTCGCCCAGCGGGGTGTGCAGCGAAATCGGCTCGCGGCCGTACTTCTGGACCTCGATGACCTTCTCGGGGGTCATGTCGAGTTCCTTGGCCAGCTCCTCCGGGGTGGGCTCACGGCCCAGGTCCTGGAGCATCTGGCGCTGGACGCGCGCGAGCTTGTTGATGACCTCGACCATGTGGACGGGGATGCGGATGGTGCGGGCCTGGTCGGCCATGGCGCGGGTGATGGCCTGGCGGATCCACCACGTCGCGTAGGTCGAGAACTTGTAGCCCTTGGTGTAGTCGAACTTCTCGACCGCACGGATCAGACCGAGGTTGCCCTCCTGGATCAGGTCCAGGAAGAGCATGCCGCGGCCGGTGTAGCGCTTGGCCAGGGAGACGACCAGCCGGAGGTTGGCCTCCAGGAGGTGGTTCTTGGCCCGGCGGCCGTCCTCGGCGATGATCTCCAGCTCGCGCTTGAGCTTGGGCGCGAGCTTGTCGGAGTTCGCCAGCTTGTCCTCGGCGAACAGGCCCGCCTCGATGCGCTTGGCGAGCTCGACCTCCTGCTCGGCGTTGAGGAGCGGGACCTTGCCGATCTGCTTGAGGTAGTCCTTGACCGGGTCGGCGGTGGCGCCGGCCGCGGCGACCTGCTGCGCGGGAGCGTCGTCCTCGTCGTCGTCGGACAGGACGAAGCCGGCGTTCTCGGCGCCCTCCGGGGCATCGGCCGCCTCGCCCTTCCCGGGCGTCGGGGTCTCCTCGGTGGCCTCGTCGTCGAGCAGCTCGTCGACGTCCTTCTTGGCCCCCGCCTTCTTGGCGGTGGTCTTCTTGGCGGTTGCCTTCTTGGCGACCGTCTTCTTGGCGGCGGTCTTCTTTGCCGCTGCCTTCTTGGCAGGCGCGGACTCGGTCTCACCGGCCGGGTCCGCCATGGGGGCGGCCGCGGCGGTGGCCTTCTTCACCGTGGCGGTCTTGGCCGCGACGGTCTTGGTGGCGGTGCGCTTTGCCGGGCTCTTCGCTGCGACGCTCTTGCGGGTGCGCTTGGGCGCCTCTGCGGCACTGACCATCAGCGTCACACCCTCCTCGTCGAGGATCTGGTTGAGGCTGCGCAGAACGTTCTTCCACTGGGTTGGCGGAATCTGGTCAGCCTCGAAGGCCCGACGCACGTCATCGCCGGCGATCTGCCCATCAGCCTTTCCCCGCTCGATGAGCGCCATCACAGACTCGGACTCGGCGATCTCCGGCGGGAGCGTACGGGATGTGCTGGCCGACACGAACAACCTCTCGGAACGATGGAAACGGCTTCCGGCCCCGTCCTGTGTGGATCGGAGCCGACGACCGCCGGTAGGGATGGACCGACGGCGCGGGGGCGGCCGGGGAGTTGAACAGCGTCACGAACGCCGTCCGTATTCCCTCCTCGGCCATCACCTCTTAAGTCATCGCGCTTCCCCGTGGAGCGTTACGCCCAATCCGCGTGGCCCGAGTCACACCCCATAACGACCCATTCCCAGTCATATGACATGCAATCCTCCTAAGGTCCATCGTCGGACCCGGGCGACGCCCCGGATCCGACGATCTCGCGTGCCTTCGACACGTACGGAGCACCCCGCCCGTAGGGGGCGCGTGGCAACCGGCCGCCGCGGCGCCTACGGTCCGTACGCATTCGGGTACGGGCCCTCAGTGCTCGCGGGGCGCGGGGACGACGTGGTCGACGGGCGTCCCGGAGCCCTGGGCGCCGGCCTCGCTGTGGGCGGCGAGGAGCTGGCGCATCGCGGACTCGGCCGCCGTGGCGTCGCCGGAGCCGATGGCGTCGACGATCCGCATGTGCTGACCCACGGACGTCTCGATCGGGCGCTCACAGCCACCGGACGGGCCACCGGAGACGTGCAGCGCGGAGCTGACGATCCCGGAGAGGTGCTCGAGCATCCGGTTGCCGGCGAGCGACAGCAGCAGGGTGTGGAACTCGACGTCGGCGCGGCCGAAGGTCACGGTGTCGCCCTGGGCGGCGGAGTGGCCCATGATCTCCACCATGTCGGCGAGGCGCTGCTGGATGTCCTCCCGGGCGTGGCCGGCGGCGAGGCGGGCGGCGAGCGGCTCGATCGTCCAGCGCAGCTCGCACAGCTCGCGGCGCTGGTCGTCGCGCTGCGGTCCGTAGGCCCGCCACTCGATGATGTCGGGGTCGAGGAGGTTCCAGTCGCTGACGGGGCGGACCCGGGTGCCCACGTTGGGGCGGGCGCTGACCAGGCCCTTGGCCTCGAGGACGCGCAGCGACTCGCGGACGACGGTCCGCGAGACCTCGAAGCGCTGGCCGATCTCCTCGGGGACGAGCGGGCGGTCGGCGCCGAGATCGCCGGAGACGATCATCTGTCCTAGCTGCTGTACGAGTTGGCCGTGCAGGCCGCGGCCGCGGCTGCCGGCCGCGCGGCGGCCGACCCGGCCCATCTCTGCTTCGGAACCGTCCCAAACCGGCGAGACGCGCTCGGTGCGATCCACGCCTGCCGCGTTCACGGCGGCGTTGGCGCCGTTGGCGTAGGGGTAGCGGTCAAGCTCGCCCGGACCTGCGAGGCCGGTGTCGCCGGGGCGAGCCGCGGTCATCATGGTGTGCGCAAGGGTACTCACGCATCCTTTGTCGGCGACACCCTGAACACCCTTGAGGTCTTTGGTGAAAAGCACACGAAAGGGTGATCGCCCGTCATCTCTCAATTGACGCTTTATCGGAAAGAAATGCGCCGCCTGCGGTGAGTTGTGGACAGCGGCGCAACAACGGGGCTGCGAAACGGGCGTCATACGGCGTCAGCGTGCCCATCCGCGGAACATCGTGAGGGCATACGCGCAGACCAGGGCGGTCAGCGACAACGCCATTGCACTGCCCACGGGTTGGGTCGCAAGTCGCATGGCGACGGATACGGCCTGATCGATTCCGGACGGCCACTGATAGAGAGCCGACGACCCCAGTCGCCCCGGGAGTCCCGCCAGTGACCGGGCTGCGGGCTCGGCGGCCATGCGCTGCACGAGCGGCAGAACGACGACGGGTACGGCGAGCACGGCGGCCAACCCCATTGCGGTGGACCGGAATACGCCGGCGGCCAGTACGCCCGCCCATGCGCAGGCGATCAGCAGGCCCGTCCAACCTGCGGCGAGAACAGGCCATTCGGTGATGCTGGTGACTGATTCCGGCCCGAACAGGAAGCGGACACCGGCCTCGTCGGCGGTGAGCACACAAACACCGAGAGCCAGCGCGGATGCGCCGCTGACGAGAAGTTTGGCGACAAGCAGTGCGAGACGGCGGGGAACGGTGCCGCGTTCGGGAGCCAGTGCCGGATATCGGAACTCCTGGCCGAAGGAGAGTGCTCCCAGGAGTCCCGCGCCGAGTGCCGCCGGAGGGAAGGGCAGTTGACGGGGCCAGCCGGTGAGTACGCGGGACACCGGGGCGTCGCCGAGCCGGGCCAGCAGCAGCGCCAGGCCCAGGGATACGAGCACGGAGGCGACGGTCACGAACAGGCCGGTGCGGTCGCTGAGCGAGCGGCGCAGTTCATAGCGCAGCGGCCAGGCCGGGCCGGGTGCGGGCAGCCGGGGGATGACGAGTTCCTCCACGACCGGCGTCGAGGAGCGGGCCGGGCGGGCCGCGGGGACGGTGGCCCCGATGATCGGGAGGGTCAGGGTGTCGGACACGGTGTCCGTGCCTTTGGGGGCGATGGCGGCGCGGGCGGCCTGGAGGACGCGGACCATCGGCGCGGGGGCGGGAGCGGGAGCCGAGGCTGGGCCGGGAGCGGGCGCGGGGTCCGCATCGTCCGGGGGCGATGTCGCGGACGGGACATCGGCGGTGGGGCCGGGTGAGCGGCCGTCGGCGCGGTGCAGCGGGGTGACCGGGCTGGTGTCACCGACCTCGTCGGCGAGCTGGTGCACAAGGATGCCGTGCCGGAAGGCGGCCTCCCCCACCGCGGCGCAGCTGCTGCCGTAGACGGCGAGGCGGCTGCCGCTCTCGCGTACGACCTCGATGGCCCGGCCGACGACGGGGTCCGCGGCGTGGTCGGCGCGCTGGGACTCGTCGACGAGAAGAGTGGCGAGGCGGTCGGCCTGCGGGGAGCGGACGGCCACCCGCGGTCGCAGGCGGGTGCGGGCGAAGTCGGCGGCTTCCTGATCGGCGACAAGTCGACCTTCTGCGAGGGTGACCACACGGTCGGCGATCCGGGCGGCTTCCTTGGCGTCACGTGAGGTGACGAGGACGGCGCCGCCTTGTGCGGCGTAGCCGCGCAGCAGGCCGTGCAGCCATGCCGCTTCGCGCCGGGTGACTCCGTCGCCGGGTTCGTCGAGCAGGAGGGTGTGGGGGTCACCGATGAGCGCCGACGCCAGGCCGAGCCGGCGGTCCATCCCGCGGGAGAACTCACCCAGACGCTGGTCCGCCAGGCCGCTGAGGCCGACGAGCTCGAGCACGTCGTCGGCGCGGGTGACCGGGACGCCGGCGGCGGCGCTGAGCATGCGCAGATGGGTGCGGGCCGTACGGGACGGGTCGGCGGGGGTGTCGCCCAGGAGGACCCCGATTTCGCGGGTGGGGTTGGGGATGCGGTGCAGGGGGCGGCCCCGGAAGAGGGCGACGCCGCGGCCGCGTTCGAGTTGCAGCATCAGGCGCAGGGCGGTGGTCTTGCCCGCGGCGGCGCCGCCGAGGAGGACGGTGACCTTGCCGGGCTGCGCCTCGAAGCTCAGGTCGTCGACGGCGGACGGGAGTTCGCCGCGGGGTGCGCTGGTCAGTCCGATGGCCTGGATCATCGCGTCCCTCGCGGGGCGTGAGACCGTTCGGCGGGGGCTGGGGATACGAGAGGGCTCACCCGGCCAAGGTAACGCGATATGTCCTATTTACCCGTAATTGCCGAGTGGTGATGTTCCGTCGTGTCCCGCCCGGTCGCTCGCGCCCCGGCTCAGACTTCCGGACGCAGCATCGGCGGATTGAGCAACGTGGCCCCGCCGGCCCTGAACAGCTGGGCGGGTCGGCCGCCCTGACGGGTCGTCGTACCGCCGGTGGGCACCAGGAAACCTGGGGTACCGGTCACCTTGCGGTGGAAGTTACGGGGGTCCAGCGCGACGCCCCAGACCGCTTCATAGACCCTCCGCAGCTCGCCAACGGTGAACTCCGGCGGACAGAAGGCCGTGGCGAGGGAGGAATATTCGATCTTCGAACGGGCGCGCTCCACGCCGTCGTCGAGGATCTGCGCGTGGTCGAAGGCCAGCGGCGCCGACAGCTCGCCGTCGCGGCCGTGCGTACCGTCGTGGTCGAGGAGGGTCTCCACCGGTGCCCAGCGCGCGCTGTGGGCGTCGCCGCCGGCTCGCGGGGCGGGCAGGTCGGGGGCGAGGACGAGATGCGCGACGCTGACGACCCGCATGCGGGGGTCGCGCTTGGGGTCGCCGTAGGTGGCGAGCTGTTCGAGGTGCGCGGCGTACGCGGGCGGCGGTCCCGTCGGGGACTGGGCGTGCAGGCCGGTCTCCTCGGCGAGTTCCCGGGCGGCCGCGTCCACGAGGTCCTCATCAGCCCGGACGAACCCGCCGGGCAGCGCCCAGCGGCCCTGGAACGGCGGCTCGCCGCGACGGACGGCCAGGGCGCACAGCGCATGGCGGCGCACGGTGAGCACGACCAGGTCGACGGTGACGGCGAAGGGCGGAAAGGCCGACGGGTCGTAGGGAGGCATGCCCGCGATCATAGTCGTCCGCCTGACGATAAACAGGTCCTGAGGCGCTCAGGAACCCAGTTGCAGACCGTCCGCGGCCGCCTCCACCATGCCCATGCCGAGTCGGCTGATCCGTACGGCGAACGGTTGCTCCGCGACGCTCAGGCCGGTGAACTGCATCGCTCCCAGCGGCGCACTGCCGAGCGGACGGACGGTCACCGTCCGGGCGGGAACATCGGGGCGCAGTCCGGCGAGCGCGATCAGTATCTGCGCCGCACCGGCCGCCGCCACCGCCGCGGGGCGGCAAGCCGCCGGGTGCGGGACGGGTGCGCCGTCGGCGGTGCGCTGCTCGCCCGCGTACATCTCCGGGAGGCGGAGCCCGAAGCTGTCCGCGGCGTCGAGGACGCCCCGCGCCAGCGAGCCGGCCGCCTTGTCGTGGCCGGCCGCGGCAAGTCCCGCCACGGCGATCGCCGTCTCGTGGACGCGGACCGCGCCGCTGCGGTGACCGAACGGGTTGTAACCGCTCTCCTTTGCCCCCAGGCCTCGCAACCCCCAGCCGGTGTCCAGGGCGGGGCCGCCCAGGAGCCTGGCCAGCTGGTCGGTCTGGGCCGCGTCCAGGAGGCCGGGGGCGAGGGTGCCGCCGCCGAGCAGCCCGGTGTCGAGGAGATGGGCCGCACTGGAGCCGAGGTGCGGCAGCGGGCGTCCGTCGCCGGTGAGCAGGGCGGCGGGGCGACCGCCCGCCCGGTCCTCGAGCCAGAAGTCCGTACGGAACCTGGTGCGCAGATCCGCGGCCCACTCCCGCAGCACCCTCGCGTCGGGCGACCCGGAGGCGTCCAGGAGATCGGCGCCCAGGAGCGCGGCGCGGTGTGCGTGGGCCTGGGTCTCGCAGCGGTAGGGACCGTCGGACGCGGGGTCGGGGACGTAGCCGCCGCTTCCTCTGCCCGCCGGTTCTGAAGCGATGCGCAGCCATCGGAGGCAGCGGTCCGCGGCGGGCAGCAGCCGTTCGGTCTCCTGGTCCGGCAGGCCCCAGCGACGCGCCTCCGCGAGGACGGTGGGGAACAGGAGAGTCGCCTCCATGCCGGTGCAGCTCGGCGGGGCGTGCGGTCCGGCGTCGCGGAGGGCTCCGGGAATTCGGCCGAAATCCTTCCCCGGGGTGGCTTGTTGAGTACGGGCGAGCGCCCGCAGCGTGCCCGCGGCGAGACGGGTGCCCAGGGGCAGCAGCATCCGGGCGGTCCACAGCGCCTCCGCCGGGGCCAGCCCGCACCGCCACGGAAAGCCGCCTGCGACAAAGGTGTCCATGGGCCGGGCGGGGTCGCGCATCAGCAGGCCGTACAGATCGTCGAGGCTGCCCGCCAGGAGGGCGTCGGCCCGGTGGTCGTCGCACTCCAGCTGCGCGGGCGACCAGGGGCGCGGTGCCCGGTCACCACGCGTACGAGGAGCAGGGGTCCGGGCTCGCGGGCCGGGGATCTGGGCATCGCCGGGGCGCCATCGGCCGGCCTGGTCGTCGCCCAGGGGGCCGTCGGCGCAGTGCTCGAGCCGGACGCGCAGCTCGATGGTGCAGTGGCCGCCGGGCGGCAGGTCCAGCTTCCAGCGCAGCAGGCCCGCCGACGCGATCGCGTCCTGCGGCGCGGGCGTCGCGGAGACCACCGCATGCGCGCCGGGCGCGGACCAGCGGAGCCCTGAGCCATGGACGGCGGCCCGCAGCCCGGGCCCGGGTAGCCCGGCGGCGACGGCGCCCAGCTCCGCGAGGTCGGTGGCCAGCCGGATCTCGACGGGGAGCCGGAGGGGCCTGGCGGCGCTGCTGCGGAAGGTGAACTGCTCGGTGCCCTCGGCGGACCGCAGCCGCTCCATGCGGACATCCGGATCCGGACCGCGGTCACCGGTTCTGCGGATCGTGCCGACGAACCGCGCGCGTTCCGCGGCGATCAACCGGCCCTGCACGACGAGTGGTTCACCGCACCCGGCCCGTACCTCGCAGCGGGAGAGGACCCGCAGCCCGTCACGGTAGTAGCCGTCCAGCCCCTGCCCGGTCAGCTGCCCCGAGGGGGACGAGACGGCCAGGCCCGGCAGGGCCACGCAGACCAGCGAGGAGTGGACCGGCTGGGGCCGGGGAACCGGGGGCGGCGCGGGGCGCCGTTCGCCGGACGGCCGGCGGGCCGGCTGGGTGGTGGGGACGATGCCTGGCACGCTCTGCGCTCCCTGGTGGTGTCGGGGCTCCGTACGGCCTGCGCCACTCTCGTGAACGGTTCGGCCGGCGCCCAGGTCACGCCGGCCGCCCAGCGTCGGCAGCGTCACCGTCGGCTCCGGTCACCGTCCCGGCCGGCCCGGCGCCTGCCGCGTCCGCCGGTCGTACGACCGCCGGGGCGGGTGCCGCCGCGTGGCCCGAGGGGACGGTCGGCGCTTCCGGGGCGGGTCGGCTGCGGACGCCTGTCGGACCGCGGCGCCTCCTGGGCGGGCAGCGCCGGCCCGCCGTGGGAGTCGGCCGCCTGCTCCTTGCGCTGCTCGCGCAGACAGCGGCGCAGCGGTTCCGGATCGAGGCCGTCGTTGATGGCGCGGTGCAGCAGGTCGGCGAAGACGTAGTCGGGGTCGATGGTCAGGGCCCGGCCGAGCGTGACCCGTGCCGAGGGAGCGTCCTCGGTGGCCCAGCAGACCCATCCGGCGAGGGTCAGCGGCGCCACCGCGTGCTCGAGATAGCCGCCGGCACAGCGGCGGGCGAGGGCGCGCCAGAGCCGGAGAGCGGGCGCCGCGACGGGGCCCTCCATCCACTCCGCGGCCCGGTCCCGGGTGATCCGGTCCTGGAGCCCGAGGATGAGGTCGGCGGCCTCGACATCGGTGATCAGGGCGTCGTCACAGGCGTCCCTGGCCCGGTTGCTGCCCGCGGGCGTGTCCAGGCGGAAGCGGCGGATCATCGCCTCTGCCAGGTCGAGGGTGTCCCGGCGCACCGCCACCACGCCGTCCGGCCGGACCATGCGCGGGACGAGGGCGGCGGCCGCGGCGTCGAGGGCCTTTTCCTGGTCGGCGCCCCGGGGCCCGGTGCGGGGCGCCAGCCGAGCCTCCATCTCCCTGAGCGAGCCGCGTACCTGTACGCCCGCGTACGCGGCGGCCGCGGCCAGCACGGACGTGCCGGGCAGTGCCAGGGGCGTGCCGTCGGCGGGGCAGCAGCGGAAGTCCGGGCAGCAGTAGGACCAGTAGCGGCCGTTGGAGAGGCACAGGGCTTCGAGTACGGGCACGTCCAGCGCGCCGCAGGCGGTGCGGAGCCGCTGGGCGAGGGGGCGGAGCCGGTCCTTGACGTCCCGGCCGCTCTGGCCGGCGGCTGGTTCCTGGCAGAGGAAGACGAGGACGGCGCCGGGCCGCTCGGTACGGTCCTGCACGCCGGAGATCAGGCACTCGGCGAGCTGGTCAGCGGTGTCCGGCCACTGTGCGGCATCGGCCGGGATCCCGAGCCGGACGCGGCCGCCGAAGCGTCCGTGTTCGCCGTGCAGCGCGACGAGAACGATGCTGTCGTCGGGGTAGTAGCCCATGAGGTACGGGAGCGCGTCGGCGAGTTCGGCGGGGCTGCGCAGCGTGACCTGGGACTCGGCGGAGCGGCTCTCGGCGGCGCCGGAAGAGCCGGAGCGGCGGGCGGGGCCGAAGGGAGCGGCAGGGCCGGAGGGAGTGGCGGGCTCGGAGGGGCGCGGGGTGCCGGAGGAGTCGGCGGGGACGTGGGAGGTGTTGTCGGGAGAGTTGGGCTCGTTCGGTTCGCTGTGCTCGGTCATGGATCGAAGATCGCGCGTTCGGCCGCCGCTCCGCGACCCCTGTGGATAACTCTCGGGTGACGCGGTTTTCCACAGGTTCGGGCGGGGGTTCGCGCGTTGTCAGTGGCATCGGGTTGCATGGGGACATGAGCAACGAAGACCTGCCGCGGAAGCCGCCCACGACGTACTCTCCCTCGCCTACCGGGCCACTTCTCGGCGGGCCCGGCCCCGACCGGCCGGCCTCCGGCCAAGGTTCCTGCGGTACGGCGTGACGGCACGCGAAGTCGTGCAGCGGTCTGCTGACGTGCTGGAGGCATCCCGCCAGCAGGTGGCACGTTGAGCGGCCCGGCGGCGGCTGGTTGAGGAAGCCGGTTCGCGGACGCCCTTGCGGAGAACACCAGGCGTATGCGGAGAACACCAGGCGTATGCAAGTCGTTCACGGGAAGCGGGCGCGTGGCGCGCCCGCTTCCCTGGTGTTGCGTGGGTCAGTCCTGGTGTGCGGTCCGGGCGGGCTGCGCGGGGGCGGGTTGGTGAGCGGCGTCGGCCTTTGGTGCGAGTGCTCGGCCGCGAACCGATGGCCGATGGGCTTCCTCAATGAAGATCACTTCCATTGCCCATTGAGGACGAGTGCGGCTCGGGCGATGTCGCCGACTCGGCCGGGGCTGAGCGTGCACAACGCGCCGAGCGTCTCCGCTGAACCACACGGACAGGAACCCATGACCGCTGCGCCGACCCCACCCGGGCCGGAATCGTCCTCAACGGGCAGGCGTCACCGCGCACCGCAGGTGGGTTTGTACCGAGGCCGACAGAGTTCGCCTAACCGGCCAGGGCGAGGACGAGCGGGAGTACCTGGTCGGCACCGGCCTGGCGCAGAAGGCGGGCACCTACCGCCAGGGTCCAGCCGGAGTCGGTGTAGTCATCGACGAGCAGCACCGGGCCGGGAGTGGCAGCCAAAGCGGCGGCAAGTTCGTCGGGCACGGTGAACGAGTCGGCCAGGGCGCGCAGCCGCTGGGCGGAGTTGCTGCGGTGCGCCGCATGTCCGTCGGCCTGCGGGGTGTAGGCCAGGCTGCCCAGCAGCGGGAGCCTGCCGACCCGGGCTACGCCCCCAGCCAGTGAGGCGACCAGCTGCGGGCGGGTACGGGACGGCATGGCGACGATCCCCACCGGCCGCGCCACCGCGTCAGCAGCGTCGCCGGCCCAGCCGCCCGGCGAGCGGGCCCAGTCGGCCAGCACCGTCACGACGGCGGCCAGCACATCGTCCGGGACCGGCCCATCCGCCGCCTGCGCCGACAGGAGCGGACGCAGGCGGTTGCCCCAGCCGATGTCCGACAGCCTGCCCAACGCGCGCCCGGTGGCCGCCAGCTGGCCCGCGGGGATGCGTCCCTTCAGGTCCATGCCGACCGCGGCGAGTCCCGTCGGCCACATCTTGCGGGGCTCGACCTCGGCCCCCGGACGGCCCAGTGCGCCGGTCGCCGCCGCGAGGGCTGCGGGAGAGACGGCGGGATCGAGCCAGGGTCCGGCGCAGGTGTCGCAGCGGCCGCACGGGACCGCCTTCTCGTCGTCCAGTTGTCGCTGCAGGAACTCCATCCGGCACCCCGTCGTCGCCACATAGTCCCGCATGGCCTGCTGCTCCGCCGCCCGCTGTCGGGCCACCCACGCGTATCGCTCCGCGTCGTACGCCCAGGGCTGCCCCGTGGAGGTCCAGCCTCCCTTCACGCGCTTGACCGCACCGTCCACGTCCAGGACCTTCAGCATCGTCTCCAGACGCGAGCGCCGAAGATCCACCAGAGGCTCCAGCGCCGGCAGCGACACCGGACGGCCCGCCTCCTCCAGTACCGCCAGGGTGCGCCGGACCTGGTCCTCGGGCGGGAAGCCCACCGAAGCGAAGTACGCCCAGATCGCCTCGTCCTCCCTCCCCGGCAGCAGCAGTACATCCGCATGGTCCACGCCTCGCCCCGCTCGCCCCACCTGCTGGTAGTAGGCAATCGGGGACGAGGGCGACCCCAGGTGCACCACGAATCCCAGGTCCGGCTTGTCGAAGCCCATCCCGAGCGCGGAAGTGGCGACCAGCGCCTTCACCCGGTTCGCCAGCAGATCCTCCTCCGCCTGCAACCGGTCGGCGTTCTCCGTCTTCCCCGTGTAGGAAGCCACCGGATACCCGCGCTGCCGCAGGAACGCCGCGACCTCTTCCGCTGCTGCCACTGTCAGCGTGTAGATGATTCCCGAACCCGGCAGATCTCCCAGGCGGTCTCCCAGCCACGCCATGCGGTGCGCCGCATCCGGCAGCTCCAGCACGCCCAACCGCAGGCTCTCCCGGTCCAGCGGCCCCCGGAGCACCAGAGCGTCTCCCCCGCCTGTGCCCAGTTGCTCGGCCACGTCCGCGGTCACCCGCGCGTTCGCGGTCGCTGTCGTGGCCAGTACCGGCACGCCCTCCGGCAGCTCCGCCAGCATCGTGCGCAGTCGGCGGTAGTCGGGGCGGAAGTCGTGCCCCCAGTCGGAAATGCAGTGCGCCTCATCGACCACGAGCAGACCGGTCGTGGCCGCGAGCTTGGGCAGCACCTGGTCCCGAAAATCAACGGAATTGAGGCGTTCCGGGCTGACGAGGAGCACGTCAGTCTCGCCGCGCTCGACCTCCCCGTAGATGGTGTCCCACTCCTCCGGGTTCGCCGAGTTGATCGTGCGCGCCTGGATCCCGGCCCGCGCCGCCGACTCGACCTGGTTCCGCATCAGCGCCAGCAGCGGCGAGATGATCACCGTCGGGCCGGAGCCACGCCGGCGCAGCAGCGCGGTGGCCACGAAGTACACCGCCGACTTGCCCCAGCCGGTGCGCTGCACCACCAGTGCCCGCCGGCGCTCCTGCACCAGAGCCGCCACCGCCTGCCACTGGTCCTCCCGCAATCGCGCCGAACCTCCAGGGGCACCGACGAGCTCGGAGAGGATGGCATCGGCTTCGGCGCGGAGCTCCAGGTTGTCCATCCCCCCATGCAACCCGATGGCACTGACAATCGACCAATCCGCCACCTCACCCGACGTGATCACCGGCTCACGAACGGCCCAGCAGCCGCGCGTCCAGCGAAGACGACCAAGGCCGAGCGCTCGGCCACACCGTCCTCGGTCGACGCGTTTGTGCAGGTCAGCGCTCCAGTTCCGGCTGGAATGGGAATGTCCTCCCAGCTCGACAGCCCCGAAACGCTGTTTCCTCCGCGCTCGCGCCCCTCCGGATGGACGACCGGTCGGGCGGCCCGGGGGGGATCCCACCCCCGGGACCGGCGGTGGCGCCCCGAAAGCCCGCCCGTGAGCGGAGGCGCACGTTCACGGCACTCGAGCCGTGTCCGGCTCACCCCCGTTGCGCCGCGCGGCGCGGCCGCATCAGCCGAGCAGTCTGTCCACGAGCAGGTGCGGATAGCCGGAGGCCGGCGGGTCGATGCCGAAGATCGCCCTCAGATACAGCGGTGCGATGAGCTGATCGAGGATCTGCTCCAGAGGCGGGGGGCTCTCGCCGCGGGCGACGGCCCGCTCACGGATGCGCTCGATGGCGGCGATCCGGCGCTGGAAGTGCTGTGCGCGTTCCGCCTGCGCCGTGGGGCTGCCGGGCATGGACAGGGCGACGGCGCGTACGAGGAGCCGGCCTTCGGGTGTGCGGATGCTCGCCACGCCGGCCTCGGCCCAGGCGATGAGGTCGCCGCGCAGGCTGCCGGTGTCCTTCAGTGGCCAGTCGCGTTCGAGGCGGGTGGTGACCACGTCGGCCAACAGCGCCTCCCGGCCGCCCCAACGCCGGTAAATGCTGGTGTGGTTCACGCCCGCGCGTTGCGCGATCGCGGGAATGGTGAGGTCGGCGCCTTCCGGGTCGGACAGCAGGTCGATCACGGCCTGGTGGACGGCCGAGCGGACCTGCTCGGGGCTCTTGCGGATGCGTGGAGACGGCTGTTCTTGGCTCACGACCCATCATAAGCACAGATATTTGCTTCGCGAGCCCGGAGGGTCTACGGTTCAACTGCAAGCACAAATCTGTGCTTACGGTCCTCAGGAGAGTGCCATGAAGCAGCTGCTGTTCCCGAACAACACCCAGTTCTGGTACGAGACCCTGCGCTCGATGAGCCACATCGCCTACGGCGGCGCCGACTTCGGCGAGGTCGTCTCCACCGGCGAGCGCATCATCGAGGGCGACTACGACAGCTGGCACACCGAGTGGCTCGCCACCGCCGACCGGGTGTCAGCAGAGGCCGAGAAGGCCCTGGAGGCCGGGCACGAGGTCAGCGCCCGGGACGGGTTTCTGCGGGCCTCGAACTACTACCGATCGGCGGAGTTCTTCCTGCACGGCAACCCGTGCGATCCCCGTCACGACCACGCCTACGACCGCAGCGTCGCCTGCTTCCGGGCCGCCGCCGCCCTCTACAGCAGCCCGCGTATCGAGCCGGTGCGCATCCCGTACGAGGACACCACCCTGCCCGGCTACCTCTACCGCGCCGACGGCTCCGGCACGCCCCGGCCGACCCTGATCATGCACTCCGGCTTCGACGGCACCGCCGAGGAACTACACTTCAGCGGCGCGCTCGCGGCCGTGGAGCGCGGCTACACCGTGCTGGTCTTCGACGGCCCCGGACAGCCCGGGCCGCGGCACCGCGAGGGCCTGGTCTTCCGCCCCGACTGGGAGAACGTCATCACTCCCGTGGTGGATTTCGCGGAAACCCTCCCCGAGGTGGACAACGGCCGTATCGCGCTGCTCGGTTCCAGCATGGGCGGCATCCTCGCGCCGCGGGCCGCGGCCTTCGAGCACCGGCTCGCCGCGGTGATCGCCGTCGACGGCGTCTTCGACCTCGGCCAGATATCCGTCCGCAACATCCCTGGCGACCGCAAGGCGGCCGAACAGCTCCTGCGTGCGGAGTCCGCCCCCGAACTCGACGCCGCATTCGAGCAGATCATGGCCGAGGACGCGACGGCACGCTGGGCGATCAACCATGGCATGTACGTCATGGGCGTCGACACCCCCCGCGCCTTCAGCGCCTCCTACCTCGACTACACCCTCGACAACGGCATCGCCGAACGGATCCAGTGCCCCACCCTCGTCTGCGACGCCGTCGCGGACGAATTCTTCAAGGGCCAGCCCGAGCAGCTCCACGACCACCTCACCTGCCCCAAGACCCTCATGGTGTTCACCGCCGAAGAAGGCGCCGGCGCCCACTGCCACCCCGGAGCCATGCGCCTCTCCCTTGCCCGCATCTACGACTGGCTCGACGACACCTTCGCCACGACGGCCTGAGGTTCCCGGGCCGCCAGGCACCGCCACGCATCCCTTCTCACCCGAAGTCTTCTCGTAAAGGAACTCTTATGACCCGCACCGACATCGAGGCCGCACTCACCGACCTGCTCCTCAACGACGAGATCACCCTGGACGAGGCCGCCGACCGCCACTTCACCCCCGACTACCGCCAGCGCACGGACGGCGAGTGGGCCGACCGAACCCAGTTCCTCGACCACATCGCCCACCTGCGCACGCTCGTCGCCGGCGGCGAAGTCGACGTGCACGAAGAGCTGTACGACGGCAACAAGTACGCCGACCGGCACACCTGCCACCTCACGAAGAAGGACGGCTCGACCGTCAGCATGGAGGTCTACGTCTTCGCCGACCTCGCCCCCGACGGCCGCTTCCGACGCATCGAGGAGACCACCCTGATGCTCAAGGGCTCCGACGCCGACCGCAACCTCGGCAGCGCCCGCTGAAGCGCAGCCCGGCGCACGGTGGGCAGGACGCCGTTCCTGGGGACGGTGACATCGGTGGACGACGGATCGGACGGCCGGTTTCCGCGGACGACGGATCGGACGGCCGGTTTCCGCGCAGCAACGGCGCCCAGCGGCCGCGCGCCCCGCACGGTTCGCCGGCGGTGGCCGCCCGACAGCTGCGCGGGGCGGCGGCCGCAGGGGTGTTTCCGCTGGTCCTCGCCGTACAGGGACAGCGGTATCGGGAGAGGGGGAAGAGTGCAGCCGGGCATCACGGGCCGGTGCGGGGGGCAGGAATATTGACGGCGCACCGGGCGATTCCGGATCAGGCGAGGAATTGCTCGTTGCCGCATGCGTGTACGACAGGAAGAATTGGAGCCGCTTCCCCGTACCGGCCGTCCGCGGTCAGGCAGGGCCATGCCGTCGTGCGCTCCCGCCCGGCCGACGCCCGCTGCGTGGACGCGTAGACGAAGGGAGGACCCGTGACCTTCGGTTTCGCCCCGCCCACGAATGCGTCCCGGCCCGCGTCCGCCGATTCCGCCGCCCGGCTGGGCCGGATGCTGGAGCCCTCCGAGTGGGCCTCGGCCGGTATTCCCCTGCTGCGCAACCCCCGTGAGATCGTCACCGGCCTGCACGACCGTCATCGGCCGGGGCCCTCGACGGCCATCGTGGCGGTCCTCGATCCGCTGGAGCGGGTGGCTGCCAGCGCCTCGTTCACGGAGCCCGCTGCCCTGCCCGACGGGTGGGCGTTCCGCAATGTGCTGCTGGCCCATCTGCGCCGGGTGATCCCGCACGATCTGCGGCTGCGCACCCCGGTCAGGACGGCCGTGCTGCTCTACTGCCGTGACGGCGAGCCCCGTTGGACGGAGGCGGACGGGGCGTGGATGTGGGGGCTGAGGGACGCCTGCACGCTGCACGGGCTGCGGTGCGGGGCGTACATCACGCTGACCCCGGACCGCTGGCAGGTGCTCGGGGAGGATCGCGGCGGCCGGCCGCCCAGACCGGCCCGGCGGGCCGACCCGGCGCCCCGCCCTACGGAGCCGTCCCCGGCCCGGGCGCCGCGCGCGCTGTCGGCGCGGATGGCCGCATCGGGCGCCGGGCTTGCGCACATGCCCTCGCCGCGTACGCCCCCTGCGGAGTCCTCGGCAGGCGCCGAGCCGCCCTCGCGGCGCGGCACATCGGCAACGCCCCGGCGTTTCGGGGGCGGGGCGCGGGAGCCGCAGCGGCACACCGCGGCCCGCTGACCCCGGGCCACCGGCTCCGGAAGCGTGGGGCTCCGGGAGCGCGGGACTCCGGGAACGCAAGCAAGCCCGACCGACCAGATGGCCGACGGGCTGCTTCGAGCGCGGTCTGCTAGGCGTTCGCGCCGAGAATGCCGTTGATCTGCTGCGGGTCACCGCAGACGATCAGCAGGACTCCGGCACGGGCCATCGCCGAAGGCAGCGCCCGGGCGGTGACCTCGTCCGTGCCACCGTTGACGGCGACGACCACGACGGGGCGCCCGGTGATGCGCTCGGCGGCGGCGTCCGCGTAGAACACATCGTCCGCGGCGTCCTGTTGGGCCCAGTAGGACGACTCGCCGAAGGACAGCTCATGGGCGGCCCACGGGTGGTTCTCGCCCGTGGTGAGCACCAGGATCTCGGCCGGCGCGCGACCGGAGTCCAGCAGCAGATCGACGGCTTCGTCGGCGGCGTCGATGGCGCCGGCGACGGGTGCCGGGATCAGCTGGAGCTGTGCTCCTGCGGCGGTGCCGGGGGTGGCGGCTGGGGGCTGCGGGGAGCCGGTGCGCTGCGCCGGCGGAGCGGCGACAGGCCCACGCGGCGGGGCAGCGGGTCCGGGCTTGCCCGGACGGGCACTGGACGCGGGAGCGCCACGCGGAGGCGCGGGGCGCGGGCCGGGACCAGGGACGGGACGGGGGGTCGGCGCGGTGCGGCCGGCGGCCGGAGTTGCGCGGGGACCCGGGACACTCTCGTGAATCTGAGGCTCCTCGGGGATGAGAGGCATAAAGGGATGTCTATCAAACGTACGTGCGGGACACGTCATCGGGTACCGATTTGACGCCCGCACCGCTCAGAAGTCGAAGCCGAGTTGGCCACCGGCCTCCAGAGCGGCTGCTTCGGGGGTGATGCGCACCTTCTTCAGATGCCGCCACCGGGGCAGGGCGTCCATGTAGGACCACGACACTCGGTGGTGCGGCGTAGGACCGTACTCCTCCAGGGCGATGCGATGGGTCGGGGAGGGGTAGCCGGCGTTGGCCGCGAAGTCGAAGTCGGCGTATTCCAGGCCAAGTTCGGCCATCATCGCGTCGCGTCGCACCTTTGCGATCACGGACGCGGCAGCGACCGCGACACAGGACTGGTCCCCCTTGATGACCGTGCGGACCCGCCACGGCGCGCCCAGATAGTCGTGCTTGCCGTCGAGGATGACCGCGTCCGGACGGACCGGCAACGCCTCCAGGGCGCGGACGGCCGCGAGCCGCAGCGCCGCGGTCATGCCCAGCTCGTCGATCTCTTCCGGCGACGAGTGCCCCAGGGCGTAGGCCGTGACCCAGTCGCCGAGTACACCGCAGAGTTCGGTGCGGCGCTTGGGGGTCAGCAGCTTGGAATCGGTGAGTCCGGCGGGCGGCCGGCGCAGACCGGTGACGGCTGCGCAGACGCTGACCGGGCCGGCCCAGGCTCCGCGCCCGACCTCGTCGACACCTGCAACGATCTTGGCGCCCGTCGTGGCGCGTAGTGATCGCTCGACGGTATGGGTGGGGGGCTCGTACGGCATGGCGCCAGCCAGGTTACGCCTATTCGGCCCAGCCGTCCGCATCGGATCCGCATCGGACACCGATCCGTCGCCGGCCGGGTACGGAACGGGCTCTTCGCACTCCGGCGGCGAGCCGAGCAGCCGGGACCGCAGGGAGGTGAACCCGCCTTCCGGCGCCGCCTGTTGGGGGTGCGCCGGGCGGGCCGCGGTCAGTCGGCGAGCGCGGGCGTCCAGGCGGGGAGGGGTTCGGTGCGGTCCAGCCAGGCCCGGGGCGGGGTGCCGGCGGGGCTCGCCGCGACGATGCCGCCGACGATGGCGCAGGTGGTGTCCACGTCACCGCCCGCCTGGGCGGTGGCCCAAAAGGCCCGCTCGTAGTCGCCGAGGTGGCGGGCCGCGGCCCAGAGGGTGAAGGGGACGGTGTCATGGGCGCTGGTGCGCCGGCCGCAGCCGAGGACGGCGGCGACGGTGCCGGAATCGGCGTAGTCGAGCATGTCCCGGGCCCGGCGCAGTCCGGCCTGTACGGCGCTGCGCGGGATCAGCGCCAGGACGCCGTCGAGCAGGTCCTCGGGGCGGAGGGCGCGCGACGGGTCGGCCACCAGGGCGGCCGCGGCGGCCACGGCCATGGCGCCGACCACGGCCTCGCGGTGCTGGTGCGTGGTGTAGGCGGAGATCTCCGCCTGGTGGGTGGCCTGCTCGGGGTCGTCGGCGTACCAGGCGCCGAGGGGGGCGATGCGCATGGCGGCGCCGTTGCCCCAGGAACCCTGGCCGTTGAAGAGCGCGGAGGACAGTTCGCGCCAGTCGCCGCCCTCACGGATCAGCCGCAGGAGGCGGTTGACGGCCGGGCCGTAGCCGCGGTCGAAGTCGTGGTGGTCGGCGAAGGACCGGGCGAGCGCGTCCTGGTCGATGCGGAAGTGGCTGGTCAGCACGGCCAGGACCGAGCAGGCCATCTCCGTGTCGTCGGTCCACTGCCAGGGAGAAGGGGGCAGCTCCCGGCGCTTGAGTGCGGGGTAATGGGCGGGGACGAAGAACTGGGATCCGAGGGCATCGCCCACGGCCAGCCCGCGCAGGCTGGCCAGCGCCCGCGCCCAGCGGTCTGCGTCACGGTGGTCGGCGGTCATCGGTGTGCACTCTAACCGGTGGCGCCATAAGGCTCGGGTTTGCACCAGCGCTCAAACGGCCGATCGAGCGAGTAGCGTCCGTCCGGGCCGAGGAGCAGGGCGCGCCACTCCGCGTTGCCCGGATTGGACAGCGACTCGAAGTCCGCCACCGTCCAGTGGAACCAGCGCATGCAGAACAGCCGCATCGTGAGGCCGTGCGTGACGATCAGGACGTTCGGCGGGTGGTGGGGATCCTCGAAGCTGCGCCACAGGCTCTCCAGGAACGCCCCGACCCGGTCGTAGACGTCCGCGCCGGACTCGCCCTGGGCGAAGCGGTAGAAGAAGTGTCCGTAGGCGTCGCGGTAGGCCTTCTGGCGGCGTACGTCGTCCCGGTCCTGCCAGTTGCCCCAGTCCTGTTCGCGCAGCCGCGGCTCCTCCCGGACCCGGACCTTGGCCGGATCCAGGCCCAGCTCCTGGAAGGTCTGATGGGTGCGGCGGTAGGGCGAGACATACGCGGAGATCCGTTCGCCGCCGAACATCTCGCGCAGCGGGCCGCCCGCCTCCTCGGCCTGCCGCCGGCCCGCCTTGGTGAGGTGCAGCGCGTGGTCGGGCTCCCGCTCGTACACGGTGTCGTCGACGTTCCCCTCCGACTCTCCGTGGCGGATGAGGACGATGCGTCGGGGCCGGGCCATGCGGCCAGCCTAAAACGCCTGCCCTGTACATGTCGCACGCTGCTACGGTCGCGGCCGTGCCTGCACTCCATGTCCCTCCTTTCTTCGCACGTCTGCAGCCTGCCCGGCGGGTGCTCATCGCCGGGGCGGGCGGCGGCTTCGACATCTACGCCGGGCTGCCGCTCGCGCTGTCCCTGTGGGAGCAGGGCAAGGACGTCCATCTCGCGAATCTCTCCTTCAGCCATCTCCATGGGGTGGATCTGGATGCCTGGGTGGACATGGACGTCGCCGCGATCACGCCCGGGACCGTCGTACGCGATCCCTACGCTCCGGAGCTCGCCCTGGCCCGCTGGCTGGACGGGCAGGGGCTGCCCTCGACGGTGTATGCCTTCCCGCCGACCGGGGTGCAGCCGCTGCGGGCGGCCTACCGGGCGCTGATCGCGCACCTCGGCGGGGTGGACGCCGTGGTGCTGGTGGACGGGGGGACGGACATCCTGCTGCGCGGCGACGAGTCGGGGCTGGGCACGCCGGAGGAGGACATGGCCTCTCTGGCCGCGGTGTCCGGTCTCGACGTGGCCATCCGGCTCGTCGCGTCGATCGGCTTCGGGGTGGACGCCCACCACGGCGTACGGCATGCACACGTCCTGGAGAACATGGCCGCGCTGGAGGCGGACGGCGCCGCCCTCGGCTGCTTCTCCGTCCCGCGCACCAGCCGGGAGGGTGAGCTCTTCCTGGATGCCGTGGCGCACGCCCAGGCGGCGACGCCGATGCGGCCCAGCATCGTCAACGGCTCCATCGCCGCCGCCGTACGCGGGGAATTCGGCGATGTCCACTTCACGGAGCGGACCCACGGCAGCGAACTGTTCATCAACCCCCTGATGTCGGTGTACTTCACGTTCGAGCTGGCGGGGCTGGTGCGCCGCTCGCTCTATCTGGACCGGATCGAGGACACCCATCTGATGCGGCAGATCGCCGGCCGGATCGAGGACTTCCGCGAGCGGCTTCCGCGGCAGCGCCCGCCTCGCTCGATCCCGCACTGAGGGGAGGCGGGCCGGGCGGTCAGCAGGCGGCGAGGACCGACGATGCGGAGCAGGGTCGACTTTCCGGCGCCGTTCTCCCCCACGATCCCGATGCGTTCACCGGGCCGTATCGACAGGGAGACCGCGTCGAGCAGCAGTCGGTCGGCGTAGGTCTTGGTGACATCGCGTAACGAGAGCTGGGTGGGCACACCGACCTCCGAATCAAACGCAACTATCGTTGCATTACGATGATGATGGCACGCGACCGCACTAATGCAACTGGAGTTGCAGTTGGCTGACGAGAGCGACGACGAGACGAAGGGCGCCCGCCGCCCCGGTACCCAGCGCCCCGGCGGCCGCACCGCCCGCACCCGGGCCGCCGTCCGCGACGCCGTACTGGCCGGGCTGACCGAGCACGGCTACCCCGGCCTGACCGTCGAATACGTCGCCGAGCACTCCGGGGTGCACAAGACGACGCTCTACCGCCGCTGGGGAGACGTCGAGGGGCTGGTGGCGGACGCCCTGGATCTGGCCGGCGAGGACAGCTGGGCGCCGCCGGACACCGGTTCGCTGGAGGGCGATCTGCGCGCCCTCGCCCGTGAGGTCGTCGAGTCCTTCACCGACCCGGCGGTGGCCGCCTCCGGCTCCGCGTTGATCGCGGCCGGATTCCAGTCGCAACGGGCCGCGGAAGCCCTGCGCGCCTACTACACCGAGCGGTTCCGGCGCTGCGGAACGGTGGTCGAACGCGCCATCGCGCGCGGGGAGTTGCCGCCCCCGGCGGACACCGGATCACAAGCGGCCGCCCCGGCGGCCACGATGGACTCCGGGGCGCTGGTCCGGGCCGTCACCGCGCCGCTCTTCCTCCGGCTGTTCATCACCCGCGAGCCGGTCGACGAGGCGCTCGCCGACCAGTCGGCCGCGGCAGCACTGGCGGCGGCCCGAGCCGGGGTCTTCTCCACGGGAGGCACCGCCCCCGGCGGCCCGTCGTGACCGCGCCTCACACCGTCCACGACGGCTCGAGCTGCACCACATCACCGGCGATCGCCTGGACATCGGCGGCTATCTGGGCCCGCAGCGCCAGTCGCTCGACCCGTTCCGGCCGGTACTTCCCCCGCTCGGCCGCCGACTGCCACAGCGACACCACCAAGAACTCCTCCCCCGGAGCCCTCCCCAACATCCCCCTGAGCATGCCCGGCGAGCCGGCCATCGCCGGGTTCCAGACCTTCTCCTGCATCAGCATGAAGTGATCGACCCGGTCCTGGCGCACCTGACAGTGCGCCAGCCGGAGCACATCCGCGTCGCCGAACGCCGGCCGGAAGCCCACCTTCACATCGAATTCGTGCTCGAAAAGCCGCGCTTGCCGATCCTTGAAGGTGCCCACCTGGGCGGCCGCCAGCCGGTCGTGCGAGCGGGCCATGAAGGAGTCGTAGAACGCCCGGCTCTCCCAGAAGGCCACCAGATGCGCGACCCCCGGCCGACTGCGGCTCCACCCCCCGCCCTGCCCTCGGAACCCCGGCTCACCCAGCAGCCCCGCCCATTTCCGCTGCCCCCGCTCGAACCCTCGACGGTCCACGACGGTGAGGCGAATCCACTTGACCAGCACCGCGCCATCGTACGGCCCGCGGCGCCCACAGCATCGCTTCGCGTCACCCGGCGACCACCACGAACTCCCTTACGGGCGGGGGTCGATGGGCGTCAGCGTTCCCAGGCGCCGTTCCACCGCCGCGGCCGCCTCCAGACACAGGTCCTCCCGGTAGGAGCGCCCGATCAGCTGCACGCCGTACGGAAGGCCGTCCACCACCCCGGTGGGCACCGCCACCGCGGGCACGCCGACGAAACTGGTCGCGGTGCACAGCCGCATCGCCGTCTGCACCCGCTCATGGGCCGCCGCGTCGCGCACCTCCTCCCCCGGGGCGATCGGCGGCTCGGTGAACACCGGCCCCAGGACCAGCGGAAAGGCCTCCAAGAAGGCCGCCCAGTCGCGGCGGATGCCCAGCCGTACGCCGATCAGCCGCAGGTACTCCGTCAGCTCCACCGGCGCGCGCTTGGCCATCGCCATCTCGATATAGCGATGACCGCGCTCCCCCAGGAAGGTCTTCACCACCGGCCAGGCCGGGGCGAATTCCGTGAGCGTCATCCGGCCGTAGACCTCCAGGGCGTCGTCCAGCCGCGGCACGTCGGCCACTTCGCGCACCTCGTACCCGGCGTCCCGCAGCGCCTCCGCGGCGCGCTCCACGGCCTTGCGCACCGTGGGATGCACGCCGTGCCCGCCGGGATCGGCGACCATCGCCACCTGGAGGGGGCGCGGTATCGCCGCGCCGTACAGGGGCACCGGCACGGCCCTCGGGTCACGCGGATCGGCCCCGGCCAGCGCCTCGTAGGCGATCCGCAGATCATCGACCGTACGCGCCAACGGCCCGTCGACGACCAGCACCTGGCCGGCGAGGGCCGGGTCGTCCGGCCCGATGCGGTGATCCGCGGCGAACCGCCCGTAGGTCGGCTTCAGTCCGGCGACTCCGCAGAAGGACGCGGGAATGCGCACCGATCCCCCGGAGTCGTTGCCCAGCCCCAGCGGAGCCATCCCGCTGGCGACGGCCGCGCCGTCCCCGCCGCTGGAGCCGCCCGGCGTGACGGCGCGGGTCCAGGGGTTCGCCGTATCGCCGAACAGCTCGCTGCGGGTGTGCACACCGGCGAGGATCATGGTCGGCATATTGCTGTGCCCGATCGGGATGGCGCCGGCCGCCCGGAGCCGCGCCACCGGGGGCGCATCGGCGCGCGCCACGGAGTCCCGGAAGCGTTCCGCGCCGTATGTCGTCGGCACGCCCTCGATGGCGGTGGTCTCCTTGACGGTGAACGGCACCCCGGCCAGCGGCCCGAGGTCGGCGCCCGCGGCCCGTCGGCGGTCCGCCGTCGCCGCCTCGGAGCGCGCCTGCTCCGCGAGCAGTTGCGTCACGGCGTTGACGGCCGGATTCACCTCGGCGATCCGCTCCAGATGCGCGTCGACCAGCTCGACGGCCGTCACCTCACCGTCCCGTACGGCCGCGGCCTGGGCACCGGCCGCCATCTTCCACAACGGGTTCCGCATCGACTCACCTCTCGTGACACATGAGCGAACGGCACCACGATGCCGTTCCGATGCACTTGCATCGGAACGGCATCGTAACCTTGTCACCGATACGCACGCATCACATAAACCGGAGAGCGCGGCATGCCCAAGCAGGTGGACCACGAGAGCCGACGTCGCCGGATCGCCGATGCCGTCTGCCGGCTCGCCGACGAAAGCGGCCTGGAAGGCGTCACGCTCCGCGATGTGGCGGCCCGTGCGCAGGTGTCCATGGGGGCCGTGCAGCGGTGCTTCGGCGCCAAGGAGGAGATGCTGGTCTTCGCCCTCACGCACATCGGGGAGCGGGTCTCGGCGCGGGTGACGGCCCGCATCGTCGCCTCGCCGGCCCAGTCGGCCCGCACGGCCCTGGGGCACGCCGCGACCGAGGTCTCGCTGCTCCAGGAGGAGCATCGCGCCGAGGCCCGGGTCTGGCTGGCGTTCGTGGCCCAGGCCGCGGTCAGCCCGTCCCTGGCCGAAATCCTGCGCGCCAATTACGCGGGCCTGCAGACCCTCTTCGCCCGGCTCATCACCGAAGCCACCGAATCCGCCGACCCGGAGCGCGCGGCCCGCACCCTCCTCGCCCTGGCCGACGGGCTGACCACACATGTCCTGATCGGCCATCTCACCCCGGCCGCCGCGGAGGACGTCCTCGACGGCCACCTCCGCAACCTGGGGGCGCCGGCCGCAAGTTAACGGGCCGGACGGCGCAATCAAGCCATCGCCCGCCCCAACCCCAGCCTGTCCGGCCGCACTTCGGACCGGTCGAGGAAGGCCCGACGTGGCACGATGGTCGACCAAGGGGAAGTCTCGGGGAGTTGTCCGCACCATCACGTGGGCGAGCCACGGGCTCCAGGCATGCGAAGAAGGGGAAGCCCGGTGAGCAATCTCAACAAGGGGATAGAGAAGGTCGAGGTAACGCTCAAGTGGGACCCCAGCCCCCTCGGCACTCCGGACAACGACCTCGACATCATCGCGGCGACCTACACGGGGGACGCACCGCACGGCGAACCGGCCTATCTGGTGCACTTCGACAGCAGGTCGCCCGATGGCACCATCATCCTCAACCGGGACAGCCGGACCGGTAAGGGATTCGGCGCCGACGAGGTCATGACGCTGGAACTGAACCGGCTGTCCGAGACGTATACGCGCGTCGTCGTAGGGGTCGCCATCCAGCAGGGCGAGGGCCGGAAGGTGTTCGGCGATGTGGCGAACACCGAGGTACTGATCCGCGAGGGCCACACCGACCTGGCCGAGAACGACTTCGCCGACGTCGCGGAGGCCACCGCGGCCACCGTCGCCGAATTCGCCCGGGACGCGGCCGGCGAATGGCGGTTCCGCGCCGTACTGCGCGGATTCGATGCGGACCCCAACGCGTTCGCCCGGCTGATGGGCGCCTGACGGGCGCCACGGACGGCCGAGCACAAGGCGGCCGGGGACAACGGCGCGCACCACCGTGCGGCGGCTCCCGGCGCGGAAAAAGACTCAGGCGGTGGCCGGAAATTCTCCGGCCACCGCCTGGTCCGTTATTCCGTCAGCGCGAATTCATTTCTCGCGCCGTGCCCGGAATCAGCTGCAACCGCTCGTCGAGCCGCAGCCCTCGCACAGGTAGCAGCTGCCGGCCCGCTGCATCTTGGTCCCGCAGGAGAAGCAGAGCGGGGCGTCGGCGTTGATGCCCAGCTGCATTTCGACCAGTTCCGCGTTGGTGTGCGCCTGCTTCGGGGCCGGAGCCGCGGTCTCCTCGACGACCTTGGCCGCCGGGGTGGCCTTCGGGGCCTCGATCTGGAGCGGTGCGGACTGCGCCAGTCCCTCGACGTCCACCTCGTCGTCGGAGGGCTCGTACGAGCCGGTCTCCAGGTGGCGCGTGCGCTCCTCGACGGAGTGGATGCCGAGCGCCGAGCGGGTCTCGAAGGGCAGGAAGTCCAGCGCCAGGCGGCGGAAGATGTAGTCGACGATCGACTGCGCCATCCGCACGTCCGGGTCGTCCGTCATGCCGGCCGGCTCGAAGCGCATGTTGGTGAACTTCGAGACGTAGGTCTCCAGCGGCACGCCGTACTGGAGGCCGACCGAGACCGCGATGGAGAAGGCGTCCATCATGCCCGCGAGGGTCGAGCCCTGCTTGGACATCTTCAGGAAGACCTCACCGAGACCGTCGTCCGGGTAGGAGTTGGCGGTCATGTAGCCCTCGGCGCCGCCGACCGTGAAGGAGGTGGTGATGCCGGGACGACCCTTCGGGAGGCGCTTGCGGACCGGGCGGTACTCGACGACCTTCTTCTCGGCGACCGGCTCGGCCTTCTTCTCCTCCTCCTTCTTCTTGGCGGAGAGGGGCTGGCCGACCTTGCAGTTGTCGCGGTAGATCGCGAGCGCCTTCAGGCCGAGCTTCCAGCCCTCGAAGTAGACCTCCTCGATCTCCTCGACGGTGGCCGTCTCGGGGACGTTGACCGTCTTGGAGATCGCACCGGAGAGGAAGGGCTGCGCCGCGGCCATCATGCGGACGTGGCCCATGGCCGAGATCGACCGTACGCCCATGGCGCAGTCGAAGACCTCGTAGTGCTCGTGCTTGAGGGCGGGGGCGTCGACGACATTGCCGTGGTCGGCGATGTGGGCGACGATCGCCTCGACCTGCTCGGGCAGGTAGCCGAGCCGCTTGAGCGCCTTGGGGACCGTGTTGTTCACGATCTGCATGGAGCCGCCGCCGACCAGCTTCTTGAACTTGACCAGGGCCAGGTCGGGCTCGACGCCGGTGGTGTCGCAGTCCATCATCAGGCCGATGGTGCCGGTCGGCGCCAGCACGGAGGCCTGCGCGTTACGGAAACCGTTCTTCTCGCCGAGACGGAGAACGTCCTGCCACGCCTCGGTCGCCGCGGCCCACACCGGGGTGTCCAGGTCGTCCATGCGCACCGCGGTGCCGTTGGCGTCGGAGTGCTGCTTCATGACGCGCTTGTGGGCGTCGGCGTTACGGGCGTAGCCGTCGTACGGGCCGACGACCGCGGCCAGCTCGGCGGAGCGCTTGTAGGAGGTGCCGGTCATCAGGGAGGTGATGGCACCGGCCAGCGCGCGGCCGCCGTCGGAGTCGTAGGCGTGGCCGGTGGCCATCAGCAGGGCGCCGAGGTTGGCGTAGCCGATGCCCAGCTGGCGGAAGGCGCGGGTGGTCTCGCCGATCTTCTCGGTGGGGAAGTCGGCGAAGCAGATGGAGATGTCCATCGCGGTGATGACCAGCTCGACGACCTTGGCGAAGCGCTCGGCGTCGAAGGACTGGTTGCCCAGGTCGTCGTCGCGCAGGAACTTCAGGAGGTTGAGCGAGGCGAGGTTGCACGAGGAGTTGTCCAGGTGCATGTACTCGCTGCACGGGTTGGAGGCGGTGATCCGCCCCGACTCCGGCGAGGTGTGCCAGTGGTTGATCGTGTCGTCGTACTGGATGCCGGGGTCGGCGCACGCCCAGGCGGCCTCCGCCATCTTGCGGAACAGGCCCTTGGCGTCGACCTCCTCGATGACCTCGCCGTTCATCCGGCCGCGCAGGCCGAACTTCGAACCGGTCTCGACGGCCTTCATGAACTCGTCGTTCACGCGGACCGAGTTGTTGGCGTTCTGGTACTGGACGGACGTGATGTCGTCGCCGCCCAGGTCCATGTCGAAGCCCGCGTCGCGCAGCGCGCGGATCTTCTCCTCCTCCTTCACCTTGGTCTCGATGAAGGCCTCGACGTCCGGGTGGTCGACGTCCAGGACGACCATCTTGGCCGCGCGGCGGGTGGCGCCGCCCGACTTGATCGTTCCGGCGGACGCGTCGGCGCCGCGCATGAAGGAGACCGGGCCGGAGGCGTTGCCGCCGGAGGAGAGGAGCTCCTTGGAGGAGCGGATGCGGGAGAGGTTCAGGCCGGCGCCGGAGCCGCCCTTGAAGATCATCCCCTCTTCCTTGTACCAGTCCAGGATCGACTCCATGGAGTCGTCCACGGAGAGGATGAAGCAGGCGCTGACCTGCTGCGGCTGCGCGGTGCCGACGTTGAACCAGACCGGGGAGTTGAAGCTGAAGACCTGGTGGAGCAGGGCGTAGGCCAGCTCGTGCTCGAAGATCTCGGCGTCCGCCGGGGAGGCGAAGTAGGCGTGCTCCTCGCCGGCCTTGCGGTAGGTCTTGACCACGCGGTCGATGAGCTGCTTGAGGCTCGCCTCACGGGTCGGGGAGCCCACCGCGCCGCGGAAGTACTTGCTGGTGACGATGTTGACCGCGTTCACCGACCAGAAGTCGGGGAACTCCACGCCGCGCTGCTCGAAGTTGACCGAGCCGTCGCGCCAGTTGGTCATGACGACGTCACGGCGCGCCCACTCCACCTCGTCGTACGGATGCACGCCGGGGGTGGTGTGGATGCGCTCGATGCGCAGCCCCTTGCTCGCCTTGCTGCCCTTGGCGCGGGAGCCTCGTGCCGGGCCGCTCGTCGTCTCTGTCATTCCGCCTCCCTATACGGGCAAACGCCCATATGTGCACACTCATTCCGTGGCACGGTGTATGTCTTTCCGATACCGGGGCCGCCTGCTCTGGCCCCGGCCAGGTCCTGGATGTGCGCCGAGCTCAGTCGGCGGTGGGCGCAGGCCCCACGGGGACGGCGAGGGCCGGACCGCCGGCCTCCCCGTCGGCTCCGCAGTCCTGCACGGGCGGGCTCTGCTCGCGCTGCTCCCGCAGCTCGGCGATGGCCGCCTCGAAGTCGTCGAGCGAATCGAAGGCCCGGTAGACGGACGCGAAGCGCAGGTACGCGACGAGGTCGAGTTCCTGCAGCGGGCCCAGTATGGCGAGCCCGACGTCATGGGTGGACAGCTCGGCGCTGCCGGTGGCGCGCACCGCCTCCTCGACCCGCTGGCCGAGCTTGGCGAGGGCGTCCTCGGTGACCGGGCGGCCCTGGCACGCCTTGCGCACACCCGCGATGACCTTGTTGCGGCTGAAGGGCTCGGTGACCCCGCTCCGCTTGATCACCATCAGGGACGCGGTCTCGATGGTCGTGAAGCGGCGGGCGCAGTCGGGGCACTGACGGCGCCGGCGGATCGAAGTGCCGTCGTCCGTGGTGCGGCTGTCGACGACCCGGCTGTCGGGGTGCCTGCAGAAGGGGCAGTGCATGGCTCCACCCTCCTCACCCTCGTATGCGGGCGCACGCCTCTCGAGACCCGGCGTACGACTGAATGGCACCGACCGGTCCTCACGGGCCCTTCGGAGCAGCCACCAGCATAGGCGATCCCGGGGGCCACGAAGGACCAGGCACCACAACTTGTAGGCGGCGAACCGCATCTAAGCACTAGATGTGGTGTCGGGGCGCTTATAGCTGCCTACCGCGTGTCGCGGTGTCGGCGGGCCTGGGCGGTCGCTGACGAGCGTACGGGAAGCCACCCGGGCGACGCGGCGCAGGGGCGGCAATGACACAATCGGCCACGGCGCGGACCGGGAGGCCCGGCGGAAGTCGCACGCGAATGCCTGCACCGAACGCCCGAATTGCCTTTTCGCCATACACCTGGCTACTTGATCGGGTCAGCCAATCAGCGAATTTTTCACTCGAACGTGTGTTTGGCGCAACCTTTCGAAAGCAACTACCGTTGGCTAACTAGGGAGAACATTTCGAGAGGGGCCGACGTGACCACCACCGCAGACAGCGCGACCATCACCGCACAAAGCCACTCCCAGAGCCGGTTCGAGCATCCGCAATCGGCACGCAACGCGCCGATGGACGACGCCACGTTGGACTCCGAAGAGCCGAAGCCCACCCGCTCGCTGCCGGGCCGGCCACCAGGGATCCGGGCCGACAGTTCGGGGCTCACCGACCGCCAGCGCAGGGTGATCGAGGTGATCCGGGATTCGGTGCAGCGGCGTGGCTATCCACCGTCGATGCGGGAGATCGGCCAGGCGGTCGGGCTGTCCAGCACCTCGTCCGTCGCCCACCAGCTGATGGCCTTGGAGCGCAAGGGCTTCCTGCGGCGCGATCCGCACCGCCCGCGGGCGTACGAGGTCCGCGGCTCGGACCAGACCACCAGCGCGACGACCGAGACGGCCGGCAAGCCCGCGGCATCGTATGTGCCGCTGGTCGGCCGGATCGCCGCCGGCGGTCCGATCCTCGCCGAGGAGTCGGTCGAGGATGTCTTCCCCCTCCCCCGCCAGCTGGTCGGCGACGGCGAGCTGTTCGTGCTGAAGGTCGTCGGCGACTCCATGATCGAGGCCGCGATCTGCGACGGCGACTGGGTCACCGTCCGCCGTCAGCCGGTCGCCGAGAACGGCGACATCGTGGCCGCGATGCTGGACGGCGAGGCCACCGTCAAGCGCTTCAAGCGCGAGGACGGCCATGTGTGGCTGCTGCCGCACAACGCCGCCTACCAGCCCATCCCCGGTGACGAGGCAACCATCCTCGGCAAGGTCGTGGCGGTACTGCGCCGCATCTGACCGCCGCCCACAGGACAGCCCCGGAACCACTGCGCCGGTTCCGGGGCTCTGCCGTGCCGCTGAGCCGGTGCCGCTCCCGGGCCCGCCGAGCGGCTACGCGTCCGCCTGCTTGGCCGCGGCATCGATGGCCGCCAGCGAGCGCCGTACCTGGTTACGGTCCGTGGTGTACCAGAACTCCGGCATCGACTTGCGGAGGAAGGAGCCGTAGCGGGCGCGCTCGACCCTGGGGTCCAGGACCGCGACCACACCGCGGTCCCCGGTGGCGCGGACCAGCCGGCCCGCTCCCTGGGCCATCAGCAGGGCCGCATGGGTCGCGGCGACCGCCATGAAGCCATTGCCGCCGGCCTCCTCGACGGCCTTCTGCCGGGCGCTCATCAGCGGGTCGTCCGGGCGCGGGAACGGCACCCGGTCCATCACCACCAGCTGACAGCTCGGCCCCGGCACGTCGACGCCCTGCCACAGGGACAGCGTGCCGAACAGACACGTACGGGGGTCCTCGGAGAACGCCCGGATCAGCTCGCCGAGCGTGTCCTCGCCCTGGAGGAGGACCGGCACATCGAGGCGGCCCCGCAGCTCCTGGGCAGCGGCCTGGGCGCCGCGCATCGACGAGAAGAGCCCGAGCGTCCGCCCGCCCGCGGCCTCGACCAGCTCGGCGAGCTCGTCGAGCATGTCCTGGCGGTTGCCCTCGCGGCCGGGCTGGGCGAGGTGTTTGGCGACGTAGAGGATCCCCTGCTTCCCGTAGTCGAAGGGCGAGCCCACGTCCAGGCCCTTCCAGGAGGGGACGTCCTCGCCCTCCGTGCCCTCGGGGGCGAGGCCCAGCGAGGCGCCGACGCCGTTGAAGTCGCCACCCAGCTTGAGCGTGGCGGAGGTGAGCACCACGGAGCGGTCGGCGAAGAGCTTCTCGCGCAGCAGCCCGGAGACCGAGAGCGGCGCCACCCGCAGGGACGCGCCGAAGCGGTCATGGCGCTCGCACCAGACCACGTCGTATTCGGATCCGTTCGCGATGCGCTCGGCGACGGCGTGGACGTTCTCCACCGCTGCCAGGGCCTGCTTGCGGACGGCGTCCTCGTCCTGGACGGATTTGTCGCGGGTCGAACCGAGCGCGGCGACGACCGTACGGGCCGCATCGCGCAGCGCCATCAGGCAGTAGCCGAGCTCCTCGGGGATCTCCTCCAACCGGCCCGGCAGCGCCAGCTCCATCAGGCGCTCAAAGGTCTCCGAGGCGGTCTGGAGCTGGTCGGCGGCCTTTTCGTTGACGAGCTTGGCGGACCGGCGCACGGCGCGGTTGACCTGGCCGGGGGAGAGCTCGCCGGTGGCGACGCCGGTGACCCGGGAGACCAGCTCATGGGCCTCGTCGATGATCAGGACCTCGTGCTGCGGAAGGATCGGCGCGCCCTCGATGGCGTCGATGGCGAGCAGCGCGTGGTTGGTGACCACCACGTCGGCGAGCTTGGCGCGCTCGCGGGCGGCCTCGGCGAAGCACTCCGCGCCATAGGCGCATTTCGAGGCGCCCAGGCACTCCCGGGAGGAGACGGAGACCTGGCCCCAGGCGCGGTCGGAGACACCCGGGGTCAGGGCGTCGCGGTCGCCGGTCTCGGTCTCGTCCGCCCAGTCGCGCAGCCGCAGCAGGTCCTTGCCGAGCTTGCTGGTGGGCGTCGCCGCCTCGAAGGGGTCGAAGAGGCCCTCCTCCTCTTCCTGCGGGACGCCTTCGTGCAGGCGGTGCAGGCAGAGGTAATTGGAGCGGCCCTTGAGCATGGCGAAGTCGGGGCGGCGGCGCAGCTGCGGATGGAGCGCCTCGACCGTACGCGGCAGATCGCGCTCGACCAGCTGGCGCTGGAGGGCGAGCGTGGCCGTGGCGACGACCACTCTCTCGCCGTGCGCGAGGGCCGGCACCAGATATCCGAGGGACTTTCCGGTGCCGGTGCCGGCCTGCACCAGCAGATGGGACTGGTCGTCGACGGCCTCGGCGACGGCCTCGGCCATCGCCACCTGGCCGGGGCGCTCGGTGCCGCCTACGGCGGTGACGGCGGCATGGAGCAGATCGGGGAGAGAGGGCTTCGTCATAGCGCTTGCAAGCCTACGCGGGACCACTGACAGCCGGACCGGTCACGGACTGCCGGACCGGTCACAGGGCGTGCAGGGGGTTGGGGACGGTGCCGTGCACCGCGGCGTGCGGGCGCTCGCGGCGGTCGCGGTAGCCGTCGACGTGCAGCCGGTTGCGGTTCAGACAGAGCCGCGCGATGCGCGGGGTGAGCAGGTCGAACGTCTCGTGCCGCTCCTTCAGGCGCGGGAAGCGTTCGTGGTGGCGCAGGATCTCCGCCCGTACGAGCGACCAGAACTCGGCCTCGGGAACGCCGAGTTGTTCCTCGCACAGCGGCGCCAGATAGCGGAAGACGCCGATGAACAGGCCGGAGTGGAGGAACTGGATGAGGAAGGACGGCGGTTCGGTCAGCAGCACCGCCCGGACGTCCTCCGACATGGAGTCGTGCTCGGGCAGCGGCAGGGAGCTGGTGTTGACGTCGTCGACGAAGTCCTTGACGGCGAGGCGGGTGGGGACGTCGTGCTCGTCGAAGACGACGATGGCGTTCTCGCCGTGCGGGGAGAAGACCGTGCCGTACCGGTAGAGGAAGTGCAGCAGGGGCGGCAGCAGCGCGGCGAAGAGCCGGCGCAGCCAGACGCGCGGCGGCAGGCCGGAGCGGTGCACCAGCTCCGCGGTCAGCGCCCGGCCGCACGGGTCGGTCCGGAGCAGGGAGGCCAGGGTGCGGGCGCGTTCGCCGGGGTCGAGGTAGGGGGTGACCGGCTCCCGCCAGATACAGCCGAGCAGCTCCTTGAACTGGTACGGGACGCCGGGCAGCCGGTCGTAGAGGGGGTGCTCGACGGTGACGGAGGCGACCTCGCCGAGCAGGATCACCCGGGTCTCGTCGCGCAGATAAGGGTCCTCGTCGCGCAGGCCGTGGACCCAGCGGGTGACGGCGGGGGCGGCGAGGGTGCGCTCGGTGGGCAGTCCGCGCCAGACGAGGGTGTTGAGGATGGACAGCGGCAGCTTGACGGTCCGGCCCTGGGGGCGGCTGATGTTGGTGAAGGTGCGGATCGACTGCTGCGGGAGCCTCAGGTCGTTGTCAGTGGGCAGCGCGATGATGGATCCGTCGGCGAGCTGCGGCGCGAAGAGCGGGGCGATGGTCTCGTCCCACTGCCAGGGGTGCACGGGGAGGTAGAGGTAGTCGGCCGGGTCGTGGCCCAGGGAGGCGACGGTGCGGGCGAAGGTGTCGCGGACGGCGGGGGTGAGTTCCTCGCGGTAGAGACGGTCGGGGGTGGCGAGGGTGGGAATACCGCGGTAGTGGGCCAGGCTGTGGTGCGCGGCCAGCCAGGGCAGCCGCTCGGGGGTACGGGCCTCCGGCGCCCAGTGCGCCGCGTCGGCGGCGGAGAAGCCGAGCCGGCCCTTGTTGGCGACGAGCCAGGGGTGGCCGGTCTGGTGGCCTTCGAGGGCGGCGTAGTCCAGGTCGGCGAGCTCGGCGGCGCTGACGGCGGTGGCGTCCAGGCGGGTGTCGGCGGCGAGGGTGGCTGTCAGCTCGCGGATGAGGTGGCCGGTGGTGTCGCCGGACAGGCCCAGCACGGTGTCGTGGGCGTGGGTGAGGAAGCGGAGGGGATCGGTGTCGGGGGTGAGGGAGTCGGGGTCGACCCGCCAGTGGCCGTAGGCGCCGCGGCGGGCGCGGAAGCGGTAGACCAGGTCGTCGGTGACCGGCAGGCGGTAGCGCGGGGTGCCGTCGGGGGCGGTGCCGTCGGGCTCGGGCGTGACGATTTCCTCGTACGCGAACTCCGCCAGCATCTTGGCGAACAGTCGGCGCGCGGCATGCTGCCAGGCGGTGTGCGGGGGCTGGGGCGCGGGAGACAAGGCGGGACTCCTCGATGCGGTACGGGCCCGGCACGTGCGGGGGACAACCGGGGCGGCGGTGGACGGGGATGTGGGATGCGGTGGGCTCCGCGACGGTGCGGCCGGGGCCGTCGAGGGACGGCGCCGGGGGCGGAGCGGGCGTCAGAGCACGTGGCGATGGGTGCGGTCGCGGATCATCAGCGCCGCGCGTTTGTCGGGCAGTTCGATCTCGTCGGTGTAGCGGAATCCCGCACTCAGGAACGCCGCCACGGAGGCGGTGTTGCGCAGGTCGGGCTCGGCGATGACGCGGTGGCAGAGGGGGCGGTGGTCCAGCACGAGATCGGCGGTGGCGCGCAGCAGGGTGCTCCCGAGGCCGCGGGCGCGGTCGCCGGAGCCGCCGATCAGGAGGTGCACGCCGGTGTCCTGGGGCCGGGCCGGGTAGTGGTGGGCGACGGGGTCCAGGTCGGCGCGGTAGATCTCCCAGTAGCTCATCGGGACGCCGGCCAGCACCCCGAGGCAGGGCATGCTGCGGCCGTCGCCGTCCAGCTGGGCGCGCAGATGGGCGGCGGTGATCTCCGGGGCGCCGGCCAGCTCCCAGAAGGCGGCGACGGCCGGGTCGTTCATCCAGCCGGCGATCCGGCCGAGATCGCGGTCCAGTCGGACGGGGACCAGCGCGAACGGCCCGGCGGGGGTGTCGGCCGTGGCCCCGTCGGCCAGGTTGGCGAGCGGGGCGCCGGCGGTCGGGGTGTCGACCGGTGCCGGCGTCCGCGGCTCCTCGGCGTACCACGCGCCCCATTGGGGCGGGAGGTGCAGCTCGAGGGTGTCTTCGGAGCCGGAGCTGAGGCCGGGGTCGGTGGATGGCACGGCGACGCTCTCCTCTCGTGGCCGTCCGCCGCGGGTCCTTGTGGGTCGCGGGCGGCGCCTGGGGCTGGTGGCGGTGGGTCGGCGGGGCTAGGTGGCGAGGGGGTTGGGCACGGTGACGTAGACGGACTGGGTGTCGACCGGGCCGACGAGCTCGTCCAGGCCGTGCAGCCGGGTGGCGAGATTGGCCTTGCAGCGCAGCGTGCGGGCGGTGAGGAGGTGCTCGGGCAGGGCCGAGCGGTGGGCGCGGGGGGCCGCGGCGGCGTCGGCGAGGAAGCGGCGGAAGGCGGCGAGCAGGATCTCCTCGCGGATCAGGCGCTGTGCGCCGAAGGCGCCGATGAGACCGAGGACGTTGTTGATGCCGAGGTAGTAGGCGAAGCGTTCGTCGGTGACGTCGTCGGTCACGAAGGTGTCGCTGGTCGCGCCGATGCCGGGCAGCCGCCGCTGGAGGTCGGCGCGCCGCGAGGTGCGGAAGTAGTAGCCCTGGTTGTCCCGGTAGCGGCCGCCGACCGGCCAGCCGTCGGGGTCGAGCAGTACGAGGGTGTTCTGCTGGTGGGCCTCCAGGGCGACGCCGGCGGTGCCGTCGAGCCACAGCACGGGCCGTACGACCGCCTCGAGATAGCGCAGGAACCATTCGGTGGCGACGGCGCCCCGGGGGCGGGCGGTGCGGGCGCTGAGGTTGCCGACGAGATCTTCGAGCCGGGAGCGTACGCCCGGGTGTCCGGGCCAGGGCCGGGGCGAGGTGAGTCCGGCGATGCAGACGGCATCGTCGGTGGTGGTGAAGGGGTTGTGGCGGATGACGACGTCCAGGCCCTGGACGGGGCGGCCGTCGAGGCCGTCGACGGCGACATAGGCCGGGTCGCGGATGATGTCGAAGCCCGGATGGACGGCCTGCCACTGCTCGGCGAGGCCGGTGCGCAGCAGCCGGTGGACCTCGACGCCGCGCTCGAGTTCCTTGCGGAGGTTCTCCCGGCGGGAGTTGGTGATGCGCAGGCCGAGGGAGAGCTTGAGCATGGCGTCCGCGTCGGGGCGGTAGACGGTGCGTACGGAGGAGGTGGGGTGCCAGAGGGAGCCGTGGGGGCCCAGGTCGTGCAGCAGGCCCGCGTCGCGGAGGGCGGCGATGTCGGGGCGGGCGGCGAGCTCGCGGGCCTGCCAGGGGTGCAGCGGCAACGGCACGGTGTCGTCGGGGAGGCGGAGGGTTCCGTCGGCGAGGCCGACGGTGAGCCGTTCGGCCGGGACGGTCTTGCCGCGTTCGGTCCAGGCGGAGTCGGTGGCCAGGACGGAGCGGTGGACGGCCATCCAGTGGAGCGTGAAGGCGCCGCGCAGTTCGGGCGAGTAGGCACGGGTCTCGGCTTCGGTGAGGCCCTCGCGGCTCTTGGGGGTGGGGTGCAGCGGATGGCCCAGGAGGAGGGACTGTTCGGCTTCGAGGAAGAGGGAGGCATGGGCGTCGGCCGGACGGGTGCGGCGGTCGGCGAGGAAGACGGCGGTGCTGCGGACGGAGGCCGCGACCCGGCCGACGAGTTCGGCGCCGTCGCCCTCGGGCGCCTGCGGCCGCTCGCCCTCGGGTGCGTGGTGGCGTTCGCCGGCCGCCTGCGGCGCCCCGCCGTCGGCCGTCCGCTCGTCGCCGTCCGGTGCCCGGCGCTCGCCGCCGTACGCGGCCTCGCGGCGCAGCAGGGCGGCGACGGTGACGGCGTCCAGGGGCTCGGCGGCGGCCGGGGCGCCTTCGAGGGACGGGGCGCCGAGGCGGTGCCAGCCGGTGGGCGACCAGTAGCGGACGGGGATGTGCAGGGCGGTGCCGCTGGCGTAGAGCGGGATGCGCAGCCGGCCGCCGGCGGGGCGGCGGGCGCCGCTCTCGCGGATCCAGCAGCGCAGCAGGCTCTCGATCCCGGCGGCATCGGCGGCGGCGGCCGGTTCCGGGTGGTCGAGGGGGTCGGCGGCGCGGGCATCGGCGTGGGCGGTGCCGCAGGGCCGCGGTGCGCCGTGGCCGACGGCCGGCGGCCGGGTCTGTACTTCCTTGAGCGGCTGGTGGCAGGCGTCGTCGTCCGCGGTGTGCCGCTGCTGGCGCGGCACGGTCGGCTCTGTGGTGGCGCCGCCGTGGGGGGCGGGGAGTCGCTCGGCGGCCGGGGTCCCGTCGGAACCGGGGCGTTCGTTCATGGGGATGTGCCTCGCATTGTCGTGGGGGACGAGCCCGTCGGCCCGGGGGTGGTGCGGACCGCCGCCGCGATGGCGTCGGCGAGGCGGTCGAGGATCGCGTCCGCCTGTTCGTCGGTGATGGTCAGGGGTGGCAGCAGACGGACGACGGCGGAGTGCCGGCCGCCCAGTTCGACGATCAGGCCGCGGTCCAGGCAGGCGCGTTGGACGGCGGCGGCGAGCGCGGGGTCGGCGGGGCGGGCGCCGCCGGCATCGGCGTCGGCGTCGCGGTCGACGAGTTCGACGCCGAGCATCAGGCCGCGGCCGCGGATGTCGCCGATGCAGTCGTGGTGGGCGGCGAGCGAGCCGAGCCGGGCGAGCATCCTGGCGCCCAGGTCGTGGGCGCGGCGGGCGAGCTGGTGCTCGCGTACGTAGGCGAGGGTGGCACGGCCCGCGGCCATGGCGAGCTGGTTGCCGCGGAAGGTGCCGGCGTGCGCGCCGGGCTGCCAGGCGTCGAGTTCGCCGCGGTAGACGATCACGGCGAGCGGCAGGCTGCCGCCGATCGCTTTGGACAGGACGAGGACGTCGGGCACGATCCCGCTGTGCTCGATGGCCCAGAAGGTGCCGGTGCGGCCGACGCCGGTCTGCACCTCGTCGACGATCAGGGGGATCCCCCGGTCGGCGGTGAGCTGCCGCATCCGCCGCAGCCAGGCGTCCGGTGCGGGGATCACTCCGCCCTCGCCCTGGACGGGTTCCACGATCATTCCGGCGGGCCGGGGCACCCCGCTCTTGTCGTCGTCGAGCAGGTTCTGGGCCCAGCGGGCGCCGAGTTCGGCGCCGCGTTCGCCACCGGTGCCGAAGGGGCAGCGGTAGTCGTAGGGGTAGGGCAGCCGGGTCACGGTGGTGTGCCGCGCTCCCCCGGAGGCCGCGAGCGCCTCGGCGGTCATGCCGTGGTAGGCGCCGGAGAAGGCCATCAGGCCGTCCCTGCCGGTCGCCGTGCGGACGAGTTTGAAGGCGGCCTCCACGGCGTCCGTGCCGGCCGGTCCGCAGAACTGGATCCGTGCGGTTTCGGCCAATTCCCGCGGCAGCGTGGCGAACAGTTCGGTGACGAAGGCGTCCTTGACCGGGGTCGCCAGGTCGAGGATGTGCAGCGGCGCACCGGAGTCGAGGACCGTGCGGATGGCTTCGAGCACCACGGGGTGGTTGTGCCCGAGCGCCAGGGTGCCGGCGCCGGAGAGGCAGTCGAGGTAGCGGCGGCCGTCGGCGCCCTCGATGGTCAGCCCGCGGGCGCGTACCGGGACGATGGGCAGGGAGCGCGCGTAGGTGCGGGCAGCGGATTCACGCAGGGACTGGCGGCGCAGGATCCCTTCGTGGGCCGACGGCACCGCCGTCGGCACGGTTTCGGTCAACGCCACGGCAGTTGTGTCCTCCTGCTGGTGTGCTGTTGGATGCCGCGCGGACCGTCTGGGCGGCCCGGCGGTCCCCCGTCCGTACCAACGACGGCACGGACGGCGGATCACGGCCACCGTCAAGATCCTTGCGGTGGCGGAACCGGGGACCCGATGGGAGCCGTCTTGGTCGGCACCGGCATAGTGGGAGGTCGCGCCGGGATCTTGTTCATGACAAGTTCATAACGGCGCGGCCGAGCACGGGCCGCAACGGCCGGTCCATTCCACTCATTCAGGATCCACTCAGGGGGAACTCACCCATGCGATCGATACGTCGGCCAGTCCTGGCCGCCGCCGCTCTCACCGCCGTGGTGGCGCTGACCGCGACGGGCTGCGGACCGTCGGACGAGCCCGCGAACGACAAGCCGAGCAACTCGGCCCAGGGCGGGGGTGACTTCAAGATCCCCAAGGACATCCAGGACAAGCTCAAGGAACACGGCATCGACCTGGACAAGTGGAAGAACGGCGAGTGGCGGAACTGGGACCAGGACAAGTGGCTCCGCGAGGCCGGGGAGTTCATCAACCCGATCATCAAGGACTTCTGGAACCCGGACAAGATCGGTAAGGCCAAGCCGCCGAAGGACGACACCAAGCCCGGTGACGTCACCGAGGACCAGGGCAAGACCGATCCCGAGCCCGCCGCCGTCCCGGCCAAGGCGGTCGCGACCCCGTACGACGAGACGGCGCCCGGCATCGGCCTGCTCGCGTTCAGCACGCCGGACGGCGACGCCCGCTGCTCCGCCACGGTCGTCAAGGACCCGGCGCACCCCGGCAAGTCCAACCTGGTGTGGACCGCGGCGCACTGTGTGCACGCCGGCAAGAGCGGCGGCTGGTACCGCAACCTGATCTTCGTGCCGAGCTTCAACAAGACGGGCGGCACCGCCGACCAGATCAAGGGCAAGCCCTTCGAGGAGCGCGTCCCCAAGGGCAAGTGGTGGGCCGACGACCTGGCCACCTCCAAGGAGTGGATCAAGGACGGCGGCGCCGTTCCGGGCGTGCCGATGGCGCCGTACGACTTCGCGCTGATGCACGTCAAGCCCGAGGAGAACACCGGCGGCAAGTCGCTGGAGGAGATCGCCGGCGGTGCGTACGAGGTCAACTTCAACGCTCCGGCGATCGGCAAGATCCCGAGCCTGACCGCGCAGGGCTACCCGGCAGAGGCGCCGTTCGACGGTGCGTCGCAGCAGCAGTGCACCGACAAGCCGACCCGCCTGTCGATGGACGCCCAGAAGCCGACCATGTACCGGATCGGCTGCACCATGACCGGTGGCTCCTCCGGTGGCCCCTGGTTCGCCAAGGGTCCCGACGGCAAGCCGCAGCTGATCTCCAACATGTCGATGGGTCCGCGCCCCGCCAAGTGGGCGGCCGGCCCCCACCTGGGCCCCGAGGCCAAGTCGATCTTCGACGCGATGAGCCGGAAGTGGGCCAACAAGTAGGAAGCGGATGAGGGGCCGGGTGCCCGCCGCGCTCCGGCGGGCACCCGGCCCGCACCGCCCACGGCATGACGAAGGCCCGCCCCGGGTTTCCCCGGGACGGGCCTTCTTCGGTATGCGGCCCGCGGGCTACGCGGCCGGTACGAACGGCTGGAACTCGGCGGCCAGCTCCTCGTGCACCCGCGCCTTGAGGACCGTGCCGTCCGCCGTGTGCTCCTCGGAGATGACCTCGCCCTCGGCGTGCGCCCGCGAGACCAGGGCGCCCTGGGTGTAGGGCACCAGCGCCTCGATCTCGACCTGCGGCCGGGGAAGTTCCTCGTCGAGCAGGGCCAGCAGCTCCGCCATGCCCTGGCCCGTACGGGCCGAGACCACGATGGCGTGCTTCTCCCTGCGCAGCAGGCGCTGCAGCACCAGCGGATCGGCGGTGTCCGCCTTGTTGATGACGACGATCTCGGGCACGTCCGTCGCGCCCACCTCGCGGATCACCTCGCGCACGGCCGCCAGCTGCTCCTCCGGCACCGGATGCGAGCCGTCGACCACATGCAGGATGAGATCGGAGTCGCCGACCTCCTCCATCGTGGAGCGGAACGCCTCGACGAGGTGGTGCGGCAGATGCCGGACGAAGCCGACGGTGTCGGCGAGGGTGTAGAGCCGCCCGCTGGGCGTCTCGGCCCGGCGGACGGTGGGGTCCAGGGTGGCGAACAGGGCGTTCTCCACCAGGACACCGGCGCCGGTGAGGCGGTTGAGCAGGGAGGACTTGCCGGCGTTGGTGTAGCCGGCGATGGCGACCGAGGGGACCTTGTTGCGTCGGCGTTCCTGACGCTTGAGGTCGCGGCTGGTCTTCATCTCCGCGATCTCCCGGCGCATCTTCGCCATCCGCTCGCGGATCCGCCGCCGGTCCGTCTCGATCTTGGTCTCACCGGGACCACGGGTGGCCATACCGCCGCCCGCCGAACCGGAGCCACCGCCACCCATCTGCCGGGACAGCGACTGGCCCCAGCCGCGGAGCCTGGGGAGCATGTACTGCATCTGCGCCAGCGAGACCTGCGCCTTGCCCTCCCGGGACTTGGCGTGCTGGGCGAAGATGTCGAGGATCAGGGCCGTCCGGTCGACCACCTTGACCTTGACGACATCCTCGAGGTGGATCAGCTGGCCCGGGGAGAGCTCACCGTCGCACACCACGGTGTCCGCCCCGGATTCGAGCACGATGTCGCGCAGCTCCAGCGCCTTGCCCGAGCCGATGTACGTGGCCGGGTCGGGCTTGTCGCGCCGCTGGATGACGCCGTCGAGCACGAGGGCACCGGCGGTCTCCGCCAGCGCGGCGAGCTCGGCGAGCGAATTCTCCGCGTCGCTCACCGTCCCCGTGGTCCATACGCCGACGAGCACCACCCGCTCCAGACGGAGCTGCCGGTACTCGACCTCGGTGATGTCCTCGAGCTCGGTGGACAGACCCGCCACGCGGCGCAGCGCCGCACGGGCCGAGCGGTCGTACTGGTCGCCGTCCCGCTCCCCGTCGATCTCGTGGCTCCAGGCGACGTCCTCTTCCATCAGGGCGTCGGCCCGAAGGCTCTCCGGGAGGCGCTGCCGGTCCTGCGGAAGGGAAGAAGAGGAGGTCATTTGATCCTTTGTGTCGTTGGGAAGTCCCCGTCGTCGGGGACCGGGCGGTCCCGCCGGGGGCTGTCGTCGCTGGTACTGCGGCTTTCGACAACCACAACGTCCCGGGCTCCCGGGAGATTCCCGGCGGGCCGTCGGCGTCGACCCGAAGATGGTCGCACGGGCCGTTACGGCCCGTCACGCGGGTTTCCGGCGTTTTCGCGCGGCGGGGCCCGCTGTGCCTCGGACGGCCCACCGGGGCGGGCCCCCGCCGGTCAGTGCGCCCGTTTGGCCCGCCACTCCGGGTGGCCGGGCATCGGCGGGGTCTTCGCGCCGTACAGCCAGCCCTGGAAGAAGCCGGTCAGGTCCTGGCCGGCGATGTCGGAGGCCAGTCGGACGAAGTCGGCGGTGCCGGCGACGCCGTCGCGGTGGCGGGTCACCCAGGTGCGTTCGAGGCGGTCGAAGGCGGCGGGGCCGATCTTGTCGCGCAGGGCGTAGAGGACCAGCGCGCCGCCGTCGTAGATGGACGGCCGGAAGATGCTGATCTTCTGGCCGGGCTGGGCGGCCTTGGGCACGGCGGGCGGGCCGCCGTCGGCGCGCCAGCCGTCCGACTGCTGGTAGGCGCGCTGCATCCGGGTGTCGAGGGAGGCGGGGTGGCCGCCCTTCTCCTGGGCGTAGAGCGCCTCGTACCAGGTGGCGTGGGCTTCGTTGAGCCAGACGTCGGACCATCGGTGCGGGCTGACGCTGTCGCCGAACCACTGGTGCGACAGCTCGTGCACCATGACGGATTCGACGTACCACTCGGGCAGCCGGGCGGTGAACAGGCCCTTCTCGAAGAGCGAGAGGGTCTGGGTCTCCAGCTCGAAGCCGGTGCGGGCGTCCGCGATCAGCACCCCGTAGTTCTCGAAGGGGAACCGGCCGATCTTGCTCTCCATCCAGGCCAGCTGATCGGGCGTCTTGGCTGCCCAGCGGGCGAGCTCGGCGCGGTGGGCGGTGGGTACGACGTTCCGTACGGGCAGGCCGTGCGGTCCCTCGGCGTGCAGCACGGTGGACCGGCCGAGGGAGACCTGCGCCAGCTCGGTGGCCATCGGGTGGGCGGTGCGGTACGTCCACACGCGCCGCGGGCCGCGTTCGCTCTGCCCGGCGGGCTCTCCGTTGGCGACGGCCGTCACGCCCTGGGGCGTGGTGATCCGGAAGGTGAAGAACGCCTTGTCGGAGGGGTGGTCGTTGCAGGGGAAGACGCGGTGTGCGGCGTCGGCCTGGTTGGCCATCGCCAGCCCGTCGCCGGTGCGGAGCCAGCCGCCGTCGCCCCTGCCGCGCGGATCGCTGGTGTGCCGTACGACGATCTTCAGCTGCTCTCCCGGGGAGAGGCCGGCGGACGGGGTGATCACCAGGTCTTCGCCGTGCTGCTGGTGGCGGGCGGGCCGGCCGTTGACCTCTACGGATTGGACCGTGCCGCGGGCGAAGTCGAGGTTGAGGTCGTCGAGTGGCTCGGTGGCACGGGCGGTGAGCTCGGTGACGGCGTTCAGGGGGCGATCGTTGTGGCCGGAGTAGTCCAGGTCGACGTGGTAGGACGTGACGTCGTAGCCGGGGTTGCCGAGGGTGGGGAACAGGCGGTCGCCGATGCCGCGCGCACCGGGGACGCCGGAGGGCGGGGCCGCGCCGATGAGGGCGACGGCGGCCAGTGAGAGGGCGGTGGCCCGCCGGCCGGCCCGTGACGGGATCCATCGGCGCGCGAGGCGGGACGCCGGAGCGGGAACGGCGGGACGGTCGGGGTCGGGGGACGGTTGACGCGAGGGAAGCGACATGGGCTACGGCTATCAGCGCAGGTCCCCGGCCCGCGGATGGCACGGCAAAACGGCACCCGAAAGGGCGGTGGTTCGGGCGTCCGGCTTACGCCCGGGTGCGGGGAGGCCTTCAGGGGCGTAGCGCGGCGGTCGGCCGGGCCCGTCCCGCGCGCAACACGTCGAAGACGCCCGGGACTTCGCGCATGGCGCGCATCAGGGAGGGCAGTCCGGCGGCATTGGGCAGATGCAGGGTGTAGGTGTGCCGTACCCGCTGCTCGTGCGGGGGTTCGACGGCCGCGGACACCACGGCGACGCCCTGGGCGGCGATCGCTTCGGTGAGGTCGGCCAGCAGGTGCGGCCGGCTGAAGGCCTCGGCCAGGAGAGTTACCCGGCAGCCGTGGCCCGCCTTGCCCGCGCCCCGCCAGCGCACCCCGACCGGCTGCCGTCCGGTGGCCGCCATCCGTGCCACGACGGGGCACAGGGCGCGGTGCACGGTGACCGTGCCGCCCCGTACCGCGAAGCCGGTGACGTTGTCCGGCGGCACCGGGGTGCAGCAGCCCGCCAGCCGTACGGCGGCGCCGGGCAGGTCGGCGACGGCCAGGACGGCGGCGGGGGTGAGCTCGGCCGCATCGCCGGGGGCGGGGCCGGTGGCGGCGGGGGCCGTCCTGGGGGACTGGGGGGACGGCTCGCCCGCGTCGTCGCCGGTGGGCCGGGACAGCCACCGGGAGATGGCGAGCCGGGCGGCGGGGGTACGGGCGTGGTCGAGCCACTCGGGAGCCGGCCCGGTGGCGGAGTCGGGGGCCATCAGGAGGTGCAGGCTGTCGCCGTCGCGGAGGACGGTGGCGAGCGTGGCGAGGCGCCCGTTGACCCGGGCTCCGATGCAGCAGTGCGCCGCCTCGCCGTGCCGGGCGTAGGCGGCGTCCACACAGCTCGCCCCGGCGGGCAGACCGATGGCGCCGTCCGCGGGGCCGTTCGCCGGGCCGCCCGCGCAGAAGACCGTGATCTCCAGGTCCTGCGCCAGATCGTCGCGCAGCGAGCTCCAGAACGTGTCCGGGTCGGGTGTGGTGCGCTGCCACTCCAGGAGGCGCGAGAGCCATCCTGGGCGGGTGGGGTCGGCCCGCTCGCCGTCCGGGGCGTCCGCGCCGTCCGTCGGGGCGTAGGGGTTGCCCAGTGCGATCACGCCGGCCTCGGCGACCCGGTGCATCTGGTGCGTACGGATCAGCGTCTCGGCGATCTCCCCGGACTCGCCGGTGACGGCGGTGTGCAGCGACTGGTAGAGGTTGAATTTCGGCGCGGCGATGAAGTCCTTGAACTCGGAGACGACCGGGGTGAAGCAGGTGTGCAGCTCGCCGAGGACCGCATAGCAGTCGGCGTCCTCGGTGACCAGGACCAGCAGCCGTCCCAGGTCCGCGCCGGTCGGCTCGCCGCGGGCCATCCGGACGCGGTGCACGGAGACGAAGTGCCGCGGCCGCACCAGGACTTCGGCCTGGATCCTGGCCTCGTCCAGGGTCGTACGGACCCGCGCGGCGATGGCGGCGAGCGGGTCGGGCCGGCCGGCGTGCTCGGCGACCAGACGGCGGGTGGCGGCGTACTCCTCCGGGTGCAGGATCGCGAAGACCAGGTCCTCCAGCTCGGACTTCAGCGCCTGGACGCCGAGGCGTTCGGCGAGCGGGATCAGCACGTCGCGGGTCACCTTGGCGATCCGGACCTGCTTCTCGGGGCGCATCACGCCGAGGGTGCGCATGTTGTGCAGCCGGTCGGCGAGCTTGATCGACATCACCCGGACGTCGTTGCCGGTGGCGACCAGCATCTTGCGGAAGGTCTCCGGCTCGGCGGCCGCGCCGTAGTCGACCTTCTCCAGCTTCGTCACCCCGTCGACCAGGTAGCAGACCTCGTCGCCGAACTGGGCCCGCACCTGATCGAGCGTCACCTCCGTGTCCTCGACGGTGTCGTGGAGGAGGGAGGCGGTCAAGGTCGTGGTCTCCGCGCCGAGTTCGGCGAGGATGAGGGTGACCGCGAGGGGGTGCGTGATGTACGGCTCGCCGCTCTTGCGCATCTGACCGCGGTGCGAGGACTCGGCCAGCACATACGCCTTGCTCAGGATGTCCAGGCCGGCGTCGGGGTGGTGGCGGCGGTGCACCTTGGCGACATGTTCCAGGGCGTCGGGGAGGCCGTCGCGCGGAGCCGCGCCGAGCAGCGCGGCGCGCCCGATCCGCCGCAGCCCCTGGACGTCCAGCCGGGGGCGGCCGCGCCTGCGGCCCACTGCTTCGGCGTTATCAGGGTCAGTGGCCTCTGCGCTCATGGGCACCTCCGGCGGCGTCGACCGGCGCTGCGGCGCCCTCCCTCGGAATCACGCGGAACGCCCGGGCCGGTGCTTGATGCTACCGAGCCCATCACGCACCGCTGTCCACCTCTCGCTCAGCGTGAAACGGACCACCCATTCGAGCGAATTCCCGGACGAAAGCGTGCCTGTCAGGCGAGTTCCGTGGTCAGCCAGGCCGGGTCGAAGGTGCCCTCGGCGACGATGACGGCCGGTCCGGTCATCTCGACGGTGCCGTCGGGCTGCTCGGTGATCGAGAGGCTGCCGCCGAGGACGTCGACGGTGTACGTGACGGGCAGGCCGGTCTCGGCGGGGTCGGCCCCGTCCCGGCGGGCGGTGGCGACCGCGACCGCGCAGGCGCCGGTGCCGCAGGAGCGGGTCTCGCCCGAGCCGCGCTCGTGCACCCGCATCGCCACGTGCCGCGGGCCGCGGTCGACGACGAACTCGATGTTCACGCCGTCGGGATAAACCGCCGCTGGGCCGAACGGCGGTACGGCCAGCAGGTCGCCGGCGTGCGCCAGGTCCTCGACGAAGGCGACCGCGTGCGGATTGCCCATGTTCACGTTACGGGCCGGCCAGCTGCGGCCGTCCAGGGTGACCGTGACGCCCTCCGCGGGGAGTTCGGCGCGGCCCATGGAGACCGTGACATCGCCGGTCTTGGCGAGGTGCACGCGGCGTACGCCGGCGCGGGTGGCGATGGCCAGGTCCCCGGCCTCGACCAGGCCGGCGTGCAGCAGGTAGCGCGCGAAGACGCGGACGCCGTTGCCGCACATCTCGGCGATGGAGCCGTCGCCGTTGCGGTAGTCCATGAACCACTCGGCCTCGTCCGCCTGGGCGCGCGCCTCGGGGTGCGCGGCGGACCGTACGACATGCAGCACGCCGTCGCCACCGAGTCCGGCCCGCCGGTCGCAGATCCGGGCGACCGCGGCCGCGGACAGGTCGAGGCGGCCTTCGGGGTCGGGAACGATCACGAAGTCGTTCTCGGTGCCGTGGCCCTTGAGGAAGGCGATGCGCTGCGTGGTCACCCTTGAATCGTACGGGCGGACGCGGCGTGGGGCGTGGACGGGGTGCGGACCGGGTCAGCGCAGGCGGGCCACGCGCCAGATGGCGAGCGCCGCCAGCACGGCCACCATCGCGGTGTAGCCGAGGACGACGTGCCAGCGGGCCCGGCGGCCCGATCCGCGCGGCGGCAGTCCCGGCCAGGTGTGGCCGGCCCGGCGGGCGGCCATCATGCCCCAGCCGGCGGCGCAGCAGCACAGCAGCAGGCCGAGCATCGCTATCACCGCGCCGCCGTCCCCGCCGAACTCGAACGCGAGCGGGAAGCCGAACATCAGGGAGCCGACGGAGGCGAGCACCACGATCGGCGCGAGCTGCCACAGGCGCAGCCGGCGCGGCGGGCGCAGCTCCCGGAAGGACTCGCCGCCCTCCGCAGGAGCGTCGGGGCCGGCGTCCGGGCCGTCCGAGTCGTCCAGGGTGCCGGGCCCGCCCGGCGGGGTGTGAGCGGTGACGGCCGGGCCGTCGGGACCGTCCGGGCCGTCCTGGGCCAGCGGCATGGCGTCGGGCGCCGCGTCGGCGTCGCCGTGGTCCGTTTCCTGGGCTCTGTTGCGAGGGCCGGCCTCCATTGCCACGCGCCCTCCCCACTCAGACTGCACGCCTCGATCGAAGGTCGATGATGACACGCCCTCAGGGGCCCGGATGACGGCCGGAGCGTCCCGATGCCATGACGTGATCAGGCTGTGACCGGTCGTTCGAGCCACGCCAGCGCGAGCCGCGGCAGGTCCGCACGGTGGTCGGCGGCGCCGCTGAGCCAGTGGACCCGCGGGTCCCGGCGGAACCAGGAATCCTGACGGCGCGCAAAGCGCTTGGTGGCGCGCACCGTCTCCTCGCGCGCCTCCTGCTCGGTGCACTCCCCCGCCAGCTGCGCGAGCACCTGCTGGTAGCCGAGCGCGCGGGAGGCCGTACGGCCCTCGCGCAGCCCCGCGCGCTCCAGGCTGCGCACCTCGTCCACCAGGCCGGCGTCCCACATCCGGTCGACCCGCCGCGCGATCCGCTCGTCGAGTTCGGGGCGCTCGACGTCGACGCCGATCTGGAGGGTGTCGTACACGGCTTCGTGGCCGGGGAGGTTGGCGGTGAAGGGGCGGCCGGTGATCTCGATGACCTCCAGGGCGCGCACGATGCGGCGGCCGTTGCTCGCCAGGATCGCGCGGGCGGCCTCGGGGTCGGCGGCGGCAAGCCTGGTGTGCAGGGCGCCGCTGCCGTGTGCGGCGAGCTCGGCCTCCAGGCGGGCGCGGACCTCGGGGTCGGTGCCGGGGAAGTCGAGGGCGTCGATGGCGCCGCGTACGTACAGGCCGGAGCCGCCGACGAGGACCGGCGTGCGCCCCTCGGCGAGCAGCCGGTCGATCTCGGCGCGGGCCAGCCGCTGGTACTCGGCGACGCTGGCCGCCTCCGTCACGTCCCAGATGTCCAACAGGCGGTGCGGGACGCCCTGCTGCTCCTCGGGCGTGAGTTTGGCGGTGCCGATGTCCATGCCGCGGTAGAGCTGCATGGAGTCGGCGTTGATGACCTCGCCGCCCAGGTGGCGGGCGAGCGCAACGCCCAGATCGGACTTTCCGGCCGCGGTGGGGCCGACGACGGCGATGACCCGCGGAGCGGGAACGGCGGTGTTCACCCCGCCAGTCTCGCAAACATCACGCTGCCCTCCCGAACGAGCGACGTGACGGGCTACCGATGGCGTCGTTGCCTGTTCGAGGTCCCGAGAGCCGGTGCACAACCGGCGCCCCCGGGCGGCGCAATGGGACGCTCCGGGCAACGAGGGATTTCACCCACATGAGTACGGCATCGGCACGGTAGGAGCGGTTATGGGCCTGTTTTCGCGGTTTCGTCGGAGCAAGGAATCCCCGGAGAGCGAGGCGGCGGGGACGTCGGCCCGGTCCGTGGAGCCCGCGGAACCGGCCGACAAGGCGGAGGTGACGCCCGCGGCGGAGACCGGCGCCGAGCAGGCGCCGAAGGAGCAGGCGGCCGGGACGGCCGCCGCCACCGCGGACGGTGCGCAGGCCTCGCCGGGGGATTCCGACGCGGAGGCCGCCGAGAGCCCCGCAATCCCGCGGCAGCAGTCCGCGGACGCGGCGGCCGACAGCGACGCCTCGGACGGCGCCCGCAAGTAGGCCGGCGCCAGGGGGACGGGGGCCGCAGTGCGGTGCAGGAACCGGCCGGGCCGCCCCGCCGTGCCACGGCGACGGCCTCCGGGCGGGGCACCCCGCGGCCGTCGCTCCGTACGGTCGCGCTAGGACCAGCTCGCCACGAAGTAGCCGACGCCGTACGGCGCCTCCTCGCGGAGCAGTTCGCCGTGCAGGCCCGCCCCCTGGGCGGCGCCCGCCAGGACCTGCCAGCAGGCGCGGCCGGATGCCTGGAGGTCGAAGGCGAGCTCCTCGTCCAGCGCGGTCAGCGCGGCGGTGTCGGCGGCGCCCAGGGCGCGGGCCGCCGCGGCGTCGAACGCCTCGGCCCGCTCGTCGAAGTAGCCCGGTGCCTTCACCGTGCGGCGGGCGCTGCCGTCGCCCATCACCAGGAGCGCGACGCGGGGTGCGGAGGCGGCGATCTCGCGGCCCACCGGCAGGCAGCGGTCGCGGGTCAGCGGTTCCCCTATGCCCAGTCCCTCCACGGGGGCGTCGTCCCAGTCCGCGCGGGACAGCAGCCAGGCGCCGACGGCGAGCGACGGCGGCAGCTCCCGGTCGACGACGCCCTCCGCCGCGCCCAACGGCACCTCGAGGTCCACCCCGAAGCCGCGGAACGAGCCGAGGGCGCCCTGCGGGTGCGGTCCGCGCCCGGCCTGCTCGGCCGGGCCGAGGACGATCAGCCGGTCCGGGCGGGCGGCGGCCAGCACCCCGACCGCGTCGAGGCAGGCGGCCCGCAGCGCGTCCAGCTCGGGCGCGGCGCCGGCGGCGACCTCCGGGACGAGGAGCGGCGGGCAGGGACAGATGGCGGCGGCTACGAGCATGCCACGCAGCGTAACGCCCCGGGTGTGGGGCGCCGCGCCGTGACCGCCGGTTCGGACGGGCCGCCCCCCGGGAGGCGGCCCGGAGGTGCGGCTCAGTCGCAGCCGCAGCCCGCCGTGGGAGCCGGGGCGGGCGCCGGGGCGCCGATCGTGGGCAGGCCGAGGAGAACGCCCTTGGGCTTGTCCGCCGGGGCGGCGTTGCGCTTCTCCCAGGCGTCGCCGGCCCGGGTGCGCCGTACGGTCCGGGTCGGTCCCTCGGCGAGGAGGTGGTGCGGGGCGGCGTAGGTGATGTCGACGGTCACGATGTCGCCGGGGCGGACCGCTTCGTCGGGGCGGGTGAAGTGGACCAGGCGGCTGTCGGGGGCGCGGCCGGACAGCCGGTGCGTGGCATCGTCCTTGCGCCCCTCCCCCTCGGCGACCATCACCTCGAGCGTGCGCCCGACCTGCTTCTTGTTCTCCTCCCAGGAGATCTCCTCCTGGAGGGCGACCAGCCGCTCGTAGCGCTCCTGGACGACGGCCTTGGGGATCTGGTCCTCCATGTCGGCGGCCGGGGTGCCGGGGCGCTTGGAGTACTGGAAGGTGAAGGCCTGGGCGAAGCGGGACTCGCGGACGGTGTGCAGGGTCTGCTCGAAGTCCTCCTCGGTCTCGCCCGGGAAGCCGACGATGATGTCCGTCGAGATGGCGGCGTCCGGCATGGCGGCGCGCACCTTCTCGATGATGCCGAGGAAGCGCTCCTGGCGGTACGAGCGGCGCATGGCCTTCAGGACGCGGTCGGAGCCGGACTGCAGGGGCATGTGCAGCTGCGGCATGACGTTGGGCGTCTCGGCCATGGCGGCGATGACGTCGTCGGTGAAGTCACGCGGGTGCGGGGACGTGAAGCGGACCCGCTCCAGGCCCTCGACTTTCCCGCAGGCCCGCAGCAGCTTGCTGAACGCCTCGCGGTCGCCGATGTCGGAGCCGTAGGCGTTGACGTTCTGGCCGAGCAGGGTGATCTCGCTGACGCCCTCGGCGACCAGCGCCTCGACCTCGGCGAGGATGTCGCCGGGGCGGCGGTCCTTCTCCTTGCCGCGCAGCGCGGGGACGATGCAGAAGGTGCAGGTGTTGTTGCAGCCCACGGAGATCGACACCCACGCGGCATACGCGCTCTCGCGCCGCGTCGGCAGCGTCGAGGGGAAGGCCTCCAGCGACTCGGCGATCTCGACCTGCGCCTCCTCCTGGACGCGGGCCCGCTCCAGGAGGACCGGCAGCTTGCCGATGTTGTGCGTCCCGAAGACCACGTCGACCCACGGGGCCTTCTTGACGATGATGTCCCGGTCCTTCTGCGCCAGACACCCGCCGACCGCGATCTGCATGCCGGGCCGGGCCGCCTTCTTGGGGGCGAGCTGCCCGAGGTTGCCGTAGAGCCGGTTGTCGGCGTTCTCGCGCACCGCGCAGGTGTTGAAGACGACCACATCGGCGCCGTCGGCGTCCTTGGGCGCCCGGACGTAGCCGGCATCCTCCAGGAGGCCGGACAACCGCTCGGAGTCATGGACGTTCATCTGGCACCCGTAGGTGCGGATCGAGTAGGTCTTGGGAGAACGCACGTCATGGCTCCGGTCGCTGCTGCTGGTCATCCTTCAAGGTTAAGGGGGCGCCGGGGAAGCACTCGCCCCCGGCGGCGGGGAGGGCGCCGCCGCCGTTCGCGGCCCCCGGCCCGCGTCACCGGCGCATCGTCGGGCCGTCACCGCCGGTGACGCACGGGGACCCGTCCGACGAGCAGCGTATTGACATGAGCATGGCTTTTCCATGTCCTTCTGCGCTCCCCGTGAGAGACGCGGCAACCAGAAGAAACAAGACCTGACGCCCCTTCCGCTTCCGGCCGCCACCGGGGAATCCTCGTGCCACGGAGACCGGAACACCGGTACGCAGCACACACGAAGTGAGTCACACCATGCACGAGGACGACGCACCCACCGCCCGCCCCGAACCGGCGAACGGACCCGACGCCACCGACTGGTACGTGGACGAGCGCTGCACCAACTGCGACGTCGCCAGACAGCTCGCGCCGGGCCTGATCGGCGAGGCCGGCGGACGGTCCGAGATCCTGCGGCAGCCGCGCGGCCCGGCGGAGGACCGCCGGTTACACGCCGCCGCGTTCGCCTGCCCCACGCGTTCCATCCGCCGCCCTTCGCGTCGGCTCGACGCGGCACGGGATCCGTTCCCGATGCCGCTGGGCGACGCCGACGACGCCGACGACACGGTCCTCCTCTGCGGGCACAACTCTCCGCACACCGCCGCGGCCAACGCGTTCCTCCTGAAGCGTCCGTCGGGGGCGATCATGATGGTCGACACCCCTCGCTGGAGCGAGGCGCTGGCCACGCGGTACGAGAAGCTCGGCGCCGTCACCGACGTACTGCTCACCCACCGGGACCACGCGGCGCACGGCCGCCGCTACGCCGACCGCTTCGGGGCCCGGCTGTGGATCCACGAGGGCGATCTGGACGCGGCCCCGGATGCCGACCGGATTCTGCGCGGCACCGGGACCGTCGAGATCGCCGAGGGCGTCCTCGCCCATCCGCTCCCGGGCCACACCAGGGGAAGCGTGCTCTACGTCGCGGACGAGCGGTACTGCTTCAGCGGAGACAGCTTCTACTGGTCGCGCGCCGACGACGACATCGCGGTGGCGGAGAGCGTCACCTGGTACTCGATCACGGAGCTGGCCGCGTCGCTGGCGCGTACGGCCGGCCGGCTGCGTTTCGAGTGGCTGCTCGCCGGACACGGCGACCGCAAGCGTCTGCCCGCCCCGGAAATGGCGCAGCGCATGGAGGCGCTGACCGCCCGCGTCCGCGAGATGCGGCCCCGGCCCATCGACTTCACCGCGGTGCGCTGGTGAGCGGCTGGGCGAGGCGCGTACGAGGTCCTCGGCCGGGTGGTCGGACGGGGCCGCCGCCAGGCGTACCGGACCGGACGGGCGCTCACCGTACCGACGCGGCCGGCGGGCGTTCGCGTACGGCGCCGTAGGCGAGGAAGTACGCGGGCACCCGGTTCAGCCACCGCGAGGTGGTGAGCAGTTCGGCCACCCGCTGGGCCCGCCGGGGATGGCCGAAGGGTGCCTCCCCGGCCAGCACGGGTGCGATGACCCGCGCATGGGCGAACCGCTGCAGTGCCTGGGTCAGGGCCGCGGTCGGCCACCGGCGGCGCTGGATGCCGCGTACGTCCCGCAGGCCGACCGCGCCCGCGCGCAACGGCCCGACCAGATGCCGGGCGGCGGCGACGGCGTCCTCGACGGCGAGGTTGATGCCGATGCCGAAGACCGGCGACATCGCGTGCGCCGCATCGCCGATGCACAGCAGCCCCGGCCGGTGCCAGCGCCGGAGCCGGTCGAGCCGTACGTCGAGCAGCTTCACCTCGTCCCAGGAGCGCAGTGCGTGCACCCGGTCACCGAGCCAGGGGGCGGCGGCCCTGAAGGCGGCCGTGAACGCCTCCAGCCCGGCGGCGCGGCGCGCGGCGTCGGTGCCCTTGGGGATCAGCGCGGCGCACTGCCAGTAGTCGCCGCGGTCGATCATGGCGGCGAGGAGCCGGTCGCCGACGCCTCCCACGAGCCCGCGCGGGTCGCCGTCGCGCCGCGGCAGTCGGAACCACCACGCGTCCATCGGGCAGGCGAAGCTCCGCAGTCCGAGTTCGGGCAGCGACCGGGCGAGCGAGCCCCGGCCGTCGCAGGCCACCGTGAGGGTGGCCCGCAGCTCACCGGTACGGCCGTCGGCGGTGCGGTAGTGCACTCCCGCGACCCGGCCGCGGTCCCTGAGGAAGGAGGTCGCCTCGGTGCTCATCCGCAGGGAGAAGGACGGCTCCCGGCGGGCCTCGTCCACCAGGAGGTCGAGGAGGTCCCACTGCGGCACCATCGCGATGTAGTTGAACCGGCCGCGCAGCACGGAGATGTCGCCGACGGTGGCCAGTGACCTGTCCGGGCCGATCGGCAGCTGAACCGTTGTCACCCGCCGCTGCGGCAGACGCGCGAAGCGCTCGGTCAGCCCCAGCTCGTCCAGCAGCGCCAGCGTGGAGGGGTGCACGGTGTCGCCGCGGAAGTCGCGGAGGAAGTCCTGGTGCTTCTCCAGGACCGTGACCGCCACTCCCGCCCGGGCCAGCAGCAGGCCGAGAACCATTCCGGCGGGCCCGCCACCCACCACACAGCACGTGGTCCGCTCCATCGCAACCGCTCCCTTCGGCGACGTCCCGGGACCTCGGCCGCACCGCGGTGAGCGGGATGCGGCGGACCGGGAGCAACGTGACGGTGAGAGACGTTCCGCGGCGGCGGGGAGAAGAAACGGGCGAGGACGCGGTGGGCGGGGCCGGGGCGTCGGGCGGCGCGGAACGTCAGGCGGCGCGGAAGCGGTCGCTCCGCTCGCCCCTCAGCCGCCCCGGTGGCAGCTTCCGGCCGAACGTGACCAGCAGCAGGTCCTGGGCGGTGCCGTGCACGGGGGTGCCGGTGCCGAAGGACCAGTCGAGGTCGTCCGCGTGCAGGGCGATGCCGGAGAGGTCGGCGCCGAAGAACTTGGCGGTGCGCAGGGCGGTCGCGTCCAGGACGGTGCGCAGGCGGTCGTCGGGGACCCGGCGGTCGAGGCCGAGGGCGACGGTGATGTCCAGGCCGTGGACCACGTCGTGCCCCAGCGCCGAGGTGAGGCCGCCGACCGGCGGCGTCCAGGGATGGTGCGCGTTGTCCCGGAGGAAGGCGGCGAGTTCCCGGGGCGCGGCGTCGGCCGCGTCCTTGCGGGCGAGGCGGTCGGTCATCCGGTTGAGGCTGCCGCGGGCCTTGAGGAGCTCGCGGGCCTGCCGGGGGAACGAGTGGCGGAAGCCCATCGACATATGGGCCACGACCTCCCGCACCCGCCACCCCGTGCACAGGGTCGGCGCGTCCCAGGCGTCGGGCGGCAGGGCGTCCAGCAGATCCGCCAGTTCCCGGCGTTCGGCCGCTATGGCGGCCTTGATGTCCATGGTGTCGGCCATGAGTGATCTCCTCCCCGGGGCCCTGGTCGGGGCCCGGGATCACGGGTGTGACCAGGGCCGTCACCCCAGGCTGTCGGGAAAGCGGCGAGAAGTCCAAGAAATGGATCTTCTGGTCGCTAGAATCCGTGGTTATGGAACTCCGCCAGCTGCAGTACTTCGTCGCCGTCGTGGAGGAGGCCCACTTCACGCGTGCCGCCGCCCGTCTGCATCTGGCGCAGCCAGGGGTGAGCGCGCAGATCCGGCAGCTGGAGCGGGAGCTCGGGCAGCCGCTGCTGGACCGGTCCGGCGGGTCGGTGACGCCGACGGAGGTGGGCGCGGCCGTGCTGCCGTATGCCCGGGCGGCGCTGGCCGCGGTCGAGGGCGTGCGGGCCACGGTGGACGAGTTCACCGGGCTGCTGCGCGGCCGGGTCGCGGTCGGGATGGTCTCCGGGGCGGCCTCCGACAGATTCGAGGTGGCCGCCCTGCTGGCCGATTTCCATGACGCCCACCCCGATGTCGAGATGGCGCTCACCGAGGACAACTCGGAGCGGATGCTGGCGGCGCTGCGCGACGGCGCACTGGACCTCGCGCTGATCGGGCTGGCGGACGAGCCGCCGCCGGGCATCTCGGCCCGGATCGTGCTCGATGTGCCCCTGGTCGCCGCCGTCGCGCCCGGCGACCCGCTCCTGGCGCACGCGGGCCGTACGGGCATCGCGCCGGCCGCGCTCCGCGACCGCCCGCTGATCAGCCTGCCGCGCGGCACGGGTCTGCGCGGGGTGCTCGAACGTACCTGCGCGGCGGCCGGCTTCCGGCCCCGTATCGCCTTCGAGGCCGCCTCGCCGCATCTGCTGGCACAGCTCGCCGCCCGGGGCCTCGGAGTGGCCGTGGTGCCCGCCCTGCCGGCCGAGGCGGCGGACACCTACGGACTGCGCACGCTGCCGATCGGCGGGCAGCCGCCGCCACGTGGCCGGATTGCGCTGGTCTGGCGGACGGACGGGCCCGCCACCCCCGCGGCCAGGGCCTTGCTGGGCCTGCTGCGTGAGGCCCTCCAATAGCACGGTTGGGTATCTTCCCCTCCCCTTGACGCCCCAGTGCTGGCAGGATCCCGCCCATGGTCACAGCACTCCCCCGAATAAGCGGCCGCCGGGCACTCCAGGTGGCGACCGCGGCGCTGATCGCGCTCCTCCTGGCGGCGTGGGGGCTGTTGACGATGCGCGGCGAGCCTGAGCCGGGCGGGCGGGTGACGCTGGCCACCGGTGTGCCGACGGGGGTCTATGCGCGCTACGGGGAGCTGCTGAAGCAGGATCTGGCGCACGAGATGCCGGACGTGGATCTGCGGCTGGCGGGCAGCGAGGGATCGATCGACAATCTGCGGCAGCTCGTCAGCGGACGCGCGGGATTCGCCATCGCCACGGCGGACGCGGTGTCCACCTATCAGGCCCGCGGCGAGGCGGGCGCGGACCGGCTGCGGGCCTGCGCGCGGCTGTACGACGACTACATGCAGCTGGTGGTGCCGAGGAAGTCCGCCGTCCGCTCGGCCAAGGGGCTGCGGCGGCTGCGGGTGGGCGTCGGGTCGGACGACTCCGGCGTGCAGCTGATCACCCGGCGGCTGCTGAAGGCGGCCGGGCTGGACTTCGACAAGGACATCGAGCCGGTACGGGTGGGCATCGACCGGATGCCCGCGCTGCTGGAGCGGGGGAAGCTGGATGCATTCTTCTGGTCGGGCGGGCTGCCGACCACCGCGGTGCAGCATCTGGCGCAGCGGTTCCCGATCCGGCTTGTGCAGCTCGGGGACCTGAGCGAGGCGCTGCACGCGCAGGGCGAGCCCACCCGCTACTACCGGGCGGCGGTGATGCCCGCCGATGCCTATCCCACGGTGCAGAACGGGCAGGCGGTGAAGACGATCGCGGTGGCGAACCTGCTGGTGACGACGGACCGGGAGGATGCCGCGCTGACGTTCGGCATGACCCGGACCGTCATCAACAGCCGCGACCGGATCGGGCGCCAGGTGCACGCCGCGCAGCGGGTGGACCTGCGGACGGCGGTGTTCACCGATCCGCTGGCCCTGCATCAGGGCGCCCGGCGCTACTACGTGTCGGTCAAGCCCTAGGCGCGTTGGCGGTGCGGCGGGCGGGACGGCCACGGCGGGGGCGCCGGCGCCGGGTGCCGCCGCCGGGGGAAGCGGCCGCGGCTGCCGGGGCGGGCGCGGCGAGCACCACCGCGACGCCGGAGGGGGTCCGGGCGCCGGTGATCCTTATCAGGTCCTCGTGCCCGGGCCGGACCGTGGCGGCGGACGGGGTGATCTTCGCCTGGCGCATCAGCCGGGTCATGTCGCGGCGCTGGGCGGGCGTGACCAGGGTGACGACCGTGCCGGACTCGCCGGCGCGGGCGGTCCGGCCGCCGCGGTGCAGGTAGTCCTTGGCCTCGGTGGGCGGGTCGACGTTGACGACGAGGTCGAGGCCGTCGATGTGGATGCCGCGGGCGGCGACATTGGTGGCGATCAGCGCCGAGGCATGGCCGGTGCGGAACTGCTCGAGGGTGCGGGTGCGCTGCGGCTGGGACTTGCCGCCGTGCAGCGCCGCGGCGCGCACGCCCTGGGCGAGCAGGTGCTTGGTCAGCCGGTCGGCGCCGCGCTTGGTGTCCACGAACATGATCACCCGGCCGTCGCGGGCGGCGATCTCGGTGGCGGTGGCGCGCTTGTCGTCGTCGGCCACGTACAGGACGTGGTGGTCCATGGTCGTGACGGTCGCGGCCGAGGGGTCCACGGAGTGGGTGACCGGGTCGGTCAGGAAGCGGCGGACCAGCTTGTCGACATTGCGGTCGAGGGTGGCGGAGAACAGCATCCGCTGGCCGTTCGGATCGACCTTCTCCATCAGCCGGGTGACCTGCGGGAGGAAGCCCATGTCGGTCATCTGGTCGGCCTCGTCGAGGACGGTGATCACGACGTCGTCGAGCACGCAGGCGCCGCGGTCCAGCAGATCGGCGAGCCGGCCGGGGGTGGCGACGAGGACTTCGGTGCCCCGGCGCAGCGAATCGACCTGGCGGTTGATGGAGGTGCCGCCGACGACGGTGGCGGTGCGCAGCCCCAGCGCCTTGGCGTACGGCGACAGCGCGTCGGTGACCTGACCGGCGAGTTCGCGGGTGGGGACGAGCACCAGCGCCAGCGGGCGCTTGCTCACCGCCCGCTTCCCGGCCGTACGGCTGAGCAGGGCGAGCCCGAAGGCGAGGGTCTTACCGGAGCCGGTGCGGCCGCGGCCGAGCACATCGCGGCCGGCGAGGGTCGCGGGCAGGGTGGCTGCCTGGATGGGGAACGGCGTGCTGACACCTTGCGCGCGCAGCGCGGTGAGGAGGGCCGGTGCCAGCGGCAGCTCGTCGAAGGAGCCGGCGGGCGGGGTGGAAGACGCCGCGGCGGACGGCTTCGGGGCGGCGCTCTGTCGCGGTGCGGTCGCTCGGGTCACGGAAAGCCCTTCAGGTGGAGGGGGTGGGGTTGTCCGGAGGAAGCGGACGGCTCCCTACGGAAACGGAACGGGGCCCGCACCGGGGTGGCCGGTGCGGGCCCTGTCCGCGACGCAGGTGCGTCAGGCGGGGACGATGTTCTCCGCCTGCGGGCCCTTGGGGCCCTGGGTCACGTCGAAGGTGACCTTCTGGCCCTCGAGGAGCTCACGGAAGCCCTGGGCCTGGATGTTCGAGTAGTGGGCGAAGACGTCGGGGCCGCCGCCGTCCTGCTCGATGAAGCCGAAGCCCTTTTCGGCGTTGAACCACTTCACGGTGCCGGAAGCCATGTTTTTCTCCTTCATGGGGCAAGCCGGAGACCGCACCGTGCGGCCTCCTTGTCGCCGAGATGATCGCCCCACACCGGAACAGGTCCGGAAAAACAAGGAACGCCCGGGGCTACCAGCCTCCGGGCGCGCACAAAGTTCATGGGTACCACAACTGCAACGTCGGCAAGACTAGCACAGACGTGCAGGAGGGCAGGTCACGGTGCGGTCCTCGGCACGGTGACGGTGACCGTCAGACCGTGCGGCGGATGCGGAGCGTAAGCGATGGCGGCGCCGCCCGCGGCCAGCAGCGCGCGGCTGATCGACAGGCCCAGGCCCGAGCCGGAGACGTTCTGGTGGCGGCCGCTGCGCCAGAACCGGTCGCCGATCCGGGCGAGTTCGTCGTCGGTCAGGCCGGGTCCGCGGTCGGCGACGGTGATCGTCACGCATGCGCCGTCCGCCGCGACGGCCACCGTGACCGGCTCCTCGGGCGGGGTGAACTTCAGGGCGTTGTCGACGACGGCGTCAAGGGCGCTGGAGAGCGCTATGGGGTCCGCCCAGCCGGTGACCGCGCTGTGGCCCTCGTAGGAGAGCCGGACGCCCCGGTCCTCGGCCAGCGGGCGCCAGGAGTCGACGCGCTCGGCGGCCAGCGCCGCGATGTCGGTGAGCTGGACGTCGGCGGCGGCGTGCTCGGCCAGGGCCAGGTCCAGGAGGTCGTCCAGGACGCGGGCCAGCCGCTTGCCCTCGGTGCGGACCGAGGCGATCTCCTCGTTGCCGTCGGGGAGTTCGAGGGCCAGCAGCTCGATCCGCAGCAGCAGCGCGGACAGCGGGTTGCGCAGCTGGTGGGAGGCGTCGGCGACGAAGGCGCGCTGCTGCTCGAGGACGTCCTCGACGTGGTCGGCCATCTCGTTGAACGAGCGGGCCAGCCGCCGCAGTTCGGGCGGTCCGGCGGTGGCGGCGACGCGGGCCTTCATCCGGCCGGTGGCGATGTCGTGGCTGGCCGTGTCCAGCACCCGTACCGGCCGCAGCACCCAGCCGGTGAGCCGGATGGCCGCGGCGACGGCCACGAGCATCGCCACGCATTCCCCGGCCGCGATCACCAGCCAGCCGCGCAGGATGCGGGCGCGCATCTGCCCGGTGGGCGAGTCGGTGACGACGACGGCGACCACGTCGCCGTCGCGGATGACCGGAGAGGCGACCGCGATCCGGCCGCCCTCGTCCCAGGGCCAGATCTGCCGGGGGTCATGGCTGCGGCGCCCGGCCAGCGCCTCGCTGAAGGCCCGGGCGCCCTCGCCTTCGCGGGGCACCGACAGGCCCCCGGGGGCGGCGGCCATCGGGGTGTGGTCGCGGTAGTAGACGCCGGCGCGGATGCCGTAGAGGTCGTCGTAGCGGGCGAGTTCGCTGCGGAGCGTGGCGCGCCGCTCGTCCTCGTCGGGACTCTTGGTGGCCTCGCCGGCATCCGGGCGGGCGGTCACGAACTGGGCGAGCGCGGCGAACCGCGCGGCGTCGTCGATCCGGTCGACGACCACCTTCTGCTGCTCCACACCCGCGGTGATCACGGCGAGCGGCACACCCAGCGCGAGCAGCACACCGGCCATGAGGACGATGAGGAGCGGGAGGAGTCGGGTGCGCACGTGATCGGAGGGACGTCAGGACGCCGGAGAAGCGGGCGTCCCGGCCGGCGCGCCGGAAGCGGGGACCACCAGCCGGTAGCCCACCCCCCGTACCGTCTCGATCAGCGCGGGCATCCGGAGCTTGGCCCGCAGCGAGGCGATATGCACCTCCAGGGTCCGGCCGGTCCCCTCCCAACTCGTGCGCCACACCTCGCTGATGATCTGCTCCCGGCGGAAGACCACCCCGGGACGCTGGGCGAGCAGCGCCAGCAGATCGAACTCCTTGCGGGTGAGCGGTACCGCGGTGCCGTGCACCGACACCTGGCGGGTGGGCAGTTCGACGGTGACCGCGCCGAGGTGCAGCGCGTCCTCGGCGGCGGACTCCTCGGCCTGCGGCTCGCCGCTGCCGGTGGTGGTGCGCCGGCTCACCGCGTGGATACGGGCGAGCAGTTCGCCGGTGTCGTAGGGCTTGACGACATAGTCGTCGGCGCCGAGGTTGAGGCCGTGGATGCGCGAGCGGACGTCGGAGCGCGCGGTGACCATGATCACCGGGGTGGTGCTCATCCTGCGGATCCGGCCGCACACCTCGAAGCCGTCCTGATCGGGCAGCCCGAGGTCGAGCAGCACCACCGCAAACGGCTCGGCGTCGTCGGGCAGCAGGGCCTGCAGCGCCTCCTCGCCGCTGCGGGCGTGCCTGACCTCGAGGCCGTGCCTGGCCAGCACCGCGGACAGGGCCGCGGCGACATGGTCGTCGTCCTCGACGAGCAGCAGTCTCATCCGGCCTCCTCCTTCGGTGCGTGCGGTCGTGCGGTGTCTGCGGACGGCGGCCCCTGCGTACAGGCCACAGGGCATCTACGGCGATAGGAGGCGTGCCCGTCAAGAGGGAGCCGCCTGCCGGCCACCATCCGTTACCCAGCCGGTACGACCGGACGCTCCCGCTCCGCCGTGCCCCGTTCACGCGGAGTGTCCCAATGCGGCCGGATCGTTATGCTCAATTCTCCCTCAGATGTAATGACGCTGGTCGCGGCCCGTCATTAGGGTCCTCTCCAACCGAGGAGGACGGAGCTGTACGCCGATGAGCGAAGTATCGGTGACCAAGAACGCCGAGGGTCCCGCCCCGACGGGCGATCCGCTGGTCGTGCTGGACAACGTCAACAAGCACTTCGGCGCGCTGCACGTGCTCCAGGACATCGACCTGACGATCCACCGCGGCGAGGTCGTCGTGGTGATCGGACCCTCCGGGTCCGGCAAGTCGACGCTCTGCCGCACCATCAACCGCCTGGAGACGGTCGACACCGGCGGCATCACCATTGACGGCAAACCGCTGCCGCAGGAGGGGCGGGAGCTCGCGCGGCTCCGCGCCGACGTGGGCATGGTCTTCCAGTCCTTCAACCTCTTCGCGCACAAGACGGTGCTCGAGAACGTGATGCTGGGCCAGGTCAAGGTCCGTAAGAAGGACAAGAACGCCGCCGCCGAGAAGGCCCGCGAACTGCTCGACCGGGTCGGCGTCGGCACTCAGGCGGACAAGTACCCCGCACAGCTGTCCGGCGGTCAGCAGCAGCGCGTGGCGATCGCCCGTGCGCTGGCGATGGACCCGAAGGTGATGCTGTTCGACGAGCCCACCTCCGCGCTGGACCCGGAGATGATCAACGAGGTGCTGGAGGTCATGCAGCAGCTCGCCCGGGACGGCATGACGATGGTCGTGGTCACGCACGAGATGGGCTTCGCCCGCTCCGCGGCGAACCGTGTGGTCTTCATGGCGGACGGCCGCATCATCGAAGAGGCCGAGCCGAACCAGTTCTTCAACAACCCGCGCAGCGACCGCGCGAAGGACTTCCTGTCGAAGATCCTTCACCACTGAGGCCGCAGTTGGGCCACGATGATTGCCAACGTTTGCTGAACCTAAGGATGTTCACCATGAAGATGCGTAAGACGGCTGCGGCGGGTGCGGCGGTGCTCGCGCTGGCGGCCACGGCGACGGCGTGCGGCGGGAAGTCGGGCTCGGCGGGGGACAAGGCCGCCGGCGGTGTGATCTACGACGGCACCTACACGGTCGCCAAGAACGTGAAGGTCGACTCCCCTGTGCTCAAGGCGGCACAGAAGAAGGGCGTCCTCACCATCGGCGTCAAGGCCGACCAGCCGTTCCTCGGCTTCCAGGACCCCTCGACGAAGAAGTACTCCGGCTTCGACATCGAGATCGCCAAGATGGTCGCGGCCGACCTGGGCTTCTCCGAGAAGCAGATCAAGTTCACCACGGTCGACTCCAGCGCCCGTGAGACCAAGATCAGCAATCACGATGTCGACTACTTCGTCGGCACGTACACGATCAACAGCGAGCGCAAGAAGCAGGTCGGCTTCGCGGGCCCGTACTACACGGCCGGCGCGGACCTCCTGGTGCGCAAGGACGACAAGTCCATCACCGGCCCGGACAAGCTCCAGGGCAAGACGGTCTGCTCCATCAAGGGCTCGACTCCGCTGCAGGAGATCAAGAACCCGAAGTACGGCGCCAAGACCACGGAGCTGACGAAGTACTCGCAGTGCGTCACCCAGCTCCTCAACGGCGGGGTCAACGCGGTCACCACCGACGACGCCATCCTCAAGGGCTTCGCCGCCCAGCGTCCCACCAAGCTCCGGGTGGTCGACCGTCCGTTCACCAAGGAGCCGTACGGCGTCGGCGTGGACAAGGACGACAAGGCCCTGCGCAAGGCGATCAGCGAGGCGCTGGACAAGCACATCGACAACGGTGACTACAAGAAGGCGTACGACAACACGCTCGGCAAGTCGGGCTCGAAGTACTCCGCCCCCAAGACGCCGCTGCCGCAGTACTGAGACGCAGCCGCGCCGGTGACCACGCCGCCCCGTACGCCCGCCGCGGCGGGTGTGCGGGGCGCGTCGCCTCCCGGTCGCCGCGCCGCCCGGCACCGCCCCTTCCCACCGCCGACCTGACCGCTACCGCGGAGACCCCATGAACGTACTCCTCGATTATCTGCCCGAGTTCCGGGACGCGTTCCTCGGAACGCTGGCGATCACCGCCGTCAGCGCGGTCATCGCGCTGGTCCTCGGCGTGCTCATAGCCGGCTTCCGGGTCTCTCCGATTCCGCCGCTGCGCGCTTTCGGTACGGCCTGGGTCACGCTGCTCCGCAACACCCCGCTGACGCTGCTCTTCCTGATCGCGTTCTTCGTCGTACCGGAGATCTTCTTCAAGGGCGCCAGCCCGTTCGTGCTGGGCATGCTGGCGCTCGGCTTCTACACCTCGTCGTTCGTGTGCGAGGCCGTACGGTCCGGTATCGGCACCGTGCCGGTCGGCCAGGCGGAGGCCGCGCGCAGCATCGGCCTGACCTTCGTCCAGACGCTGCGTCTGATAGTGCTGCCGCAGGCCACCCGCACCGTGCTGCCGCCACTCAGCAGCATCTTCATCGCACTGACGAAGAACTCCGCCGTCGCGGGCGCCTTCAGCGTCAACGAGCTGTTCGGCGGCTACGCCAAGTTCCTCGGCGAAAAGGGATACGCGATCGCCGCGATCTTCCTGTGGGTGGCCCTGGCCTATCTGGTCATCACCTTCGCCATCAGCGGCATCTTCCGGCTGCTGGAGCGCCGGATGGGGGTCGCCCGATGAACGGACACGGCAGTGGGAAGCGCATGACGGAGGTGCCGCGCGTGGGCGGGGCGGAACGAAGCGAGGTCTTGGCATGAGTGGCGCCGGCGTTCTTTACGACGTACCAGGGCCGAAGGCGAAGGTGCGCAACCGCATCTACAGCGTCGTCGGTGCCCTCGCGGTGGTCGCGCTGGTCGGGTTCGTCGTGCTGCGGCTGAACAGCAACGGCGATTTCGCCCCGGCGCGCTGGGACATCTTCAACTACGCGGGGGTGCGCAACAGCATCGTCGACGGTGTGCTGGCCACCCTCAAGGTCTTCGCGATCGCCGCGGTGCTCTCGCTGGTCCTGGGCGTGCTCCTCGCCGTGGCACGGCTGTCGGACCGCCGGCCGGTCCGCTGGCTGGCGACCGGGTTCATCGAGCTCTTCCGCTCCATCCCCCTGCTGATCACCATCTTCGCGATCTGGGTGGCGCTGCTCAACAACCGGGCGGCGCTCGGTCTGGGGGACGGCGAGCCGCAGTTCTGGGCGCTGGTCGTCGGTCTGACGATCTACAACGGTTCGGTGCAGGCCGAGGTGCTGCGGGCCGGCATCCTCTCCGTCCCGAAGGGGCAGCGCGAGGCCGCCTATGCGCTGGGGATGAGCAAGACGCAGGTCATGACGACGGTGCTGGTCCCGCAGGCGGTCCGGGCCATGCTGCCGACGATCGTCAGCCAGCTGGTGGTGACCCTCAAGGACACCTCCCTGGGCTATGTCATCACCTTCGAGGAACTGCTCTACAAGGCGCAGCTGCTGGCCGGCAACATCACGGTCGACGGCGAGAACCCCTACGTCCAGGTCATCATCGTCGTCGCCGCGATCTACATCGCCATGTGCCTGGCCCTCTCGGCCCTCGCCAACTGGATCGAGCGCCGCGGCCGCCGGGCCAAGACCGGCATCTCGGTGGCCGAGGCCGGCGACACGGGCACGGCCGGCGCGGTGCCGGCGGCGGGCGTGGAGACGGCAGCCGCCGACGCGACGGCCGGCACGGCGAACTGACGGCACGCCAGCACCGGCACCCCGGCGGACGGGGCAGGGACGGTACGGGGGCGGGGGGGGGGGGGGGGGGGGGGGGGGGCGGGCCCCCCCGCCCCCCGGCCCCCCCCCCGGGGGGGGGGGGGCGCGCGGGGGGGGGGGGGGGGCGCCCGGGGGCGGGGCGCGCCCCCCGGGGGGGGGGGCCGCCCCCCCCCCCCCCCCCCCGCCCCCCCCCCCGGCGGGGCCCCCCCCCCCCCCGCGGGGGGGGGGCGGGGCCGCTCCCGTGCGTCCGTGGGCCCGTTCGCGGGGCTCAGTCGTGCCAGGCGCCGAGCTGGTCCAGGAG
>NZ_JBITYA010000016.1:0-211817 GCF_044544985.1 Streptomyces sp. NPDC053427 | reverse complement strand
AGGTGCCGGGTCGTAGCGGCGGAGCCGTGTAGGCCCGGTGCCGCTGCCGAACAGCCCCGCGCAGCGGCACCAGCCCGCCGCAGGCGCAACGGCGACGGAACCCTACGGCGGGGAAGCCGACAACGTGGGGCCCAGGCAAAGCGCAGCGGACAGGGACCCGATCGGCCCACCCCCGTCGCCCCCCGACCCGGCGGCGCCTAGCGTGGCGGCTGTGGGCCGCGCGCGGTGGGGAGCACGGCCGCGGGAGGAGAGCGATGAGCTTGTTGGGCCGGCCCGAGGAGCCGCGCGCGGAGCCCCCGGCGCGCCGGCCCAACTGGGGCGTGATGGCCCTGGTGGGCCTCACCGGGTTCGGCATGCTGCGCAGCGGGCTGTCGGACGAGGCAGACGGCCCGCCGCAGCCGGGCGGCGGTGCCCCCGCGCTCACGCCCGTCGGCGGCCGTCCCTCCGGGCCGCGGCTGGCCCGCTCCGCCGTCTCCCGGGTGGCCGTCCCCTCGCTCAAGATCTCCGCCCCGGTGGTCCCGCTCGGCCTGGACAAGGACGGCTGGATAGCCGCCCCACCGGCCCGGAACCCGAATCTGGCGGGCTGGTACGCCGATGGTCCGGCCCCCGGCGAGCCGGGCACCGCCGTCATCGTCGGCCATGTCGATCTCTACACCGGGCCCGCGGTCTTCTACCGCCTGGGCTCCCTCACCAAGGGCCGGACGATCCGGGTGACCCGCAAGGACGGGCGCACGGTGCTCTTCGAGGTCTACGGCATCCAGGTCTTCGCCAAGGAGCACTTCCCGGCCCGCCGGGTCTACGGCGCCACCGGGCGCCCCGAACTGCGCCTTCTGACCTGCGGCGGTGGCTATTCCGCCAGCGGCGGGTACGCGGGGAATGTGGTGGTCTTCGCCCGGATGACGGGAACCGTGCCGGCACGGCAGCCCGCCAACTCCCCTTAGATCAGCGGGACTTCAGGCGTTCCGGGGTCGCCCTCCGCGATGGCGGGGAACGGGCGGGGGCGACGCCGGAGCGGGCACCGGCCGAGGACCGGGGCCGGTCCGGTATCCGGGCCCCGAGGTGCGTGTGATGTTCTGGCCGCATGAGCCACTCGGTCACCACCTGGTACCTCGAGCAGACCTCGCCCACCGACCTCGCCCCCGGCGCAAAACCGGCGGCCGAGCAGGGTGTCCGTATCGTCCGGGCCGAGGTGCCGTCGCCGGAATTCAGCCGGTTCCTCTACACCGCGGTCGGCGGGGACGTCCTGTGGACCGACCGGCTGGGCTGGTCGTACGCGCGGTGGGCGGAATATCTGGGGCGACCGGGGGTGGAGACCTGGGTGGCGTACGAGCGCGGGACGCCCGCCGGGTTCATCGAGCTGGACGCCCAGCCTGAGGGGGTCGTGCAGATCGCCTACTTCGGTCTGATCCCGGCCTTCCGGGGCCGGAGGATCGGCGGGCAGCTGCTCTCGCACGGCACCGGGCGGGCCTGGGACCTGGCCGAGCGGTGGCCGGAGCGGGAGCGGACGACGCGGGTGTGGGTGCACACCTGCAGCGACGACGGTGTGCATGCGAGGGCCAATTACGAGCGCCGCGGGTTCCGGGTGTACGAGACGACGGTGACGGAGGAGACCGAGGCGCCGGTGCCCGGACCCTGGCCCGGCGCCGGACCGGTCATGCCCTTGCCGGACGCCGGAAAGTGATCTCCCGAGGGTGATCCGCAACACATTGTCTCGTCATTCGGGACACTGATGTCCAAATTCTGGACGACGGTGGACTGGCCAGAGAGCGACGTGCCACGCTTCCGTCATGTCTAGAGCTGGAATTGCCTTGGTGAGTCGGCGGCACGTCGACCTCGGCCGCATGTCCAGCGCCATTTGTCGGGCAGGCTGACGCAGCGCCGACCAGGGCCCCGAGCCCCGGACAGCAACCGCCGGCACCACCGATTTCCCGCCGTCCCCATTGTCGCGGACGCGGCCGTACCCCGCCCTCACAGCTCACCTCCGACGCGTTGCCGCGCGCCGTGTTTCGGTGTGTCTGCGCAGGTCACGCGGGTGTGCCGCGCCCGTCCGCCCCCTTGAGCCCGCCCAGAAGGACGTACACCCATGGCCGCCGACACCCCGGATAACCCCCAGCCCTCGGCCGGGGCCGCCACGACGCGCCGCAAGGCCGGCCGCCACCGCGGCGAGGGCCAGTGGGCCGTTGGCCACTTCACGCCGCTCAACGGCAACGAGCAGTTCAAGAAGGACGACGACGGTCTCAATGTGCGGACACGCATTGAGACGATCTACTCCAAGGCCGGCTTCGACTCCATCGACCCCAACGATCTGCGCGGCCGGATGCGCTGGTGGGGTCTGTACACCCAGCGCAAGCCCGGGATCGACGGCGGCAAGACCGCGATCCTGGAGCCGGAGGAGCTGGACGACAAGTACTTCATGCTGCGGGTCCGGATCGACGGCGGCCGGCTGACCGTGGCGCAGCTGCGCGCCATCGGCGAGGTCTCCGAGCAGTACGCCCGTGGCACCGCGGACATCACCGACCGGCAGAACATCCAGCTGCACTGGATCCGCATCGAGGACGTCCCCGCCATCTGGGAGAAGCTGGAGAGCGTCGGGCTCTCCACGACCGAGGCGTGCGGCGACTGCCCCCGAGTGATCATCGGCTCGCCGGTGGCGGGTATCGCGGCGGACGAGATCATCGACGGCACCCCGGCCGTGGACGAGATCCACGAGCGGTACATCGGCAGCAAGGAATTCTCCAACCTGCCGCGCAAGTTCAAGACCGCGATCTCCGGCTCGCCGGTGCAGGACGTGGTCCACGAGATCAACGACGTGGCCTTCGTCGGCGTCGTCCACCCCGAGCACGGCCCCGGCTTCGACGTCTGGGTCGGCGGTGGCCTGTCCACCAACCCCAAGCTGGCCCAGCGCCTGGGCACCTGGGTCCCGCTGGACGAGGTCGCCGACGTATGGGCCGGCGTGATCGGGATCTTCCGGGACTACGGCTACCGCCGGCTGCGCACCCGCGCCCGGCTGAAGTTCCTGATGGCCGACTGGGGCCCGGCGAAGTTCCGCCAGATACTGGAGGACGAGTACCTCCAGCGCAAGCTGGTCGACGGCCCGGCGCCGGAGCAGCCGCGCTCGAAGTGGCGCGACCACATCGGCGTGCACAAGCAGCAGGACGGCCGCTTCTACGTGGGCTTCGCCCCGCGCGTCGGCCGGGTCGACGGCACCACCCTCACCAAGATCGCCGAACTCGCCGGCGCGCACGGCTCCGACCGGCTGCGCACCACCGTCGAGCAGAAGATGATCATCCTCGACGTCGAGCAGGACCAGGTCGACGCGCTGGTCGCCGGGCTGGAGGCGCTGGACTTCCAGGTCACCCCCTCGCCGTTCCGGCGCGGCACGATGGCCTGCACGGGCATCGAGTTCTGCAAGCTGGCGATCGTCGAGACCAAGGGCCGCGGCGCGTCCCTCATCGACGAACTGGAGCGCCGGATGCCGGACTTCCGGGAGCCGGTCACCATCAACCTCAACGGCTGCCCGAACGCCTGCGCCCGTATCCAGGTCGCGGACATCGGTCTCAAGGGCCAGCTGGTGCTCGACAAGGACGGCAACCAGGTCGAGGGCTACCAGGTGCACCTGGGCGGCGCGCTGGGACTGGAGCCCGGGTTCGGCCGCAAGGTCCGCGGGCTGAAGGTGACCGCCGATGAGCTGCCCGACTACGTCGAGCGGGTGCTGCGCAACTTCGAGGCCCAGCGCGAGGAGGACGAGCGGTTCGCCACCTGGGCCGCCCGGGCCGAAGAGGGTGCGCTGAAGTGAGCGAGCCTCGGCGCGCGGCGTCGGCTGGACCGAGGAGCCGCGCAGTGACGAAGGAACGAGCAGTGACGAGGGAAGCCGGCGCCACAGAGCGTGCCGAGGCCGAGCGGGAGGCACAGTGAGCGAGCGAGCGGCGCCGTTCTACTGCCCGTACTGCGGGGACGAGGACCTGCGGCCCTCCGAGGAGGGTCACGGCGCCTGGGAATGCCGTGCCTGCAGCCGCGCGTTCCGGCTGAAGTTCCTGGGGCTGATGTCCCCGGGAGCCACCGGCCTTTCCCCTTCGGAATCCCACAGAGGTACCTCGTGACCACCGCTACCGACCTTCAGCAGCTCGCCGAGCGCGCGGGTCGCGACCTGGAGGACGCGTCCCCGCTCGAGATCCTGGCCTGGGCCGCCGAGACCTTCGGCGCCCGCTTCTGCGTCACCTCCTCCATGGAGGACGCGGTCGTCGCCCACCTCGCCTCGCGCGCCATGCCGGGCGTCGACGTGGTGTTCCTCGACACCGGCTACCACTTCCCGGAGACCATCGGGACGCGGGACGCGGTGGCGGCGGTGATGGACGTCAACGTCATCACCCTGACGCCCCGTCAGACCGTGGCGGAGCAGGACGCCGAGTTCGGGCCCGAGCTGCACGACCGTGACCCGGACCTGTGCTGCGCGATGCGCAAGGTCAAGCCGCTGGAAGAGGGGCTGACCGGCTACGACGCCTGGGCGACCGGGCTGCGCCGCGACGAGTCCCCGACCCGGGCGAACACCCCGGTCGTCGGCTGGGACGCCAAGCGGCAGAAGGTGAAGGTCTCGCCGATCGCGCGCTGGACGCAGGCGGACGTGGACGCGTACGTCGCCGAGCACGGCGTGCTCACCAACCCGCTGCTGATGGACGGCTACGCCTCCGTCGGCTGCGCCCCCTGCACCCGCCGGGTCCTGGCGGGCGAGGACGCGCGGGCGGGCCGCTGGGCAGGCAGCAACAAGACCGAATGCGGCCTGCACTGATGGCCGAACTTCAGCAAATTCGGGTCACCTTGCAGGGCACGGAAGATGTTCGAGACATTGCGGAAGCTCAGGAGAAGCCGATGACGGGCGCCACGGTGTGGCTGACCGGACTGCCGAGCGCGGGCAAGACCACGATCGCGTACGCGCTCGCCGAGCGCCTGCGCGGCGAGGGCCGCCGGGTCGAGGTGCTGGACGGCGACGAGATCCGCGAGTTCCTCTCGGCCGGCCTGGGCTTCACCCGCGCCGACCGGCACACGAACGTCCAGCGGATCGGCTTTGTCGCCGAGCTCCTGGCGAGCAACGGGGTCACCGCCCTGGTGCCGGTGATCGCCCCGTACGCGGACTCCCGCGAGGCGGTCCGCAAGCGCCACCAGACCGAGGGCAGCGCCTATCTCGAAGTACATGTGGCCACCCCCGTCGAGGTGTGCTCCGAGCGTGATGTGAAGGGGCTGTACGCCAAGCAGGCGGCCGGCGAGATATCCGGCCTGACCGGCGTGGACGACCCCTACGAGCAGCCCGAATCGCCCGACCTGCGCATCGAGTCGCACACCCAGACCGTGCAGGAGTCCGCAGCCGCGCTCCACGAGCTGCTCGTCGAAAGGGGACTGGCGTGACCACCGCGACCATTGCTACCGAGACCGAGGGCGACAGCCCCTACGCCCTGTCGCACCTGGACGCCCTCGAGTCCGAGGCCGTGCACATCTTCCGCGAGGTGGCGGGCGAGTTCGAGCGGCCGGTGATCCTGTTCTCCGGCGGCAAGGACTCCATCGTCATGCTGCACCTCGCGCTGAAGGCGTTCGCGCCCGCCGCGGTGCCGTTCTCGCTGCTGCACGTCGACACCGGCCACAACTTCCCCGAGGTCCTCGATTACCGCGACCGCGCCGTCGAGCGGCACGGCCTGCGGCTGCACGTCGCCTCCGTCCAGGACTTCATCGACCGCGGCGAGCTGCGCGAGCGGCCCGACGGCACCCGTAACCCTCTCCAGACCGTCCCGCTGCTGGACGCCATCGACAGGAACCGTTTCGACGCGGTCTTCGGCGGCGGCCGGCGCGACGAGGAGAAGGCACGCGCCAAGGAGCGGGTGTTCTCGCTGCGCGACGAGTTCGGCGGCTGGGACCCGCGGCGGCAGCGCCCCGAGCTGTGGCAGCTCTACAACGGCCGGCACTCGCCCGGCGAGCACGTCCGCGTCTTCCCGCTGTCCAACTGGACCGAGCTGGACGTGTGGCAGTACATCGCCCGCGAGAAGATCGAACTGCCCGCCATCTACTACGCCCATGAGCGTGAGGTCTTCTCCCGCAGCGGCATGTGGCTGGCTCCCGGTGAGTGGGGCGGCCCCAAGGACGGCGAGACGCTGGAGACGCGGCTGGTGCGCTACCGCACGGTCGGCGACATGTCCTGCACCGGCGCGGTCGACTCCGACGCCGACACCATCGAGGCCGTCATCGCGGAGATCGCCGCCTCCCGGCTCACCGAGCGGGGCGCGACCCGGGCCGACGACAAGATGTCCGAGGCCGCCATGGAGGACCGTAAGCGCGAGGGGTACTTCTAACCATGAGCACCACTAATGCTGTTGAGGGCGTCGTGGACGCCGGCGCGACCTCGTTGCTGCGTTTCGCCACCGCCGGTTCCGTCGACGACGGCAAGTCGACCCTGGTCGGGCGGCTGCTGCACGACTCCAAGTCGGTGCTCGCCGACCAGCTCGAGGCCGTCGAGCACGCCTCCCGCAACCGCGGGCAGGAGGCGCCGGACCTGGCGCTGCTGACGGACGGCCTGCGCGCCGAGCGGGAGCAGGGCATCACCATCGATGTCGCCTACCGCTACTTCGCCACGCCCCGTCGCCGCTTCATCCTCGCCGACACCCCGGGCCATGTGCAGTACACCCGGAACATGGTCACCGGTGCCTCGACCGCCGAGCTGGCCGTCGTCCTGGTCGATGCCCGTAACGGCGTCGTCGAGCAGACCCGGCGGCACGCGGCCGTGGCCGCCCTGCTGCGCGTCCCGCACGTCGTCCTCGCGGTCAACAAGATGGACCTGGTCGACTACGCCGAGCCCGTCTTCGCCGCCATCGCCGAGGAGTTCACGACGTACGCGGCCTCGCTGGGCGTCCCGGAGATCACCGCGATCCCGATCTCGGCGCTGGCCGGCGACAACGTCGTGACGGCGTCGGCCAACATGGACTGGTACGGCGGCCCGACCGTCCTCGAGCACCTGGAGACCGTCCCGGTCGTCGCGGATCCCTCCGACGACCCCGGCCGCTTCCCGGTCCAGTACGTGATCCGCCCGCAGACCGCCGAACACCCCGACTACCGCGGCTACGCGGGCCAGATCGCCTCCGGCGTGCTGCGCGTCGGCGACCAGGTGACCGTGCTGCCCTCGGGCCGCACCAGCACCATCGAGGCGATCGACGCGCTCGGCCAGGCCGTGGACGTGGCCTGGGCGCCGCAGTCGGTGACCGTCCGGCTCGCCGACGACATCGACGTCTCGCGCGGTGATCTGATCGCCCCGACCGCCACGGCTCCGTCGGTCTCCCAGGACATCGAGGCGACGATCTGCCATGTCGCGGACCGGCCGCTGACCGTCGGCCAGCGGGTGCTGCTCAAGCACACCACCCGCACCGTCAAGGCGATCGTCAAGGACATCCCGTCCCGGCTGACCCTGGACGACCTCTCCCAGCACCCGGCGCCGGGCGAACTGGCCGCCAACGACATCGGCCGGATCGTCGTGCGTACCGCCGAGCCGCTGGCGCTGGACGCCTACGCCGACTCCCGGCGCACCGGCTCCTTCCTGCTGATCGACCCGGCGGACGGTACGACGCTGACCGCGGGAATGGCGGGCACCGCATTCGCGGAGGCGGCCGCGGAAGCCGCCCCGGCCGCCGAGGCGGACAACGACGGATGGGACTTCTGAGCATGCTCAAAGACATGTTCTCCACCTTCGCCATAGAGGGCGGCCGGATCGGCAGTGGCGCCCTCGGCAGTGGCCAGGGAGGAGTCGGGCGATGTGTGTGCTGACGATGCCTGACTCCGTACCCCCCACGCCCCCCTTCCGAAGATCCATCGATCTGCCGGGCGCGCCTTAGAAGGGCGCATACCGCCCCGGCCCTCCGAGAGGACCCCCTCCCGTGTCTGCCGTTCGACACCGCCTGCTGGCGGCCGCCGTCTCCGTCCCACTCCTTGTCGGCGCGCTGGGCGCCTGCGGCTACGGCTCCGAGGCCAAGAAGGACACCGCGGCCAGCGTCGCCCCCAAGGGCCCCAAGACTGACGGACTCGATCAAGTCCGGATCGGCCTCTTCGGCAACACCACGCACGCCACCCCGCTGGTCGGCCTCCAAAAGGGCCTGTTCCAGAAGGAACTGGGCGGCACGCAGGTGAAGTCCTCCACCTTCAACGCCGGCCCCGCCGAGATCGAGGCCCTCAACTCGAACGCCATCGACATCGGCTGGATCGGCCCCTCGCCCGCGATCAACGGCTACGTCAAGTCGCACGGCAAGAGCCTGAAGATCATCTCCGGTTCGGCCTCCGGCGGTGTCTCGCTGGTGGTCAACCCCAAGAAGATCAAGAGCCTGGACGATCTCAAGGGCAAGACGATCGCGACCCCGCAGCTGGGCAACACCCAGGACGTGGCGCTGCTGAACTTCCTGGCCGACAAGGGCTACAAGGTCGACGCCACCTCCGGCAAGGGCGACGTCACCGTCCAGCGCACCGACAACAAGGTGACGCCGGCCGCCTTCCAGGAAGGCTCCATCGACGGCGCCTGGGTGCCCGAGCCCACCGCCTCCAAGCTCGTCGCCGCGGGCGGCAAGACGATCCTGGACGAGAAGAAGCTGTGGAAGGACGGCAAGTTCGTCATCACGAACGTGATCGTCTCCCAGAAGTTCCTCAAGGATCACCCCAAGGCCGTCGAGGCGGTACTGCGGGGCTCGGTGAAGACCAACGCCTGGATCCGGACGCACCCGCAGGAAGCGAAGCAGGCGCTCAACGCCAAGCTCGCCGACTCGAACGTCGCCGGCAAGGCGCTGCCGGGCGACATCATCGACCCGGCGTTCAAGAACATCGACATCACCGATGACCCGCTGGCCGCCACCCTCCAGGAGGAGGCGGACCACGCCGTCAAGGCAGGCCTGCTGAAGAAGCCCGACCTCAAGGGCATCTACGACCTCACCCTGCTGAACAAGGTGCTCAAGTCCGAGGGCAAGAAGCCGGTCGACGACGCCGGCCTCGGCAGCTGACCGCCCTCCATCCCACAGCACCGCAGTCCCCCAGGAGGTGACACCGATGACGACCACCACACTCACCAAGCGGCCCGCACCGGCGGCCCCGGCCGGCACCGTGCCGTACGCCGCTCGCATCGACCATGTCTCGAAGTCGTTCGGCCGGCCCGGCGCGCAGCAGCATGTGCTGGACGACATCAGCATCGATGTCGCACCGGGCGAGTTCGTCTGCCTCCTGGGGGCCTCGGGCTGCGGCAAGTCCACCCTCCTCAACCTCGTCGCCGGCCTCGACGCGCCGTCGGCGGGCAGCATCGAGACGCCCGGCAGCCGGCCGGCGCTGATGTTCCAGGAGCATGCGCTCTTCCCGTGGCTGACCGCGGGCCGCAACATCGAACTGGCGCTGAGGCTGCGCGGGGTGCCGCGCGCCGAGCGCCGCGCCGAGGCCGAGCGGCTGCTCGAACTCGTCCGGCTGGGCGGTGCGTACGGCAAGCGCGTGCACGAGCTCTCCGGCGGTATGCGCCAGCGCGTCGCGATGGCCCGTGCGCTCGCCCAGGACAGCCAGCTCCTGCTGATGGACGAGCCGTTCGCCGCGCTCGACGCCATCACCCGCGACGTCCTGCACGACGAGCTCACCCGCATCTGGCGCGAGACGGACCTCTCGGTCCTCTTCGTCACCCACAACGTCCGCGAGGCGGTACGGCTCGCCCAGCGCGTGGTGCTGCTCTCCTCCCGTCCCGGCCGGATCGCCCGCGAGTGGCAGGTGGACATCCCGCAGCCGCGTCGCATCGAGGACGCCGCGGTCGCCGACCTTTCCGTCGAGATCACCGAACAGCTCCGTGGGGAGATCCGCCGCCATGGCCAGCACTGAGACCACGTCCGCCACCGCAACCGCCGGCGAAGCCGACGACGGTCCGGCCGCCGATACGCCCGCCGGGGCGGCCGCGAAGACGCCGGTCGCTCGCGACACCGCCGGCGATCTCGCCGGTCTGGAGGCAGGGCTCGACGCCCTGGAATCCACCGTCGTCGACCGTCAGCCCTGGCTGCGTACCCTTGCTGCAAAGGCGTTCCCTCCCCTCATCGCCATCGCGATCGTGCTGGGACTGTGGCAGCTCGCCTACCACTTCCAGCTCAAGCCGCACTACCTGCTGCCGAGCCCCGTCGATGTCGCCCGTTCCCTCCAGGAGAAGTGGCTCCAGGGCACGCTGCTGAGCTACGTGTGGACCAGCATCTCCCGCGGCGCCCTCGGCTTCCTGGCCTCGGTCGTCATCGGTACGCTCCTCGGTCTGGTCGTCGCCCGCGTCAAGGCCGTACGGGCCGCGATCGGCCCGATCCTGAGCGGTCTGCAGTCCCTCCCCTCGGTGGCCTGGGTCCCGGCGGCGATCATCTGGTTCGGGCTGAGCGACGCCACCATCTACGCGGTGGTGCTGCTCGGCGCCGTCCCCTCCATCGCCAACGGCCTGGTGGCCGGCGTCGACCAGATCTCGCCCCTCTACCTGCGGGCCGGCCGCACCATCGGCGCCACCGGACTGGCGGGCGTGCGGCACGTCCTCCTCCCTGCATCACTCCCCGGCTACATCGCCGGCCTCAAGCAGGGCTGGGCCTTCTCCTGGCGCTCGCTGATGGCCGCCGAACTCATCGTCAACGCCCCCGACCTGGGCACCGGCCTGGGCCAGCTGCTGGAGCAGGGCCGCGAGATCGGCGACATGTCCTGGGTACTGTCCGCCATCCTCCTGATCCTCATCGTCGGTATCGGTATCGAGCTGCTGATCTTCGCGCCGATCGAGCGGCGGGTGCTGCGCAGCCGCGGCCTCCTCGTCAAGAGCTGAATCATGAATGCACGCCCCGCTCTCCTCGTCATAGCCCACGGCAGCCGCGACCCGCGGCATGCGGCGACCGTCTCCGCGCTCTGCGCGCGGGTGCGGGCGCTGCGGCCGGGGCTGCGGGTCGAGGTCGGCTACCTCGACTTCAACGCGCCCGCGGTGCCCCAGGTGCTGGAGCGCCTGTCGGCCGAGGGTGTGCGGGATGTGGTGGCGTTGCCTCTCCTCCTCACTCGCGCCTTCCACGCGAAGTCCGACATCCCCGCGGTGCTGCGGGAGGCCGCGCTGCGGCTGCCCCTGCTGACCGTCCATCAGGCCGAGGTGCTCGGCCCCTCCGCCCTCCTGACCGCCGCGCTGGAGCGGCGGCTGGAGGAGGCCGGGCTGCGGCCCGGTGACCGCCGCTCGACCGGGGTCGTACTGGCCTCGGCGGGCTCCAGTGACCCGGAGGCGATCGCAGTGATCGCTGAAATCGCGCGGGAGTGGCGGCGCACCGCCAACTGGTGTGCCGTGCGACCTGCGTTCGCCTCCGCATCTCTGCCCCGTACGGCGGACGCCGTGCGGGCACTACGGGCCGAGGGCGTCGACCGGGTGGCCGTGGCGCCGTACGTCATCGCCCCCGGCTTCCTCCCGGACCGCATCGCCGCCGGGGCCCGCGAGGCCGGCGCGGACATCCTCGCCCCGGTGCTCGGCGCCGCCCCCGAGCTGGCCCGGCTGCTGCTGCGCCGCTTCGACCAGGCGGCCGCGGCCCGCGTCCGGCCGGAGCTGACGGCGCTGAGCGCCTGACGTACGCCGTGTGGCCGGCTCGCACCGAGCGGGTCATGCGGCGGCCGCCGCGGACGCCCCGGGCCGGAAATCGGCCCGGCCTTTCTCGTAGACCGTCAGTCCCCGAGCCAAGTGGAGCGGCACCAGCAGCAGCTCCACGATGAGGGCCTTCCAGGCGTAGACGAGGTTGACGGCCTTGGTCGCATAGACGCAGGGGATGTTCAGCAGGACGCCGGCGAGCGGGAGTTTGCGGCGGTGGGCGGCGTAGATCAGTGGTGGCGCGGTCAGTGCCAGCTCGGCCCCGGCCCACCAGGCGAACGCCGACGGCAGCGACTGATCGGTCGTCGCGGCGACCACGAAGGGCGTGGCCCACCACAGGGGCGCGGTGAGGATTTCGAGCAGGGCGAGCAGCACCCAGACCGCCAGCAGCGGTTTGTGCACGATCAGTCGACCCAGGTGCAGCCGTACGTTCTGGCAGAAGCCGGCCATCCAGCGCCAGACCTGTTTGCGCAGATAGGTGAGGTCTTCCGGGTCGGCGGCCAGGGCCACGGCGTCGGAGACATAGACCGCCCGTCGGCCCGCGATCTGCTGCGCCCACGTGAAATCCATATCCTCGACGATGGTCCGCTCGGGGAATCCGCCGAAGGCCACCAGGTCCTCCCGCCGGAAGACCGAGCAGCAACCGGAGCAGACCATGGGGCTGTTGGCGCGGGCCTGGATGGGGCGGTGGAAGTGGAAGCCGAAGAGATACTCGGTCGAGCGTCCGCGCTCCCAGAGCGTGCGGGTACGGCGGGTGCGGACCGTGCCCGCCGCGACCGCGACGCCGGGGTCGTCGAAGACGGGGACGACGGTCTCGATGTAGTCCGGCGCGAGAACGGTGTCCGCGTCGACCGCCAGTACAAGGTCGGTGGCGCAGTGCGGAAGCGCGTAATTCTGCGCCTTCGCCTTGCTTCCGAGGTTGCGCGGCGGCCGGAGAACGCTTACGCCGTGTGATGCCGCCACCTCGCCCGTACGGTCGGTGGAGGCATCGTCCACGACCAGGACCCGGTCAGGCGGCACCGTTTGGCACGCCAGCGATTCCAGTGTGTCCGGCAGCCCCTCCTCCTCGTTGTGAGCTGGGACGATGACGGTGATGGTGTGCATGGTGCGCTCCCCCTGTCGTGCGGATCCGGCCGGCTACGACGACGGTCAGGCCGATCACGCCGTAGACGATGGTGCTGATGCCGATGAACGGCAGTCCTCCGTGCATGTCACCGACCGTAGCGAGGTGGGGCGTTCGATGGTTTCGGAGGCATCCTCCTGTGGATAACTCCGTCGGGTCCGTTCCCGTGGAGCCGGGTCGGACGAGCTCGGCGGCGACCCCGAACGCAAAAAAGCCGCCGGCCGTCGCGCCCCGTGGGGGAGAGCGCGACGGCCGGCGGATGGTGCCGGGCTGCCGGAGTGGTTACTCGACGACCTTCAGCAGCTTGTTGGGCGTGCCGTCACCCGGGTTGCTGATCTTGTCGGGAGTGGCGCCGTCCGTCAGCGCCTTCTCCACGTCCGCGGGCTTGGCGTCCTGGTGGCCGGCCAGGTAGACCGCGGCGGCGCCGACGACGTGCGGGGTCGCCATGGACGTGCCGGAGATGGTCTTGGTGGCGTCGTCGCTGTCGTTCCAGTCCGAGGTGATGTCGGAGCCGGGGGCGTAAAGGTCGACCACGCTGCCGTAGTTGGAGAAGTCGGACTGCTCGTCCTTGTCGGTGCTGGAGGCCACCGTGATGGCCTCCTTCACGCGCGCCGGGGAGCCCTGGCCCGCGTCGGTGGACTCGTTGCCCGCCGCGACGCCGAAGGTGACGCCGGAGTCGATGGCCTTCTTGACGGCCGCGTCGAGCGCCTCGTCCGCACCGCCGCCGAGCGACATGTTGGCGACCGAGGGGCCCTTGTGGTTCTTGGTGACCCAGTCGATGCCCGCGACGACCTGCTCGGTGGTGCCGGAGCCCTGGCCGTCCAGGACCTTGACGGCCACGATCTTGGCCTTCTTGGCGACGCCGTGGGCCTCACCGGCGATGGTGCCCGAGACGTGGGTGCCGTGGCCGTTGTCGTCCTCGGCCTTGTCGCTGTTGTCGATGGCGTTGAAGCCGTACGACGCGCGGCCGCCGAAGTCCTTGTGGCTGATGTGGACACCGGTGTCGATGACGTACGCGGTGACGCCCTCACCCGCGCTGTCGGGGTAGTTGTACTTCTTGTCGCCCTGGGTGTCCGCCTGGTCGATGCGGTCCAGGCCCCACGACGGCGGGTTGTCCTGGGTGGCGTCGATGTGGAACTTCTTGTTCTGTACGACCTTGTCGACGGCCGGGTCGGCGGCGAGGCGCTTGGCCTCCTCCTCGTCCAGACCGGTCGTCGAGAAACCGTCGACGGACGAGTAGCTCCGCTTGACCTTGCCGCCGTACTTGGAGGCGAGGTCGCCGCTCTCGGCCGTGCGGACCGACTTCTTCAGCATGACGATGTAGCTGCCGTTCACGGCACCCTTGGCCTGGGCGCCGTAGATCTTGCCCTCGGCGGGGGCGGAGGAGGCGCCGGCGGTGACCGCAGTGACGGCGGCGATACCAGTGGCGGCAACTGCGGCGGTTATCGCCGTGATGAGCCGCTTCTTGCTGGAACGCTTGTGATCCATTGCGAGGGTTCTCCTCGTTCGTGGTGTGGGGGGAAAGCGTTGCGCAATAGCCCGAAGAGACCGGAAGATCTACGCCGGACTGGTTCGAAACCCTGTCGGATTGACGGGTCCAATTCAAGGGCCGCCCAGCCGTGTGAGATAGGCAACAACCATGAACAAATACAAAGCCCATAGAAGCGGGCAAAAAACGCTGCGTAGTTGACGGGGAGTGACTCAACTCCCTTTACGTTCACGCAATGGAGGCGTAACAGAGGGCCGGCCGGACGGCGCGTACACCGGATCGGCCGCCGGGTGTGGCAGGCTCGCGCCCCGCAAGCTCTCCGGCCCGGCGCGCTTGTTCACCACTCGGGACGGCAGAGGGGCCCCGACGAGGTCCGCCGCCCGGCGCGCGCCACCCGCACACCCGGCCGTCCGGCCATGGCTCCGCTCGCCGCGGCCTCGGAGGCGTCCACCAGGGAGCGCGACCTCCGCTCAGGGTTCACCTCTGATAGCGCGCCAGCACCAAGTTGCCGTCCTCGACGAGCCGTTGGCGCAGGCCCGCCAGATCGATCGCACCGCTGTAGTACTCCTGCAGACCGGGGGCGGCGATCTTGTCCTTCCACTCCGGGTAGCCGCGTACGGACTGGGCCGGCGCCGAGTGCAGCGCCCCGGCCAGTGCGGTGCCGGTGGCCCAGTCGTACCTGGCCACCCGAAGGGCCGGATCCTTGAGGGCCTGCCGGCCGGTCGGCAGCAGCCAGTCACCCAGGGCCAGCCGGACCATGTTCCGCGGGCGGAGGAGGAAGTCGATGAAGGCCATCGCCTCCTCCTTGTACGGGCAGTCCTGCGCCACCGACAGGGTCTGCGGGCTCACGCCCTGGTCCAGTGCGGTGCCCTTGGGGGCCGGCAGCACCGTCCAGTCGAAGCCCTTGGGGGCCTGCTGGACGATCTGCTGGCGGTAGGAGAACCCGAGCGGGACCATCGCGTACCGCCCGGCGAAGAAGCCCGGCAGGGTGTCGGCGCCGCCCATGCCCAAGGTGGAACGGGAGGCCGTGCGGTCGACGTTGACCTGGTCGTGGATGGTGCGGGGCACCACCTGGTCGACGGCGTCGAAGCGGACCTCCACCTTGCCGTCGGGGTGACGGTGGAAGATCCGGCCGCCGGTGGACAGGGCGAGGTTGAGGGTGGCGGAGACCGGTTCCTTCAGCGGCCAGGCGACGCCATGGTTTCCGCCGTGGGTGAGACGCTGTGCGGCTTCCGCGAACTCCTCCCAGGTCCAGGGGTGTTCGGGAGTGGGGATCCGGACGCCGGAGCGGTGCAGCTTCCGGCGGTTGGCGATCAGTACCCGGGGTTCCTGGAGGAACGGGACGCCGTAGATCCGGCCGTCGAAGGTGCCGGTCTCCCAGCTCTGCTGCGGGATGTCCGCCTTGAGGCGGGGCGGCAGCAAGGTGGTGAGGTCGGCGAGGTCGCCGCCATAGGCGAAGTCGGCGAGGTCGTCGGTGGCGTCGTGGATGATGTCCGGCGCCTCGCCGCCCTCGAAGGAGGTGAGCAGCTGGTCGTGGACGGTGGCCCAGGCGCCCTGGATGTAGCGCACCTGGACGTCGGGGTGCTGCCGGTTCCATTCGGCGACCAGTTGCTTATTGATCTTGAGGGAGTCCTGCTGCCAGGCCAGTGACTGGAAGCGCAGGGTGATCTTGCCGCCGGCCGCCCTCCGGGGCCCGGCGGAGCAGCCGGGCAGCAGGGCCGCTGCGGGCAGCGCGGCGGCCGCCGCGAGCAGTCCCCGTCGGTGGAAGCGGGCCGACGGTACCGGCGGTTCGACGCCGCCGGTCGACGACTGCGGTCGCAACGGCCCGTCGTGCAACGGCCGTTCACGCCTCGGCTCTTCGCCTGTCAACTCTTCGCGCATCGGCTTTTCGCCCATCAGCTCTTCACCGCCCCGGCCAGCATCCCGCCCGTGATCCGCCGCTGGATGCCGGCGAACACGAGCAGGCTCGGGAGAGTGGCGAGCAGCGCGGCGGCGGCGAGCGGGCCGAGGTCGGCGACGCCCTCCGTCCCGATGAAGTGGGTCAGCACGACCGGCAGCGTCTGTTTCTCGGGAGATTTGAGCAGGACCAGGGCGAAGAAGAACTCGTTCCAGGCGGTGATGAAGGCGAACAGCGCGGTGGCGACGATGCCGGGCGCGAGCAGCGGTGCGGTGACCGAGACGAGGGTACGTATCCGGCTCGCGCCGTCGACCGCGGCGGCCTCCTCCAACTCGGGCGGCAGGGCGCGGACATAGCCGGTCAGCATCCATAGCGCGAACGGCAGCGACCACACCACATAGACCATGATCAGGCCGATCCGGGAGTCGACCAGATGCAGGGTCTTGAGGATCAGGAACAGCGGGATGATCACCAGGACCAGCGGAAACGCCTGACTGATGACGACCCAGCCGGTGGCCGCCCGTGCGAAACGGTTGCGGTATCGGGCCAGGACGTACGCCATCGGCGTCGCCAGCACGATGGCGATCACCGCGGAGAGCGCCGCGGCGAGCAGGCTGTTGCCCGCCGCCGCGATCAGCGGCTGCTGGTCGAACGCCTGCCGGAAGTTGTCGAGGGTGGGGGCCTCGGGAATCCAGGTGGGGTGGATGCTGCCCAGTTCGCGCGGTGGCTTGAATGCGGTGGAAATCAGCCAGAGGAAGGGGAACGCGAGGAAGGCCAGGTAGCACAGGAGCGCCGCGTACTGGCCGGTGCGGGTGGCGGTGCGCTTCGCGGTCGGGCGGCGGGTCGTACGGCGCGGTCGGGTCGCTCGGCTCACTTGTCGTCGTCCCCCTTCAGCCGGCCCGCCAGATAGACGGCCAGCAGGACCGAGATCACCGCGACCATCGCCAGGCCCATGGCGGCGGCGTACCCGAACTGCCCGTAGCGGAAGGCCTCTTCGTACGCAAAGAGCATCGGCAGCCGGGTCCGGCCGCCGGGGCCGCCGTCGGTCAGGACGAAGACCAGGGCGAAGGAGTTGAAGTTCCAGATGAAGTTGAGGGCGGTGATGGCGAGGGCGACGGGCTTGATGGCGGGCCAGGTGACCGTACGGAAGCGGCGCCAGGCGCCCGCGCCGTCCATGGCCGCCGCCTCGTGCAGCTCCTTGGGAACGTTCTGCAGACCGGCCAGCAGGGAGACCGTCGTCTGGGGCATGCCCGCCCAGACGCCGACGACGACGACCGCGGGCAGGGCGGTGGCCAGGCCGCTCAGCCAGTCCCGGCCGCCGCCGGATCCGGCCAGGCCGAGATGGCGCAGCGTCTCGTTCAGGACGCCGGCGTCCGGGTGGTAGACCAGCCGCCACATGATGCCGACGACGACCTCCGGCATCGCCCACGGGATGATCGCCAGCGCCCGGGCCAGCCAGCGCAGCCGCAGGTTCACATTGAGCAGCAGGGCGAGGCCCAGGGCGAGGACGAACTGCGGGACGGTGACGCCGACGGCCCACACCAGGCCGATCCGGAAGGAGTCCCAGAAGAGGGTGTCCTGGAACAGATCGGTGAAGTTCAGCGACCCGACGAACCGGGTGGCCTGACTGCGGCCCGACTGGGCGTCGGTGAACGCCAGCCCGATGCCGTACAGCAGGGGTCCGACGCTCAGGACCAGGATCGGGATCAGCGCGGGCAGTACGAGGAACCAGGTGCCGCGGTCGCGCCGGGGCCCGGTCGTGCGGCTCCGGGACGCCGCGGAGGACCGCTGTGGCGCGGTGGCGAGGGTCACGGCAGGGACTCCTCGCGCCGTCTTTCCGCCGTCGGCACTGCAACCATCGCACGCCACCTCTCCCCCGTTGCCGGCGCCGTCATCGTCGTTACGGCCGCCACCGCAGTCAAGCTCCCCGCCGGATTCCGTGAAGGATCTCCCCACCTGGGACGTTCTCGGTACCTGCGACACTGGTCGCGATCGCGTACCGCAGGAGGCATCACGATGACCGAACCGAACCCCGGCGCCTTCACGGAGGCGCGCGCCCGGGACGTCCTGGCCGCGGCCGGGCGCCCCGACGCGGCGGCGGATGCCGAGCTGCTCTCGCTCGGCGAGAACGCCGTCTTCGCCCTCGGCGAGCGCGGGCCGGTCGTACGGGTGGGGCGCAGTGCCGAGCTGCTGGAGCGCGCCGAGCGGGAACTGGGCGTGGCGCAGTGGCTGGAGGCGGAAGGCGTGCCGGCGGTGCGGGCCGCCGAGCCGCGGGCCGCCCTCGTCGACGGGCATCCCGTGACGTACTGGCAGCGGCTCCCGCAGGCCACCCGTCCCGCCGGGCCGGCGGATCTCGCCGAGCTGCTGAAGGTCGTCCACGCGCTGCCGGAACCGCCGTTCGCCCTCCCCCGCCGGGAACTCCTCGGCGGCGTCGAGCGCTGGCTGCGGCTGGCGGGCGACGCCGTATCGGCGCAGGACGCGGAGTATCTGCGCGGGCGGCGGGATGCGTTCGCGGCGGCCGCGTCGGCGCTGGAACCGCATCTGGGGCGCGGCCCCATCCATGGCGATGCGCTGCCCCGTAACGTCCATGTCGGGCCCGACGGGCCGGTGCTGGTCGACCTGGAGACCTTCTCCTCCGATCTGCGCGAACACGATCTGGTCGTGATGGCGCTGAGCAGGGACCGCTACGGGCTGGCCGCGGAGGCCTACGACGCGTTCGTGGCGGCCTACGGCTGGGACGTACGGGACTGGGAGGGCTGTGCCGTGCTGCGCGGGTCCCGCGAGACGGCGAGCTGTGCCTGGGTCTCCCAGCACGCGCCCGGCAACCCGGCGGCGCTCAAGGAATTCCGCCGCCGGATCGCGTCGCTGCGTGAGAAGGACGCGACGGTGCGGTGGTACCCCTTCTGAGGTCGCTGGTTCCGAGACCGCCGGTTCCGAGGCCGCCGGGGCCCCGCTGAGGTCTTCGCGGTGCCCGTCAGGCCTGGTACGGAATCAGCGGCCAGGCCGGTTCGACTATCGCCTCGGGGTCGCCGGAGCGCCGCAAGTACGCCTGGAACGAGGCGGCTTGCGAGGCGGCGGCCTCCTCCTGGAGGGCGTGCAGGGCACGGGGCGAGGGGATGGCGACGGCCGGGTACTTCTCCCCGATGCGCCGGGCCACCCCGGCCGCGGCCGCCGCATCGGCGCCCGCCTCGTGCGCGCCGTCCAGCCGCACGCCGTAATGCCCGCACAGCGCCTGCAGCGCGCGCCTGCCCTTGCGGTAGCGGTCCACATGCTTGTCGAGCACCAGGGGGTCGATGACCGGCGCGGGCGCGTGTCCGAGGCGGTCCGTCAGCGTCCGGACGCCGTGCCGCCGGCACTCGCGGTCCAGCAGCGAGAGGTCGTATCGCGCGTTCATCACCACCAGCGGGATGTCCGCGCGCAGGGCCTCGGCCAGCGCCTCGGTGATCTCCTCTATCGCGAGGGCCGGCGGACGGCCGTGTTCTCGGACATATGCGGTGGAAATGCCGTGAATGGCCGCAGCTTCGTCGGGAATCGGGACGCCGGGATCGAGCAGCCAGGACCGCTTTCCGGCCGACCTGCCGTCCCCCTCCAGGCGGAGCAGCGCGGCGGTGACGATGCGGTCCCGCTCGACGTCGGTGCCCGTGGTCTCCAGGTCGAAGCTGACCAGCAGCTCCTGATGCCAACTCATGCCGAACCCTCGCTTCGCTCGGCCTCGCACGCGCGCGGCGCGCACCTTTGCCTGACACGCTCGGCGCGCACCCTTTCGACACGCTCGTTCATGCGGCGGCCCCTCCTTCGGTGGTACATCCCCCGTTGCCGATTCACTCTCCCACGCACCACTGACAATCCCCCGGCCGCCCGTCGCGGCAGGCCCCCTCCCCCTCCCGCCCGCCCCTACGCTGGCCGCATGGACCTACGGCTGGCAGGACTGGGCGCGCTGGTGACGGGTAGCGGTGCGGGAATCGGCGCGGCGATCGCCGGGACGCTGGCGGGCGAGGGGTGCGACGTCCTCGTCCACGGGCGGGACGCGGCCGCCGCCGCGGCGGTCGCCGAGCAGGTCGCGGCGCGCGGGGTGCGCGCCGAGGTGGTGCTCGGCGATCTGACGGAACCGGGCGTCGCCGAGCAGGTCGCGGTCACCGCACGCGACTTCGGGGCCCGCATCCTGGTGAACAACGCCGGCCCGTTCGCCGAACACGACTGGGAGAGCTCCGGGCCGGCCGACTGGCGGGCCGCGTTCGAGGGGAATGTGCTGCCGACGGTGCGGGTCACCCAGACCCTGCTGCCGTCGCTGCGCCAGCACGGCTGGGGCCGGGTGATCACCATCGGCAGCCGGGCCCCGCGGACTCCGCCGCACGATACGGCCACCTACTCCGCGGCCAGGGCGGCGGTGGTGAACATGACCACGAGCCTGGCGCACCACCTCGCCGGGACCGGGGTGACCGCGAACTGCGTGAGCCCGGGGATCATCGTCACGGACGACGAACGCGTCGACGGCTCGGCGGGCGAGCGGCCGGGGCGGCCGGAGGACATCGCGGCCGCGGTCGCCTACCTGGCCAGCCCGCTCGCCGATTACGTCAACGGGATCGAGCTGCGGGTGGACGGCGGGATCGCGGCAGGCCCGTAGGGCGGCCTCACGACACCGGCCGCGAGTCCGCCCACACGCTTTCGAACTCCTCGCGGTAGGTCTCGAAGAGACCGTGCTCACCGTCGCGCCCGTCCCGGCCGTCCGCCCGGACGATGTCGCGGCCGCCCCCGCGCAGCACCAGAACCGGCGACTCCATCCCGCGGCTCTTGCGGAGGTAGCTCTGCACCACCGCCAGGCCGTCCGGGCCGTCGCCGTCGACCAGATAGGCGGTGAAGCGCGGGGTCTCGTCGAAGACCTGGATCTCGAAGGCCCCCGGGTCGCGGAGCCGGGCCCGCACCCGCCGCATATGGAGGATGTTCATCTCGATGGAGCGGCTCATCTCACCCTTCTTCAGGCCGATTTCGCGCTCCCGGCGACGGACGGCGCTGCTCGCGGGGTTGAGGAAGAGCAGCCGGATGCGGCAGCCGGACTCGGCGAGGCGGACCAGGCGGCGGCCGGAGTAGTTCTGGACGAGGAGGTTCAGGCCTATGCCGACCGCGTCGAGGCGGCGGGCGTCGCCGAAGAGGTCCTCGGCGGGGAGCTGGCGCTGCAGGCGCACCCGGTCGGGATGGACGCCGATGACGTCGGCGTAGCGGTCGCCGACGAGGTCCTCCACGGCGTCGATGGGCAGCCGTCCCGAGATGCGGGTGCCGACCCCGGAGCCCAATATGTCGAGCAGCCGGGCCGAGGCCCGCTCCGCCTGGGCCAGCACGGTCTCCGACAGGGCGCGGTTGCGGGAGACGATGTTGCGGGCGACCTCCAGCTCGTCGAGGGCCAGCTCGACCTCGCGGCGGTCGTCGAAGTACGGCTCGAAGCAGGGCCAGTGCTGGACCATCAGCTCGCGCAGCTGGGGCAGGGTGAGGAAGCTGACGATGTTGTCGTCGGCGGGGTCGAGGAGATAGCCCTTGCGGCGGCTGACCTCGCGGACCGCGACCGCCCGCTGCACCCATTCCTGCCCGGCCGGCCCGGCCGCGGCGATCACCCATTCGTCGCCGTGCACCGGCTCGTAGATGGGGCGCAGTACGGCCGCCACGACGGCCCGCAGCCGCTGCTCGACCAGATTCAGCCAGATGTAGGCGCGTCCGGCCCGGCGGGCGCGGGTGCGCACCTCGGTCCAGGCGTCGGCGCCCCAGTCCAGCTCCGCGCCGATCTCCATCGGTCGCGCCAGGGACACCGCGCCGGGCGGTGCGTCGACGGAGCCGCCCTCATGGCCCTCGTGACTCTCGTCACCAGGGGGCAACTCCAGCCCGCCGCTCACCTGCCACCGCCTTCCGAACCCCCGTGCCAACGATCAAGGCAGACTACTGCGGCGCGGGAGGCGGTGCAGCAGGAAGGATCGACTCGGCTGCCAACTCCCCTGCCTTTCAGGGCCCGTTGCCTCCCGAACGCAGGAGGGGAGTGAGCGGATTCATAGCCGTGACGTCGAAGGGAGCCGGGCGGAGCGTTGTCGGTCCACGCGATGGGGTGTTTCCCTGGCCGGCCGTTGACCCCGGCGTCCGCGCCGTCATCGGAGGTCAGGGGTGGCGCGTCGGGCGCCCCGCGCCGGCCCCCGTCCGCGCCGCCCCCCGGCAGAGCCCTGGTACGACGATCCGACATCGCGGCCGATTACCCACATTTCAGCGAAGATAAGGCGAAATTCCCCGTCTATGGGGCATGTTGGGGAAGGATTTCACTTCGGTCCGCGGACGCGTGTCGTGGAGTCGCCGCAGCCCCCGACGAGAAGGTGGAAGAGTCTACGCATGCAGGTCTGGCCGGGACAGATGTATCCGCTGGGTGCCACCTACGACGGGGCGGGCACCAACTTCGCGGTGTTCTCCGAAGCCGCGAGACGCATCGAGCTGTGTCTGCTGCACGACGACGGTTCGGAGACCGCCGTCGAGCTGCGCGAGAGCGATGCCTTCGTGCGGCACGCCTATCTCCCGGGAGTGATGCCGGGGCAGCGGTACGGCTTCCGGGTGCACGGCCCGTACGAGCCGGGGCGCGGGCACCGCTGCAACTCCGCGAAGCTCCTGATGGACCCCTACGCGCGGGCGATGAGCGGCCGGATCGACTGGAGCGAGGCGGTCTACGGCTACCACTTCGGCCGGCCGGAGGCGCGCAACGACATGGACTCGGCGCCGCACAGCATGGCGTCGGTGGTGGTCAATCCGTACTTCGACTGGGGGGACGACCGTCCGCCGCGCACCGCCTATCACGAGACGGTGCTCTACGAGGCCCATGTGAAGGGCCTGACGATGCTGCACCCGGAGCTGCCGGACGAGCTGCGCGGCACCTATGCGGCGCTGGCGCACCCGGCGATCATCGACCATCTGACGAAGCTGGGGGTCACGGCCCTGGAGCTGATGCCGGTGCATCAGTTCGTGCAGGACCACCGGCTGGTGGACGCGGGGCTGACGAACTACTGGGGCTACAACACCATCGGCTTCTTCGCCCCGCACAACGCGTATGCCTCCTGGGGCGACCGCGGGCAGCAGGTGCTGGAGTTCAAGACGGCGGTGCGGGCGCTGCACCGGGCCGGGATCGAGGTGATCCTCGATGTGGTCTACAACCACACGGCGGAGGGCAACCATCTGGGCCCCACGCTGTCGTTCCGGGGGCTGGACAACGCCTCGTACTACCGCCTGACCGACGACAAGCGGTACTACATGGACACCACCGGGACCGGGAACTCCCTGCTGATGCGCAGCCCGCATGTGCTCCAGCTGGTGATGGACTCGCTGCGCTACTGGGTGCAGGAGATGCATGTGGACGGGTTCCGGTTCGATCTGGCGGCGACGCTGGCCCGGCAGTTCCACGAGGTGGACCGGCTGTCGTCGTTCTTCGACCTGGTGCACCAGGACCCTGTGGTCAGCCGGGTGAAGCTGATCGCCGAGCCGTGGGACCTGGGCGAGGGCGGCTACCAGGTGGGGAACTTCCCGCCGCTGTGGACCGAGTGGAACGGCAAGTACCGGGACACGGTGCGCGATCTGTGGCGGGGCGAGCCGCGCACCCTGGCGGAGTTCGCCTCGCGGCTGACGGGATCGTCGGACCTCTATCAGGGCGACGGGCGGCGGCCCCTGGCCTCGGTGAACTTCGTGACCTGCCACGACGGTTTCACGCTGCACGATCTGGTCGCGTACAACGACAAGCACAACGAGGCCAATGGCGAGGACAACCGGGACGGGGAGCAGTTCAACCGGTCCTGGAACTGCGGGACGGAGGGGCCGACGGACGACCCCTCCGTGCGGCGGCTGCGGGCCCGGCAGATGCGGAACTTCCTCGCGACGCTGATGCTGTCGCAGGGCGTGCCGATGCTCAGTCACGGCGACGAGTTCGGGCGCAGCCAGGGCGGCAACAACAACGCGTACTGCCAGGACAGCGAGCTGTCGTGGGTGCGGTGGCCGGAGAGCGGCGGCAAGGCGGGCGGAGCCGGTGAGGCGGACGAGGGCGATCCGGAGGAGACGCCGCCGGACGAGGAGCGGGAGCTGCTGGCCTTCGTCCGGCAGATGGTGTGGCTGCGGCGCGATCATCCCGTGTTCCGGCGGCGGCGGTTCTTCCAGGGGCAGCCGGTCGAGGGGACGCACGACGAGCTGTCCGACATCGCGTGGTTCACGGCCGAGGGTGAGGAGATGGGAACCCGCGACTGGCAGTCCGTCCATGCCAAGGCGCTGGCGGTCTTCCTGAACGGCAGCTCCATCTCCGAGCCGGGCCCGCGGGGCGAGCCGGTCTCCGACGACTCCTTCCTGCTGATGTTCAACGCGCACGAGCAGGAGAAGGAGTTCACGGTTCCGGTGCACCACGGGCGGCAGTGGCAGGTGGTGGTGGACACCGACCGGCCGCGGGCGGCGGCGGACGGCCGGGGCGCCAAGGTCAAGGCCGGTGATCGGCTGATGCTGACGGGGCGGAGTCTGCTGGTGCTGCAACGGCCGACATGACCCGGCGGGCCCCGGTGCTCACCCGGGCCGTCATCGCGACGACGAGGATCAGGACGGCGGCCCCGACGGCCACGGCGAAGGCGGCGAACGGGCCGTGGGCGTCGGCGAGCCGCCCGGAGACGGTCAGCGCCAGGGCCTGGCCGCCGACCACGGCGCTGGTGAGGAAGGCCATCGACTCGGCCAGCCGGGTGGCGGGCACCGCCCGTTCGGTGAGGCCGAAGACGGTGATCAGATGCGGGGCGAAGGCCACGCCGAGGACCACGACGACCAGATACAGCGCCCACAGCGTCTGGACGAACAGCAGCGGCGCCGACAGCACGATCAGCGCGGCGCCGGCCGCCCGCCACCGGGTCGGCAGCCCGATCCGGTCGGGCACCAGCGCCAGCGACAGTCCCGCGACCGCGCTCATCACGCCCATCGCGGCATAGACCAGACCGGCCTGCGCGGGCTGGTGAAGGCGTTCGGTGAGCGCGGTGATGCCGGCCTGGCAGGCGCCGAACATGGCGCCCTGCAGGGCCATGGAGACCCGCATGCCGTACACGCCGCGGGGCAGCCGGGAGCGGGGCGGGCGGGCGCCGGCGGAGCCCGCCGCGGGCCGCAGCACGGCGGCCGTACGGTGCAGGGCGAAGGCCGAGCCGCAGACGGCGAGCAGCACCGCGGCCAGCGCGAGCGCGACGGCCGGATGGGCGACCGTGGCGGCCAGCCCGACCAGCGCCGGGCCGAGCACGAACGACACCTCGTCCAGGGTGCCCTCGACGGACAGCGCCGCGTTGACCATCCGCTCGTCGGCCCCGGCGCGATGGGCGAGGGCCACCAGGCGGGTACGGGCCAGCGGCCCGATCTGCGGCACGCTGGCGCCGGCCAGCAGCGCGATCGCGGCCAGCGACGGCGTCGCGATCCGTGCGAGGGAGGCCACCACCAGGGCCGCCACGGCGAGCGCGTTGAGCCAACAGGCGGCCAGTACGACGGGACGCTGACCGTGCCGGTCGGCGAGCCGGCCGATCAGCGGCCCGGCGACGGTCTGCCCCGCCGCCAGCGCACCGCCCACCAGGCCCGCGGCGGTGAGCGAGCCGCTGGTCCGCGCCACCAGCAGCAGACTGCCGAGCTGGCACATGGCGGTCGGAAGCCTGCCGAGGAAGGAGGCGACGGGCAGCAGCGGCCCGCCCAGGGCGATCACCTGACGGTAGGTGGCGGTTGCAGCGGTCATCGGCCGACGCTATCCGGGACGGGCGCCGCGCCGTATACACCGGAGGTACGAAGGAACTGGGCGCAACGGCTCGCCGGTTCGGAGGAAAGGCCAATGCGGCGGACACCGGCGGATACCTCGGATCGGTGACACAACGAGCCGTCAATGGGGTACGGGTGTTCCCATGACGCAGCCTTCGAGACCGTCGCCGACCGCCACCTACCGGCTGCAGCTCCAGCCGGACTTCCCGTTCGCCGCCGCCGAGCGGGCGGTGCCCCAGCTGGCCGCGCTCGGCATCTCCCATCTGCACCTCTCCCCCGTGCTGGAGGCGGTGCCGCGGTCCACGCACGGGTACGACGTGGTCGACCACACGGCGGTACGGGCCGAGCTGGGCGGCGAGAAGGGGCTGCGGTCGCTGGCGTCGGCGGCCCGGTCGCACGGCCTGGGGCTGGTCGTCGACATCGTGCCGAACCATATGGCGCTGCCCGCTCCGGCCTCGCTGAACAGACCGCTGTGGGAGGTGCTGCGGGACGGCCCGGCGTCCCCGTATGCCCGGTGGTTCGACATCGACTGGGACGGCGCGCACGGCGGGCGGGTGCTGCTGCCGGTGCTCGGCGGGCGGCTGGGCGAGGAGCTGCGGCATCTGCGGGTCGACGGCGAGGTGCTGCGCTATCAGGAGCACGCCTTCCCGCTGCGGCCCGGTACGGAGGGCCTGCCGATGGAGCGCCTCCTGGAGGCGCAGTGGTACCGCCTCGCCTGGTGGCGGCTGGCCCGCAGCGAGCTCAACTACCGGCGTTTCTTCACCATTTCGGAGCTGATCGGGGTGCGGGTCGAGGATCCCGAGGTCTTCGACGCGACGCATGGCACGCTGCTGCGGCTGATCCGCGAGGGCGTGATCGACGGGCTGCGCGTCGACCATCCCGACGGCCTGGTGGACCCCGGCGGCTATCTGGCCCGGCTGCATGCCGCCACCGGGGGTCGCTGGACGGTCGTCGAGAAGGTCCTCACCGGCGACGAGCGGCTGCCGGACGGCTGGGCGTGCGCGGGCACCACGGGCTATGACGCGCTGCGGCACATCGACGCGCTGTTCGTCTGCCCGCAGGGCTCCGGCCGCCTCTTCTCCCACTACCGGGACTTCGTCACGCCCCTGGCCGACGAGGGCGGCGACTGGGAGGAGACGGTGCGCCGGGCCGCGTACGAGGTGGTCACGCACGATCTGGCCGCGGAGGTGGAACGGCTGGTGCGGACGGCGGTACGGATCAGTGAGCGGACCCCGCAGCCGGGCGACCATGCGCCGTGGGCGCTGCGGCAGGCGATCACCGAGCTGCTGGTGCGGCTGCCGGTCTACCGTCCGTACGCCGCGGACCCCGGCCGGGCCGGGCAGGACGCGGCGATGCTGGGCGCGGCCGCGGCGCGGGCGCGGGGCGCGTTCCTGGTGCCCGAGGAGGCGCAAGCGGTGGATCTCATCCACGATCTGGCGCTGGGACGGTACGGGGACCGGGCCCGCGCCACCGGTGCGCCCGGCACCGCCGACCCGGCCGACTTCGCCGACTTCACCGCCCGCTTCGCCCAGACCGCCTCCGCGCTGCACGCCAAGTCCGTCGAGGACACCGCCTTCTACCGCTATCCCGTGCTGCTGTCGGCCTGCGAGGTCGGCGGCGACCCCGGCACGCCCGCGCTCGGCCCCCAGGCGTTCCACGACTTCTGCGCCCGGGTGCAGCGCGACTGGCCCGCCACCGGGACGGTGCTCTCCACCCACGACACCAAACGCAGCGCCGATGTCCGGGCGCGGATCGCGGTGCTGTCGGAGTGCCCGGACCGGTGGCGCGATGTGCTGGGCCAGGTGGCCAACGGTGCGGACGGCCCCCTCCTGGCGAGCGGCCCGGTTGATCCGATGGTGTCCTGGCTTGCCTGGCAGACCGTGTTCGGGCTGGGCGGGCCGTCCGCCGGTGGCCCGGTGCCCGCCGACCGGGTGGCGCCCGCGGTCCTCAAGGCCGTACGGGAGGCCGGGCTGCGCACCTCCTGGACGGAGCGGAACCCGGAGTACGAGGAGGCGGTGACGGAGTTCGTCCGCGGCGGGCCGTGCGGACCGCCGGCCGGCCCGCTTGCCGCGCTGGACGACGAACTCGCCCCGTTCATCCGCGCGAATGTGCTCGGCACGACGCTGCTGCACCTGACCATGCCGGGCGTGCCCGACCTCTACCAGGGCACCGAGCGGGAGTACGCGGCGCTGGTCGACCCGGACAACCGGCGGCCCGCCGCCTTCCGGCCCGACCTGCTCGCCGAGCTGGACGGAGGGGCCGAGCCGGGCGATCTGTCCGCCGAGAAGCTCCGGCTGACGGCCGCCGCGCTGCGGCTGCGGCGCGCGCACCCCGACTGGTTCGACGCCGGCGCCGCCTACGAGCCGCTGCGCGCGGAGGGGCCGGCCGCCGAGCACTGTGTGGCCTTCGGCCGCGGCGGGCGGGTGGTGACGGTCGCGACCCGGCTGTCGCTGCGCCTGGTGGAGACCGGCGGCTGGTGGGACACCGCGCTGCGGCTGCCGCCCGGCGGTCCCTGGCGCGAGCTGCTGACCGGCCGGGTGGTGGACGGCGGCGCGGCCGTGGGGCTGAGCGAGCTGCTGGAGGTGTCGCCGGTGGCGCTGTTCGCGGCGGAGTGACCCGTCCCCCTCAGGACTTTTCCGCCGTGCGGAGCAGTTCGGTGAACGCCGCGGCGGCTCCGGTCAGTTCGACGCGCGAGAAGACCGTGATGTCCCGGCGCCAGGGCGGGTCGGTGGGGACCGTGGCGCAGTCGAGGCCGGTGAGTTCATGGGCCGCCGTCAGGAGCACCCCGACGCCGGCCGCGGCCATCCGCACGGCGGTCGATGTGTGCTGCGTACGGACGGCGGTACGGGGTGTGAAGCCGGCCCGCTCGCATTCCACGTCCAGCCATCGCCGCCCCTCGATCACCGGCTCCAGGCTGCAGCGCACCCACGGCCGGTCCGCAAGGTCGGCCAGGCGTACCGACTCCCGCGCGGCGAGCGGGTCGCCGCGCGGCACGACCAGCACCATCTCCTCCTGCCCGACGACGGTGACCGGTCCCGGCCAGTCCTTGGGGCGCGGCCCGACCGCCACATCGGCGACGCCGCGCGCCATCCGGTCGTCGAGCTCCTCGGTGGTGGCGTACTCGTGGAGGACCAGGCGCACCCCGGGGTGCTCGCGGCCCCAGCGGGCACACACCGCGGGCAGCACGCCGATGGCCTGCGCGTGCACCGTCGCCAGATGCAGTTCGCCGCTCTCCGCACCGGCCGCCGCCAGCGCCGCGCGGCGGGCCTGCCGGGCGCTGCGGACCGCGAGTTCGGCGTGGGGGAAGTAGGCCCGGCCCATCGCGGTCAGCCGCACGCCGCGGGTCATCCGCTCCAACAGGGCGCCGCCGGCCTCCCGTTCCAGCGCCTTGATCTGGTGCGAGAGCGCGGACTGGGTGACGTGCAGCACTTCGGCGGCCCGGGTGAAGGACTCCTCCTCGACGACCGCCACCAGGTATTCCATCTGCCGCAGGCTCATGCCCGTCCCCTCCCCATGCCGCGCGCCACGTCGTATGCACACGGCTCATCGCTCTCATAGAAACATTGCCTTGGACTCATCGCCGCAGGTGGGCGGAGCCTTGGCGCATGAACGAGCGCATGAGCGACGGCATGAGTGAGCGCAGGCACGGACGCGGGGACGAGCGGATGAGTGAGCGCAGGGGTGACCACCCCGGGGAGACGGCCGCGGACACGGCCGATGTCCTCGTCATCGGCGGCGGCACCGGCGGCTACAGCACCGCCCTGCGCGCCGCGTCCCTGGGCCTGCGGGTGGTGCTGGCCGAGCGCGACCTGATCGGCGGCACCTGTCTGCATCGCGGCTGCATCCCCAGCAAGGCGATGCTGCACGCGGCGGAGCTGGTGGACGGTATCGCGGAGGCGCGGGAGCGGTGGGGGGTGAAGGCCACCGTGGAGGCGCTGGACTGGCCCGCCCTGGTGGCCACCCGGGACGACATCGTCGCCCGTAACCACCAGGGGGTGGCCGGGCACTTGGCGCGCGCCGGGGTGCGGGTGGTGCGCGGCACGGCGCGGCTGACCGGGCCGCGTACGGTCGACATCGAGGGCGCCGGGGAGTTCGCGGCGCGGCGCGGCATCGTGCTGGCGACCGGCTCCCGGCCGCGGCTGCTGCCGGGTCTCACGCCCGATGGCCGCCGGGTCGTCACCAGCGACGACGCGCTGTTCGCCCCCGGCCTGCCGGCGTCCGTACTGGTCCTGGGCGGCGGCGCGATCGGCGTCGAATACGCCTCGCTGCACCGGTCGATGGGCGCCGACGTCACCCTGGTCGAGGCCGCGGACCGGCTGCTGCCCCTGGAGGACACGGAGGTGAGCCGGCATCTCGTCCGCGGGCTGAAGAAGCGCGGCATCGCGGTCCGTACGGGCGCCACGCTGGTCGACACGGAGCTGCTGGCGGACGGGGTGCGGGCCACCGTCCGTACCGCCAAGGGGGAGGAAGTCGTCCTGGCGGCGGAGCGGTTGCTGGTCGCCGTGGGGCGGACCCCGGTGACGGACGGGCTGGGCCTGGCGGCGGCCGGACTGTCGGCGGACGGGCGGGGCCATGTCGCGCCCGCCGACTGGTCGCGGCTGGAGACGGCCGTGCCGGGCATCCATGTGGTCGGCGATCTGCTGCCGCCGCCGTCACTGGGGCTGGCGCACGCCTCGTTCGCGGAGGGGCTGCTGGTCGCCGAGACGCTGGCGGGCATCCCGTCGCCGCCGGTGGACTACGCGGCCGTTCCCCGGGTGACGTACTCCTCGCCGCAGACGGCGTCGGTCGGCCTGACCGAGGCGCAGGCCCGCGCCCGGGGGCTGTCGGTCAAGGTGAACACCATGCCGCTGACGGCGACCGCGAAGGGCATGGTGCACGGGCAGGGCGGCATGGTGAAGGTCATCGCGGCGGCGGACGGGGCGGGCGGGGAGGCCACCGGGGTGGTCCTCGGCGTCCATCTGGTCGGCCCGCATGTCTCGGAGATGATCGCGCAGAGCCAGCTGATCGTGGGCTGGGACGCCGAACCGTCCGATGTGGCCCGGCACATCCATGCGCATCCGACGCTGTCGGAGGCGGTCGGCGAGGCCTTCCTGACGCTGGCCGGGCGGGGGCTGCATCAGCACTGAGCGGCCCGGGACCGGGCGGAGGGAGCGGCCGATCAATTCGGTTGCGTCCGGGCGTACGGCTGACAGCATGGCCCCGTACGCCCGCTTTCCCTCAGCTTTCTCAGCTTTCCCTCGGCAAGGAGCCTCGAATGCGCCGATTCCTCGGAACTACTCATCGCCCCGTCCGGACGACAGTTCTCGAGGACTCCACCTTCCATGGCTCATTCCCTGCTTCCTTCGCGCACCCTGAACATCGGGATTCTCGCCCACGTCGACGCGGGTAAGACCAGCCTCACCGAGCGGCTGCTCTTCGACACCGGCGCCATCGACCGGCTCGGCAGCGTCGACGCCGGTGACACCCGCACGGACACCGGCGAGCTGGAGCGGCAGCGCGGCATCACCATCCGCTCCGCGGTCGCCTCCTTCACCGTCGGCGATGTCCAGGTCAACCTCCTCGACACCCCCGGCCACTCCGACTTCACCGCCGAGGTCGAACGCGCCCTGGGGGTGCTCGACGGCGCCGTCCTTCTGCTGTCCGCGGTGGAGGGCGTCCAGGCCAGGACCCGGGTCCTGATGAAGACGCTGCGGCGGCTGCGGCTGCCCACCCTCCTGTTCGTCAACAAGATCGACCGGGCCGGTGCCCGGGGCGATGCCCTGCTGGCGGACATCCGCCGTCTGCTGACTCCCGTCGCCGTACCCATGGCGTCCGTTGCCGGACTCGGCACCGCTCGGGCGTCCGTCACGCCGTACGACCTGGAGGAGGCGGACGCCCGCGGCCGGATCGCCGAGGCGGTGGCCGAGGCGGACGAGTCGCTCCTGGCCCGCGTGGTGGAGGGGCCGCCGCCGACCGCCGACCAGGTGCGGGCGGCGCTGGCCGCCCGCACGGCCGACGGCTCCCTGCATCCGGTGTACTTCGGCTCGGCGCTCGGCGGGCAGGGCGTCGGCGCGCTCGTCGAGGGAATGGCCGGGCTGATTCCGCCGGCCGCGGTGCCGGCGGACGGACCGCCGCGGGGCACGGTCTTCGCCGTCCATCAGCCGCCCGGCGGCGAGCGCACGGCCCATCTCCGCCTCTACGCGGGCGAGCTGCGGCCGCGCCGCCAGATCCGGCTGCACCGGCGCGCGGCGGGCGGCGGCTGGGAGTCGCTCTCCGGCCGGATCACCTCCCTCGAGGTGGTGGGCCGGGCGCCCGGCGACGACGGACCGCTCACCGCGGGCAATATCGCCGTGCTCCGCGGGCTGCCCGGCATCCGTACCGGCGACCGCCTCGGTCCGGTGCCGGAGGCGGACGACGCCCTGTTCCCCTCCCCCACCCTGGAGACCGTCGTCCGGGCCGACGACCCTGCGCGGGCCGCCGCGCTGCGCGCCGCGCTGCTGGCGCTGGCCGACCAGGACCCGCTGCTGCAGGCGCGCCCGGCACCCGAGGGCGCGACCTCGGTGCTGCTGCACGGCGAGGTGCAGAAGGAGATCATCGCGGCCACGCTCCGCGACGGGCACGGCATCGAGGCGGCGTTCGCGCCGAGCCGGGTGGTGTGCGTGGAGCGGCCCTGCGGGGTCGGCGAGGCGTTGCACGAGATCGCCAAGCGGGGCCACAGCGGGCACTGGGCGACGGTCGGGCTGCGGGTCGAGCCGGGCGCCCCGGGCTCCGGCCCGGTCTTCGCCTACGAGACCGAACTGGGCGCGCTGCCGCACGGCTTCCACCAGGCCGTCGAGGAGACCGTACTGGCGACGCTGCGGCGGGGGCCGCGGGGGCTGGCGGTGACGGACTGCCGGGTGGTGCTGACCCGTTCCGGCTTCGTCGGCCCGCTGAGCACGGCCGGGGACTTCCGTACGGTCACCCCGGAGGTGCTGCTGCGTGCGCTGCGACGGGCCGGGACCCGGGTCTACGAGCCGTATCACGCCTTCGAGGCGGAGCTGCCGCTCGATGCGCTGGCCGCGGTCACCGTCCGGCTCACGGCGCTGGGCGCGGAACTCGGCGAGACGGCGGGCGGGCGGCACACCTGGCTGGTGCGCGGGGTGCTGCCGGCGCGTCACGTGCAGGAGGCGGAAAGGATGTTGCCCGGTCCGACGCACGGCGAAGGGGTGTGGAGCTCGCACCCGTCCGGCGATCGTCCGGTGCGCGCGGGCGGGGCCGTGGACGGCGGGCGGGCATCAAGCTGAGGCTGGAGAGCTTCCAGGTACGCGACGGGCGGCGCGCGTTCCGGGTCGTCCGGCCCCGGAACCCGCTGCGGCACACCGCGGTGTCCGATCCGCACGGGGCCTACGGCTTTCTGTACGGCGACCACGAAGGCCTGTCCCGGCCGGCGGGGCTGTTCTCGTTCGCGGCGTACTCCGGGAAACGCTGTTCCTGACGGGCAGCCGGGACGTCTTCGCGGCGGGCGCCGAGGCGGTGTCGGACGCGGCGGGGTGGGGGCCGCGGCAGAAGGGCGTCGCCGAGGGGTACAGCGTCCTGGTCCCCACCCTCACCGATCTGCTGGTGCCGGACCCGCACCGGCGGCGCCCGGAGCTCGACGTCCTCTTCGCGGCCCATCCGCCCTACGCGCACTTCGCCCGGCCGGGAGAGCGGCCCGGAGGGCGCACTCGGCTCTGAAGGGCGGCGTGGCGGGCGGCCCTGGAAGGGACGGCCCGCTCAGCGCTGCGTCAGGACGTAGTCGACCCGGCCGAACGTGATGTGATCGCCCGGCCCGACCGGCACCTCGCCCACCACACGGCGCCCGTTGACACAGGTGCCGTTGGTGGAGCCGAGGTCGCGCAGCATCCAGCCGCTGCCGTCGCTGCGCAGTTCGGCGTGCGCCCGGGAGACCGTCTCGTGGTTGAGCCGCAGACCCACCCCCGGCGCCCGCCCCACCAGCAGCGGGAACGGGCCCGGCTCCGGCAGGAGAAGCTTCGGCAGCCGCTCCGTGCGCCACGCCCGGCGCACCCGGATGTGGAACGCCGACACCCGGCCGACCATCCGCAGAACCGCGCCCTGCACCTTGCCGCGGCTCTCCAAGTCGGCGGTGGCCAGGGCAAGATCGGCGTGCTGCTGAGCGGTGAGGACGAGTTCCAGCCGACGCAGGAAGGTGTCCTGGGAAAGCCGCCCCTGTGCCGCGCCGTCGCGCAGCAGATCGAGGGCGCGTTCCCGGTCGGCGTCCGACGGGCGCGCCGGCCGAGCGGGGAACTCGAGCGATGTCATGCCGTGATTCTCGGGCCACCGCGAGCCGCTGTCCAGGCGAGGTGTCCCTCATGGTCGGTCGGGGACAGGGCGCCGGGACGCCGGGACGCACGACGGCGGGACGCCGGACGGCGTGGCCGCCCCGGCGTCGCCGCCGCAGGACACCGGTGTCCGCCCGGCGTCGGAATGGCGCAATTACCGGCGCGAAGTCGCGCCATGTCGCCACGTCGGGGTGTCGGGCGGGCGGGCGCCGTGCTTTCTTCGTCTGGAGGCCGGGAGCGCACCAAGTCCCCTACGGGGAGCGAGCGAAGGAGGCAGCGCCATGCTGTTCGAGGTATGGGCGCCGAGCGCCGGACGGGTCACGCTCCAGTGGGCGGGCGAGCGGGCCGACGAGGCGGCGCTCCCCCTGGAGCGCGATGCGGAGCGCGCCGGCTGGTGGCGCCTGACGACGCCGGCCCGCGACGGCGACCGCTACGCCTACCGCCTCGACGACGGCCCGCCGCTGCCCGATCCGCGCGCCGCCCGGCTGCCGGAGGGCCCCGGCGGCCCCGGCGCGGTCGTCGACCACGGCCGGTTCGTCTGGCGGCATCCGTGGCCCGGCCGCCCGCTGCCCGGCGCCGTCCTCTACGAGCTGCACATCGGCACCTACACCCCCCAGGGCACCTTCGACGCCGCCGCCGAGCGTCTGCACCATCTCGCCGAACTGGGCATCACCCATATTTCCCTGATGCCGGTCTGCCCGTTCCCCGGCACGCACGGCTGGGGCTACGACGGGATCGCCCCGTGGGCGGTGCACGAGCCGTACGGCGGACCGGACGGGCTCAAGCGCTTCGTGGACGCCGCGCACGGGCACGGGCTCGGGGTCGTCCTGGACGTCGTGCACAACCATCTCGGCCCCTCCGGCAACCATCTCCCGTCCTTCGGGCCGTACTTCACCGACACCCATCACACGCCCTGGGGGACGGCGGTCAACCTCGACGCCCCCGGTTCCGACGAGGTGCGCCGCTACTTCCTCGCCAGTGCGCTCGCCTGGCTGCGCGACTACCGGATCGACGGGCTGCGGCTGGACGCCGTCCACGCGCTGTACGACTCCCGCGCCCGGCACTTCCTGGCCGAACTGTCCGCGGCCGTGGACGCGCTGGCCGGTCATCTGCGGCGCCCGCTGTTCCTGATCGCCGAGTCGGACCGCAACGATCCGCGTACCACCGCACCCCGCGCCGGCGGCGGCCACGGCCTGCACGCCCAGTGGAACGACGACTTCCACCACGCCCTGCACACCGCTCTCACCGGCGAATCCCACGGCTACTACGCCGACTTCGCGCGCGCCCCGCTGGCCGCCCTCGCCAAGACGCTGACCACTGGCTTCTTCCACGACGGTACGTACTCCAGCTTCCGCGGCCGGACCCACGGCGCCCCGCTCGACCCGCGCGTCACACCCCCGTACCGCCTGCTGTCCTACGCCCAGACCCACGACCAGATCGGCAACCGCGCCCTCGGCGACCGCCTCACCGCCACCCTCTCCCCCGGCCTGCTCGGCTGCGCCGCCGCGCTGGTCCTGTGCTCACCCTTCACGCCGATGCTCTTCATGGGCGAGGAGTGGGGTGCGCGGACGCCCTGGCAGTACTTCACCGACCACCCGGACCCGGAGCTGGCGGAGGCGGTACGGGCCGGACGCCGACGCGAATTCGCCGCCCACGACTGGGGTGCGGCGGCCGCCGACTGGCCCGACCCGCAGGACCCGGCCACCCGCGCCCGCTGCGTCCTGGACTGGACCGAACCGGACGGTGCGCCGCACGCCGAACTGCTGGCCTGGCACCGCACCCTGCTCGGCCTGCGCCGCGAACTGCCCGCCCTGACCGATCCGGACCCGTCCGGTACGCAGGTCGCCTACGACGAGACGGCCCGGTGGCTGCTGCTGCGGCGCGGGCCCGTCCGGGTGGCCGTCAATCTGGCACCGGACGCGACGGCGTCCATCCCCGTGGGTACGGACGCCACCCGCGCACCGGCGCTGCGTGTGCTGGGAGCGTGGGGGGAGGGGGGCGAAGCCGATGGTGCGGGGGTGGTGCGGGTGGGGGCGGAGTCGGTGGTTGTGGTGGGGGAAATCCCCTAGGGGATGAGTGGGCCCCCTTTGGGGCCACAACGTTGGAAACCGCAAGGAAATTCCGGACGGGGGACGAATTTCCCGGTTCCGCGATTCGGCGCATTCCGCTCGCCCCCGATCCCCGTTGAGGATCACCCGCAAGTCGGCGCCCTTCATGAACCCGACACCACCGGCACACAGAACACGCAGAATTTACAGATGGTGCAGAAGATGCAGAAGATGTCGATATCTTGCGCTGCCGGCCCCCGCCAGGCTCCTTCCACCCCGCTCCACACCGCCCCGTCTCTCCCCGGCACCCGCGAAGATATCCCCATACAGGCCCCGTAGAGGGCTTTCCCGGAGGGTGGATCCATAGATGCCATGCGAGGGCATTCATCACCCGGCGGGAAACAAAGCCACCGGGCCGAGCGCATGTGACCGAAAATTTCGGCCGGGTAAAAAAGCCGGCAGGTAGTTGCCGGGCGCTCGGCCGGCGTGATTGCATCCTGCGAACACGAGTCGTTGCTATGGGCGCCCGACTTCGGGCGTAACGCGACTGTCGAACCGTCCTGATCCGCCTTACCGGTACTCCGTCCGGTTCGAGGTCAGGAACTCAGAGCATTGAAGGGAAAAGCACGCCATGCGTAACGGCTTCACCTTTGAGAGCGACGCCTACGAGATTTCCGACAGCGAGCTGGACGCCATTTCCGGTGGCATGGCCAGCGCCGGCGCCGAGGTCGCCGGGCACGGCGCCGCCGTGGGCATCGGCGATGTCGTCGGGACCGTCCAGTCCCTCGCGCCGTCCCTGCCCGTCGCCGAGGTCGCCAACCTGGCCACGGTGCGGACCGTCGGCATCTGACCGCGGCGCGGCCACCCCGGGACCTTCCGTCCCGGGGTTCACGCGTTCCCGCCGAAAACGCAGAACCGGAAGACGCAGAGCCGGAAGACGTCGAACCAATTGGCTCAGAGGCCGGTCATCCGCCGTCGGATCAGACCCGAAACTGACGCTGCCTTCGCGCCCGCCACCTCCCCGTTTCCGCTGGTGCCACCAGCATTCCCTCATCGCATTTCGTCACGCGAGGAAGAGAGGCAGCCCGTCAGGCGGCCCGAGACCACTGCCGAAAGCGACCAGGTGGGACCAGAGAACGAGCTGAGCGATATCAGCTCCATCATGCCTCCGATGCCATGACGCCATAGCGATATTGATCTTAGACGCGAAGACCCACGAGTCATAGCGTCGAGGTGTTCGCACATGGAGATCACAGTGAGGAGAATCCCCCATGGTCGCCAGCAGTCCGGGATCCGCTGTCGCGCATCGGAAGAAGCAGGGGAACAACAACACACGAGCGACGCTCATAAAATTCTTAGCCATATCGCTGGTCACGGCTGTGGTCGGCGTCTGTGCTGTGGACAGCGCAGACGCCGATACCCCGGAAAGGGGTCGAGCCGAGGTCCTCGAACTCAAGATTCAGAACGATCAGCACACGGCTACCGATCTCGGCCCGGCAGGGCCGAGCTTGGGTGATATGGACGTCTACTCGGGCACCGCCATAACGGACGGCCGCAGAGTCGGACGTGGGGGTGGGTCGTGTCAGGTCGTTCACATCGATGGCGAAGAACTCACGGCTCAGTGCCTGATCACGATAGAACTCGAGCGTGGCTCTCTGACGATGCAGTCGCTCTGGAAGAGCGGAAAAAGTTCGCTCGACATGGCCATCACCGGCGGTACAGGCGACTTCCGTAATGCGCGGGGCACCGCTCGCTACTGGGACATCGCAACGCCGAAAGAGAGGCTGCGGGCCGAAATCCTGCGCTGATACGTGAAGCACATCTGGACCGTGGTGTCACGGATGCCCAAGGGGAGAATTCCTCGACGACGGCCGCATTGAACGCCACCCGCACAGCGCGCTCACGTCCGTTCGTGTCGGTGGGCGAGGAAGCGGTCGCCCGCCCTCACCCACCGACCGTAACGGGACGGATCGGATCGCTCGTCCGCCGCGCAACGGCGCCGCCGCCTACCCGGCGCTGCCCGCCGCGGCCGCGGCCCCGTCCGCGTCCGCGCCCTCCAACTCCCGCTCGCTGGCGGCGACCGCGGCCTCCTCGGCCACCCGGTCCAGGTTGCGGTTGAGCAGGTAGTACAGGCCGCCGCCGACCAGCAGGCCGGGGACGAAGGCGAGGTCCGCGCCGCCCAGCGCCTCGGTGACCGGGCCGGTGTAGAAGGACGTGGAGAAGAACGGGATCATGGCGACGAAGCCCACCGCGTAGGCGACGATGCCGCGCCAGGCCCAGCGGCCGTAGATGCCGGCCGGGTCGAAGATCGCGGTGACGGCGTAGTGGCCGCGCCGGACCCAGTAGAAGTCGACGAGGTTGACCGCGGTCCACGGGATCAGGAAGTAGAGCATCATCAGCACGAAGGTGTTGAAGCTCTCCAGGTAGTTCTCCGGGAGCAGCATCGCCACGGCGAAGATGATCAGTCCGATGACGACGATGCCGGCGATGCGGATGCGGACGGTCGGCTTGACGCTGCGGAAGGCGTCCACCGCGCTGGTGGTGGTGAGCATCGCCCCGTACGCGTTGACGGCCATGATGCCGATCAGGGCGACGGAGGAGACGACGACGGCGAAGGTGCCGAAGCCGGGGAAGATCGCGTTGCCGACCTGGCGGATGCCGGTGATCGCGTCCGGGTGGGGCAGCGCCGAGGCGAGCAGCGCGCCGAGCGACATCAGCCAGGCGGCCGAGCCCGCCGCGCCCGCGTACGTCCACCAGATGACCTTGCGGGCGGAGACGTCGCGGGGCAGGTAGCGGGAGTAGTCCGAGACGTACACGGCATAGCTGATCTGGTAGCCGGCCGCGGCGGAGAAGACGACGAGGAAGGACGTCCAGGAACCGTGGGCGGCGTGGGCGGCGCCGGCCGCGGAGTGCGGGTCGAGCTGGATGAGGGCGCCGACGGTCAGCACGCCGAAGACCACGATCAGGACGTAGGTCAGCCAGCGCTGGACCAGATGCAGCAGGTCGTGGCCGACGACGGCGAGCACGATGGCGACGCCGATGATCAGCACGTACCAGAGGGTGGTGCCGCCGGGGAAGACGGTGCGCAGGCCCTGGGCGGCCAGGACGACGTTGAAGACATTGAAGCCGACGTAGACGAAGACGACGGCGGCGAACGGGACGATGGCGCCGCGGATGCCGAACTGGGCGCGCGACTGGATCATCTGCGGCAGGCCCATGCGCGGACCCTGATTGGCGTGGAAGGCCATGAAGAAGGTTCCGAAGCAGGCGCCGAGCACGACGGCGGCGACGGAGGCGAGCAGGCTCAGGCCGAGCGCGGGGCCGAGGAAGCCGGTGACCATGGTGGTCAGCACGAAGTTCCCGGTGAACCAGAAGGGGCCCTGGTGCCACACCTTGCCGTGCCGTTCGCGGACGGGGACGTAGTCGATGGAGCGGACCTCGATCACTCGGGATCCTCGCCCCTCGCTCGTGCTTTCCATGGCGGCCTTGGGGTCCATGGGCTTCTCCTAGGGGCGTGGCGACGGGTCTCTGCGGCGGGCGCCGCGATAGTTGCTGGTTACAGCGATTCTGCGGTGGTGTGAACCTAGGGGCATTGCCGCGGGGACTCGATCGCCCGATCGTCCATCCCATGAATATGTGATGGACACTATGTCTATGCCCTTGCATATTTCGGACCTGCTGGCCCGGCCGGACCTGAATCTCTCGGTCACCTACGACGTGCCCGCTCAGCTGCTCGCGCGCACCGTCGAGGCGGCGACCGTCTCGGATCTGCTGGTGCCCGGCAAGTGGCTGCAGGGCGGTGAGCTGCTGATGACCATCGGCCTGCTGCTGCCGATGGAACCGGCCGCGTGCCGGGCGTACGTACGGGACGTGGCCGAGGGCGGCGCCGCGTGTCTGGCGCTGGGGCTGGGGCAGGGGCTGCCGTACCAGGAGGCGCCCGAGCCGCTGGTGCGGGCCGCCGAGGAGGCCGGGCTGCCGCTGCTGACGGTGCCGGACGAGGTGCCGTTCATCGCCGTGACCAAGGCGGTGTTCGACGCGCGGGCCGATGAACAGCGCGCGGCGCTGCACCGGGCGTTCGCCACCCAGCGGCGGCTGACGGTTGCGGCGGCCGGCGACGGGTTGCGGCCGATGCTGGAGGAGTGGACGGCCGCCACCGGAGTGGGCGCGGCGGTGCTCGATCCCCTGGGGCGGCTGCTCGCGGCGGGTGAGCGGGAGGCCGGTCCCCCGCTGGAGGAGGCCCGGGACCTGGTCGAGCGGGTCGCGGCGCGCGGGCTGCGCGGCAGCGCCTCCAGTACAGCGGCGGGGCGGCAGCTGGAGGTCCAGCCGCTCGGCGCCCGGCGGCTGCGCGGGCTGCTGCTGCTCACCGGCCGCCCGGACGACGCCGCCCGTTCGGTCGTACCGGGTCTGGTCTCGCTGCTCTCGCTGGAGCTGGAGCGCCGGCATCTGCGCGACGAGCCGGAGCGCCGCCGCAGGTCGGCGCTGTTGTCGGAGCTGCTGGCCGACGAGGAGCTGTCGGCCGGGCGGGCCCGCGACATGCTGGCCTCGGCCGGTCTCACCGCCGAGCGGGTGCGGGGCGTCGTGGTGGAGGCCGGGGGCCGGAAGAGCGGTGCGGGGCGGGGGGCGCCGTCCCCGGAGAGCGCCGCCCACGACATGGCGGCCGACCTGGCGCTGGCGATGCCCGGCGGGCTGGTCAGGGTGACGGACGGAGTCATCGAGGCGGTCGTCGGCGAGGACCTCGACATCCGCGAGGTGCTCGGCCGGTTCGCCCCGCGCCGCGCGGCCGGGATCGGTCCGGCCACCGCCCCCGAAGCGGTACGGGTCTCGCTGCGCCAGGCGACCGGGCTGCTCGCCGTCAGCCGGACGAGCGGTGCGCCCGCCGAGGCCCGGCAGAGCGAGGCCAGCAGGCTGCTGCTGGACCTGGGCGACCGCCGTACGCTGCACGGATACGCCGATACGGTGCTCGGCCCGCTCGACCTGGCGGACAACGGCGAGGAACTGATCGCCACCTTGGCGGCCTGGCTGGAGACCGGCGGCGCCTGGGACGCCACCAGCCGGCGGCTCGGCGTGCACCGCCACACCGTCCGCAACCGCCTCGACAAGGCCATGGACCTCACCGGCCGCCGCCTCGACGACCCCGACGACCGCTTCGACCTCTGGCTGGCCACCCGGATCCGCCGCGGCGGCACCCCCTCCCCCGGCCCCCCGTCGGCGCGGCCCTAGGTGGTGTCCGCAACGCGCCCGGCATCAAACGCACTTCACTCTCACCCCGGCACCGTCTTTACTTCGACCATGGCTTACGAGATCCGCAGCATTCCCCCGGGCACCACGGCCGCCCCCGCCACCGGCCCGTCACCGGACCACGGCCGCGGGCAGCGGCGCGGGCGCGGCACGCTGGTGGCCGTCAGCGATCTGCACGTCCGGTACGACGAGAACCGCGACATCGTCGAGCGGCTGCACCCGGAGTCCGCCGACGACTGGCTGCTGATCGCCGGCGACATCGGCGAATACCTGGCCGACATCCGCTGGGCACTCGCCCTCCTCAGCAGCCGCTTCGCCAAGGTCGTGTGGGTACCGGGCAACCACGAACTCTGGACGCCCGCCAACGACCCCGTACAGCTGCGCGGCGTCGCGCGCTACGACCATCTCGTCGAGATCTGCCGGGAGTTGGGGGTCGTCACACCCGAGGACCCGTACCCGGTCTGGGAGGGCGAGGGCGGTCCGGTCGCCATCGCTCCGCTCTTCCTCCTCTACGACTACTCGTTCCGGATGCCGGGGCTGGACTCCAAGGAGGCGGCGCTCGCCGTCGCCGAGAAGGCCGGGGTGGTCTGCACGGACGAATTCTTCCTCCACCCCGACCCGTATCCGACGCGCGAGGCGTGGTGCCGGGCGCGGGTGGCGGCCACCGAGGCGAGACTCGCCGCCGTCCCCGAGGAACTGCCCACCATCCTCGTCAACCACTTCCCCCTGGTGCGCGAACCCACCCGGCCGCTGTGGCACCCGGAGTTCGCGCTGTGGTGCGGCACCGAGGCGACCGCCGACTGGCCCCGCCGGTTCCGGGCCGCGACGGTGGTCTACGGCCATCTCCACATCCCCCGGCTGCTGATCTGCGACGGCGTGCCCCACCAGGAGGTCTCGCTCGGCTACCCGCGCGAGTGGCGCCGCCGCTCCACCGAGCCGGGCCGCCCGGTGCAGATCCTGCCCGCCGCGACCGCGGTCACCTCCGGCACCACCGGGGCCCACGCATGATCGACAAGCTGCTGCCGGCGCCCATCGTGGCCGCCGAGGCCTTCCAGGACGATCCGCTGTCCGCGATGTTCCCCGAGGAACGGCAGCTGGTGGCGGGCGCGGTCCCGCAACGGCAGCGCGAATTCGGCACTGTACGCCGCTGCGCCCGCACGGCGCTGTCGGAGCTCGGCATCGACCCCGCCCCCATACTCCCTGGCCCCGGCCGCGCCCCGCAGTGGCCGGACGGCATCGTCGGCGCGATGACCCACTGCACCGGCTACCGCGCCGCGGCGGTCGCCCGCGCGACGGACATCGTCACCATCGGCCTGGACGCGGAGCCCAACAAGCCGATCGACGACCCCGGCGTCATCGACCTCGTCACCCTCCCCGAGGAACGCCCCCAGCTCCTCCATCTGGCCGCACTCGAACCCGACATCAGCTGGGACCGCCTGATCTTCAGCGCCAAGGAGTCCGTCTACAAGGCGTGGTACCCGCTCACCGGCCGCTGGCTCGGCTTCGAGGAGGCCCACATCACCCTCGACCCCACCGACGCCACCTTCACCGCCCGCCTCCTCGTCCCGGGCCCGGTGGTCGCCGGAACCGCCATCGGGGAATTCAGCGGGCGGTGGATGGTGGGGGCGGGGCTGCTGATGACCGCGATCGTGATGACGGCGTAGGACAGCGCGCGGCGGGCCGCCCCGCATGCCCTCGCGCATCCGTCGACGAACTCCCGTAGCACACCGCGCCGTTCGCGGTTTCGATCCCGGATTCCGGGTCGCCGGGCACCTCGCCCACAGCAGGGCCGTCCCCCACCGGGGCGGCCCTGCTGCACGACACCGTCGAGCCGGACCCCGTACAGGGCCGAACCCGGCCGAGCGGCACCTTCTCCTCCCCCGGCGCTCCGCCCCCGCGGCTCAACTCGCCGATGCGTGAGGCCCGTTCACTTCCCGCTTGCACCGGCCGCCCTTGCCAGGGCGTTCCTCGTGATGGATAGTGACGCTATCGGATAGCAAATAGTTCCGCTATCCATTCTTCGAGGGGTGTGGGACAGCCATGTCTTTGGTGCGTTCACGAACGGATTCAAGGGGAGACGCCGGGACGGAAACCCGTCCGGTGAGCCCACGGGTGGGGCAGCCCTGGCGCTCCTGGCACCGGCCGCTGCTCGCGTTCTCCGCGGCGATGGTGCTCCTCACCGTCGTCTGCGCCGGTGGGCTGCTCTTCGACGACCGGGTACTCGTGGGCTCGCCGATCTGGTTCAAGCCCTTCAAGTTCGCCGTCTCGTTCGTGGCGTACGGCCTCTCCCTCGCCTGGCTGCTGTCGCACGTCCCACCCGGCCGGGCGCGACGCGTCGGCTGGTGGGCGGGGAGCGTCGTGGCCGCGACCGGCGTCATCGAGATAGTGATCATCGTGGGGCAGGTGGTCCGCGGGAAGCGCAGCCACTTCAACCACGAAACCCCCTTCGACGAGGCGCTGTACAACACCATGGCCGTCACCGTCGTCATCCTGTGGCTCGCCACCCTCGCCATCGCCGTCCTGCTGCTCCGAGCGCGGATCGCCGACCGCGCCTCCGCCTGGGCGATGCGCTCCGGCATCGCGCTCGCCCTCGCCGGGGCCGCCGTCGGCTTCCTGATGACGCAGCCGGCGCCCGGCCAGCAGCGCGGGGTGTCCAAGGTGGTGGGCGCGCACAGCGTCGGTGTTCCCGACGGCGGGCCCTCGATGCCGCTGACCAGCTGGTCGACGACCGGCGGCGATCTGCGCATCCCGCACTTCTTCGGCATGCATGCGCTGCAACTGCTGCCGCTGGCCGTCATGGTGCTCATGGCGCTCGCCCCCCGGCTGCCCCGACTGCGCACCGAGCGCGTACGGCTGCGCCTGGTACAGGTCGCCTCGGCGACGTACGCCGCCGTCTTCGCCCTCGTCACCTGGCAGGCGCTGCGCGGGCAGCCGCTGCTGCGGCCGGACGGGGCGACCCTCGCCGCCGCGGGGCTGGTCCTCGCCGGTACGGCCGCCGGGGTGTGGGCCGCGCTACGGTCGGCCGGTCCGGCCGGCCGGGTGGTTGACGGTGGCGCGAGGCACGGCGCGGAAACGGAGCCGACGGCATGACCGCGTTTCTCTTCCAGCTGTCGTTCTGGCTCGCCGCACCGGTCTGGCTGCTCATGATCTTCGCGCCGGGGTGGCGGCTCACGGCGAGGGTCGCCGCGTCACCGCTGACCGTCGTCCCCGTCCTCGCGGTCTATCTCGCCCTCGCCCTGCCTGTGTTCCCCGAGCTGTGGGCCGCGGTCCGCAGCCCCGACGTGGACGGCTTCCGCGCGCTGACGACGCTGGCCGGCGGTGCGGGCGCGATCTGGGCGCAGGTCATCGCGTGGGACCTGCTGCTCGGGCAGTGGATGTACCGCGAGGCGCGGCGGCTCGCCGTCCATCCGCTGATCATGGGGCCGCTGCTGGTCCTGACGATCCTGCTCTCGCCCTTCGGACTGCTGCTGTTCCTGCCGCTGCGGGCGGTGCGGTCGCGGGCGGTGCGGTCGCGGGCACTGGGCGAGCGGGGCCCGGGTGGTCCCCGGGAAGCGTCCCGCTCCTAGCCCTGCGGTCCGCGGGAGTGCGGCAGACCGGCGGTGGGCGCCGCTGATGCGGCGCGTCGCCCGGGTCTGCCGCCCCCGAGAGGGCCGGTTACGGCCCGACGGATTCAAGGGGCCGCCCCGCCGCTCACGCCCCGTCCGGAACCAGCCGCAGCGAGATCGAGTTGATGCAGTACCGCTGATCCGTGGGGGTGGGGTAGCCCTCCCCCGCGAAGACATGGCCGAGGTGGGAGCCGCAGCGCGCGCAGCGGACCTCCGTGCGGACCATGCCGTGGGTGCGGTCCTCGATGAGTTCCACGGCGTCGGAGTCCTTCGGGTCGTAGAAGGACGGCCAGCCGCAGTGGCTCTCGAATTTGGTGTCGGAGCGGAAGAGCTCGGTGCCGCAGGCCCGGCAGGAGTACACCCCCGTCGTTTTGGTGTCGGTGTATTCGCCCACGAAGGCGGGCTCCGTACCGGCCTCGCGCAGGACGTGGTACTCCGCGGGGGTCAGTTCGGCGCGCCACTGCTCGTCGGGCTTGTCGATTTCGTACGGCATCGGGGCTCCTCGACTCGGGCTCTGCTCAGTCGGCCAGGCGGGACAGGATGGCGGGGCCGAGGTCGGTCACATCGCCCGCGCCCATGGTGAGAACAAGGTCACCGGGCTTGGCCATTCCTGCGATGACGTCCGGGACGGCGTCCTTGGCGCTCTCGGGGGTGACATCGGCGCCGGCGGCGCGCGCGGCATCGATGATCACGGCGCTGGTGACGCCGGGGATCGGGTCCTCGCGGGCCGGATAGATGTCCAGGACGACCGAGGCGTCGGCGAGGGTGAGCGCCTGGCCCATTTCCGCGCCGAGTTCCTGGGTGCGGGAGAAGAGGTGCGGCTGGAAGACCACCAGGACGCGGGCGTTCTCGTCGGCGGCGCCCCGGATGGCGTCGAGGTCGGCGGTCATCTCGCTCGGGTGGTGGGCGTAGGAGTCGATGACCTGGACGCCGGCCGCCTCGCCCTTGAGCTGGAGGCGGCGCTTGACGCCGGTGTACGTGCCGAGGGCGGAGGCGAGGTTGTGCGGCGGCAGGTCCAGGGCGACGCCGGCGGCGAGGGCGGCGACGGCGTTGTGGGCGTAGTGCCGGCCGGGGACCGAGACGGTGAAGGTGAGGATCTTGCCGCTGGTGAGGGTGACGGTGACGTCGCTGGTCAGGCCGCGGGGGTTGACCTTGAGGATGCGGACGTCGGCGTCCTTGGACTCGCCGTAGGTGACGACCTCGATGTCGTGGCGGCCGGAGATCTTCTCGGTCAGCTCGCGGGCGCCGGGGTGGTCGGCGGAGATGACCAGGGTGCCGCCGGGGCGAATGCGGCCGACGAAGGTCTCGAAGGACTCGTAGATCTCATCCATCGAGGCGTAGTTGGCGTGGTGGTCCAGCTCGACGTTGAGGACGATGGCGACCTCGGGCGCGTACTTGTGGAAGCTGCGGTCGCTTTCGTCGGCCTCGGCGACGAAGATCTGGCCGGCGCCGTGCTCGGCGTTGGAGCCGGGGGCGTCCAGGTCGCCGCCGATGGCGTAGGACGGCTTGAGCCCGAGGGAGGTGAGGGAGACCGCCAGCATGGAGGTGGTGGTCGTCTTGCCGTGCGTGCCGGCCACGGCGATGGGGCGCAGGCCGTCCATGAGGGCGGCGAGGGCGTCGGAGCGATGGACGGCCGGGATGCCGCGCTCCTGGGCGGCCGCCAGCTCCGGGTTGTCGGGGCGGATGGCGGAGGAGACGACGACGCAGGTGGCGTCCGCGGCCAGATTCCCGGCGGCGTGGCCGATGTGGACGGTGGCGCCGAGGTCGCGCAGGGCCTGGGTGGTCGCGGAGTCCTTGGCGTCGCTGCCCGCGACCCGGGCGCCGCGCTGCGCGAGGATCTTGGCGATGCCCGACATGCCGGCTCCGCCGATACCGATGAAGTGCGGCCGGTCCATCGAGGCTGGGATGGCGGGTGCCATGGGTGGGTCTCCCTGAATCGTCATCGTCGCGTGCGGTCGTGCGGTGGTGCTGTGGGTGATTCTCGCACCCGGGACCGGCAGGGCGAGGCGCCACGGTCGTACGGGGGTGTTTGCGGCGCTCAGCGGCGGATCAGACCCTGCCCGGTGGCGGTGGCGACCGCGGAGGTGCGGGAGTCGACGCCCAGCTTGGCGTAGATGTGGACAAGGTGTGACTTGACGGTCGCCTGGCTGAGGAAGAGCTGTTTGCTGATCTGGGCGTTGGACAGGCCGTCGGCGACGAGCTGGAGAACCTCGGTCTCGCGGCGGGAGAGGGTGGTCGCGGGGGTGCGCATGCGGTCCATCAGGCGCAGCGCGATGGTGGGCGCGAGCGCCGATTTGCCCGCGGCGGCGGTGCGGACGGCGGCAGCCAGTTCCTCGGGCGGGGCGTCCTTGAGGAGGTAGCCGGTGGCGCCGGCCTCGATGGCGGCGAGGATGTCGGCGTCGGTGTCGTAGGTGGTCAGGATGAGGACCCGGGGGGCGCCGTCGCGGGCGGTGATGGCGGCGGTGGCCTGGGAGCCGAGCATCTTGCCGCCGAACTGGAGGTCCATCAGGACGACGTCGAGGTCGAGCTGTGCGGCCAGGTCGACGGCCCGCTCGGCGGTGGGGACGTCGGCGACGACCTCGAAGTCCGGTTCGGTCTCCAGGACGGCGCGCAGTCCGGCGCGTACGACGGGGTGGTCGTCGGCGAGCAGCAGCCGTACGGGCGGGTCCGTGGCGGTCACGTGGCGGCCTCCGGGGTGGCGGGTGCTGCGGGGCAGGGCAGGGTGACGGCGATGGCGGTGCCCTCGCCGGGGGCGGTTTCGACGGCGAGGCTGCCGTGCAGGGCGCGGGCCCGGGCGCGCATGGCGGCGAGGCCGAAGCCGGTGCCGGCGGCGGCCGCGGAGCCGGGGGCGGGGAGCTGGGAGAGGACGAAGCCGGTGCCGTCGTCGACGACGTCCAGGGCGACCTCGGTGTCCATGTAGCTGAGGGTCAGCTCGACGCGGTCCGCGGCGGCGTGCTGGACGGTGTTGGCGAGCGCGGACTGGGCGATGCGCAGCAGGGCGACCTCGTGCGGGGTGGGGAGTTCGGTGGGGGCGCCGGAGACGTGGCAGTGCACGGCGAGGCCCGAGGTGCGGGCGGTGGTGGCGCAGAGCCGTTCCAGGGCGGCGGGCAGCGAGCCGGCCTCCAGGTCGGGCGGGCTGAGGGCGCGCACGAAGCGCCGGGCCTCGGCGAGGTTGTCGACGGCGGCGACACGGGCCTGGCGGACATGGCCGAGGGCCGTCTCGGGCCGCTGCGGTATGGCGCGTTCGGCGGCCCGGAGCAGCAGCTGGATGCTGGAGAGGCCCTGGGCGAGGGTGTCGTGGATCTCGCGGGCCAGCCGCTCGCGCTCGGCGAGGACTCCGGCGGCGCGTTCGGCGGCGGCGAGGTCGCTGCGGGCGGCGGTGAGCTCCTCGATGAGGCGGCGGCGCGCCTCGCTCTCCCGGTAGAGCGCCTCGTAGCCGAGGACGACGGCGACCGCGACGGCCGCGCCCAGCACGGGCCCGACGACCGTGCCGACGCTGAGGGTGTGCGTGTGCCAGCCGAATCCGGCGATGGCGACGGCGGTGGTGGCCGCGACGACGGGCAGCGCACCGCGCAGCGGCAGCAGGTGCAGCTGGACGAAGAAGAGCGGGAAGGCCAGCCAGATGCCGTCCGGGGTGAGGGCGAGCAGCACCGCCCACAGGAGCACGACGGCCCCGAGCCAGAGGGCCGCGGCGGCGGTGGAGGTGCGGATGCGGGGCAGCGAGGGGCCCGCGGCATAGAGGGCGAAGAGGGCCACGGCGGTGACGATGACGGCCGGGGCGTCGGAGGTGTGGTCGGCGACCGCCCGTCCGCAGGCGAGCGCGAGCAGCGCGGCCACCATCAGGTGGAGGCAGGTGCGCAGCACCCGCAGGACGGGGGTGAGGGAGTGAGCGCTCCCGGCGTTCTCGGTCACGGCGTCTTCAGGCTACGGGCCGCTCCGGCCTGCGGCATCAATCGAAAGGTGGAGCGCGGGCCGCACCTTTCGATACGGGCGTACCCCTCCTGAGCGCGATGCGCGAGGCCGTGGTCGCGGGCGAATGTGGGGTCAGCCGCCGGGCAGTGGGGTCCGGCGGCCCCGATCCGAGGATGGCAAAGCCTGTGTTCGTCGCCTGGAGAGACCTGAGGTTCGCCAAGGGGCGGTTCGCCCTGATGGGCACCGTCATCGTGCTGATCACGGTGCTGGTGGGCCTGCTGTCGGGCCTGACGGCGGGCCTGGGCCGGGAGAACACCTCGGCCGTCACGGCGCTGCCGGCCGACCATCTGGTGTTCTCGGCGCCTGCCGAGGGCAGCGCCGTCTCCTTCGCCGATTCGCGGCTGCCGCAGCGGACCGTACGGGACTGGGCGCGGGTGCCGGGCGTGCGCGGCGCCGAGCCGCTGGGGATCGCCACGACGAAGGCGGAGGCGGGCAGCCGCACGGCGGCGGTGTCGGCGTTCGGGATACGTGCCGGGTCGCCGCTGGGGCCGGGCGGCAGGTCCGTCGGCGACGGCGAGGCGGTGCTGTCCGAGAAGGCCGCGAAGTCGCTGGATGTACGGGCCGGCGGCTCGCTCACGCTGGGCGGGCGCACGGTCGAGGTGGTGGCGGTGTCAGGCGCGGCGATGTACAGCCACACCCCGGTCGTCTGGACGTCGCTGGGGGAATGGCGGAAGCTGCCCGGCGGCTCGGGCGGCGCGACCGTACTGGCCCTGTCCACCGACGCGGCGGCCGGTCTGGCCGCCGCCGACAAGAGGCTCGGCACCCGGACCGTCACGGCCGACGACGCCCTGAAGGCGATCGGCTCCTACACCGCCGAGAACGGCTCCCTCCAGCTGATGCGCGGCTTTCTGTTCGCCATCTCCGCGCTGGTCATCGGCGCCTTCTTCACGGTGTGGACGATTCAGCGCAGTGGCGATGTCGCCGTCCTGAAGGCGCTGGGCGCCTCGACCCGTTCCCTGCTGAAGGATGCGCTCGGCCAGGCCGTCGTCCTCCTGCTGATCGGTACGGCCCTGGGGACCGCCGTGGCGGCCGGGGTGGGCGCGGCCGTCGGCGGCACCGTGCCGTTCGTGCTCGACCCCGCCACCGTGCTGATCCCGGCCCTGATCATGATCGCGCTGGGTGCCGTCGGCGCCGCGCTGTCCATCCGCCGCATCACGTCCGTAGACCCGCTGACCGCCCTGGGAAGTGCCCGATGAGCCTCGAACTGACCGATGTCACCCTCACCTACCCCGACGGCGGCGGCCGGCTGACCGCACTGGACGCGGTGTCGCTGGCGGTACCGGCCGGCCGGATGACGGCGGTGATCGGCCCGTCCGGCTCCGGCAAGTCGAGCCTGCTGGCGGTGGCCGCGACGCTGATCACCCCGGACCGCGGGCGGGTGGTGGTCAACGGCACGGACACCACGGGCCTGAGCCGCGCCGAGCTGACGACGCTGCGCCGCACGACCATCGGCACGGTCTTCCAGCAGCCGAATCTGCTGCCGTCCCTGACTGCCGCCGAGCAGCTGCAGGTGATGGCCCACCTGGACGGCCGCTCACCCCGTAAGGCCAGGTCGCGGGCGCTGGAGCTGCTGGCGGCGGTCGGCCTGGAGGGCCGGGCCGACCGGCGGCCGCACCAGCTGTCGGGCGGCCAGCGGCAGCGGATCAACATCGCGCGGGCGCTGATGAACGAGCCGGCCGTCCTGCTGGTGGACGAGCCGACCAGCGCCCTGGACCACGAGCGGGGCGCCGCGGTGCTGGATCTGCTCACCACGCTCAGCCATCAGCGCGCGACCGCGACGGTGCTGGTCACCCACGACCGTTCGCATCTGGACGCGGTGGACGAGATCGCCGAGGTGCGGGACGGGCGGCTGGGCGCCCCGCTACGGGCGTGAGGGCGGGCGCGGGCCTCGGGGCGTCGGCCGACCGGCTCGCCTAGGTGGTGTCCGCAAAGTCCCGTCGTCCGCCCGGAGGGCGGGCCTCGCGGCGTCTGGTGCGTGCGATCGCAAGGCGGAGGGTCGTCCTCGTAGCGGGCTACGTGGACGATCCCGTCAACGCAGCGAGCGTGCGTGCCAGGCGCCGCGAGCCAGGCGGGACTTTGCGGACACCACCTAAGGGGTTTCGTCGTTGGCCGGGTCGTCGGGCGCGTGCGCGAAGAGTTTGAGGACCGGCACGCCGACCTTGTGGCGGGCGCGGGAGGCCCAGTCGCGGTGGAAGAACTCCTCGACGAAGTGCGGGGCGGTCAGCACGATCACCTCGTCGGCGTGGGTCTGCTCGACGACGGACTGCAGTAGGTCAAGCGGGTGCTCCTCGACCACCTGTCCGACGGCCTCGGCCCCGGTGGCGCGCAGCGCGGCGAGGGTGTGGGTCAGGGCGCGCTCGACGGAGAGCTCCGTGGTGCTCTCCGCGCCCTCGCGCACCGCATCGTCGAATTCGCCGAGCGCGACATCGTCGATGGCCCTGAGCAGGACGTCCTGCTTGCCGCGCGGCTGCATCAGGATGACGAATGATCCCTGGTCATCGCCGTGCAGGGTGCTCACGAACTCCACGTCGGCGGGCGTCAGAGGCTTCTCGATCATCAATACGCTCGTGAACACGACGGACGCCCTTCTCCTCTTCGGGCCCGCAGGGCGCGGAGCCCACAGAAACCATCCTGCCCCGTCGCCACACGGGACCTGTTGGCCTTTAGTGTGCCCAACCGAAGCTAAGCGGAACTGATAATTCCGCTCATTGTCAGGACCGACGGTAGCGGGTGAACAGGAACCCGGCCTCCTCCAGAACGGACGCCAGGACGAACCTTTCGGGAACCGGCACCGCCGGGCCGTTCATGATCCTTGGCGCATCGCCGACGGCGACCACCGGAGCCAGCGACAGACACATCTCGTCCAGCGCGCCGGCCGCCGCGAACTGCCCCAGGAGCGACGGTCCGCCCTCGGTGAGCAGGCGCTCATGCCCCCGCTCGGCGAGCACCCCGGCCACCCGCGCCGGATCCACGCCCAGCCCCTCGCCCGCGAAGAGCACCTCGGCGCCCGCCGCACGCGCCGCGTTCACCCGGTCCGAAGGGGCGCCCGCGCCGGTCAGTACGAGGGTGGGCACCACCGGCTCGGTGAACAGCGGCAGCGTGAAGTCCAGGCCGAGCCCCGCGGTCACCACCGCGATGGCGGGGGCCGGGCCCTGGCCCGCGGCGGCCCGCCGGGCGGCGAACGCCTCGCGCGCGCGGGCCGGACGGTAGCCCTCCTGCCGGACCGTCTCGGCGCCGGCCACCACCGCGTCCGCAAGCCCCCGCAGCACGCCGAAGATCCGCATGTCGGCAGCGCTGGACAGCGGCTGGGAGCGGCCTTCGTGATGGGCCGCGCCGTCCATGGACGAGACCATGTTCGCGCGCAGCCAGCCGGTACGGCCGGCCCGTACGGGATCGTCCGCCGCCGGATACGCATAGGCGTCGGCCAGCTCGTCCAGCGTCCACTCGCGGTCCCGGATGTCCGCAGGCACCGCCCCCGACGAGGGGTTCTCGCCGTCATGGGGCACTGCGGACGGAGCGGTTTGCTGAGCGAATGGGGGATACAGGCGTCGCATGGCGGCAGTGTGACATGCCTCGCTCACGGGGCCGAGGGGTCTCGCGGAGCGACTAGGCTGGACGGCTGTGTCGTCGTCTTCCCAGCCCTCGCCGCCCCAGCCCGCCCCGATAGCCGGAGCCCCGGCTGACGGGAGCGATGGGGCCCCCGCCGCGCTCACCGCACGCGCGCCGCACGTCCCGGCCGACCGTCTGGTCGCCGAGATGGTGCCGCCGCCGCGATTCCAGGGCGCCCGCTTCGACACGTACATACCCGACCCGAACCAGCCCAGCCAGGCCGAGGCCGTCCAGCTGCTGAGCACCTTCGCCGCGAGCATCGAGGGCGGAGCGGGCGCCGGCGGTACGGCGAAGCGACGCTGGTTCGCCAAGAAGCCTGCCGCCCCCAAGGGCCCCCGCGGCGTCTATCTGGACGGCGGTTACGGCGTCGGCAAGACCCATCTGCTCGCCTCCCTGTGGCACGCCACCCCCGCCCCGCCCGAGCGCAAGGCCTTCGGCACGTTCGTCGAGCTCACCAACCTCGTCGGCGCGCTCGGCTTCCAGCAGACCATCCGCACCCTCGGCGAGCACAAGCTGCTGTGCATCGACGAGTTCGAATTGGACGACCCCGGCGACACGGTGCTGGTCTCCACCCTCCTCGGCAAGCTGGTCGACTCCGGCGTGGCGCTGGCCGCCACCTCCAACACGCTGCCCGGCAAACTCGGCGAGGGCCGGTTCGCCGCCGTCGACTTCCTGCGCGAGATACAAGGGCTCAGCGCGCACTTCCGCCCGCTGCGCATCGACGGCGAGGACTACCGCCACCGTGGTCTGCCCGAGGCGCCCGCCCCGTACGACGACGAAACCGTCACCCGCACCGCCTACCGCACCCCCGGCGCCTCGCTCGACGACTTCCCGTCCCTGCTGGACCACCTCTCCAAGGTCCACCCCAGCCGCTACGGCGCGATGTGCGACGACATACAGGCCGTCTGCCTCACCGATGTCCAGGCGGTGCCCGACCAGTCCACCGCGCTGCGCCTGGTGGTCCTCGCCGACCGGCTCTACGACCGCGAGATACCGGTGCTGACCTCCGGCAAGGCCTTCGACGAGCTGTTCAGCGACGAGATGCTGCGCGGCGGCTACCGGAAGAAGTACTTCCGCGCCATCTCCCGGCTGACGGCGCTGGCGCGCGACGCGGGGACGCTGGTCGCGCACTAGGACGGCGGGGCAGGCGGCTCGGCGGACGGCGCACGGACGGCAAACGGGCGGCACGCGGAGGGGGACGGCCGAGCAACGGAGATGCACTGCCGCCCCAAGGGCATCCGGGGGAACGCTGGTTCGCCAGGTTCCCGGCGGCGGGGGCGCGTGGTACACACAACCGGGTCACGTCACCTGTCCGCCAACAGGGAGCTGCCCATGTCCGCGACACGACGTCAGATTCTGGCAAGAACCGGTGCATTGGGGGCGTCCATCGCCTTCGCCGGGAGCCTCTCGGAGATCTTTGCGGGGACCGCGACCGCCCGGAGCATGGGCGAGAGCGGCTACGGACCGCTGGTCCCCGACCCCGACGGCCTGCTCGACCTCCCCCAGGGATTCCACTACCGGGTCCTCTCCCGGGAGGGCGACCCGCTCCCCTCGGGCGAGGGCAAGGTGCCCAGCAACTGTGACGGCATGTCGGCGTTCCCCGGGCGCCGCGGCGGCACGTACCTCGTCCGCAACCACGAGAACCGTACGAACTCCCGCTCCGCCGTCCCCCGGGTCCCCGACCTGACCTACGACCCCGGCGGTGAGGGCGGCTGTACGGCCCTGGAACTCGACCGGGACAACACCGTGCGCTCCGAGCGGGTCGCCATCGCCGGTACCTCCACCAACTGCGCGGGCGGCCACACGCCTTGGAACACCTGGCTGACCTGCGAGGAGACCGAGTTCCGGGCCGGGGATGAGAACTACACCAAGGACCACGGGTTCATCTTCGAGGTCGATCCCTACGACCCGCGGCGCACCGGAGCCGTCCCGCTGACCGCGATGGGCCGCTTCCAGCACGAGGCCATCGCGGTGGACCCCGGCACCGGCACGGTCTACGAGACCGAGGACGCCTTCGAGAAGCCCTTCGGCCTCTTCTACCGCTTTCTGCCCGAGCAGCCGATGGGCGGCCGCGGCTCACTGCGCGCGGGCGGCCGCCTCCAGGCGCTGCGCGTCCCCGGCGTGCCCGACCTGTCCACCGTCCAAACGCCCGGCACCACCTTCGACCGCGTCACCTGGGTGGACGTCCCCGATCCGCTCGCCCGTCGGACACCGATCCGCTTCCAGGACTTCGGCCCCCAGGGCATCACCCACGCCCAGAAGCTGGAGGGCTGCTACTGGGGCGGCTCCTGCGTCTACTTCGTCTCCAGCTTCGCGCACCGCGACGCCGGTTCGGCGGCCGACCACTACGGCCAGGTCTGGAAGTACGACCCGCAGCGGCGCCGGCTCGGCCTGGTCGTGGTCTTCGGGCCGAACACCGATCTCCAGCTCCCCGGCGAGTCCCCCGACAACATCTGCCTCGCGCCGAGCGGCGGCCTGATGGTCTGCGAGGACGGCGAGGGCGCCCAGCACGTCTTCGGCCTCACCCGGCGCGGCGAGGTGTACGCGATGGCCCGTGGCCGGCAGAACATCGGCACCCCGGACAAGCCGGAGTGGGGCGAGTTCGCGGGCGTGACCTTCTCCCCCGACTACCGGACGATGTACGTCAACTGCTACACGCCGGGGACGACCTTCACGGTCACGGGTCCCTGGCACCACTGAGCGTCGGCCGGCCCGTTCCCGGCTAGCCGGAGCAGGCGGAGCGCTGGGCTTCCTGCCACTCGCACACCGGGCAGAGCACCATGCCGGGACGGTCGGCCGGGTACTCGGTCGGCTTGCCGCACAGCACACAGTCCGCGTACGGCGGTCCCCCGACGGGGCCGCCGTGCGCGGCACCGTCCTGCGCGGCGCCGACCGGAACCGCACCGGCGGAAGCGGCGCAGTAGCTGGTGTCGACGTGCTGGTCGTGGGCGTGGTCGGTGTCCGGCATGGCCTCGAGCGTACGCCGGACGCACCTCGTCAGGTACGCCGGGAGCTCAGCGCGCAGGCGGCCGCGACGGCCGCCACGGCTATCGGGACGGTCCCGGCGAGCGGCAGCCACGGGATGCTGACCGTGCCGTGCCGGGAGCCGGTGACCAGGCCCGACAGGGCGGCGTTCGCCGGCGAGGCGCCCAGGACGAGCAGCAGCAGCGCGGCCAGCAGCCCGGCCGGTATGGCGGAGCCGGAACTGCGCAGGACCGGCCAGTTGCACAGCGCGCCGATCGCCGCGCCGAGCAGCACACAGGCCAGCGCGGTCAGCAGCCCGGCGCCGGCCGCGGGCAGGAGGGGGACCTCGACCCGAGGGGCCGAGGAGCCGGCATAGCGGGCATCGGATATCAGGGCGACGAACGTCGTCCCCAGGAGGGCGAGCAGCAGGGAGGTGAACGTCGCGGTCAGCAGGCTGGCGAGGTGGACGCGGCCGGGGCCGGCGGCGGCCGCGGTGCAGCTGCGGGCGGCCGGGGGCTCGTTGGTGACACAGATCCGGGTCAGCCAGACGGCGACGGGCAGCAGCCCGGCGGCGGCGACGCCGTACGCGTCGAGGATCGGTCCGCCGGCCTGGATGCCGATGGCCAGATACGCGGCGTAGAGGACGACCGGCGGCAGCCAGCGGTGCGAGCGCACGAGCAGGGCCGCCTGATAGCGGAGCAGGGCGATCATGAGCGGGCCGTCTCGTCGAAGCCGTGGTCGGGGGCGGGGGCCGGGTGCGGGGTGCCGGGGGCGGACGCGGACGGGGCGGTGGTGACCGAGCGGATGTGCCAGGGCGGGCGCGCGGCGAGCAGGGCACGGAGCAGGGCGTCGGAGTGGGCGGCCGCGACGGTCAGCCGGGACGTGCCGTCGGAGCCGGCCGAGATCTGCGGTGCACCGGGCAGATGCGGGGCGGCGGGGTCGGGCCCGTGATGCGGCATGCCGCCCGGCGCGCCCTCGACCTCGATGATCACCCGGGGGCCCGTCGCCGTCTCCTCCGCCGGGCCGCGCTCCCGCGGCATCAGCCGCCCGTCGGCGACGTGGTAGCGCGCATCGGCGGCGCCGGCCAGGCGGCGCGGGTCGTGATCGACGAAGACGACGGTGCCGCCGTCGGCGACCCGCTCGGCGACCGCCCGGTCGAGGACCTCGCGCGCCGCCTGGTCCAGGCCGGTCCAGGCCTCGTCCAGGACGAGGAGTTCGGGCTCGGCGAGCAGCGCCTGGGCGACCGCGACCTTCTGGCTGGTGCCCTTGGACAGCTCCACCAGGGGAGTGCTGCCGTGCCCGGCCGCCCCGAAGCGGTCGAGCCAGGCGGTGGCCCGCCGGGCCGCCTCGGGTCCGCGCAGGCCGTGGATCCGCCCCAGGTGGGTGAGATAGCCGACGGCGGTGAAGGGCAGCGCCGTCGGGAACCGCTCGGGCACATATGCGGCACGCGGGCGGCCGGTGATGCGTCCGGTACTGGGGCGGTCGATACCGGCGAACAGGCGCAGCAGCGTGGACTTTCCGCTGCCGTTGGTCCCCTCGACACGCACCAGCGCGCGGGCGGGCACCTCCAGCCTGACGTCCCGCAGCACCCAGGGTCCCCGTACCCCGTAACGCCGCCCGACCCCGTCGAGCTTCATGCCCCCCGACACCCCCGACACCTTCCCGTCCCCACCCCGTCGCCGAGAACCCGGCACTCCCCCAACTCCCCGCGCGCCCCGTTTGGTTCCCGCAGCGTTCCGCGCACATTCCGCGCACGGTTCCGCGGCGCACCCCGCACTTCCCCGACTCAGCTCGGCGCCCGGGTCCCCGCCCGGCTCCCACCGGCTCCCACCGGCTCCCACCGGCTCCCCGCTAGTTCCCCGCGGACTTCTCCGGACGCAGCTCACTCGGCCGCACGATCACGAACCCCTGGCCGTCCAGGCGCAGTTGGACGGCTTCGCCGGAGCCGCCACGCAGCATCGAGCCGATGCTCTGCGAGCGGTGCAGCGTGGTCTGCAGGGAGCTGCTCCAGCCGACCACCGCGTCGGTGTCGACGAAGACCGGGGCCTGGGCGGAGACGGGTATGACGATGGGGTTGCCCTCACACATCACGCCGAGCTTGCCCTGACCGCTGAAGACGGAGTTGAAGAGCCCGCCGCCGGTCATGCCGGCGCCCTTCACCACCTTGATCTCGTAGGAGAGGGACGGGTCGAAGCACAGCACATTGCGGCCGTTGATGGTGATGCCGTCGCCGGAGGTGAGGTCCATGATGAAGCAGTTGGCGGCCTCGTGCGCGAACCACACCTCGCCCTGCCCCCGTACGGTCATCAGCGCCAGGCCCTCGCCGGTGACGGCGCGCTTGAGGAAGTTGCCGACCCCCTGGCCCTGCCTCTCGAACTGCAGATTTCCCCGGTAGGCGATCATCGAGCCCTGCCGCGCGTAACACTCGCCGTTCACCGCGTACTTGATCGACTTGGCGTTCTGCTGCGTCATGCCGGGCGCGGTGGCCGGCGTGGCCATGTTCTCCGAAGCGAAGAGGTCACTGTTCATGGCCAGGATGCTAGGCCGTCCCCGTCGCTGCTGTCGGTGGCGGCTGGCAAACTGGTGCAAGTGACAGGAACCGATACCACCAGCCCCAGCAGCCCCTTCCACCACGAGGAGACCGATAGGGACACGGCGCCCCAGTTCGTGCTGCCTTTGGTCGCGCGGATCGAGCGGGCCGAGCCGCCGGCGCGTACGGACGCGCTGGAGACGGCGGCGCGGGCGGTGCTGGTGCTGCTGTCGGACGAGCGGGCGACCGGCGAGGGCGAGTGGGCCCAGGCCGTACGGGACTGGCAGGACGCCCGGATCCGCAAGGTGGTGCGCCGGGCCCGCGGCGCGGAGTGGCGGCGGGCCGAGGCCCTGCCGGGCATCACCGTCACCGGGGAACGCTCCCACGTGCGGGTTTTCCCGCCGGTTCCGCTGGACGGCTGGCCCAAGGACCTGGCGCGGCTCCAGGTGTCGGGCACCGAACTGGACGACCCGGAGCCGCCGGCCGCGCCCGACGCAGACCGGCCGGTGCTCTGGCTCAACCCCGAGCTGGACATGTCGGCCGGCAAGGAGATGGCTCAGACCGGGCACGGCGCGCAGCTCGCCTGGTGGGAGCTGTCCGAGGAGGAGCGCGCGGCCTGGCGTGCGGCCGGGTTCCCGCTGGCCGTACGGTCCGCGGAGCCGGCGGCCTGGGACGCGCTGACCCGCAGCGGGCTGCCCGTGGTCCGCGACGCCGGGTTCACGGAAATCGCCCCGGGGTCCTGCACGGTGGTCGCCGACCATCCGGCACTGCGACGGGCGTTGCCGCACGGCGGGTAGGGCGCTCCCGACCCCCGCCGCTGAAGCTCAAATCAACCTCTGAACACCGGGGATGCAGGATTCGGCCCGCTGTCAGTGGCCATGAGTACCCTCACCACGGAGGGAGAGGGGGAACCATGGAGCGCCTTGGTACGGGTATCGGCTGGCGGCCGGAAATCGCCTCGGAGATCGCCAGGCTGTCCGGTGTCGACTGGGTGGAGGTCGTGGCCGAGAACATCTGCCCCGGCCATCTTCCGCAGGCCGTAGAGGAGCTGCGCGAACGCGGCACGACCGTCATCCCGCACGGGGTCTCGCTCGGCCTCGGCGGCGCCGACCGGCCGGATCCGGGTCGGCTGACGGCCCTGGCCGAGCGCGCCGAGGCGCTGGGCGCGCCCCTGGTCACCGAGCACATCGCGTTCGTGCGGGCCGGCGGTCCGCTCACCGCCTCGCCGCTGATGGAGGCCGGGCATCTGCTCCCGGTGCCGCGCACCCGTGACGCGCTGGACGTGCTCTGCGAGAACGTACGGATCGCCCAGGACGCGCTGCCGGTTCCGCTGGCGCTGGAGAACATCGCCGCGCTGCTCAACTGGCCCGACGAGGAGCTGACCGAGGGCCAGTTCCTGACCGAGCTGGTCGAGCGGACGGGGGTGCGGCTGCTCATCGATGTCGCGAACCTCCATACGAATCACGTGAACCGGGGTGAGGACCCGGCGGTCGCGCTGGACGAGCTGCCGGTGGAGGCGATCGCCTACGTCCATGTCGCGGGCGGTGTGGAGCGGGACGGCGTGTGGCACGACAGCCATGCGCATCCGGTGACCCAGCCCGTGCTCGACGTCCTCGCCGAGCTCTGCGCCCGGACGACGCCGCCCGGTGTGCTGCTGGAGCGGGACGAGGACTTCCCCGAGGGCGGGGAGCTGGCGGACGAGCTGGACGCGATACGCACGGTGCTGAAGGAGGCCCGTCATGTCCAAGCGGCTTGAGGTGGTGCGCGGCGGCAAGGGCGCGCCGGGGTCCGGCACGGATGCGGCGCGGCAGCGGCTGGCGCTCGCGCAGACCGCGCTGCTGTCCGCGCTGGTCGCCGGCACGCCGGCCCCGGAGGGCTTCGACCGCACCCGGCTGGGCGTACAGAGCCGGGCGCTGACCGCCAAGCGGGCCTCCGTCGTCGCCAAGGTCGCGCCCGAGCTGCCCGAGATCCTCGGCGACGGCTACCGGGCCGCCTTCCTCGACTATGCGCGGCACCGCCCCATGACCGGCGGCTACCGGCACGACGCCCTGGACTTCGCGGGGCATCTGCTGGCCCGCAACCGTCCCGAGGATCCGGAGGCGCGGCGGCAGCTGACGCAGTGGTGGCGGGACCGCGCGGGTCCGAAGCCGCCGTCCACCGGGCCCGCGTCCCGGCTCGTGCGTGCGGTCCGGCTCGCGCTCCACCGGGGAGAGTGACATGGCGTACGCAACGGTGGTGTCCGTGGCGGTCGTCGTCTCGTCGCTGGTGCTCGTCATCGGTACGGTCACGGCCCGCCGGGCCACGCCGCGTATCCGGCTGGTGGACTCGCTGACCCACGACGTCTGGGAGATCGCGTTTCTCGCCGGCGGTCCGGGCCGCGTGGTGGACACCGCGCTCGCCGCGATGCACGAGGACGGCCGGCTGGCGGTCGGCGGCCCGGGCGTGGTGACCGTACGGCAGCCGGTCTCCCGTGACGCGGTGGAGGCCGCCGTTCTCAGCGCGGTCGCCGGGACCCCCGGTGGGGCGCTGCCCACGCTGCGCAGCACCGCCATGCAGAGCCTGCCCGTCCAGGCGATCGGCGACCGGCTGGCCGCCCGAGGGCTGTTGCGGCACCCGCGGAACGGCAGGACCTGGCGCCGGATGGCCCGGATCCAGACGGCGGCCTGTGCGGTGTTGTTCTTCGGCACGTTCCTGCTGGCGATCCTGGGAGCCACCGGCGAGGTCGGCCACGAGGCGCCGAGCGTCTTCGCGGTCATGCCCGTCCTCGTCGTGGGCGTCGTCGTCGCCTCGGTCTGCAAGCTGGCGCTCCGGCGGCGGGTCACGATGGCGGGCACCTTCGCCCTGAAGAGCGCGCGGGCCGCCAACCGCCCCAGTGCGGCCGGCGATGCCGTCCAGGCCGCGGGGATGGTGGTGGCGCTCGGCGGTGCCGCGCTGATCGCGGACGAGGCGCTGCGGGCGCAGCTGACGGAGGCTCAGCGCACCATGGCGGCCGCCTCGTCGTCGGCCACCGGTTCCACCGGTTCCACCGGCTCGTCCGGAAGCAGCTGCGGCTGGGCCACCCCCGGCGACGGGGGCGGCGGCTCCTGGTGCGGCTCCTCCGACGGCGGGTCGTCGTCCGGTTGCGGGAGTTCGTCCTGCGGCGGAGGCGGGGGCGGTTCGAGTTGCGGGGGCGGTGGCTCGAGTTGCGGGGGCGGCTCGTCGTGCGGGGGCGGCGGGGGCTGCGGGAGCAGCTGACCTGCGGACGAGGAACCGGGGCGCGGCGACCCGTCGGCGGCGGGAGCCGTGCCCGGATGCTGAGATACTGCGTGGCGGTCCCGGCCGGCCGTCCCGTAGAACCTCCGCCATGTGGCTCCTCTTCCTCGCCCTCGCCTGGATTGCGACGGGTCTGGCCTGCGCCGGTGTCTGCCGGGCCGCCGTCGCCGTCGGGCACGCCTCGCCTCCGCCGCCCGGCGCCGACGACCGGCGGCCCCCGGAGCTCACCCTGTACGAGACCGCCTACCTGGCCGGCGGCCCGCAGCGGCTCGCCGATGTCGCCCTGGTGTCGATGGCCCGGCAGCACCGGCTGCTGCTCGCGCACACCGGCTGGGCCTCCGTCGTCGACCCGGTCGGCCGGGACGCCGTCGAGCGCGCCGTCCTGGCCGCGATAGGGCCGGACGGCCAGCGCCGGATACCCGCGATACGGGGCGACTTCGCCGCCGCCGACCCGGTGCGGGCGCTGTCGGACCGCCTCGTCGCCGCGGGTCTGGCGCTGCCCGCCGGCGCCCGTACGAGCGTCCGTGCGGCCGTCCGCCGGCTGCCGGGCGCCGTCCTCCTGGTGCTGCTGACCGCCGGGGCCGCCCTGTGGATGGCACCGGCCGGGACCGAGAGCGGGCCGATGCTCGTGTGGTTCGCGCTGCCGTTGGTTCTGCTCATCGGCACCTGGGCGACGGCCCGTGCGGAGATCCATCCCTACCCCGAATGGGCCACGCCGGCGGGCGAGCGGCTGCTGGGGCGGCGCGAGCCCGCCGACGCCCGGCCCGCTCTCACTGCGCTGGCCGTACACGGCCGGGCCGCGGTCGCCGATCCCGCGCTTCGGGCCGCCCTCCACTCTTCCGGGGCATAGCGTCCGACACCGGTGCCCGGTGCTTTACATCGCGAACCCCCCGCTCAACTATCCCTTTTGTATGCACACCGTGCGGCCTAGTGCACCGAGCCTCTCGTCGTGCGCCACGCACCCCGCACCCCATGAAGGGACGGCTCGTGAGAACACTTGCGTTGTACGGCACCATCGGGTCGCTGGTCCTGACCGCCCTGGCCACCGCCCCGGCCGGCGGTGCCACCGCGCCGCCCGGCGAGCCGCCCGCCCCGATGCCGCAGCGCATCGTCTTCGGCCGGTGCGCGCCCGTGGAGCATCTGCCCGCATCCGTGCAGTGCGGCAAGCTCGCGGTGCCGCTCGACTACGCGCGTCCGAAGGGCAAGAAGATCACCCTCACCGTCAGCCGGATCCGCGCCACCGCCCCCGAGGAGCGGCAGGGTGCCCTGGTCTTCAACCCCGGCGGACCCGGTGCGAGCAGCATGGAATTCCCGCTCTACGGTGCGCTGCCCAAATGGCGCCGGACCGCCCGCGCCTATGACTTCGTCGGCTACGCGCCGCGCGGCGTGGGCCGCTCGGCGCCGCTGTCCTGCCAGGACCCGCAGGAGTTCACCAAGGCGCCCACCGACACCCAGCGCTACCCCACCGAGGCGTTCAAGCGGCAGAAGGTCGCCGAGGCGCGGGCGTACGCACAGGGCTGCGCCCGCAACGCCGGGGCCGATCTGCCCTTCTACAACTCCCTCAACAACGCGCGCGACCTCGACATGCTGCGGGCCGCGCTCGGTGAGCAGAAGCTGACGTTCATGGGCGCGTCCTACGGGACGTATTTCGGCGCCGTCTACGCGACGCTCTTCCCCGGCCACATCCGCCGGATGATCTTCGACAGCGTCGTCAACCCCGACCCCCGGCAGATCTGGTACCGCAACAACCTCGACCAGAACGTCGCCTTCGAGCGCCGTTGGGGCGACTGGCTGCGCTGGGTCGCGGGGCACCACGCCACCTACGGCCTGGGGACGACCCCGAAGGCGGTGCAGCGCTCGTACGACACGGCCATTCAGCGGGTACGCCGGGTGCCGATCAACGGGAAGATCGGGCCCGCCCAGCTGCAGTCGGCGTTCCTCAAGACGGGCTACAACGACGCCTACTGGCCGATCAGCGCCCAGTCGCTCTCGGCGTATCTGCACGGCAACATCAAGCCGATGGCCACCCAGACCCTGCCCAAGACGACCAACGCCAAGGCCGAGGAGAACACCAACGCGGTCTACACCGCCGTGGAGTGCAACGATGCGTCCTGGCCGCGCGACTGGGAGACCTGGGACCGGGACAACACCCGGGTCGCCCGCACGGCGCCGTTCGAGACCTGGGACAACGCCTGGATGAACCTGCCGTGCGCCTTCTGGCCCGACCGGATGGAGTCGGCCGAGGCCAGGCTCGATGCCGCGGTCGGCCGGGTGGCCTCGGACGCCTCGCCGGTCGGGGCCGGGGACGGGCTGGACGGCGCCCTCGACCATGCGACGACGACGGCGGTCGACGAGGCGCTGAGGCGGCGCGGCCCGCTCGACATCCGTACGGCGCCCGGCGCGCTGCCCCCGGTGCTGCTGCTGGCGGCCGAACGGGACGCGGCGACCCCGTACACGGGAGCGGTGGAGCTGCAGCGGCGGCTGGCCGGGTCCACGCTGGTCACCGAGCGCGGTGCGGGCACCCATGGCATCGCGCTGGGCGCCAACGAGTGCGTGAACCGCTACACGGAGGCGTATCTGCTGCGCGGCGAGGTCCCGGCGCATGCGGCGAGCTGCGCACCGCGCGCGGAGCCGGTGCCGAACCAGCAGCCGCAGGGCGCGGCGAAATAGACCCGGCGCAGGCCGAAGAGAGCACTGCGGGCCGTCCCCCGGGGGGCGGCCCGCAGCGTTGCGCGGCACGGCGGGTGGGACCGGACCGACGGCCGGGTCCCGTGACGCCGGACCGGCGACCGGCCTCGTTACGCCAGGCCCGCGACCAGTTCGGAGACCGGCTTGCGCCGCCCCGTGTAGAAGGGGACCTCCTCGCGGACGTGCATCCGCGCCTCGGAGCCGCGCAGATGGCGCATCAGGTCGACGATGCGGTAGAGCTCATCGGCCTCGAAGGCCAGCACCCACTCGTAGTCGCCGAGCGAGAACGACGGCACGGTGTTGGCGCGCACGTCCGGGAAGCCGCGGGCCATCTTGCCGTGGTCGGCGAGCATCCGGCGACGGTCCTCGTCGGGGAGGAGGTACCACTCGTAGGAGCGCACGAAGGGGTAGACGCTCACATAGGCGCGCGGCTGCTCGTCGGCCAGGAAGGCCGGGATGTGCGACTTGTTGAACTCGGCGGGGCGGTGCAGCGCCATGTTCGACCAGACGGGCTCCAGCGTGCGGCCGAGCCGGGTGCGGCGGAAGAGGTTGTAGGCCTCCTGGAGGGCGTCCGAGCTCTCCGAGTGCCACCAGATCATGATGTCGGCGTCGGCGCGCAGACCGGAGACGTCGTACGTGCCGCGCACCACGACGTCCTTGGCGGCGAGCTGCGCGAACAGCTCCTCGACCTCGTCGGCGTAGCCGCCGCGGACCTCCGGGAGGACGTCGCGCAGCTTGAACACCGACCAGAGGGTGTAGCGGATGACCTCGTTGAGGTCCTTCGCCTTTTTGCCGGCGTTCGGCGCCTTCTCGGAGGTCTTGTCGGAAGCGGTGGCGGGGGTCGAAGCGTCTGTCATGTCGTCCATTCTCACTCGCTCGGGGCGGCGGCCCGCGCCAGGGTGCCAAGGATGTCGTCGGCGGCCGTACGGGCGGAGGCGATGCAGGCCGGGATGCCGACGCCGTCGTAGAGCGCGCCGCACACCCGCAGCGGGCCCGGCAGCCCGGCGACGGCGGCGCGGATCCTGGCCACCCGGTCCAGATGGCCGACGGTGTACTGCGGCAGGCCGCCGTACCAGCGGGTGACCGTACCGGCGACGGGCCGGGCGGTCAGGCCGACGGCGGCGCCGAGGTCGGCGAGCGAGAGGTCGACCAGCTCGGAGTCGTCGCGCTCGAGGTCGGCGTCGTCCTGATAGCGGCCGATGGAGGTGCGCAGGACGAACAGGTCCGGGTCGGCGGCGCCGATCCAGTCCCACTTTTGACTGGCGAAGGTGGCGGCCTTGATGCGGTGGCCGTCGACGGGCGGTACGAGGAAGCCGCTGCCGCTGGGCACCCGGTCCAGGTCCGAGCGGCGGAAAGCCATGGTGACCAGCGCCATCGAGGCGTAGTCGACGGTGTCCAGGTCGGTGGCGGCGGCCGGGCAGTCGTGGCGGAGGAGGCGCGCCGCGACGTCCGCCGGGGTGGCCATCACCACCGCGTCGGCCTCGATCGACCGGTCGCCGACGCCTACCTGCCAGCCGTCGTCGGCCCAGCGCAGAGCGTGGACGGCGGAGTTGTCGCGGATCTCGCCGCCGGCCGCGCGCACGGCCTCGGCGACCGCGCCCGGCAGCGTCCCGATGCCGCCGTCGATGCCCATGAAGACGGGTCCGCCTGCCGGTGCGGTGGCGGCGGCGCGCGCCTGGATGGCCCGTACGCCCGCGAGCAGCGAGCGCTCGCTGCGGGCGGCCTCGAAGAGCTGCGGGACCGCGGCGTGCATGGAGATGCGGTACGCGTCGCCCGCGTAGACGCCGCCGAGCAGCGGCTCGACGAGCCGGTCGACGACCTCGCGGCCCAGCCGCCGGGCGACGTACTCGCCGACGGCGACGTCCTCGCCGACCTCGGTGCGCGACAGCTGGGCGTCCTCCTTGATACGGGCCAGCCCCGCCGCGGAGATCACCCCGGAGGCGGCGAGCGGGGCGAGGTCCCCGGGGACGCCCATCACATGGCCCTTGGGCATCGGGCGCAGCGCCTCGCGGGTCCACAGGGAGGCCGTGGCGGTGCCGGGCGGCCGGAGGCGGTCGCCGATGCCGACGGCCCGTGCGAGGTCCACTGCCTCCGGCCGTCTGGCCAGCATCGATTCGGCACCCAGGTCGACCCGTACGCCCGCGATCTCGCCCGCGCGCAGCTTGCCACCGAGCCGGCCCGCCGACTCCAGGACGGTCACCCGGGCGCCGCCTTCGAGCAGGCGGTGCGCGGCCGCCAGGCCCGAGATGCCGCCGCCGACGACGATGACGTGACCGACGCTGCCGGGCGGCCGGACCGTACTGGTGTGCACTGCGCTCATGCCTCCACTCTCTCAGAGCCCACTGACACGACCGTGACCGGATCGCGATCCGCGGAGGGCAACCCCGCTCCCCCGGGGGCCGTCGAAACGGCATCACCATCAAGCCACTTGGAGGGCGAGCAGCCGATGCGGCAGGTACGGGGATCACGAGCGGAAGCGGGGGCCGGTGGCCGGTGGCCGGTCGGTCGGAGGGCCGCGGCGGGCGTCATGCTCGCGGCGTCGCTGGCGGTGGCCGGGTGCAGCGGGTCGGACGGCGTCAGTGCGAGCGCCGACTCCAAGGCAGGGGGCGGGGCGGCGGTCGCTCCGTCACGGGCGCCGGGCGCCGGGCAGGGCGGCACCGGTGCGACGGACGCGACCAGGGGCCGGGACGGCAAGGCGGCGAAGGTCGTCCCGGACCAGATCATCCGGACGGCCACCCTCACCGTGCAGACCAAGGACGTGCCGGCGGCGCTGGCCAAGGCGCGGGCGGCGGTGGACGGTGCGGGCGGCTATGCCGCCGACGAGAGCACCGACCGGGACGCCGGGGGCCACGACCGGTCGCGGATCGTGCTGCGGGTGCCGCCCGAGGAGTACGACGCGGTGCTGGGGCGGCTGGCCGGGCTCGGCAAGCTCGTCTCGCGTGAGGTCTCGGCGAAGGACGTCACCGATCAGGTGGTGGACGTCGACAGCCGCCTCAAGACGCAGCGCGAGAGCGTCAACCGGGTCCGCGCGCTGATGGAGAAGGCGACGTCGATCAGCGACATCGTCTCGCTGGAGTCCGAGCTCAGCAGCCGCCAGGCGAACCTGGAGTCGCTGGAGGCCGAGCTGAAGTCGCTCAAGGAGCGCACCGGCATGGCCACCGTCACGCTGCTGTTGCGGCAGCCGGACGCGACGCCCGAGAAGACGCCGAAGGACGAGCCGACGTCGTTCGGGGACGCGCTCGCCGGCGGCTGGCATGCGTTCATGACGGCGGTGCGGTGGGTGCTGGTGGCGACCGGCGCGCTGCTGCCGTTCGCGGCGGCCGGAGCGGTGCTGTACGGGCTGTGGCGGCTGGTCCGCGGGCGGCTGCCGCGGCTGCGTACCCGGCTGCGGGCGGACGGGGGCGACGGCCCGAAGGCGGCGGGCCGGGACGCCGGAGGTCCGGCGGCGGCCCGCCGGGCCCAGGAGGCCGACGCGCCCGGGGAGGCCGGTGGGCCCGGGACGGCCGGGACGACGGAGGAAGGTGACCGAGGAACCCGTTGACACCGGGCACCGGCGGGCAAAGACTCGGGGCGGGCGACGACGGACGATCTTCGGACCGGTTTCTGCCGGTCGTCGCCCGCCGCCCCCACCTATCCGTCGAGCCGGGACAGCGAGGACAGCGCCTGATGACCGACGCACGCCTGCGGGATGTCTACATCGTCGATGCCGTACGGACCCCCGTCGGCAAGTACGGCGGCGCCCTGGCCGGAGTCCGCCCCGACGATCTGGCCGCCCATGTGGTCAAGGCCCTGGTGGACCGCACCCCCGACCTCGATCCGGCGCGCATCGACGACGTCTGCTTCGGGGATGCGAACGGCGCGGGCGAGGACAACCGCAATGTGGCGCGGATGGCGGTGCTGCTGGCCGGCCTGCCGGTCACCGTGCCCGGCGTGACCGTCAACCGGCTGTGCGGGTCCGGCCTGGAGGCGGTCATCCAGGCCGCCCGCGCCCTCGCGCAGGGCGATGCGCACATCGCGGTGGCGGGCGGCGTGGAGTCGATGAGCCGCGCCCCCTATGTGCTGCGCAAGCCCGAACGGGCGTTTCCCGCGGGCCATCAGGAGATGTTCTCCTCGACGCTGGGCTGGCGGATGGTCAATCCGCGGATGGCCCCGGAGTGGACGGTGGCGCTGGGCGAGGGCGCCGAGCTGATCGCCGACCGGCACGGCATCACCCGCGAGCAGCAGGACGTGTTCGCGCTGGCCAGCCATCAGAAGGCGGCGCGGGCCTGGCGGGAGGGCGCGTACGACGCGGAGGTCGTGCCGCTGCCGGACGTGGACCTGGCACGCGACGAGACGATCCGGGAGGCCTCCTCCCTGGAGGCGCTGTCCAAGCTGAAGCCGGTGTTCCGTACGGCCGGTGGCACGGTCACCGCCGGGAACTCCTCGCCGTTGAACGACGGGGCCGCCGCGCTCCTCCTGGTCGACGAGGAGGGCCTGCGGGCCACCGGGCGCGAACCGCTGGCCCGTATCCGCGCCAGCGCGGTCACCGGCGTCGAGCCCCAGCTGTTCGGCCTCGGCCCGGTGGAGGCGGTACGGCGCGCGCTGGAGCGCTCCGGGCGCACCTTCGCCGAGGTGACGGCCTTCGAGCTCAACGAGGCGTTCGCGGCCCAGGCATTGGGCTGCATCGGCCAGTGGCCGGAACTCGACCCCTCGGTGGTGAACTCCCGGGGCGGCGCCATCGCCATCGGCCACCCCCTGGGCGCATCCGGCGCGCGCCTCGCGGGCTCGGTGGCCCACCAGCTCGCCGCCCTGGGCTCGGGCACGGGCCTGGCGGCGCTGTGCATCGGCGTGGGGCAGGGACTCGCCCTCGTACTGGAGCGCTAGGCTCGGCGACACCCGGCAAGGCGTCACCCGGCTGAGCGGCATCCGGCGAAGGGACATCCGGCATGGCGGCGGAACGACTGGTGGTCGTCGGCGGAGATGCGACGGGCATGTCCGCCGCATCGCACGCCCGGCGGCTGAAGCGGCCCGGCGAACTGGCCATCACCGCGTTCGAGCGCGGCCACTTCACGTCGTACTCCGCCTGCGGCATCCCGTACTGGGTCGGCGGTGCGGTCGACGGGCCGGACGCGCTGATCGCCCGTACGGCCGAGGAGCACCGCGCCCGGGACATCGATCTGCGGCTGCGCACCGAGGTTACCGAACTCGACCTGGACGGCGGCCGGGTGCGCACCCGGGACCTGGCGGACGGCGGCAAGGAGTCGTGGACCGGCTTCGACAAGCTGGTCCTGGCGACCGGCGCCCGGCCGATACGGCCGCCGCTGCCCGGCATCGACGCGCCGGGGGTGTACGGCGTGCAGAACCTCGACGACGGCCAGGCCCTGCTGGACGGCCTGGCCGCGACCGAGGGCCGGCGGGCCGTGGTCATCGGCGCCGGCTACATCGGCGTCGAGATGGCCGAGGCGCTGATCAACCGCGGCTATCAGGTCACGGTCCTGGAGGCGCGGGAGCATCCGATGTCCACCCTCGACCCGGACATGGGCGCGCTGGTGCACGAGGCGATGTGCGGGCTGGGTATCGAGACGGTGCGCGGCGCGGCGGTCACCGCGGTGCTGACGGATGCGGCCGGGAAGGCCCGCGCGGTGACCACGGAGGACGCCGAATATCCGGCGGACGTGGTCGTTCTGGGCATGGGCGTACGGCCGGAGACCACGCTGGCCGCCGCGGCCGGGCTGCCCCTGGGGGAGTCGGGCGGGCTGCTCACCGATCTCGCGATGCGGGTCCGCGGCCATGACCACATCTGGGCGGGCGGCGACTGCGTCGAGGTGCTCGACCTGGTCTCCGGGCGCGAGCGGCATATCGCGCTGGGCACCCATGCCAACAAGCACGGCCAGGTCATCGGCGCCAATGTGGGCGGCGGCTATGCGACGTTCCCCGGGGTCGTCGGCACGGCCGTCAGCAAGATCTGCGACCTGGAGATCGCCCGTACGGGGCTGCTGGAGCGCCACGCCCGCGCCGCCGGGCTGCGGTTCGTCACGGCCACCATCGAGTCCACCAGCCGCGCCGGCTACTACCCGGGCGCCCGCCCGATGCACGTCAAGATGCTCGCCGAGCGCCGTACGGGGCGGCTGCTGGGGACGCAGATCGTCGGCCGGGAGGGCGCGGGCAAGCGGGTGGACATCGCGGCGGTCGCGCTGACGGCCGGGATGACCGTGGAGCAGATGACGACCCTCGACCTGGGCTACGCCCCGCCGTTCTCCCCGGTGTGGGACCCGGTCCTGGTGGCGGCCCGGAAGGCGGTGGCGGCGGTGCGGGAGGCGGGGACGGACTGAGCGGTCCTCACTCCTCCTCGTCCCCGAACCTGTCCTCCTCGTCCGCGAACCCGTCCTCCTCGTCCCCGAACCCGTCCTCCGCGGCCTCGTCGGCCTCCGCCATCCACTGCAGCCAGTACGCCGCGACCTGGGCGAGGTTGCGGGGACAGGCCCAGGCGTCGAAGGGGAGGGCCCCCTCGGGGGCGGCGAAGGTCTCCGGGGCGCACAGGTGGGCGAGGTGGTCGCCGACCGCGTCGCGCAGGTCGTCCCCGGCTCCCGGGTGGTCGTCGCCGTGCGGGCAGGTCTCGGGCAGCGGGGCCGCGACGGCCTCCTCGAACAGCGGGCGCATCGGGCGGTAGACGGCCGGCGGCGCACCCGGGTAGGCGTTGCCCAGGCTGCGGGCCGCGGCGAGGAAGAGGAAGAGCCGTTCGCGGGCGTCGCCGGTGCCGCGCGCATGGCGGCGGGCGGCCCACAGCCCGAGATCCTCGGCGTACTTCTCGTGCCTCGGGGCGCGCACCAGCCGTGCCGCCGGCTTCGCCACGTCCAACGCCCCGTCGGCGTTCAGGTATGCGGCATCCAGGTGGTCCGTCCGCCGCTCGCCGAAGAAGCGTTGGCGGGCCTCGGTGAGGGGGCCGTGGGTGTACCGGGCGAGGTCGCGCAGGAGGACGGGGCAGGTCCAGGCGGCCGGCGGGGCGTCCTGCAGGCCCTCCTCGTACTGCTTCCGGAGCCGGGCGCGGCCGCCCGGGGTGAGGAGGTAGTAGCCGAGGGCTGCGTCGGCTTCCTCGTCGCCCGAGAGTTCGGGGTGTTCGCCGTCGGCGTGCGCGCAGGACGCCCCGTCCAGCCGCGCCAGGACCTCCTCCAGCGACTCGATGAGGTGGTCGAACACCCACCGCTGGCTGATGGACCCTTCGGCAACGACCCAGCAGGCGCTCCGGATCAGGACGACATGCCCGGCGAGTGTCCCCTTGGTGGGGTGCTCGGGGACGACGGTCTCGAGGTCGTACTGGGGCTCGGAGCTGTTCGGATAGCCGTGCAGCAGCATCTCGAAATCGCCGGCGCGGTCCTCCAGGTACGCCGGGACGCGGTCGGGGATGCCCTCGACGGTGCCGGGCTCGATGATCTCCGCCGCGATCCGCGCGAACATCGCGACGGCGTGCGGGCAGCGGTATTCCGCCGCGCTCTCGGGGTGGGCCGGGTCGGGCCCGGCGGCGGCCAGCTCGACCTCGTCGTCCGCGGTGTCGAGGGCGCGCTCGTAGGGGTGTGTGGCGTGATCGCACGGCGGGCCGTCCACTGCGTCGGCAGCCGCCCGCAGCGCCGCGACGACCTCGCCGGCCACCTCGTCGGCCGCTCTGGTGGCCACGTAGCGGGTCATCGAGAGCAGCCGGTAGACCTCGTCGTGGGCGCGCTCACCGGCCGGCTCGGCGGTGAGCGCACGGGCGCAGGCGAGGACGTCCGCATCCGGTATCTCGGCCGGGGCCCGTCGATCGAGCCGCTCCCGTGCCGCGCCGATCTCGTGGAGGGCCGAAGCGATGGGGACCTGCTCGGGCGTCGCGTTCATGATCCGTACGACGCCCGGCGGCCCGCCGAAGTTCCGGTCAGCGCGCCGTCTGCTCGTGCACGTACGCGACCAGCCGGGTCAGCGCTTCCGGGTCGGTGTTCGGGAGCACGCCATGGCCCAGGTTGAAGACGTGGCCCTCCAGGCCGGCGGCCGCGTCCAGGACCTCGCGGGCCTTGGTCTCGACGGCCTCGCGGGGGGCGAAGAGGACGGCCGGGTCGATGTTGCCCTGGAGCGCCTTGCCGGGGCCGACGCGGCGGGCCGCCTCGTCCAGCGGGACCCGCCAGTCGACGCCGACGACGTCCGCGCCCGCCTCGCCCATCAGGCCGAGGAGCTCGCCGGTGCCGACGCCGAAGTGGATGCGCGGGACGCCGTAGCCCTCGACGGCCTGGAAGACCTTGACGGAGGCGGGCATCACGGAGCGGCGGTAGTCGGCGGGCGAGAGGGCGCCGACCCAGGAGTCGAAGAGCTGGATCGCGCTCGCACCGGCCTCGATCTGCACCTTGAGGAAGGCGGCGGTGATGTCGGCGAGGCGGTCCAGGAGGTCGGCCCACAGCTGCGGGTCGCCGTACATCAGGGCCTTGGTGCGCTCGTGGTTGCGGGACGGGCCGCCCTCGACGAGGTAGCTGGCCAGGGTGAAGGGCGCGCCGGCGAAGCCGATGAGGGGGGTGCTGCCCAGCTCGCGCACCAGCATGCCGATGGCCTCGGTGACGTAGGAGACGTCGCCGGGCTCCAGGGTGCGCAGCCGCTCGAGGTCGGCGCGGGTGCGGATCGGGTTCTCGACGACCGGGCCGATGCCGGGCTTGATGTCGAGGTCGACGCCGATGGCCTTGAGGGGGACGACGATGTCGCTGAAGTAGATCGCGGCGTCGACGTTGTGGCGGCGTACGGGCTGGAGCGTGATCTCGGTGACGAGATCGGGCCGCATGCACGAGTCGAGCATCGCGATGCCCTCGCGGACCTTGCGGTATTCCGGCAGCGAGCGCCCGGCCTGGCGCATGAACCACACGGGGGTGTGCGGCACCGGCTCACGCCTGCAGGCCTTGAGAAATGCCGAGTCGTACGTACCGGTCTGCTGCTGGCCCGCGGGCCTCTCGTTGGCGCTCACGTCCCAAATCTTCGCACGAGGAGGCACCTACCAGTTCGGCTAGGTGTCCGGGCGTCACGGCGCGCGGGGGCACACCTCCGAATGGGCGACGCGCGCACCGGGTGTCCTCCCGGGCTGAGAGCCTCCTTCCGCCTAATCTTCCGGGCATGGCTGCGGCTCAAGAACACCTCGCGGACAGCGCGGACGAGACCCCGATCCCCTTCCGTCAGGCGGTCGAGGCGCTCCGCGCGGCACGGCTGCGGCCGGAGATCGAGATCGACCCGACACCCGCGCCCAAGCGGCTCGCCCCCTTCGCCTACGCCCTCGAGGCGGCGGTCGTCGAACCGGGTGCGGGGCCGGACGGCGAGGATGCCGATCTGGCGGACGGGCGGCTGGTGCTGCTCTACAACCCGGACGGGGACGACGCCTGGCAGGGCACCTTCCGGGTGGTGACGCTGGCGCGGGCGGAGCTGGAGCCGGAGATGGGCGCCGATCCGCTGCTGCCGGAGGTGTCCTGGTCGTGGCTGACCGGGGCGCTGGAGGCGCGCGAGGTGCACTTCGGCGAGCCGAGCGGGACGGTGACCCGCGCCGGGTCGCACTACTTCGGCGGTCTGGCCGCGCGCGAGCCCGCGACGCAGATCGAGATCCGGGCGTCGTGGACGCCGGCGGAGGGGCCGGGCGGGGTGCCGGACATGGCGGCGCACCTGGCCGCCTGGTGCGATCTGCTGTGCCAGGTGGCGGGCCTGCCGCCGGCCACGCTCGATACGGCGCCGCGTGGCGGGGTGGTGGCACTCCCGCAGCGCCGCGGCCCGCAGCCGCACTGATTCCCGTACGCCGGGACGAACCGGGGCGGGAGCCGCCGACGGGGCCGACACCGGCCGCCGGTATGCCTTAAAGACCGCCGATCATGTTCGCGCATGATCGGCGTCTTGGCGTGCCCTGGTGAAGGCCGGTGCGCAATCGCTGCTCACCCTTGATCGCTCAGGCATCCGATTTGCCCGAATTGCCCCTAACTAAATCGTGATCAAAGTCTAAAGTCCCGCCGGATTGCTGCCGAAGAGGTCAGTGACCCTTCCAACACGGATCATTCCGGCTCTCCCCAGTCGGCTTCCGTCCCCCGCCACTCCCCCCAGGAGGCCCGGTGTCTGTTCTCCTCGAGCAACCTTCGAGCCTGGTCGCCTACCGCCCGAACAAGCCGACGGCCATGGTCGTCGTGGCCGACCCTCGCGTCCGCTCCACCGTCACCCGCCATCTGTGGGCCCTCGGAGTACGTGACGTGATCGAGGCGTCGTCCATCGCGGAGGCCCGTCCCCGCGTCGGCAACCCGCGCGACATCTGCGTTGCCGACGTCCACCTTCCCGACGGCTCCGGCCTCACGCTCCTGTCCGAGACACGGGCCGCGGGCTGGCCCAACGGTCTCGCGCTGTCCGCCGCCGACGACATCGGCGCGGTACGCAATGCGCTGGCGGGCGGCGTCAAGGGCTACGTCGTCACCGGCACCCGCACCAACCTCGGCCTGCCCGGCCGCCCCGGCGCCGCGCCGATCGGCGCCAACGCGGCCCGTATGCAGCGCCGGCCTCCGGGCGCCCCCGGGCACCCCGGTGGCTACCGCGAGCTGTCGGGCCGGGAGGTCGAGGTGCTGCGGCTGGTTGCGGAGGGCCAGTCCAACAAGGCCATCGGTGTCTCGATGGGGCTCTCGGCGCTGACCGTCAAGAGCCACCTCGCCCGTATCGCGCGCAAGCTCGGCACCGGTGACCGGGCCGGAATGGTGGCGGTCGCGCTGCGCACCGGCATCATCCACTGACCCCTTCACCCGACCATCGCGCCCGTCGAGGGAACGTTCCCTCGACGGGCGACGTGCATACACAGATACCCTTGACTGGTGACCGACGCCCAAAAGACCGCAGCAGACACGACACTGCGAGCATCCGGAGACGCTCCTCCGGACCCCCGACCGGCGCCGGTCCCGCTCCTGGAACCCCGCGAGGGCATCCCCCCGGTGACCGCCGACGACACGGCGCTCGCCGAGGTCATCGCGGCCTTCGCGGCGGGCCGCGGACCGGTCGCCGTCGACGCCGAGCGGGCCTCCGGCTACCGCTACGGCCAGCGCGCCTACCTCGTCCAGCTGCGCCGCGAGGGCGCCGGCAGCGCGCTGATCGACCCGGTCGGCTGCCCGGACCTCACGTTGCTCGGCGAGGCCATCGGCGACGCCGAGTGGGTACTGCACGCCGCCACCCAGGACCTTCCGTGTCTGCGCGACATAGGGATGGTCCCCACCCGGCTCTTCGACACCGAGCTGGCCGGACGGCTGGCCGGCTTCGCCCGGGTCGGCCTCGGCGCGATGGTCGAGAACGTCCTCGGCTTCGCCCTGGAGAAGGGCCACTCCGCCGTCGACTGGTCCACCCGCCCGCTGCCCGAGCCCTGGCTGCGCTATGCCGCGCTCGACGTCGAGCTGCTGGTGGATCTGCGCGATGCGCTGGAGGAGGAGCTGGAGCGGCAGGGGAAGCTGGAGTGGGCCCGGCAGGAATTCGCGGCCATCGCCGCCGCTCCCCCGCCGCCGCCCCGTAAGGACCCCTGGCGCCGCACGTCCGGCATGCACAAGGTCCGCCGGCGCCGTCAGATGGCCGTCGTACGGGAACTGTGGACGGCCCGGGACCAGGTCGCCCAGCGGCGCGACATCTCGCCGGGCAAGGTGCTCGGCGACGGCGCGATCGTGGAGGCGGCGCTGAATCTGCCGCCGAACAGCCACGCGCTGGCCGCGCTGCCCGGTTTCGGGCACCGGATGGGCCGCCGTCAGCTGGAGCAGTGGCAGGCCGCCGTGGACCGCGCCCGGGCGCTGCCGGACAGCGAGCTGCCGCAGCCCGGCCAGCCGCTCAACGGCCCGCCGCCGCCCCGTTCCTGGGCCGACAAGGACCCGGCCGCGGCGGCCCGGCTGTCGGCCGCCCGCGCGGCGGTGACCGCGCTCGCCGAGAGCCTGAACCTCCCGCAGGAGAATCTGATCGCCCCCGACACGGTGCGCCGGCTGTGCTGGGAACCGCCGGCCGAGCCCGCCCGGGAGGCCGTCGCCGAGGTGCTGGCCGGGCACGGCGCCCGCGCCTGGCAGATCGAGCAGGTCGCGCCGGTCCTCGCCGAGGCACTGCTGACGAACGGCGGCTGACCAGCGACGACCCGGCAACCACAGGCCCCGGCCGCATGCGAGAGCACGCGGCCGGGGCCTTTTGCGCGGCCGGACACACCGCGCGAGGCACCGCCATCCGGTGTGATGTTCACCGCTCCCGGCGGTGGGGGTGTGCAGCCTGGTTACCCGTAAGTAGCATGTGGGTGGGAAGCGTCCTTGGGGGCGCCCCGCAGCAGTGCCATCCCGCACCTGGAGGAGAGCCAACGTGCCTCGTACCGCTAGGGACGTCGTCTTCGTCGACGGCGTCCGCACCCCGTTCGGCAAGGCGGGCCCGAAGGGCATCTACCACGAGACCCGCGCCGACGACCTCGTCGTGAAGGCCATCCGGGAGCTGCTGCGCCGCAACCCGGACCTGGACCCCGCGAAGATCGACGAGGTCGCCATCGCCGCGACCACGCAGATCGGCGACCAGGGCCTGACCCTGGGCCGTACCGCCGGCATCCTTGCGGGCCTCCCGCAGTCCGTGCCCGGCTACTCCATCGACCGGATGTGCGCCGGTGCGCTGACCGCCGTCACGGCCACTGCGGGCTCCATCGCCTTCGGCGCGTACGACGCCGTCATCGCGGGCGGTGTCGAGCACATGGGCCGCCACCCCATGGGCGAGGGCGTCGACCCCAACCCCCGGTTCGTGTCCGAGAAGCTCGTCGACGAGTCGGCCCTGTTCATGGGCATGACCGCGGAGAACCTCCACGACCGCTACCCGCACATCACCAAGCAGCGCGCCGACGAGTACGCCGTGCGCTCGCAGGAGAAGGCGGCGAAGGCGTACGCGAACGGGAAGATCCAGCAGGATCTGGTCCCGATCTCGGTGCGCAACACCAACGCCGAGGTGGGCGAGACCGGTTGGGGTCTGGTCACGGCGGACGAGCCGATGCGCCCGGGGACGACCCTGGAGAACCTGGCGGGCCTCAAGACCCCGTTCCGTACGCACGGCCGGGTCACGGCCGGTAACGCCGCGGGTCTCAACGACGGCGCCACCGCCTCCCTCATCGCCTCCGAGGACTTCGCCCGGGAGAACAACCTCCCGGTCAAGATGCGCCTCGTCTCCTACGCCTTCGCGGGCGTCGAGCCGGAGGTCATGGGCTACGGCCCGATCCCCGCGACGGAGAAGGCCCTCGCCAAGGCCGGGCTCTCCATCGAGGACATCAACCTCTTCGAGGTCAACGAGGCGTTCGCCGTGCAGGTGCTCGCCTTCCTCGACCACTACGGCATCGCCGACGACGACGCGCGCGTCAACCAGTACGGCGGCGCCATCGCCTTCGGCCACCCGCTGGCCTCCTCCGGCGTCCGGCTGATGACGCAGCTGGCCCGCCAGTTCGAGGAGCAGCCGGAGGTCCGCTACGGCCTGACCACCATGTGCGTCGGCTTCGGCATGGGCGCCACGGTCATCTGGGAGAACCCGAACCACAAGGACGCCGGAGGCAGCAAGTGAGCACCACCACCACCGAACTCCTGAAGGGCGCGGCCGCGCTGTTCCCCGACGAGGTCGTCACGTCGGCGCACGTCCGCCACCTCGACCTGCCGTACGGCGCGGGCAAGTTCGCGCTGATCACGCTGGACAACGGCTTCGACCACACCAAGCCGACCACCTTCGGCCCCGGCTCGCTGGCGAACCTGAACGCCGCGATCGACCAGGTCGAGAAGGAGGCCGCGGACGGCAGCATCGTCGGCGTCGGCCTCACCGGCAAGCCGTTCATCTTCGCCGTCGGCGCCGACCTCAAGGGCGTCGAGATCCTCAAGAAGCACGAGGACGCGCTGGCCATCGGCAAGGGCGGCCACGATGTCTTCAAGCGGCTCGCGGGCCTGGCCGTGCCGACCTTCGCGTACTACAACGGTGCCGCCATGGGCGGTGGCGTCGAGGTCGGTCTGCACTGCTCGTACCGCACCGTGTCGAAGGCGCTCCCGGCGTTCTCCCTGCCCGAGGTCTTCCTGGGTCTCGTACCGGGCTGGGGCGGCTGCGCGCTGCTGCCGAACCTGATCGGCGCGGACAAGGCCGTCTCGGTCATCATCGAGAACTCGCTCAACCAGAACAAGCAGCTCAAGGGCCAGCAGGTCTTCGACCTCGGGATCGCCGACGCGATCTTCGAGGGCGCGGACTTCCTGGAGCAGTCGCTGATCTGGACCGCGAACGTCCTCAAGGGCGACGTGACCGTCGAGCGTCCTGAGGTCGACCGCGGCGACGCCTGGGACCAGGCCGTCGCCAAGGGCAAGTTCATCGCCGACGGCAAGGTGCACGGCGCCGCCCCGGCCGCGTACCGCGCGCTCGACATCATCGCCGCCGCCAAGAGCGGTGACCTCCAGGCCGGTTTCGACGCCGAGGACCAGGCGCTCGCCGACCTGATCATGGGCGGCGAACTGCGCGCCGGCATCTACTCGTTCAACCTGGTGCAGAAGCGCGGCAAGCGTCCCGCGGGTGCGCCGGACAAGAGCCTGGCGCGTCCGGTCACCAAGGTCGGCGTCGTCGGCGCCGGTCTGATGGCCTCGCAGCTGGCCCTGCTCTTCCTGCGCCGCCTCGAGGTGCCGGTCGTGCTGACCGACATCGACCAGGCGCGCGTCGACAAGGGTGTGGGCTATGTCCACGCCGAGATCGACAAGCTGCTCGGCAAGGGCCGGATCAACCAGGACAAGGCCAACCGCCTCAAGGCCCTGGTGACCGGTGTGCTGGACAAGGCCGAGGGCTTCTCCGACGCCGACTTCATCATCGAGGCCGTCTTCGAGGAGATCGGCGTCAAGCAGCAGGTGTTCGCGGAGGTGGAGGCCGTCGCCCCGGCGCACGCCATCCTCGCCACCAACACCTCCTCGCTCTCCGTCTCCGAGATGGCGTCGAAGCTCAAGCACCCCGAGCGGGTCGTCGGCTTCCACTTCTTCAACCCGGTCGCGATCCTGCCGCTGCTGGAGATCGTCCGCGGCGAGCAGACCGACGACGCCTCGCTGGCCACGGCCTTCGGCGTCGCCAAGAAGCTGAAGAAGACCGCGGTGCTGGTCAAGGACGCCCCGGCGTTCGTCGTGAACCGCATCCTGACCCGCTTCATGGGCGAGATCCAGAACGTCATCGACGAGGGCACCCCGGTCGAGGTCGCCGAGAAGGCCGTCGAGCCGCTCGGCCTGCCGATGTCGCCGCTGGTGCTCCTGGAGCTGGTCGGTCCCGCGATCGGTCTGCACGTCTCGGAGACCCTGAACCGCGCCTTCCCGGAGCGCTTCACGGTGTCCCCGAACCTCGCGGCGGTCGTCAAGGCCGGCAAGCGCGGCTTCTACGTATACGACTCCGGCAAGCCGGAGCTGGACCCCGAGGTCGCCGCGCTGCTCGAGCAGGGCGACTCGGTGCTGACGGAGGACCAGGTCCGCGACCGCGTCCTGGACGCCGTCGCGCAGGAGATCGGCCTGATGCTGGACGAGGGCGTCGTCGCCGAGGCGCAGGACATCGACCTGTGCCTGATCACCGGCGCCGGCTGGCCCTTCCACCTGGGCGGCATCACGCCGTACCTGGACCGCGAGGGCGTCTCCGAGCGGGTGACCGGCAAGAAGTTCCTGGCCCCGGGCGTGGCGAGCGTGCCCGCGTAAGGGTGCACCACTGATTGCGCGATGCGCGGGCCGGCTCGGCGGAGCCGGTCCGCGCTTTCGCGTTCGTGGGAGGGTGGCGCCATGGATTCCTTGGTCGTTGTCGATGGCGCGAATGTTGTCGGCTCGGTGCCGGACGGTTGGTGGCGGGACCGGCGCGGGGCGGCGGAGCGGCTGCGGGACGCGCTGCCGCGGTACGTCGCCGACGGGCTTCCGGGGCTGGTGGCGCCGCCCCTGGAGATGGTGCTGGTCGTGGAGGGCGCGGCGCGCGGGGTGGCGTCCGTCGAGGGCGTGCGGGTGGAGTCCGCGGACGGCAGCGGGGACGACCGGATCGTGGCGCTGGTGGCGGCGGAGGGAACCGGCCGGGACTGCCTGGTGGTCACCGCGGACCGTGCCTTGCGGGGGCGGGTCGAGGCGCTGGGGGCGCGGGTGACGGGGCCACGCGCCGTCTGGGGCGGCGGACGGGGCGGGCCTCGGACATAGCGGGGCCCGCACGGCCGGGTGACCGTACGGGCCGGGTGGATCTACCGGGCCGTCCGCCGTACCGGACTCACGGGCGGCTGCCGGCCGTGCCTTCCTGGCCTTCCTGGCCTTCCGTGCCCTCTTGGCCCTGCCGGCCCTCGCGGTCCCTCTGACGCAGGCGGATCCCGAGACGGCTGTGCGTGCGCCCGTACACGAAGTAGATGCCGAACCCCACCAGCATCCAGATTCCGAAGCGGACCCAGGTCTCGGCGGGCAGGTTGAGCATCAGCCACAGCGAGGCGAGCACGGACAGGGCGGGGACGAACGGGACGAGCGGGGTGCGGAAGGAGCGGGGGAGGTCGGGGCGGGAGCGGCGGAGGATGACGACGCCGATGGCGACCACGACGAACGCGAACAGGGTGCCGATGTTGACCAGTTCGGCCAGAACGTCGATGGAGGTGAAGCCGGAAGCGATGGCGACGATGACGCCCAGCAGGACGGTCGCCCGGTACGGAGTGCCGAACCGCGGGTGGGAGCGCGAGAAGATCCGCGGCATCAGGCCGTCCCGGCTCATCGCGAAGAACACCCGGCTCTGGCCGAGCAGCAGAATCATGCAGACCGAGGTGAGGCCGACGGCCGCGCCAAAGCTGATGATGTCCGCGTAGAAGGGGTGGCCGAGGTCCTTGAAGGCGTCGGCGAGCGGGGCGTCGGTGGAGAGTCTGCTGTATTTCTCCATGCCGGTGACGACGACGGAGACGGCGACGTAGAGCAGCGTGCAGATGGCAAGCGAGCCGAGGATGCCGCGCGGCACGTCGCGCTGCGGGTTGCGGGTCTCCTCGGCGGCGGTGGCCACGATGTCGAAGCCGATGAAGGCGAAGAAGACCACGGCCGCCGCGGCGAAGATGCCCATGGTGCCGAAGTTGGACGGGGTGAAGCCGAACAGCAGCTGGACCAGCGGCGCGGCCAGCCCGCCGCCGCCCGAGTTGGGCCGGCTCGGAGGCACGAACGGCTCGTAGTTGGCGCCGCTGATGAAGAAGGCTCCGGCGATGATGACCAGCAGGACGACGGTGACCTTGATGCCGACGACCACGGCCGTCACCCGCGAGGACAGCTTCATCCCGAGCACCAGGATGCCGGTCAGGGCCAGGACCAGGATGCAGGCGAGGAGGTCGAAGCCGAACACTCCCTCGTGGGTGCCGGACAGGCCCGCGGGAAGATGCCAGCCGGCGGTGTCCAGCAGCGAGCGGATATAGCCGGACCAGCCGACGGCGACCACCGCGCAGCCCAGGGCGAGTTCGAGGATCAGGTCCCAGCCGATGATCCAGGCAGGGAGTTCCCCGAGGGAGGCGTAGGAGAAGGTGTAGGCGGATCCGGCGACCGGGACGGTGGAGGCGAATTCGGCGTAGCACAGTGCCGCCAGCGCGCAGACCACGCCCGCGACGACGAAGGAGAGTGCGACGGCGGGCCCCGCCTGCTCCTTGGCGATCTTGCCGGTGAGGACGAAAATGCCGGTGCCGATGACGACACCGACGCCGAAGACGGTCAGATCGAGCGCTGAGAGGGACTTCTTGAGACTGTGCTCCGGCTCCTCGGTGTCCTGGATCGACTGCTCCACAGTCTTCGTCCGGAACATGCCGCGATCGCGGCGCGAAACTTTCCCTGTGCCGTGCTGTGTGCTCATGGGCGAACCTCCGCCTGGACGACCCTCGCAACTCTCCTGAACTGACCGAGTCTCCGCAATGGGGAGAAACAGTCAGTGTCGGCGGGCCTTCGCACGGCGGTGATTCACCCGATGGGGTGTGACGGCGGGTATGCCGATGGGCCGGCCGGAACACCCGTACGAGTGTCCGGCCGGCCCATCGTGCCGCCTCGGGGCGGATCAGTCGCGGGCGACCTCGGCGGTCCGCTCGTCCGCCGCCTGGACGGGCTCCGCGACGTCGACGGACTCCGCGGCGCCGCCGGCACGGTTGTCGATCCGGGCGACGAGCCCCGTCACCTGGCGGGCGATGTCCGGTGCGGTGAGCCCGATCTCGGCCATGACCTCCTTGCGGGAGGCATGGTCGAGGAACCGCTCGGGGATGCCGAAGTCGCGCAGCGGAAGGTCCACCCCGGCGTCCCGCAGCGCCTGCGCGACGGCCGAACCGACGCCACCGGAGCGGATGTTGTCCTCGACGGTGACGACGACCCGGTGCTCGGCGGCGAGACCCGGCAGCGCCGCGTCGACCGGCTTGACCCAGCGCGGGTCGACGACGGTGGTGGAGATGCCCTGCTTGTCGAGCAGATCGGCGATCTCCAGGCACATCGGGGCGAGGGCGCCCACGGAGACCACCAGGACGTCGGGCCGGTCGGCCTTGCTCTCGCGCAGGACGTCCATGCCGCCGACCTTGCCGACGGCGGGCACGGCCGGTCCGACGACGCCCTTGGAGTAGCGCAGCACCGTCGGCGCGTCCTTGACCTCGACGGCCTCGCGCAGCTGGGCGCGCAGCTGCTCGGCGTCGCGCGGCGCGGCGAGCCGCAGCGTGGGCACGACCTGGAGCATGGACATGTCCCACATGCCGTTGTGCGAGGCGCCGTCGTCGCCGGTGACACCGGCCCGGTCCAGGACGAAGGTCACACCGCACTTGTGCAGCGCGACATCCATCAGGACCTGGTCGAAGGCCCGGTTCAGGAACGTCGCATAGACGGCGAAGACCGGGTGGACGCCGCCGGTGGCCAGGCCCGCGGCCGAGGTGGCGGCGTGCTGCTCGGCGATGCCGACGTCGTAGATGCGGTCCGGGAAGGCCTCGGCGAACTTCTTCAGACCCACCGGCTGGAGCATCGCGGCGGTGATCGCGACGAGGTCCGCGCGCTCCCGGCCGAGCTTGACCATCTCGTCGCCGAAGACGGAGGTCCAGCTGGCCGCCGCGGTCTTGACCGGCAGGCCGGTGTCCGGGTGGATCGGGCCGATGCCGTGGAAACGGTCGGCCTCGTCCTGCTCGGCGGGCTTGTAGCCGCGGCCCTTCTCGGTGAGGCAGTGGACGATGACCGGGCCGTTGAACCGCTTGGCGCGGGCCAGCGCGGACTCCAGGGCCTCGATGTCGTGGCCATCGATCGGGCCGACGTACTTCAGGCCCAGGTCCTCGAACATGCCCTGCGGCGCGATGAAGTCCTTCAGGCCCTTCTTGGCGCCGTGCAGGGTCTCGTACAGCGGCTTGCCGACGACGGGCGTGCGCTCGAGGAGGTCCTTGCCACGGGCCAGGAAGCGCTCGTAGCCGTCGGTGGTGCGCAGCGTGGCGAGGTGGTTGGCGAGGCCGCCGATGGTCGGGGCGTAGGAGCGCTCGTTGTCGTTGACGACGATGACGAGCGGGCGGTCCTTGGCGGCGGCGATGTTGTTGAGCGCCTCCCAGGCCATGCCGCCGGTCAGCGCGCCGTCACCGATCACCGCGACGACATGGTCGTCCTTGCCGCGCACCTCGTTGGCCTTGGCGAGGCCGTCGGCCCAGCCCAGCACCGTGGAGGCGTGGCTGTTCTCGATGATGTCGTGCGGCGACTCGGCGCGCGAGGGGTAGCCGGACAGGCCGCCCCTGGTCCGCAGCCCGGTGAAGTCCTGGCGGCCGGTGAGCAGCTTGTGGACGTAGGACTGGTGTCCCGTGTCGAAGAGGACCTTGTCCTTCGGGGAGTGGAAGACGCGGTGCAGCGCGATGGTCAGCTCGACCACGCCGAGGTTCGGGCCGAGGTGTCCGCCGGTCTTGGACACCGCATCGACGAGGAAGGTACGGATCTCCCCCGCCAGCTGCTCAAGCTGCTCCGGCTCCAGCCGGTCCAGATCGCGCGGTCCCCTGATACGGGAAAGCAACGCCACCCCTGCCTCCTTGCTGCTTGTGCTGCCGTAGGTCGAGCTTGCCGATCAGATGAGTCTAATGTTCCGTCTCCGGCGGCGGCGGTCGGGCCCGGCGATGTATGTCACTTGGCCGAGGCACCCGAACGGACGTACGCCGCGCATGGGCCGGCCCCCACCGGCGTATGCCTGGTGGGGGCCGGTCCGCCGGAAAGAATCAGGTACGACCCGCGGTCTTCTGTGTGCGCCGCGACACCGAGTCGATCACCACGGCGGCGAGCAGCACCGCGCCGGTGATCATGTACTGGATCTCGCTGGCCATGCCCAGCAGGTTCAGGCCCTGCTGGATCGACTGGATGACCAGCATGCCCAGCAGTGCGGACCAGATCTTGCCGCGGCCGCCGAAGAGGCTGGTGCCGCCGATGACGGCCGCCGCGATGACGTTCATCAGCGTGTTGCCGGAGCCGAGGTTCTTGGTGGCGCCGCCGGAGAGGCTGGCGATGAACAGTCCGCCGAAGGCGGCGAGCATCCCGGAGATGGCGAAGACGCTGATCCGGATCTTGTTGACGTTGATGCCGGCGCGGCGGGCCGCCTCGGCGTTGCCGCCGACCGCGAAGATCTGCCGCCCGTAGGTCGTACGGCGCACCACGAAGTCCGCGAGGACCAGCACGGCGAGGAAGACCACCAGGGCCAGCGGCAGGCCGCGGGCGCCGGCCGGCTCGTTGAGGACGTAGGCGACCACGAAGGCGATCAGGGCGACCACGCCGGTGCGCAGCAGGATCTCGCTGAGCGGCCGCGAGGGCAGCGCGGCGGCCTTGCGGCGCTTGGCGTCCAGCAGCAGCGACCCGGCGTAGGCGAGCACCGCGACCAGCGCCAGCCCGTACGCGGCGGCCTTGTCCTCGAAGTAGTAGCCGGTGAGGTTCTCCACCAGGCTGCCGCTCGGCGTGTTGATGGAGCCTTCCTGGCCCATCATCCAGATCTGCAGGCCGCTCCAGCCGAGGAAACCGGCGAGCGTCACCACGAACGCGGGCACGCCGACCTTGGCGAAAAAGAACCCGTGGAGGGTGCCGATGGCGACACCGGCGGCGATGGCCACCAGCACCGCGAGGTAGTCGTTGACGCCGTGCGTGACGCTGAGCACGGCCCAGACGGCCGCGCCGACGCCCGCCACCGAGCCGACCGAGAGATCGATCTCACCGAGCAGCAGGACGAAGACGATGCCGACGGCCATGATGCCGAGGCCCGAGGTGTAGACGCCGATGTTGGCGAGGCTGTCGGCCGACAGGAAGCTGCTGTTCTTCAGCTGGAAGACGACCGCGATCACGATCAGGCCGATGACGACCGGCAGCGAGCCCAGCTCACCACCGCGCACCCGGCGCTTGAAGTCGTTGAGGTAGCCGGCCAGGCCCTGCTCGCGGACCAGCAGCCGGGGGTCGACGGCGGCGGGTGCGGTCGCGGTCGGCTCGGCCGTCCCGACCGGCTCGGCCGCCGTCTCAGCCACGGGCTCCTTCTTGAGGTCACTCACGCCCCGGCCTCCTTCTTCACCATGTCCGTACGCGCCTTGCGGCGGGTGACGGCGTTGTCCGAGGCGCCGGTGATGGCGGCGATGACCTCTTCGTGGGAGGTGCCCTCGACATCGAAGACACCGTTGTTGCGGCCCAGCCGCAGCACCGCGACGCGGTCCGCGACGGCCTGCACATCGGCCATGTTGTGGCTGATGAGAATGACGCCCAGGCCGCGTTCCCGCAGCCGCTCGACGAGGTCGAGGACCTGCGCGGTCTGCTCGACGCCGAGGGCGGCGGTGGGCTCGTCGAGGATGACGACCTTCGGGTCGCCGATCAGCGCGCGGGCGATGGCGACGACCTGCCGCTGGCCGCCGGAGAGCGCGGCGACGGGGATGCGGACGCTGGGGATACGGATGGACAGGGTGTCCAGCAGCTCCTTGGCGCGCTTCTCCATGGCGATCTCGTCGAGGACGCCGGCGGTGCGGCTCTCGTTGCCGAGGAAGAGGTTGGCGACGACGTCGAGGTTGTCGCAGAGCGCGAGGTCCTGGTAGACGGTGGCGACGCCGAGTTCCTGGGCGTCGTGCGGCTTGTTGATGCGTACCGCCGTGCCCTCCCACTCGATGGTGCCGTCGTCGACCGGGTGGACGCCCGAGATGGTCTTGACCAGGGTGGACTTGCCGGCGCCGTTGTCGCCTACGAGGGCGACCACCTCACCGGGGTGGATCTCCAGGGTGACGTCCGTGAGTGCCTGGACGGCGCCGAACCGCTTGGAGATTCCGCGCAACGCCAGCACAGGCGTAGCGGACACGTGAATCATCTCCTTCGCCGCCGTCGCAAACGGCGGGGATGGTGGTGCGAAGAGCGGGGGCTCTGCGAAGAGCGGGGGCTCTGCGAAGAGCGGGGGCTCTGCGAAGGGGGGTGAAGGGGGCCCGCGCCAGGGACGGGACGGCGCGGGCCCGGGGCGTGCGTTACTTGATGCCGGCCGCTTCGCAGGCCTTCTTGACGTCGTCGGTGCAGATCTGGCCGGCCTTGTAGACCTTGTCCTTGATGATCGTGGACGCGATGTTGTCCTTGGTCACGATCTGCGCGTCGTACAGCTTGGCGGGGATGCCCTTGACCTCGCCGCTGAGGCTGTCGACCTTGGTGTCCGTCAGGGAGCCGATCTTCTCGCCCTTGAGGAGCTTGACCGCGATCTCGGCCGTGGAGTCGGCCTGCGGCTTGATCTGCTTGTAGATGGTGAACGCCTGGTCGCCCTTGAGGATCCGCTGGAGACCCGCGAGCTCGGCGTCCTGGCCGCCGACCGGGACGTCGACGCCCTGCTTCTTGAGGGCGGTGATGATGCCGCCGGCCATGCCGTCGTTCCCGGAGTAGACGCCCTGGAAGCCGTCCTTGCCGAGAGAGTCGATGGCCGCGCTCATCTTCTTGTTGGCCTCGTCCGTCGACCAGTCCGGGATGTCCTGCTCGTAGGCGATCTTCTTGACCTGCTTGTCGAGGACGCTGTGGGCGCCCTTCTTGAAGAACGGCATGTTCGGGTCGGTGGGCGAGCCGTTGATCATGACGACATTGCTGTCCTTGGCCTTGTCCCCGAGCGCCTTGACCAGCGCCTGGCCCTGCAGACGGCCGATCTTCTCGTTGTCGTAGGACACGTAGGCGGAGAGGTTGCCCTCGGCCAGCCGGTCGTACGCGATGACCTTGACGCCCTTCTTGGCCGCCTGGTTCACCCAGGACTTGGTGGCCTTGAAGTCGACCGCGTCCAGAATGATCACCTTCACGCCCTGGGTGATCAGCGCGTCGAACTGCTTCTTCTGGTTCTCGGTGTCCTGCGAGGCGTTGTTGTACTGCACCTTGCAGTCGCTGCACAGCGCCTTGATCTTCGCCTGGATCAGCGGGCGGTCGAAGGTCTCGTAGCGGGTGGTCTTGTTCTCCGGCAGCAGCAGACCGATGGTCTTGCCGTCACCACCGGCGGCCTTGGCGCCGTCACCGGCCTTGCCACAGGCGGCCACGGAGAGCGCCATCGAGACTGCGGCGGTGCCTATGACGACGCGACGCGTCCACACGTTCATTGGGGTTGCCTCCCTGACGAGGCCGCGTCGTTGCGGCCGAGGTGGCTGGAAGTCAACTCGGCCGCCAGCCGACCGTCAAGGAGTAAATCCTTAACGAGATGACAACGGTGCCATGTGTTAGCTGCGTGAACTCAGCGCTTTCACGCTATGGCGGGTGCGATCCCGCCCTGCGCGCCGTCGAGCAGGGTCGAATCGCCCATCTCGCTCAGCACCAGCGCGAGCGCGCCCAGCACCTCGGCACGGCCACCGAGGGTCCCGGTGACGATCCCCAACTGCCGCGCCGCGCTGGGAATCGCGTACCGCGACACCGACTCCCGGATCGGCGCCAGCACCAGCTCTCCGGCGTCGGCGAGATCGCCGCCGAGCACCACCCGGCTCGGATTGAGCAGATTGCACAGATTGGCCACACCACTGCCGATATGACGGCCTACGTCCGCAATCACCCGTCGACAGCCGGGGTCGCCCTCGCGAGCCAGCTGCACCACCCGTGTCATGGTCAGATCCGCGCCATGGCTCGGCTGGAGCAGCGGAAGCACGTACCGGGCCGCGGTGAAGGTCTCCAGGCAGCCGCGGTTGCCGCAGCGGCAGACCGGCCCGGACTCGTCCAGCGTGATGTGCCCGATCTCGCCCGCGGTGCCGCCCGGCCCGCGGTAGATCTGCCCGCTGATCACCAGGCCCGCGCCGACACCGCTGGCCACCTTGATGTACGCGAGGTCGGCCGCCCCGCGCCCGCCGCCCCACACCAGCTCGCCCAGCGCGCCGAGGTTGGCGTCGTTGTCGACGTAGACGGGGACCCCGAGGCGGCCCGAGAGCTCCTCGCCGGGGTTCGTACCGGACCAGCCCGGCAGGATCGCCGTCGAGCCGAGGGTCCCGGATTCGACGTCGATGGGGCCCGGCACACCCAGGCCGACGCCGATGACCTTGCCCGCGTCGATGCCCGTCGCCTCGATCAGCCGGTTGACCAGCTGTTCCGCCCGGTCGAAGCCCTCGGCCGCGGAGGCGTCCACATCGATCGGCTCGGCCTCCTCGGCCAGCACCTGGTGGGCCAGATTTCCGACCGCCACCCGCAGGTGGGAGTGGCCGAAATCGACGCCCACGACGATGCCCGCGTCGCCCGAGAGGGAGACGCTGCGCGCCCGCCGACCGCCCGCGGAGGTGGGGGTCACCTCGACGGTCCCGCCGTCCTTCAACTCACGAACGATGTTGGACACGGTGGCCGCGGACAGGCCCGTGCTCCGGGCGATCTCCGCCTGCGTGAGCGAGCCCGCCATACGTACCGCCCGTACGACCCGCTCCAGATTGGCCCGGTGCAGCGAGGACTGCGACCCCGGAGTCTCCATTGACTCATCCACTCCCGTCTGGGGCTGGGCCACATCAGCGGGGCCCGGCTCTGTCTCCAACATGTGAATCTAAGCTGACGCGCCTGAGCGGCCTCCCGTCAAGTCCTTGAGCGGCCAAGAGATCATGGAGAAGTACGGGGAAAGCGTGGGGAACCGTGCGGAACGCCGGGGGCCTCCCGCGGCGAACCGGCGGGAGGCCCCTGTAGGCGTGGACGGCGTGGCGTGCTATTTGAGCGCGCCGGCGGTCAGGCCGGCCACCACCTGCCGCTGGAAGACGATGTACGCCGCGAGCACTGGCAGCATGGCGATCGTCAGGCCGGCGAACAGCCCCGACCAGTCGCCCTTGTACCCCTGGCTCACGGCCAGCGCCACCAGCCCCTGGGTCAGCATCTTCTTGTTCGGGTCGCCGACGTTGAGCACCGTCGGCAGCAGGTACTGGTTCCACTGCCCGAGGAAGTTGAAGATCCCGACGCTGATCAGGCCGGGCTTCGCCATCGGCAGCATCACCTGGAAGAAGGTGCGGGTGTGCGAGGCCCCGTCGATGAGCGCCGCCTCCGCCACCGAGGTGGGCAGCGTTTTGAAGAACCCGCTGAGGAAGAAGACCGTGAACGGCAGCGAGTAGGCGATATAGACCAGGATCAGGCCGTGGTACGTGTCCAGCAGGGCCATGTTCTTCATGACGAAGAACAGCGGCACCAGCGCCAGAATCACCGGGAATCCCATTCCGCCCACGAACAGGAAATAGAGGAAGCGATTCCCGGGGAAGTCGAAACGGGCCAGCACATAGGCCGCCATCGACCCGAGCAGCATCGTGCCGATCAGCGAACCCCCCACCACAATCAGCGAGTTGAGGAAGTACTGGCCCATGTTGGCCTTGTCCCAGGCCCGCGCCCAGTTGTCGAAATGCAGGACCGACGGCAGTCCCCAGGGCGAGCCGAAGATCTCGGTGTCGTCCTTGAAGGAACTGACCACCGCCCACAGCAGCGGCATGGTGACCAACAGGCCCCAGATCACCAGGACGCCGTGCGAAAAGACATTGAGGGCACCGCCCTCGCTGCGGTTGCCGCGGGCCGGCTTCTTGCGCGGCGGCTCGGACGGGCCGGCGGACGGCTCTTCCTTGGTGACGCCCGGCAGCTCGGCGGGATCCGTCTGCGCACTCATCAGAACTCCAGTCGCTCGCGTCGTCCCAGCCGCATCACGATGGCCGAGAAGATGAGGGTCACCATCAGCAGCGAAACGCCGATGGAGGTCGCATATCCGGCCTGACCGTCGCGGAAGGTCTTCTGGTACACGTAGAGCGGAAGGACCTCGGTGGAATAGTCGGGGCCGCCCGGACCGACGCTCATGATCTGTACGAACGCGAAGGCCGACACGTCCAGGGCGAGGATGCCCATATAGATCCAGCCGGTCTGCACGGTGTCCCAGAGCAGCGGCAGGGTGATCCGGAAGAACGTGTTGAAGCGGTTCGCGCCGTCCAGCAGCGCCGCCTCGTAGAAGTCCTTCGGAATCGAGCTCATTCCGGCCGAGAAGAGCACGACATAGAAGCCGACGTTGGCCCACACCATCGCGCCCATCACGCACCACAGCGCGATCTGGGGATCGCCCAGCCAGTCCGGCTGCACATTGTCCAGACCGATCGCCTTGAAGAACGCGTTGAGCGCGCCGCTCTCCGGGTTGTAGGCGAACTGGAACAGCAGGGCGACGATCGGGACGGACAGCACCTGCGGGAAGAAATAGAGAATCTTGTACGTACCCGAGCCGCGTACGCCGCCGATCACCGCCTTCTTCCGCCGGCGGCCGCCGACATTGAGCATGAAGGCGAAGAAGAGCCCGAGCGACAGCGTCACCACCGGCAGCAGAAGCAGCAGCGTGACGCTGTTGCCCACGGCGGACCAGAAGACGTCGTCCTTGAAGAGCCGGACGTAATTGTCGAAGCCGACCATCTTCATGTCCGGACTCAGGCCGGTCCAGTCCGTGAAGGAGTAGTAGATGGCCTGCACGAACGGCGAGATCACGAAGATCGCATAAATCGCCAGCGGGACGGCCAAGAACCCCGCGATGAAACGGTATTTACCGTGTTGCATGCCTACCGATCCCGTTCTCTCCATGGGGGCGCTTCCCGCGCGTGGGGGACGAGCCGAGCGTGGGGGAAGATGCCGCTGCCGGTGACGCGCCCCCGGCCCACGCCGGGTGGGGTGCCCCCGTCGTCAGCCGGGGAAATGCCCCCACGAACTCATCGGTCAGCGCTTGTACTTCTTGACACTGGAGTCGTCGCGGGTGTCGTCCGCGTACTTCTGGATCTTCTTTATGGCCTCGTCCGGCGTCATCCGGCCGGCCATCATCTCGCCCAGCGCACCGACCCCGATCCGCTCCTTCTGAAGCGCCACATACCAGTCCTGCAGCCGCGGATTGACGATGTTCGAGCCGGCCTTCTGCAGCACCGCCTGCGCCGAGGCCAGTCCCGGCGGAAGGGTCAGGCCCTCGGTGCCGCCGTTGAGCGAGGTGAGCGACGAGACCTGCTTGATGAAATTCTGCGAGGACTTCTTGCTGAGCATGATGCGCAGCAGTTCCATACCGCCCTCGGCGTTCTTCGCCGCCTTCGGCACGATGTACGGCTCGCCGCCCGAGGCCCAGATCGTGCCGTACGGCATCTTGTCCGAGCTGGAGAGGCTGGACGGCGCGCCGACCGCGAGGTCGAAATGCGGATTCTTCGCGATCTGCTTGGCCGACTCGTTCTCCACCCAGGAGCCGTTGGGAATGAACAGCGCCTTGCCGTCGGCCCACGCGTTCTGCGACTGCAGGTGGTCGAGTCCGGGCGAGCCCTTGAGGACGTACCCCTTCTTGTAGAGCTCGTAATAGGCCTCGAAGGCCGCCTTGACCGCCGGGTCCTTCCAGGCGTTCGGCTCCAGATTGTCGATCCGCCGGAGCACCTCCGCACCACCGATCTTGGCGATGAACGGGTAGAGGCTGAAGGGGAGGTAGTAGGGGTACTTACCCGGGTACGTCCAGCCCGCGATGCCCTTCTTCTTGGCCTTGGCGCACAGCGCGAGCATGTCGTCCCAGGTTTCGGGGTATTCCGCGTCCAGCTTCTGCAGATTCCCCTTGGAGTACCACACGCCGTACACCGTGTACGCGTAGTAAAGGATCCATGTTTCCTTACTGCCGAACTGCCCCATCTCGATGACGCCGGGACGCAGCGTGTCGCGCACCTTCTTGTTCGGGTCGTCGACCGAGGGGGCGTCGAGCAGCGCTGTCAGATCGGTCAGCTGGTCCTTGGCGACCAAGGTGCCGAAATCCATCTGCTCGGCACCGGAGTTGTCCACGAGATCGGGCGGATTTCCCCCGTTGAAACGCGGCTGAAGCGTCGACTGGATCTTCTGAGTCGAGGAGAGCTTGACCTTGCCGTCGGCCTTGGGAAACGCCTTGATGTACTCGGCCTGGGCGTCCTTGGCGTACTTGTCGCCGAATCCACCGTCGAAGATGACGACGTCGAGCCCGGCGGACTCATTGACGGCCAGTGGATTCTTCCCCGTCTTCTTTCCCTTGGCGACCTTGTCACCGTCTCCGCTGGAAGCGCCGGCACACGCCGACAGCATGCTCAGGGCCGGTACGGCGACGATCCCCAGGGCCGCTGCCCGCTTGACCAGATCGCGACGGTTGAATTCTGAGGTGGATCCCATGCTCAAGTCCTCGCCTTCTTCAGGACTCAGGCGGTGTACCGGAGCCACCCCGGCACCGCAGGTCAGATGAAGCTGAGTTGTACGGGATGTGCACCGGACGCGCGGGATACGCGCTAGGGAGGCGGAGGGAAATCATCCATTCCCCCGTACTCCCCCGGATCCACGGCGCGGTCGCCCGGCCGCTCGGATGCCGACAGGTATAGTCCACTTCCGGCCGAAGGGGCAAGATCGAATGCAGGGTTGGGCGGCGTCTTTCCCTAGTTGAGACCTCTCCGGCATGCAGGCGGATACCTCCTCGGCCGACACGCCGCTTCGCCCGGCCGGGACGGCGACCCACCGACCGCAACAGCACCCTTGACACCAATCCCCCCACCCCCCTTACTTATCTCTGCTCCTCCCCACTCCTCCCTGCGTATTCCGGCGCCACCAACTGACAACGATGTCAACCGCGTTGAGAGGGCTCACCGTGCGGCTCAGACACCGGCACCGTCCACCGCGGGGGTTCACCCGCCCCGCCGCCCTCGCGGCGGCCGCTCTGCTCATCCTCACCGCGCACGGGCCGGCCCAGGCCGCGCCGCCCCGCAAGCCCCCCTCGGCAACGGAGTTCCACTCCTCGTTCGAACCCGGCGACCCGCCGCCGACCTGGACCGACACCGCCGAGACCAGCCCCGACGGCAGGCCCCGGGCCTCGGGCGTCAGCCCGGAGGAAGCCCCCGCGGCCCCGGGCATGACCAGCCGCCCCGACAGCGGCCCCGCCGACTCCCCCACCGCCAAGCCGCACGCGGGATTCACCGGCACCCACGCCCTGCGCTACGCCGGCACCCACACCGCCGCCGGCCGCGGCTACGCGTACAACAAGCTCTTCGACGTCAACATCCCTGTCACGGCGGCCACTTCCCTCTCCTACAAGCTCTTCCCGGAGATGGCCGGCACCGACCTCTCCTACCCCGCGACCCATGCCGCCGTGGACCTGGCCTTCACCGACGGCACCTACCTCAGCGATCTGCACGCCGTCGACCAGTACGGCGCCCCGCTGACGCCGCAGGGCCAGGCCGCCGCCAAGACCCTCTACGCCAATCAGTGGAACAACCGCACCTCGCGCATCGGCGCCGTCGCCGCCGGCAAGACCATCGACCGCATCCTGATCGCCTACGACGCGCCCAGCGCCCCGCGTGCCACGCCCGCCTTCCGCGGCTGGCTCGACGACATCTCCCTCGCCCCCGAACCGCCCGACAAGCGGCTCCGCCACCTCTCCGACTACGCCCTCACCACCCGCGGCACCCTCTCCAGCGGCAGCTTCTCGCGCGGCAACACCTTCCCCGCCACCGCCGTCCCCAACGGATTCAACTTCTGGACCCCGGTCACCAACGCCGGCTCCGCCGACTGGCTCTACGAGTACGCGCGCAAGAACAACGCCGACAACCTCCCCACCCTCCAGGCCTTCAGCGCCAGCCATGAGCCCAGCCCCTGGATGGGCGACCGCCAGACCTTCCAGGTCATGCCCTCCACCGCGGCCGGCACCCCGAACGCCTCCCGCACCGCCCGCGCCCTCCCCTTCCACCACGCCAACGAGACCGCGCACCCGCACTACTACGGCGTCACCTTCGACAACGGCCTCAAGGCGGAGATCACCCCCACCGACCACGCCGCGCTGATGCGCTTCACCTTCCCCGGCGACAGCGCGAGCCTGATCTTCGACAACGTCAACAACAAGGGCGGCCTGACCCTCGACACCGAGCGCGGCATCGTCACCGGCTTCTCCGACGTCAAGAGCGGCCTGTCCGTCGGCGCCACCCGGCTCTTCGTCTACGGGACCTTCGACGCGCCCGTCACCGGCGGCGGCAAGCTCGACGGCGGGGGCGGAAAGGACGTCACCGGCTATCTCCGCTTCAAGCCCGGCGCCGACCGCACCGTCACCCTGCGCATCGCCACGTCCCTGATCGGCGTGGACCAGGCGAAGGCGAACCTGACGCGGGAGATCCCGGCCGCCACGCCCTTCTCCACCGTCGAGCACCGCGCCCGGTCCCAGTGGGACAGCCTCCTGGGCCGCATCGAGGTCGAGGGCGCGAGCCGGGACCAGCTCACCACCCTCTATTCCAACCTCTACCGCCTTTACCTCTACCCCAACTCCGGTTCCGAGAAGGTCGGTTCCCGCACCCGGTACGCCAGCCCGTTCTCCCCGGCGACCGGCCCGGACACCCCCACCCGCACCGGCTCGAAAATCGTCGACGGCGGAATCTACGTCAACAACGGCTTCTGGGACACCTACCGGACCACCTGGCCCGCCTATTCCCTGCTCACCCCGGAACGCGCCGGGAAAATGGTCGACGGATTCGTCCAGCAGTACAAGGACGGCGGCTGGATCTCCCGCTGGTCCTCCCCCGGCTATGCGGACCTGATGACCGGTACGAGTTCCGACGTGGCCTTCGCCGACGCCTATGCCAAGGGCGTGGCATTCGACGCCGAGTCCGCCTATGAAGCGGCCGTGAAGAACGCCACCGTGGCGCCGCCCAGCCCCGGCGTCGGCCGCAAGGGCATGAACACCTCGCCCTTCCTCGGCTATACGAGCACCGACACCCGCGAAGGAATGTCCTGGGCCCTGGAGGGCTATCTCAACGACTTCGGCATCGCCCGCATGGGCAAGGCGCTGTACGAGAAGACCCACAAGCGGCGCTACCAGGAAGAGTCGGAATACTTTCTGCACCGCGCCCGGAACTACGTCACGCTCTTCGACAACCGGGTCGGCTTCTTCCAGGGCCGGGACGCCAAGGGCAACTGGCGGCTGACGCCGGACGCGTTCGACCCCCGCGTCTGGGGCAACGACTACACCGAGACCAACGCCTGGACCTACGCCTTCACCGCCCCCCAGGACACCCGCGGCCTGGCCGACCTCTACGGCGGCCGGTCCGCGCTGGCCAAAAAGCTGGACGCGTACTTCGCCACCCCCGAAACCGCCGCCAAGGAATTCGCCGGCTCCTACGGTGACGTCATCCACGAAATGACCGAGGCCCGCGACACCCGCATGGGCATGTACGGCCACAGCAACCAGCCGTCGCACCACATCGCCTACGTCTACGACGCCGCCGGACAGCCCTACAAAACCCAGCAAAAGGTCCGCGAGGCGCTCTCCCGCCTCTACCTGGGCAGCGAAATCGGCCAGGGATATCCGGGCGACGAGGACAACGGCGAGATGTCCGCCTGGTATGTCTTCGGCGCGCTGGGCTTCTATCCCCTGGTCATGGGCCAGGGCGAATACGCGGTCGGCTCCCCGCTCTTCACCAAGGCGACCGTCCACCTCGAGAACGGCCGCGACCTCGTCGTCAACGCCCCTCGCAACAGCGCCCGCAACGTCTATGTGCAGGGGCTCAAGGTCAACGGAAAACCCTGGAATTCCACCGCGCTGCCCCACTCGGTGCTCTCCCGCGGTGCCGTGCTCGACTTCGCCATGGGACCGAAGCCCTCGGCGTGGGGCAGCGGCAGGAACGCCGGGCCGACCTCTCTCACCAAGGGCGACCGAGCCCCGTCCCCCGCAAGGGACATCACCGAACCGGGCGGCTCCGCGCTCCTGGACAACACCTCCGACACGGATGCCGCCCTCGGAACGTCGGCGGACCTCCCGGTGCCCTCCACCGCCCACCGCGCCGCCCAGTACACCCTCACCTCGTCGGACCGTGGCAAGGCGCCCACCGGGTGGGTGCTGCAGGGGTCGGCGGACGGTTCGACGTGGACGGACCTCGACAAACGCGCCGGGGAGACCTTTTCCTGGGACCGGCAGACCCGGGTCTTCACGGTCGCCCGTCCCGGCTCGTACGCGCACTACCGCCTCGTGCCCACCGGGGGCGGCACGACGACGAGGCTCGCGGAGGTGGAACTGCTGTCGGCCGGGAGCCCGTCCGGCGCGCCCGCCGGGGGGTGAAGGCGCCGGCACCGGCTCGTCGCCCGAGGCGGCGATCGCCAAGCCGGCCCCGGCACGGAACGGCCGGCGGGCCGCACCCCACGACAGGGGGTGCGGCCCGCCGACGTTCTCGGCAGCGACGCTTACTTGCGGATCAGCGACCGCAGCACGTACTGCATGATGCCGCCGTTGCGGTAGTAGTCCGCCTCGCCGGGGGTGTCGATGCGGACGACCGCGTCGAACTCGACACCGGTGTCCGTCGTCACCTTCACCGTGCGCGGCGTGGTGCCGTCGTTCAGCTCGGTCACACCGGAGACGGAGAAGGTCTCCTCGCCGGTCAGGCCCAGGGACTCCGCCGAGGCGCCCTCGGGGAACTGGAGCGGCAGGACGCCCATGCCGATGAGGTTCGAGCGGTGGATGCGCTCGTAGGACTCGGCGACGACGGCCTTGACGCCCAGGAGCGCGGTGCCCTTGGCGGCCCAGTCGCGGGACGAGCCGGAGCCGTACTCCTTGCCGGCCAGGATGACCAGCGGGATGCCGGCGGCCTGGTAGTTCTGCGAGGCGTCGTAGATGAAGCCGACCGGCCCGCCGTCCTGGGTGAAGTCGCGGGTGAAGCCGCCCTCGGTGCCCGGCGCGATCTGGTTGCGCAGGCGGATGTTGGCGAAGGTGCCGCGGATCATGACCTCGTGGTTACCGCGGCGCGAGCCGTAGGAGTTGAAGTCGCGACGCTCGACGCCGTGCTCGGTGAGGTACTGGCCGGCCGGGGTGTCGGCCTTGATCGCACCGGCCGGGGAGATGTGGTCGGTGGTGACCGAGTCGCCCAGCTTGGCCAGGACGCGCGCACCGGCGATGTCCTGGACCGGCGACGGCTCCATCTGCATGCCCTCGAAGTACGGGGGCTTGCGGACGTAGGTGGACTGCGGGTCCCACTCGAAGGTGTTGCCGGTCGGGATCGGCAGCGCCTGCCACTGGGCGTCGCCCGCGAAGACGTCCTGGTAGGACTTGTTGAACATGTCCTCGCCGATGGCGTTGGCGACGACGTCGTTGACCTCGGCCTCGGTCGGCCAGATGTCGGCCAGGTGGACCGGCTTGCCGTCCTGGTCGGTGCCGAGCGCGTCCTTGGTGATGTCCACCTTCATCGAACCGGCGAGGGCGTACGCGACGACCAGCGGCGGGGAGGCGAGGTAGTTCATCTTGACGTCGGGGTTGATCCGGCCCTCGAAGTTACGGTTGCCGGAGAGCACCGAGGTGACGGCCAGGTCGTGGTCGTTGACGGCCTTGGAGACCTCCTCCGGCAGCGGGCCGGAGTTGCCGATGCAGGTGGTGCAGCCGTAGCCGACGAGGTTGAAGCCGACCTTGTCCAGGTACGGGGTGAGGCCCGCCTTGTCGAAGTAGTCGGTGACGACCTTCGAACCCGGGGCGAGGGTGGTCTTGACCCACGGCTTGCGGGTCAGGCCCTTCTCGACGGCCTTCTTCGCGACGAGGGCCGCGGCCACCATCACGTAGGGGTTCGAGGTGTTGGTGCAGGAGGTGATCGCGGCGACGGTGACGGCGCCGTGGTCGATCTCGTACGTCGAGCCGTCGGGGGCCGTGACCAGGGTCGGGCGGGACGGGACGCCGTTGGCGGTGGCCGGGGAGTCGGAGGCCGGGAAGGACTCCTTGCCCGCCTCGTCGTCGTCCTCCACGTAGTTGCGCACGTCGAGCGCGAACTGCTGCGCGGCGTTCGCGAGGACGATGCGGTCCTGCGGGCGCTTCGGACCGGCGATCGACGGGACGACCGTGGCCAGGTCCAGCTCCAGCTTCTCGGAGAAGTCGGGCTCGGCGGCCGGGTCGAGCCAGAGGCCCTGCTCCTTGGCGTACGCCTCGACGAGCGCGACCTGCTGCTCGTCACGGCCGGTCAGGCGCAGGTACTTCAGCGTCTCGCCGTCGATCGGGAAGATCGCGGCGGTGGAGCCGAACTCCGGCGACATGTTGCCGATGGTGGCGCGGTTGGCGAGCGAGGTGGCGGCGACGCCCTCGCCGTAGAACTCGACGAACTTGCCGACGACACCGTGCTTGCGCAGCATCTCGGTGATGGTCAGCACGAGGTCGGTGGCGGTCGTACCCGGCTTGAGCTCACCGGTGAGCTTGAAGCCGACGACGCGCGGGATGAGCATCGAGACCGGCTGACCGAGCATCGCGGCCTCGGCCTCGATGCCGCCGACGCCCCAGCCCAGCACGCCGAGGCCGTTGACCATGGTGGTGTGCGAGTCGGTGCCGACGAGGGTGTCGGGGTAGGCCTGGCCGCCTCGGACCATGACCGTACGGGCCAGGTGCTCGATGTTCACCTGGTGGACGATGCCGGTGCCCGGCGGGACGACCTTGAACTCGTCGAACGCGGTCTGGCCCCAGCGCAGGAACTGGTAGCGCTCCTTGTTGCGGCCGTACTCCAGCTCGACGTTCTGGCCGAAGGCGTCCTTCGTACCGAACTTGTCGGCGATGACGGAGTGGTCGATGACCAGCTCGGCGGGGGCGAGCGGGTTGATCTTCGCCGCGTCGCCGCCCAGTTCCTTCACGGCCTCACGCATGGTGGCGAGGTCCACGACACACGGCACACCGGTGAAGTCCTGCATGATCACGCGGGCCGGCGTGAACTGGATCTCCTGGCTGGGCTGGGCCTGGGAATCCCAGCCGCCGAGCGCCCGGATGTGGTCGGCGGTGATGTTCGCGCCGTCCTCGGTGCGGAGCAGGTTCTCCAGCAGCACCTTCAGGCTGTACGGCAGACGGGCGGAGCCCTCGACCTTGTCCAGCTTGAAGATCTCGTACGACTCGTCGCCCACCTGCAGCGTGCTGCGGGCGTCGAAGCTGTTCGCCGACACGACAGTCTCCTTCATGCATGAATTTCGCGCGTACCACCGAGCCGTGCACCCTCTGCGGCTGCCGCCGCGTGGTGCCGCCACAGGTGCTTGCCCTTCCGCTAAGGTGTACCTAAGTTAGGTATCCCTTACTGGCGCGGCAGCGGTACGCTTCTCGGCAGATATCTCGATGTCGAGATAACTCTAATACATCGGTGCGTCGGGGTCATGCCCCGGCCGGGTTTGTCCTGCCTCATCCAATCGGGACGCCTTCTCGCCGCACCCCGCCCTTCGGCCTTCTGGGCCAGTGAACCCCGTCGTACGGGGTGAGCGCGCCGGGAGTGCGAGGCCACGCGGCGTGTCCGCAGCGACGGCCCGCGGCCGCGGAGCCCCGGCGGTCCCCTCCCCGCCCGGCGCGCCGGGGTCACGCGCGCGGTTCGCACCCTCCGGGCGGGGAATGCGCCGGAGCCCGGACCCCGTTGGAGCGGAACAAGGCCTTGATCGTTCTATCGCTTTCACGGAGGAGCTCGATGACTGTCTTGATCACTACGCCGAACGGTGCGGTGGGCCGTTACCTGACCGAAGCGCTGCGCGACCGGAGTGATGCGCGGTTCTTCGTCCGCTCCGAGGCCGGCGCCGAGCGGCTCGGCGAGGTCCGCGGCGAGGTCTTCATCGGGGATGCCTCCGATGCGGCGGACGTGCGGGGTGCGGTCGTCGGCGTGGACCGGCTCTACCTTGCGCATCCCTTCGCCGATGACCAGGCTGCCGTCGAGACGCGCCTCGGTGTGGCCGCCCTCGAGGCGGGCGCGCGCCGGATCGTGAAACTCGGTGCCCGCGGATTCACCGGCGACGGGATCGTCCCGGACGCCGTCACCGGCACCCATGACGCGATCACCGAGCGGCTGCGGATCGCCGGTGTCGCAGAACTGACCGTTCTCCGGCCCGACCGTTTCCTGCAGAACTTCCTCCCGGCGGCGGCTTCGCTCGCCGAGGGCACGCTGGCCGATCCCGCCGGCCCCGGCGCCCGGGGGTATGTGGACGTGCGGGACATCGCGGCGGTCGCGCTCGCCGAACTGCTCGCCGAGCGGCCGGTCGGCGGTGAGATCGAGATCAGCGGTCCCCAGGCACTGACGCTGTCGGAGCTCGCCGACCGCTTCGGCGCCGTTCTGGGCAGGCCGGTGCGGTACGTCGACGTGCCACTCGACGGCGCCTGGCGGGCCGCGCTCGTGGAACGCGGCATCGCTCCGCGGGTCATCGACGGGTTGTACGGGCTGTACGCGAACTATCGCCGCGAGGGCGTGGCCGGTCTCGGTGACGGGGTCCAGCGCGTGCTCGGCCGCCCGCCGCGCTCGGTCGAGGACTTTGCGGCCGATCTGCTCGTGCCCGCCCTGTCCGGTTCCTGACGTCGGCCCTTCCGCTCCGGTGACCGATGGGGCCCCTCACCGGCCACCGGTCGGGGCCGGGCACGGAAGTTGGTCCGATCAGGTCGGCCGGGGCGTGACCGGGCGCCGGAGCGGTCATCCCTCCGGTCATGAAGAAGACCGTCATCACCGCAGCGCTGGCCCTGTCCGCCGCCGTGTCGCCGGCCGGGCCGGCGCACGCCGACACCGGTCCCGGGACGATGCCGAATGTGAAGGGCAAGGGCCTGGTCGCCGCGTACCAGGACCTGCACTACAACACCGGCGTCCACTTCGCGGACGGGCTCGGCCGAGGCCGCCATGTGCTGTGGCCGGCCGACTGGAAGGTCTGCGCCCAGCAGCCGGCCCCCGGGGCCCGGATGGACGAGCTGAAGATCACGCTGACGGTGGTCAAGAGGCACGAGGAGTGCGCCGGGGCGCGGCGGTCGGCGGGCAGCAGGTAGGCGGCGGCCCGGCGCCGATCGCCCGGCCGCACGGCGTTCCCCGCATGCGTATGCCGCTGTCCGTCACATCCTCGCGTCGCGATCCGTCAGTGCAATGACGGAACCGAGCAGGCGCAAGGAAACAAGGAGAGCACCGATGCAGGCACGCATGAAGAACCCCGCCGTGGTCATTCCCGACGCGATGTCGGCCATCCTCGACGTGGTCAAGGCCACCCGGAAGGGCGGTGTGCCGGAGACGACGCTGGAGCTGGTCCATCTGCGCGCCAGCCAGATCAACGGGTGCAGCTACTGCGTGGTCGGCGGCGCGCTGAGCGCCAAGAAGGCGGGCGAGACCGATGAGCGGCTGCACGCGGTGGCCGCCTGGCGGGAGGCGCCGTACTTCACCGACGCCGAACGGGCCGCGCTCGCCCTCGCCGAGGCCGCCACCCGGCTGGCCGACCGGTCCGACCCGGTGCCGGACGCGGTCTGGGACGAGGCCGCCCGCCACTTCGACGAGCCGCAGCTGGCCGCGCTGACGCTGATGATCGGCGTGACGAACCTCTTCAACCGACTCAACGTCACCACCCAGCAGGTGGCGGGCGCGACCTGGTAGCCGGCACGGACCGGTAGTCGGAAATGATCTGTCCGACCGGCGTGATCATCCGCAAGTATGGGGTGACCGCGCCGGCCTCGGACGCCTTGGTGTCACATCGGCCGGCGCGCGTCCGTCACTGCAGTGACGGGACCGCAACGGAGGAATGTGAGCGATGGACGAGTTCGGGATGCAGACCGAGGGCGGAAACGAGGAGGGCGGGAACCGGAACGAATGGCTGGCCCGGCGGTTCGAGGAGAACCGTGGCCATCTGCGGGCGGTCGCCTACCGGATGCTCGGCTCGTTGACCGAGGCGGACGACGCCGTACAGGAGAGCTGGCTGCGGCTCAGCCGCTCCGGGGCGGACGGGATCGAGAACCTGGGCGGCTGGCTGACGACGGTCGTCGGGCGGGTGTGCCTGGACATGCTGCGCACCCGCAAGGCCCTGCGCGAGGACTCGCTGGACACGCACGTGCCCGAGCCGGTCATCAGCCGCGAGGAGGGCATCGACCCCGAGCAGGAGGTACTGCTCGCCGACTCGGTCGGGCTGGCGCTGCTCGTCGTTTTGGAAACGCTGGCCCCCGCGGAGCGGCTGGCGTTCGTCCTGCACGACATGTTCGCCGTGCCGTTCGACGACATCGCCCCCATCGTGGAACGCACCCCCGCCGCCACCCGCCAGCTCGCCAGTCGTGCCCGCCGCCGGGTCCAGGGCACCGCGGCCCCCGATGCCGACCTGCCCCGTCAGCGGGAGGTCGTCCATGCCTTCCTCGCCGCCTCCCGTAACGGCGACTTCGACGCGCTGCTCGCCGTCCTCGACCCGGACGTCCTGCTGCGCGCCGACGGCGGCGCGGTCCCGCACCTGTCGAAGCTGGTGCGCGGGGCGCGGGCCGTGGTGGAACAGGCGCTGACGTTCTCCCGGTTGGCGCACCTCGCGCAACCGGCGCTGGTGAACGGGGTGCCGGGGCTGGTCACGGTCCGGGAGGGCCGGGCGTACTCCGTCATGGCCTTCACGATCGCGGACGGCAAGGTCGTCGAGATCAACATCCTCGCGGATCCGGAGCGCCTGGGACGGGTCGATGTGACGGCCGCCTGACCAGCACCTGGCCGGGCGCCTGGCCGGACCGCACCGGGCCGGGCGCCTGGCCGGGCGAAGCCACCGGGCCCCGGCCGACCCGCCTTTCCCCAGCCCCCTCAGCCGCCGCCCCCGCCCTTCACCTCCCCGTCAGCCCCAACCGCACCACCGTCACGATCTCCTCGTCCGAGAGGCCCAGTTGACGGGCCTGGGTGATCAATTGCTCGGCGGCCTCGCCCAGGCGGGCACGGGCGGGGGAGGCGGCGCCGGTGACGACCGCGCCGCGACCGCGGCGGAGTTCGATCAGACCCTCCTCCTTGAGGCGCTGATAGCCGCGCAGCACGGTGTGGACGTTCACGCCCAGGGACGCGGCGAGCGCGCGGGCGGCCGGCAGCCGCTCCCCCGCGTCCACCGAACCGTCGGCGATGGCCCCGCGCACCGAGGCCGCGATCTGGTCCCCGAGCGGGACGGCGGAGCCGGGGTCGACCCGGAAGAGCACGTCAGCCTCCTTGCCGTGCCCGCGCACGGTCGAGAGAGGTGTTGACCAAGGCGGCGGCGGTGGCCGCATCGTCGACCGTCACCACGAACTCCCGGCCGTTGGTCAGCCGCAACACCAGCCCGTCACCGGAACGGAGTACCAGGCCGCTGCGGCCGGGCCGGACACGATAGCCCCAGCCGCCGAAGTCGACGAGGGGGACGATCTTCCGGCTGGTGGCCTCCTCGACCCGGTCCAGCGGGATGCGCCGGAAAGGGTACGGCACCAGCGTCGAGGCAAGCGCCAGTCCACGCCGGTCCACGGTCACCCGTACGGAGGCGAGCGCCCCGACCATCGGTGCGCTGACGAAGAGCACGCCGCCGGCGAGCCGGTCGACCGTGAAGCCCACCGCCGCGGACGCGCCCAGCAGCGCCACACTCATGAGAACCAGCAGCGGCGAGCTGACGGAACGCGACCAGCCGGCCCGCTCACCGGGGGCCAGGGCGAGCCGCTGCGCATCGCCCACGGGCCGCCGGGCCGGCTGTCGCCGGTCGGGACCGGCGAGGAACCAGCCGACCGCGCCGCACAGGACGGCCGCGGCGAGCGCCACCGCCGGCTGCCACAGCGGCAGCCGCACCTCCGCGGCGTCCGTGACCCCGGCGTTGGCCAGCAGCGTCGTGGCGGTCAGGAAGCCCAGCAGGGTGGCGACCGCCCATCCGCCGGATATCGACCAGCGGGTGCCCGGCGCGCTGCGGCGCAGATGGACGAAGACGCACAGGCCGATGCCGAGCACAAGGTTCGCGAGGAGCGATCCGGTGAGAAAGCCGTGGGCGGAGGAGTAGCCGTCGGCCCGTCCACCGAGGCCGTGGAAGTGGGTGGCGAGGGGTTCGGGCAGCCGGTCGGAGGTCCCTGCGTAGATGCCCCCGAGGGACGCGACGGACGCGACGAAGGGAAATGCGGCGAGCCAGCTCCGCAGCGGGCCGGCGGCGGGCTCGGGCGGGACCGAGGGCGTCTTCCTGGCCTTCATGTCGGCCATGGCAACCTCCAGTTGTAATTGTTCGCATACTACTAGAACAACTGCGACGTCGAACAGGAGGGAAAACACGACAATCCGAACATCGCCAATACACGCATCCATCTCATATCTGAGATACGGTCATGCCATGGCAGACGACTACCTCGTACGCATCGGCAGGCTCATCCGTGACGCCCGACAGCACCGGGGCTGGACACAGACGCAGCTCGCCGAGGCACTCGGCACCAGCCAGAGCGCAGTGAACCGGATCGAACGCGGCAACCAGAACATCAGCCTTGAGATGATCGCTCGCATCGGCGAGGCCCTGGACAGTGAAATCATCTCGCTCGGCTACGCCGGGCCCATGCACCTACGGGTGGTCGGCGGCCGTCGACTGTCCGGCAGCATCGACGTCAAGACGAGCAAGAACGCCTGCGTCGCGCTGCTTTGCGCCACCCTGCTGAACGCCGGCCGCACAACTCTGCGCCGGGTGGCCCGCATTGAGGAGGTCTACCGCATCCTCGAGGTGCTCGGCAGCATCGGCGTCCGCACCCGCTGGATCAACGACGGCAACGACCTGGAGATCCTCCCGTCGCCCGAGCTGAATCTCGAGGCGATGGACACCGAGGCGGCCCGCCGCACCCGCAGCGTCATCATGTTCCTCGGCCCGCTGCTGCACCGCATGGACCGCTTCAAGCTGCCGTACGCGGGCGGTTGCGACCTGGGAACCCGTACGGTGACGCCGCACATGACCGCGCTGCGCCACTTCGGCCTCGAAATCACCGCGACCGACGGCACCTACCTCGGCGAGGTCGACCGCACCGTCGCCCCCAAGCGCCCGATCGTCCTGACCGAGCGCGGCGACACGGTCACCGAGAACGCCCTGCTGGCCGCCGCGCGGCACGACGGCGTCACGGTCATCCGCAACGCCTCCTCCAACTACATGGTCCAGGACCTGTGCTTCTTCCTGGAGGAACTGGGCGTCAAGGTCGAGGGCATCGGCACGACCACGCTCACCGTCCACGGCGTCGCGCACATCGACCGCGACGTGGACTACGCCCCGTCCGAGGACCCGGTGGAGGCAATGAGCCTGCTGGCGGCGGCGGTTGTCACCGAGTCGGAGCTGACGATCCGCCGGGTCCCGGTGGAATTCCTGGAGATCGAGCTGGCCGTCCTGGAGGAGATGGGCCTCGACCACGAGCGCAGCAAGGAGTACCCCGCCGACAACGGCCGCACCCGGCTGATCGACCTGACCGTACGCCCCTCCAAACTCCAGGCCCCCATCGACAAGATCCACCCGATGCCCTTCCCGGGCCTGAACATCGACAACGTCCCCTTCTTCGCGGCCATCGCCGCCAGCGCCCAGGGCCAGACCCTCATCCACGACTGGGTCTACGACAACCGCGCGATCTACTTGACGGACCTCAACCGCCTGGGCGCCCAGGTCAAACTCCTCGACCCGCACCGCGTCCTGGTCGAGGGCACCACCCGCTGGCGCTCCGCGGAAATGATGTGCCCCCCGGCCCTGCGCCCGGCCGTCGTCGTCCTCCTCGCAATGATGGCCGCCGAGGGCACCTCCGTCCTGCGCAACGTCTATGTCATCAACCGGGGTTACGAGGACCTGGCGGAGCGATTGAACTCCATCGGCGCACAGATCGAGATCTTCCGGGACATTTGACATGAGAATGCCGCCGCACCCTGGCTGACCTGCGCAGACGTGGGTGTGGAGAGGTGCGGCGGCATCTGTGGGAATTCTCTGGGACTCGACCGAAAGTGGGGCGGTGTGGTCTCCATCAGGAGCACACGCGCGTTCCGCTGCATGCTCCTGACTGTCGCTGTCCCTGTCGGGCGTCGCCCGGCGGTCAGAGGCTGGTGAGCAGGCCGTCGAGCGGGGCGGGTACGCGGTCGGGGGCGAGGGCCTCGACGAGGACACGGCCGTAGTGAATCTTGCGCCCTTTCTTTGTGCCGAGGAAGCGCCGCAACTGCTGCTGTGAGGTGCGACCCTGCTGTGCGGGCTGACGCAGGAAGGTCTGCAGGGCGCGCAGGTCGCCCTCCGCCCGGACGAGTTCCTCCACCTGTGTCACGCCCAGCGCGCGGATGAGTTCGTCTTCCAGATCCGCATCGCAGACGAAGAACCCCTGCTGTGCAGCATCGGCCCGCTCCAAGGCGCGGGCGTAGTAGGGCCGCTCCGCCTCGTCGCACAGTCCCGTGAGGCGGAGGCCCAGGCCGGTTGGCCCGAGGACGCGGGCGAAGCGCCCGACGTTCATCGCACCGCCCATCGGCAGGACGCAGACTCCTTCGGCCGCCAGGTTCCGTTCGCGGCTCGCGGCCAGCGCGCCGATAGCTGCGGCGTCGCTCAGTCCTTCGAGCAGGACGGCCGTCCGGACGGGCAGCCGCACGGCCAGCTCGCGCGCGCAGTCGCCGGGGCCGCCGGCCGCCCACGCGGCGACCGCCTCCCGGAACGACTGCATGTCGGTCATGCGGCCGAGTCTCCCTCCTTCCCGGCCACCGCACCAGGGAATTTCCGCCGGCGCGTCGACCGGCGGTGAACAGCCGGACCCAAGGCCCGGACGCGGCAGGCCCCTTCACCCCACAGGCGCGCTTCTTCGAGCAGGTAATCCGCGGGGGTGCTTTCTCGGCCTCACCGCCCTGGCCATCGGCCTGTCTCACATGTTGTCGAGGTCGTCGGCCACGGTGGAGGTCGGGGTGTGGAGGATGGCGTCGAACGCCTCGATGACGGGGGTGTGCAGGTAGGCGCTTTGGATCCGGATGCGGTCGGGGCCCTGGGCGAGGCCGGCGTTCCCATCGGCCTGCGGGCGTGCCTGTTGGAGATCGGCAACGCTGAGCCCGAGTTCGGCAGCGGCGAAGGCGGCCTCGATGCTTCCCGGCTCGGCCGGCTCCAGCGCGGTCGCGTCGATGGTGAACCCGAAGCGTGTGTTCTCGTCGCGGGGCATGTCCGCGGTGTGTCCGGTGGTGCTCGTCAGGCCGAGGGCGAAGTACTCCTCGCCGAGCGCGCGGTGCAGGTACTGCCCCATGGGCAGTCCGGTGAGGTGGCCGTTGAAGGAGATCGGTGTTTTCTGGATGTGGGCGTTGTGAGCTGCCAGCACGACGCGGGTCCCGGGTTCGAAGCGCTCCAGGTGCCACAGGACCGAGTCGGCCATGTAGACATCGCGGGCCGAGGTGTCGGCGGCCAGCCCCTTTCCGGCGAAGAGGTCGGCCATGGCGCGGAAGGTGTAGTCGCCGTGGCAGGCGCCTTCGAGGCGGCGCACGGCGATGTCGTAGCTGCGCTGGTCGCCGCGGGAGACGTACAGCGGTTCCACGGAGCGGAACCGGATGAGCAGACGCGTCAAGGTCGCGCTGAGGGCGTCCTGTTCGGCGGTGGCCAGGCGTTCCCATGCGGGCGCGGCGACGGCCGCGGAGCCACCGGCAAACGTTTCGGCGATCCGCATCGCCTCCTGGACCACCGGCAGGGTTTCGGGGTCGATGTGGCGCAGGTAGTCGGCGACCGGGGCCAGGGCGGGAAGCAGGGAGCCACCGGCCGCGGGGATGTCGATGCCCGCGAAGCGCACCGGTGGTGAGGCTGTGCGGTTGTGCCGGCGCATCCAGCGCAGCGGCTCATCGAGTCCTATGGGGATCGCCTCGGCGAGGTGAGCCGACAGGTCATCGTCCGCTCCCTCGCCCTGGGCCCAGGCGTCGAGGGAGACGCCTTCGCTGAAGCCGTATTCGAAGGCCAGGACGGTGAAGCCGCAGCGTTCGACCAGGAACCGCAGAATGCGCTCGCGCATGAGGGCGAATTCCGCGATGAAGTGGGAACTTTCGCCGATCGCGACGACGCGGGCGTCGCCGATGACGGCGCGCAGCGGCTCCAGGTCATCGAGCGGCGCCTCACGGTCGAGGTGGGTGAGGGGGACGGCATGGGCGCGAAGCCAGTCGGCGAAGGGGTTGTGCTGGGGCGAAGCAGGCATGCTGACAGCTCGATTCTCGGTGCGGGAAGGGTGGATCGCGGATCGTCGATACGGGGACCCCGCGGCCGGCGACGATCTTCGCCGGCCGGGGGTCGGCCTCCGCAGAGCCGGTCGTCCTGTGCGGGGTTCGTTCAACGGCCCGTTGCGTCGCGGGGCGGTGGATCGTGCGGCGCCTTTCCCGTGCGCCCGGGGGCCGCGTTCTCCAGGTCGTCGATGCTGCCGGACATGATGGTGCGGACGTGTTCGGTGAGGTGCTGGAGCGGCCAGTCCCACCACGCCAGTGCGAGGAGGCGGTTGATGTCGGCGTCGCTGTAGCGGCGGCGGATGAGGCGGGCGGGGTTGCCGCCGACGATGCCGTAGTCGGGGACGTCGTCGACGACCACGGAGCCGGAGGCGATGATCGCTCCGTGGCCGATGCGGACACCGGGCATCACCATGGCCCGGTAACCGAGCCAGACATCATGGCCCACCACGGTGTCCCCCCGTCCGGTCAGGCCGGTGATGAGGTCGAAGTGCTCGGACCAGGAACCGCCCATGATGGGGAAAGGGAACGTCGAGGGGCCGTCCATGCGGTGGTTGGCGCCGTTCATGATGAACCGCACGCCCTCGCCCAATGCGCAGAACTTCCCGATGACCAGCCTTTCCGGACCGTAGTGGTACAGCACGTTGCGGCTCTCGAAGGCGGTCGGCTCATCGGGATCGTCATAGTAGGAGAACTCTCCGACCTCGATCAGCGGCGAGGTGATCAGCGGCTTGAGCAGCACCACCCGCGGCTGCTCGGGCATCGGGTGCACCACGGTCGGGTCGGCAGGAACAGGCGGCATCACGGATTGATTCCTTCCTGAAGAGATGTCTGCGGGTCGGGAGGACCTCAGCACTTGGTGGCGGACGTCGACGTCGCGCGCATGTCCAGATGGGCGCCCCGCCAGCGCCGACGCAGCCGACGATCATGGCTGACGATGACGAGGGCGCCGTTGTACCCGGTCAGAGCGGTTTCCAGGTCCTCGACGAGGGCGGGCGACAGATGGTTGGTGGGTTCGTCGAGCAACAGGACGTCCGACGGCTCGCTGAGCAAGCGCGCCAGGGCGAGACGCTGCAACTGCCCGGTGGACAGCCGGCCGACCGGAACCGTGAGCTGGTCGCGGTCGAACAGGCCGAGGGACAGCAGCCGTTCGGCATGCCCGGCGGCCTCCCCCGCCCGTCCACGGGCGAAGGCGGCCAGCACGGTCTCGTCCGGTTTCCCGGGTTGCGGCTCCTGGGGGAGGTAGCTGATCCTGCCGCGGCGGGTGACGCTCCCGCTGTCGGGGGCGACGTCCCCGGCCAGGACGCGGAGCAGGGTGCTCTTGCCCGCTCCGTTCGGCCCCGTGATCAGCAGGCGTTCGCCCGCCGTGACGGTGAGGCTCGTACGGTCGAGCCGGTCGGTGACGGCGATGTCGGCGGCGTCGAGTACGACGCCCTGCAGGCGGCGAGCCCGCAGGACGGGGGTGAAGCGCAGCGGCTCCGGCGGGGGCGGGACCGGGTCGGCGAGCAGGCGGCGCAGCCGCTCCTCGGCGTTGCGCACCCGGCTGGCCAGCGACTGCTGCACCCGGCCGGCCGCCCGGTCGTAGGCCATCTTGTTGCCGTCCTTCATCGGACGGCCGGGGGCCACCTGGCGGGCGGTGGTCGCGGCGGCCTCGCGAAGTCGGTCGACGTCGGCCCGCCACTGGTCGTGCGCCTGGGCCCAGCGCCGGCGGGCAGCCGCCTTCTCGGCAAGGTAGCCGGTGTAGCCGTTGCCGTACCGGACGACGCGGCGCCGATCGGCGTCCACCTCCAGCAGGCTGGTGGCAACCCGTTCGAGGAAGACCCGGTCATGGGAGACCGCCACCGTGGTGCCTTGCCGGGAGCGCAGGTGCTCTTCCAGCCAGTTCAGGGCGCCGTCGTCGAGATGGTTGGTCGGTTCGTCCAGCAGCAGCACCTCCGGCGCGGCCGCCAGGACAGCCGCCAGCCGCAGCCTGACCCGCTCTCCGCCGGACAGGCTGCCCGCGGTGCGGTCACGGCCCACCAGCCCTAAGCCGAGACCGTGCAGAGCACGTTCCACGCGGGCGTCGGCGTCGTAGCCGCCGCGCAGCTCGAAGACCGTCATCAGTTCGCCGTACTCGGCCATGCCCGACTCGTCTCCGTCGGCCATCGCGGCCTCCAGGCGACGCATGCGCCGCTCGACGGCGCGTAGATCACTCAGGGCCTGGTCGATGATCTGCTGGACGGTCGCCTGCGGCTCCATCCGCTCGTCCTGGGCGAGATAGCCGACGCCGCCGGTGGCCTGGACGACGACCTCGCCCTGATCGGGTCGTTCCCGCCCGGCGAGCAGGCGCAGCAAGGTGGTCTTGCCCGATCCGTTCTCACCGATGATCCCGGTGCGCTCGCCCGCGGCGAGCGAGCAGGTCACCGAGTCAAGGACGAGCCTGCCGTTGAAGGACTTGCTGACGGTGAGTGCGGTGATCTGTGTAGGCATGCGGGGACTCCAAAGCATTCGAGAACGAGGCGGCCGTCAAGGGCCGCGTGGCCGGGCGAACGCTTCGGAAGAACATCGATCACTCCACTAGTGCGACAACTGCTGCTTTAAGATGTTGCCATACCACCGACCCGCTGAGCAAAGGGACTTTCCCGTGACGACTCCCACAGACCCGGAACCAGAAGGCACCAGGCCGCCGCCCCGGCGCCGCCCCGGGGGCCGCACCGCCCGTATCCGTCAACAGGTGCTCGACGCAGTCCTCGCGGAGCTCGGCGAACACGGTTATGACGGGCTCACCACGGACACCGTCGCCGCCCGCGCCGGCGTGCACCGCACAACGGTGTACCGGCGCTGGGGGGACGTCGGCGGGCTGCTCGCCGACGTCCTCGACGCGGCGAGCGACGACGACTGGCAACCACCGGACACCGGCTCACTGGAAGGCGACCTGGCAGCGCTGAACCAGGAGATCCACACAGCCCTGACGGCACAGCCACCGATCGTGGCGGCACTGATCGCCGCCTCGTTCCGCTCCGAGAAAGCCGCGCACGCCCAACAGCGGCTCTGGGAGGACCGGTACGCCCGCTGCGAGATCGTCGTCGGCCGGGCCGTCCGACGCGGCGAACTCCCACCGCACACCGACGCCCGGCGACTGCTCCTCGCCGCCACCGCGCCCCTGTACCACCAGCTGGTGCTCCTCCGCACGCCACCCGACCCGCAACTGCCCGGCCATGCAGCCAGAACCGCCGCCCTCGCCGCAGCCGCCGGCGCCTTCGCCCAGCCCCCGTCAGCGGGCGACACCCCGTGAGGCTTCGCCAGTGTGGTGAGTCAGAGGCTCTCCTGCCGCATGTGGCCCGGCGGCCTTTCGCGGCTGACCGTGTCGCGCAGGAGCTTCGCGGCCACTGCCGCCCCGTCGGTACGGATCACGTCGGCCACGTCCCTCGCTCGTGCGCGGGTCACCTGAGGCGCCCCCGCCCGGGCGGGCGTCGTCGTAGGCTCAGCGCGCACGGCGTGAGCGTGCCGGGTGGTGGAAACGGGGCAGGGGGACAGCGTGGATCATCTCTTCACCGTCGACGGGAGCTCGGCCACTCCGGTGCCAGCGACCGCGCTCGCTGCGGAAGGGCTTCTCGAACGGCAGCACCTTCAGGAGTGGGTGATCGAGCATCCGGCGGTGCTCGGCGAGGCGGTTCTCGTGATCACCTCCGAGTTCGATCGGTGGGCCGACACGGATGGCGTGCCCGCGCGGGACCGGCTGGACATCCTGGGGCTGGATGCCACGGGGCGGCTCGTGGTGGTCGAGCTGAAGCGGGGAACGGCGGACCGCGATGTACACCTCCAGGCGATCACCTACGCCGCTCTGGTGTCGCGGTTCGACCTCGACACGTTGGCCCAGGCACACCGCGACTTCCTGAGGGGCAGGGGCGAGAGCCTCGAACTTGAGACGTGCCGACGGCGTCTTCTGGAGCATGTGGACGGGGACTGGAGCCAGGAACTCCTCCAACGTCCCCGGCAGGTCATCATCGCCGCCGACTTCCCCAAGCAGGTCACCCACACCGTGGTCTGGCTGTCGGAGATGAATCTCGACATCGACCTCGTCCAGGTGGGTCTCTGGAAGGTCCAGGACCAGCTCGTCGTCGGCTTCACCAAGCTCTACCCCACCCCGGAGGTCGAGGAGTTCACCCTCGCCCCGGCCCGGGTCGAGGCCAAGGCAGCGGCGCAGAAGCTGGCGGAGCGCTCGCGTGCCCGCAACGCCGTGCACGTCCTCGTCGAGGCCGGTCTGTTGCCGGACGGGACCCGGATGCGGCTGGTGCCGCGACACGGCGTGACGGAATCCCTCCGCGAGGCCATTCACGCATGGGTGGGCGAGGACGGCAGTCGCGCGGCCGCCACGTGGAGCAACGGCACCGCCAACCAGCTGACCTGGGAGGCCGATGGCGGTGCGTACTCACCAACGGGGCTGGCCAACCACATCTTCACCAGCGTGACCGGCCGCAAAGCCGACGGGATACAGGGCACGACCTGGTGGGACGTCGACACCAGCCATGTCCCGGGCACCGTTGATCCCGACGACTGGGCGGCGCTGGCGGGAATCAGTCTGGCGCGTCTGGCCAAGCAACTCAGCGGCACCGGCAAGGACTGGACGGCTCTCCACGGTCTGCTGGCTGCCCTGCCCTCCGGGCGGTGGACGACCTATGGGGACGTGGCGACCGCCGTCGGGAGCCACGCCGTCCCGATCGGCACACACCTGGCCACCTGCGGCCAGTGCCCCCACGCATGGCGGGTCCTGAACTCCGAAGGGCACGTCAGCGCCGGCTTCCGGTGGACCGACCCCACCCGCACGGACTCCCCCGCCGATGTCCTGGCGGCCGAGGGCGTCAGCTTCGACACGGGGGCGGCGGATCCGGGCGCCCGCCTGCCCGTGGATGCCCTGAAGACCCTCCTCGACGGCTGAAACCCCACTAAAAGGCACTTCGGTGCCGGCGCGCTCGAAAGCGGCCGATGGCCGTCCGGCCGGCCGTGCCCGGCTCGTGGTCCCGTTCTCCCGTGCGATGACCGACGCATGCCGCCGCACCCCCTCTCACCTGCTGGAATGCGGGCCGGGAGGGGGTGCGGCGGTCTATCGACGGCGCGGTGGGCGGAGCGCGGGAGGCCGGGTGGTCGCCCGGGCCGCCGCTATGCCGTCGAGCGGCCGAAGAACTCCAGCTCGGCGATGGCCACTTGCTTGCGGTCCGTGGTGCCGTACGCGGAGTGCAGCACCAGCCGCACGGTCATCGCGTTCCGTACGGGCACATCGAGCTTCTGCACCCCGCCGTCGTTGATCCGGTGGTGCGAGACGTGCTGCGTGCCCGCGGAGTCCGTCACGATCAGGTCGAACTCGTGCGGGCGGGCCGGGTCGGCGGCCTGCGGGGTGCGGGCGGAGGCGCCGGGCGTGATCAGCACGTTCAGCAGATCGGTGGGCTGGCCGAATCCGGCCTCCAGGTACTGGCCGTCGGAGGCGCCCGAATAGCCGGTCCCCCACCAGGTGTTGGAGTAGCCGTCGAAGGCGAGCTTGGGACCTTGCCGGGCCGCGGAGTGCGATGCCTTCCATTTGGCGGCGGGCACCGGGACGCGCTTGGCGAAGTGGTCCTGGACGGCCCGTGCGGCGGGCGGCCCCCCGATGATGCCGCCGACCACGACGCCGGCGATCACGGCCGCCACCACGGCACGGGCGATCCACCGGGTGCGGTCGCGGTGCAGCCGCGGGCGCTCTCCGGCGTACGGGCCTTGGGCCTCCGGTCGGGCGGTGGCGTGGAGCGGGGTGGCACAGCTGCGGCAGAAGTGGCGACGTGGCGCGTTGGGCGTGGCGCAGCTCGGGCAGGGCGTCCCGTTCTCGGGCTCGGGAGCCGCCTGCGGGGTACGGACCCGGGGCCGGGCCGCATCGGGCCGGCCGGGCAGCACACCGCCGGGGGCCTCCGGGGGCGCCGGGGGCGAGGCGTCCGGCACGGGGACCAGGAGGGCGCGGATGCCGGTTTCGGAGACGTTCCCCTCGCCGGGCGGACGCTGCGTCGGGACGCCCTGGGCGCGCGGGTGGTCCGGGCTCTGCGGACGCTGCGGGCCGTTCGGGGCGGGCCAAGACGGGTCCGCTCCCCCGTCGGCGGCGGCCGTCGGGAGCGGGGTGGTCGGGTTCTCGCCGCTGCCCTGAGGGGGGACGGCGGCCGGGTTGCTCCCGGCAGGAGGGGCGGTCGGGCTCGTCCGGGGCGCGGCGGGGTCGGTCCCCGCTGCGTGGGCCGGATCGCCGGGGCGGCCGGGAGTGCCGTCCGGTCCGCTTGCCGCAGGGTGCGTACGCCCCGCGGACGGCGGGAACACGGGCGGCGGAGTCGGCGGCGGCGGAACCGATGACGGGGGCGCGGGCGGCGCGGAGGCGGGCGGCGCGGACGTCGACGCCGCCGGACGCTCCCAGCGCAGAAAGGCCCCGCAGGAGTCGCAGAACGACTGCCCCGTCTGGGGAGCCGGCGCGCCGCAGTCCGGGCAGGTGGTGGTATCGGTGGCCATGGGTCAGGTTCCTTCAGAGGTGGCTTCGGGCGTGGCTTCGGGGACGGCTTCAGGGGCGAGTGGCGTGGTCACCTCGACCGTGAAGGGGAGGTGCGCGGGACGGGCCGCCGCGATGACGGCGTGCAGACGGTGTCGGTCGGTGGCGGCGGGGTCGTGGACCCGCAGGGTGACCCGCAGGCCGGCGTGCGGGGAACCGGGGAACGGGCCGAGGGGGCGCCGGGACCAGGTCGCGCCGCCGCTCTCGGCGATCTCCGGGCGGGTGCCGAAGGCCAGATGGACCGCCTCGGACAGGCCGCGCCGGGTGCCGCGGACGCGGTGCAGCGAGACGGCCGTGGCCACCGCGCGGCGGCGGGTGGCCAGCGGTTCCGTACCGTCGAGTTCGGTGCCGACCCAGGTGGTCAGCCAGTCGACGAAGTCCTCCGGCGCGAGGGCGGGCGTGAAGTAGCTCTCCAGGCAGTCCAGCACGTTGAAGAGCGGGGCGAGGACGACATCGAGGCCTTCCACGAAGCGCTGGGCGAAGTCGTCGTCGGCGTAGACGGCGGGGAGCTGGTCGCCCAGGGGGTGCGGGGACACCAGCCCCGCGGGTGTGCCCCTCATCGTGCCTCGATCACACGGACGCGGTGGTCGAACGGGAACAGGAGGGCGGACGGGGAGAGTTCGATGCGGTCGGTGGAGTCGCCGCGGCGGCCGGTGAGCGGGTCGGCGGGGTGCAGCAGGACCTCGTCGACGAGTTCCACGCCGGGTACCCGCTGCAGGGCCGCGAAGATCTCGCCCGAGCGCAGCGGTCGGCCGAACGGCCAGCCCTCCCCGTGCGCGCCGCCGGTCAGCGGGTCGAGGTAGGCGTACAGCGCATCCAGGGCCTCGGCCCGTACCCGCTCGGCCCGCGCGGCCCGGAAGGAGTGCAGCGTCGCGACGACCGTGACGCCCTGGTAGAACGGCGGGCCGACCGCGAGGCGGGTGCCCAGGGGGCGGCGCTCGTCCAGGAACCCCGTGATCCGGCCGAGGAGTTCGGTGCCGGGCACCAGCTGCTCGAAGCGGAGGCGCCCGCCGCGGTCGGGGACGGCCTGGGGGACGACCAGGACGCGGACGGCGTTCTCACCGGTCCGGCCGCCCGCGCCGGCCTGGCCCGGCCCGCCGGTGCCGGCGCTCGCGCCCGCGGCGGGCTCTGCGGGATCGACCGCGAGGCAGGCGATACGGGCCACCTCGGGGGCCGCGCGCCGCGCCAGCTCCTCGTAGTCGCGGGCGGTCACGGCCCGTTCCTGGGCGCGCAGCGCGATCGGCGCGCGGACCTTCGCCTCCTGCACCGTCTCGCCGTCGACCCCGCCGCGCGCCGCCTCCCGGTTCTCCACCCGTGCCACGTACGGGATGGAGCTGCGCAGCACCTGGATCGCGCCGCGCGCCACGTTTCCGGACCGCCCGCCGCCGGTGCGGTAGTGCGCGGCCCGGATGACCGCGCCCTTGGGCGGTACGGCGCCGAACTGCCGTAGCTCGCCGTCCGGTTGGCGCACCGCGGAGCCGAAGGCGATTTCGCCGGTGGCCGCGTCGAGGGTGAGGTGCCGGTCGTGCGGGCCCGAGGCGGCGAAGTCGGGGACGACCGCCCACTCCTGCCAGCCGTCCCCGTCGGAGACCTCCAGCCGCAGCGGCGGGCGGTCGGCGACGACGGGTGCCTGCGCCAGGCGCAGCCGCTGGCCGGGCACGCCCGCGGACTCGCCGAGCGGTTCGTCCCGTACCACCTCGGCATGCGCGACCGCGGTCGTGCCCCCGATGGTGAACGCGGACGCGGACCGTACCGTCGGCGAGGCGCTGTAGAAGGGCTGGCCGGGTGCGGCCTCGACGACCCGGCAGCGCAGCCAGGCGGCATCGATCCGGCCGACGCGCGAGACGACGTGCCCGGCGGGGACGTGCAGCACGACCTCGCCGGGCCGGTTGAGGCCGCCGGTGGAGTCCTCCTCCGTCTCGCACTCCGCCCACCCGTCGGCGGTCCATGCCTCCCAGCACAGCGGCGGCTGACGCGGGTCGACGCCGACCCCGTCCACCCGGCTGTCCAGCCGCAGTACGGCCGCGCACCGCGGCACCGCCGCCGACAGCCCGAACAGCAGGGAGTCGCCCGGCTGCGGGGCGGCCGCGAAGACGGCCACATCGCGGCCGCCGAAGATGTCCTGACCGCAGTCCTCGGGGGTGGTGCCGGCCTCCTGGCGCAGCACGGCGGCCAGTTCGCAGGGCACGACGGTCAGATCCTCCTCGGTGGCGAAGGACACCGCCTCCTCGGTCTCGGTACGGCCGGTGGCCACCTCCGTCCCGGCGGGCAGCACCACGGGCTCGGCCTGCGGGGCGGAGAGCCAGAAGGTGACATCGGCGCGGGCGGCGGAGGGCGGGAAGAGGGTGACGCCGAGCAGGTCGAGGAAGGCCAGATGGTTCTTCTCCGGCACCCGGTTGAGGCGGTAGACGATCTGGTCGGCCATGTGCGCGACGGCCTCGATGAGGGTCACGCCCGGGTCCGAGACGTTGTGGTCGGTCCACTCGGGGCAGCGCTGCTGGACATAGCGCTTGGCGTCGTCGACGAACTGCTGGAAGCGGCGGTCGTCGAGGTGGGGTGCGGGCAGGGCCATCAGGCGTCGCTTTCGGTGGACGGCGATTCCGTGGACGGGATCACGTAGAAGGGGAAGACGAGGCTGCGCGGGTTGTTGGTGCCGCGCACGCTGTAGCGCACGTCGATGAACAGCACGGACGGATCGTCGGGCGCCGGGCTCACCTCGACGTCCTGGACCTCGATGCGCGGCTCCCAGCGGTCGAGCGAGGACCGCACCTCGTAGCGGATGCGGCCGGCCGTCGCCTCGTTGACCGGCGCGAAGACCATGTCGTGCACGGCGCAGCCGAATTCCGGCCGCATCGGCCGCTCGCCGGGCGCGGTGGCCAGGACGAGCCGGATCGACTCCTCGATCTCGCGCTCGCGGCGGGCCAGTGCGATGCCGCCGCCCGCGTCCGTGCGCAGCGGAAACGTCCAGCCCGCACCGACGAACTGTTCACTCATGTCCCTCAACCCCCTTAGAACGGAATGCCGTTGCGCAGTACGGCCGGTGCGTTCAGCAGGACGGTGGCCGCCGAGCTGACGGCTGCCGCGGCACCCGCGTTGACGGCCACCGCGCCGGCCGCGGTGACGGAGACCGCGCCGACCGTGTTGACGGCCACCGCGCCGGCCGACTTGAGGCTGACGGCGCCGGTCGCGTTGATGTCCGCCACGCCGCCCGCCATGACACCGAACTTCGCGCCCGCCTTGATGTCCACGGCCCCGCCGGCGCTCATGGTCAGCGACCCGCCGGCGGTCAGCGACAGATTGCCGCCCGCCCTGATGGACACGTTCCGGGTGCCGGAGATGGACACGGAGCCGTCGCTGCGGATGGTCACGCTGGTCCGCGTCTCGTCCATGTGGACGGTCAGCCGGCCGTTGCCGGTCTGCAGCCTGATGCCGCTCTTCATACGGGACGTGGCGTCGACGAGCTCGACGGTGTGGCCGCTGCGCGAGGCGATGGAACGCCAGTTGACCCGGCCGCTGGTCGGGTCGATCGGCTGCAGCCCGTCCGTGTTGGGCGTCGGCTTGTCGATGCCGTTGTACAGCCCGGCGAGGACATACGGATGCTCCAGCGAGCCCCGGTCGAAGGCGACGAGCACCTCGTCGCCCACCTCCGGCAGCATCAGGCCACCGCCGCGTACGCCGCCCAGCTGCGCGATGCGGCACCAGTCGCTCTCGTACGTGTCCGAGAGCCACGGGAAACGCAGCTTGACCCGGCCCAGCTTCAGCGGGTCCTTGCCGTTGCTGACCAGCGCCATGGCCACGCCCGGCATCGGCGGCGCCGGGTCCGCGCCGCCGGACGCGAGCCCGTACAGCGACCGGAACTGCCGTCCCGAGACGGTCAGCCAGGTGGTGAACTGCCGTCCGGACTCGAAGACATGGCGTACGCCGGTCGCGGTGTACTTGCCCTCGAAGGGGAAGCCGGCGCCCTTGAGCGCGACCGGCCGGCCCGGTGTCAGCTGGGGGTTCCCGGTGACCGCCACCTCCAGCTCCGCGAAGGAGCCGGCGACGTCGTCGGCGAGCGCGCGGGCGGCGTGGGTGACCTGGGCCTGGGTGGTGAACGGGGTGTCCGTGGCGGTCAGTTCGGAGGTTCCGAAGGGCTTGCTGAGCGCGCCGGGCGCGATGTCGGCGACGATGTCCTTGCTCGCCGTGGCCGGGGACTCGGCGGTCAGGGCGCGCTTGGCGCGCATGTTCCAGCCGCGCGCGCCCGCCTTGGTGACCTGCCCGGCGGCAGTGACGGCGATCCGGCTGTGCAGCGCGTTGTGGCCGAACTCCAGGACGTACGGGCTCTGCGCGGCCGGTGTGGTGTCCGCGGGCGCGGAGGCGGCGGGGGCGAGCTTGCCGAACCGCAGCTTGCCCTGCGGGTCGAAGGAGAGATGGACGTCGTTCTCCTGGGCCAGGCGGAGCAGAAAGTCCCAGTCGGTGATGTTGGGCTGGGTGGCCAGCTCGTAGACGGTGCGGGTGGCCTCCACCGTGCCGAGGGAGAGTGCGTTGAGGCCGGCGACGCGGCGGACGATGTCGCTCGCGGTCATGTTGGGGTAGCCCGCGACCCGGCGGTTGCGCAGCAGCCGGTGCCCCGGGTCGTAGCCCCGGACGACCAGGGACTTGCCGCTCGCGTCCGCGTCCACTTCGAGAGCGGTGATCTCGCCGGTCAGCATGGGCGTACCGCGCTGCCCGTCGGTGAAGGGCGACAGCACCGCCTTCGCGCCGATCTTCATCTGCGGGAAGGTCTGGAGGATGTCGGAGCCGCGGTCGCTGAAGGTGAGCTGGAACGCGGACGGAACATTGACACTCGCGTCCACCCAGCCCTCGACGAGGAGGGCGGCGAGCCGGTCGGGCAGCACCGAGCCGCCGATCTCGGCGTGCAGGACGCTGGTGTACGTCTTCTCGCTCATCGATGGGCCTCTTGGATGGTGGGGTGGCCGAAGGGGCTGTGCGCGGGCGGGCCCTCGGGCGGGCCTTCGTCGGCGGCGGGCAGCAGCAGCTCGGTGCCCGGCCGCAGCCGCATCGGGTCGTCGATCTCGTTCGCCTCCGCGATCAGCCGCCAGCGGGTCGCGTCCCCGTACTCCCGCCAGGCCAGCGAGGCGAGCGAGTCGCCCGCGACCGTGCGGTGGATACGGCGGGCGGAGAGCGCGCCGGAGGTGGGGTTCTGTCCCTTGGTGGGCATGGCCACCTCGGTGAGGGACAGGGCGCAGGTGGCGCGGATCGGCTCCCCGGTGGGGTTGAAGAGGGTGTAGGTGGCGCTGACGCTCGTCACATAGGCGACGAACTGAACGGTGTTGAACGCCCCCCAGGAGAAGCGGACCCACGGCGGCGAGGGGCGCTTGGAGTTGACGCTCTGGGCCGTCACCTCGCAGCAGGACAGCAGGAGTTCCACCTGCTTCTGCACCTTCCCGGCGTTCGGGGTGCCGGAGGCGTCCAGGAACACCTCCAGCTGGAGCGTGGCGGGCCGGGTGCCGGTGAACTTGGGCGGCGCGCCGCGTGTATAGGCGACCGCGGTCTGCGTGTGCCACTCCGCCTCCCGGCCGAGCTGCAACTGGGTCGGGTTGAACTGGAACTCCACCTCACCGATGCGGCCGCCGATGGAGCCGCCGAGGTCGGTGGGGGGCTGATGGATCGCGAGCGCGGCCCGTACGAGACTCGCGCCCGCCTTCCCGCCGGTCGGCGCGGCCACCTCAGGCACCTCCCGCGTCGGTGAATCCGTGGTGCGCGATCTCCAGCGTCTCGGTCGCCACACCGGGGCTGGCCGGGTCCAGGCTCGGCCCCTGCCAGCGCACGGGCAGCACCTCGACCAGCCCCCACTGCGCGACGATCGAACCGTCCGCGCGCAGGGCGGCGATCTGGGCGGTGGGCCTGCGGATGCCGGTGGCGATGGAGGAGATCCAGGCGGCCACGCGGGAGGTGTCGGCGGTGAGGGGCCGGGTGAGACGGATCGTGGAGTGCGTCACGCGGGTGGGCAACTGCCAGACGAATCCGTTGTTGCCGCCCTCCTGCCGCTGCTCCACCTCCACCTCGGAGGCCAGCCCGTCACAGCCGTTGAACAGGCCGAGGTCCTGGCCGTCGATGGACAGCTTGAAGAAGACGGTGGATCCGGGGTCCAGAGGCGCGGGCATGGAGTGGGCTTTCTCGGGTGGGTGGGTGAGTGGGTCGGTGGGTCGGTGGGTGTGTGGGTGAGTGCGTGCATGGGATGGGCCGGCGGTTGCTCTGGGGCGGCGTCCGGCCGGTTCGATCAGCGGCCGTTGTCCCGCAGTCGGCCGATGCGTTCGCGGTCACTGCGCAACTCCGCCCGCAGCAGCCGCGACAGCGGCGCGACGAGGCGCCGGGCGAGCTCGTCGAGCTCGGCGGGGGTGGATCGTGGGGAGGGAGGTGCGGGGGCTGAGGAGGAGGGTGTGGAAGGGGGTGAGGAGGGGGCGGACGTGCGGGTCGGAGTGGGGCGGGTCGATGGGGTGGGGGTTGAAGGGGCAGGCGTTGAGGGGGGCGGAGGGGTGGGGCGGGCCGGGCGAGCGGTGCGCTGGGTGGGTACGACGGCCGGGACCGAGGGGCTCGCCGGGGCGTGCGCCGAGAGGGCTGTGGGGGTGCCTGCGGGGGCACTTGTCGAGGTGCTTGTAGAGGTGCTTGTCGGCGTTCCGCCGATGCGTTGCACGGGCCGGGAGGTGGGGGACGGGACGACCTGCCGCCTCACCGGGGGGAGGAGGGAGGGTACGGAAGCGTGCCCGGCCGGAGGTACGACCGGCGACGCCGCGGGCATGGCGGTGCGCCGCTGCGCGCCCGGGGCCGGGGTCGGGGTCGGAGCCATGGCCGGGGCCAGGGCCGGGGCGGGCGAGGCAGCCGAGGTCCGCTGGACCAATCGCCGCTGCGTCAGCGGCTGCGGCGCCGGTCCCCCGGCCCGAACGGGCGCGCTCGTGTTCCGCGCGCGCAACGGCACGACGGGCGTGGGCTGAGGCCCAGGCCCCGGCCCCGGCCCAGGCCCAGGCCCAGGAACCGACCTCGGCCCGGGCTCCGGCCTCGGTGCCGCGCCGTACCCCGCATACCCGGCCCCTTCGTGGGCAGACCCCCGGACGGCAAGTGCCCGAGCCGTCGCGAGAGGGGCACGCCGTACGCCCGTCGGCGGGCCCGAGGCGGCAGGCGCGGGGCCGCTTCCGGTCGCCGCCTCACGCGTCGGTACGGAGGTACGCGGCGCCTCGGCGCCGGTCGGCGCCTGCTGCGCCGGCGTGTCCGTCGTCATGTATGCCGGACGTGCTGCCGGTGGTGATGCGGCACCTGCGGTGGTGCGTTGGACGGCGGTCCGGCCGGGGGCCTCCGGCGGTCGTGCGGTGGACCGCGGAGAGTCCTGGTCGAGCGCGAGCGGAGGCTGGGCGCCGGTGAGCGGCCTGCCGGATCGGAGCGGTTCACCGGCCGGGGGCGCGGGAGCGCGACGGGGCTCATGCGGACGGGGGGTGGCTGCCTGAGCCGGGTCCGGGTGTCCTCGGTGGCGGGACGGCCGGTTGAGGGCGGGCGCGACCCGCTGGACGGCAGTGTTGCCCGCGGGTGCGGGTGCGGGTGCGGGTGCGGGCACGGTCGGCGCAGGGGCTCCGCTCGGGGGCGCGGGAACAGGAGCGGGCATGGGCGCGGGAACGGGAACGGGAGCGGGCATGGGCGTGGGCGTGGGCACAGGCATGGCCGACGGCTGCTCGGGGCCGGCGTTGGCTCCAGAGGGACCGGGCGGAAGGGCGCCGTCGCGCCGCGGTGGAACCGGCGGCGCGCTCGCGCGTTGAACGGGCGTCGGCACCGCCGCGCCTCCCAACGGCTCAGCGGGAACGAACGGCGCCCCGATCAACGGACGTCGCCGACCGGCGGGCGCCGTCGGCGCGGCGCTCCCTTCGGCACTGCGCGCCGGGTCCGAGGACGAGGCCCCATCGGCCCCGGCCGTCCGCCGCGTCACCTGATGGTCCTGCTGCGGCGTGACGTGCAACGGACCACTGCCGGAGTCGCTCGGCCCGGTGGCTGCGGGGGTGGTGGCGTTCTGCTGGGGCGTTGCCCCCGTCCGTACCCCTGCCCGCGAAGCGGTGGCCTCCGATGCGCCGGAGCTGCCGGAGGAGGCAAGCGGGGCCCCAAGTCCCCTGGTCGGTCGTCGGGTTGGCGTCGATCGCTGCACCGGGTGGTCCGCTTGCGGGCGGTCCGTACGGGACGCGTGCACGCTCGGCGTGACGGCGGGGGCGGACGGGGGGAGGGACCTGGACGACGTGGGCGTGGAGGGTGCCTTCGGCGTAGATGTCGACGCAGGCGCGGGCGAGGACGTGGGCGCGGACGTTGACATCGAGGTGGACGTCGGCGAGGACATGGACGTGGACGAAGACCCACCGCGCGGCGTGCTCGGCGAGGCGGCTTCGGGAGCCGGGCCGCGCCCGGGATCGCTCGCGCGGGGGGCGGCCCCGAGCGCATCTCCCGGTGCGGATGGGGGGGCAGCTGCGCGGGCGGCCGTGGGCGCACCCTTCCTCGCGGCGGGAGTCGCGGGTGCAACTGAGGCCTCTGAGGCGGCTGACGCACCCTGTGCTCCCGGCGAACTGGACGGGGGCGCCGAGGCGGCCCGAGGAGGCGTCTCCACGGGCGTCTGCGGTGTGGGCGTGCTCGCCTCCGCTGCCGGCTCCGGGGCGGGCCGCCGTACCCGGCGCACGGCCACCCGTCGCTGCACTGCCCGCATGGGGGTATCGGGCCGTACAGGGACGGGGGCCGGCGTCGCCGCCGCGCTCAGGGGAGTCGCGGCGGGTGTCCCGGGGCCCGGCGGGGGAATCGGGCCCGGGACGGCTGTGGGCCGAGCATCGGCCGGGGCCGTGGGAGGCGTGACGCCCGGCGCCGCGGAGTCCGGCGCCGCGGAGCCCGGCCTCGGAAGGCCCGGCGTGGACAAGTCGGGCGTGGGCAGACTCGGCGCGGGCAAACCCGGCGTCCGGGCAGCATCGGCCGTCGCGCCCGGAGCCGCGCCCGCCCGAGTGCTGTCCGCCTGCACCCGGCCGACCGGCGTCAGCCGACGCGGCGGTACGGCAGCCACCCGTGGCGCCGACATCAGCGCGGGGCGTCGCGACTCCCGCGGGACGGACGCCGGCGCGGACGCCACCCGCTGCACGGCCGTCGACCGGGCCGGGGCCGGTCCTACCGCCCCCTCACCGCCCCCGCCGACCCCGCCGACCCCGCCGAACCCGCCGACCCCGCCCGCCTCGCCACGCTCGCCGCCCGCCGCCTCGTCGCTCCCCCGCCCCGCGACCGGCAGTCGCAGCGCCGGCAGGTCGAGGCGGGCCGGGCCGCCCGCCCCGGTTACCGGAAGGGGGGTGAGGACACCGCGCAGCATCCCGCCGGGCGCCGAGGCACGTACGTCATGCCCCAGCTCCCCGCCGAACGAAGGGTCGCGGTGTGCGCTCAGCGACGCGGCGAAGCCGACCTCCGAGACGGTGCGGGGCGCCCCCAGGATCCTCTGGACGGGGGGCACGGCCGACCAGCCGCCGCCCCCACCACTCCCCTCGCTCCCGGCACGGGCGTCCACCGCTGCCCCACCCTCAGGCCCCTGCGCACTCCGCCCACCCCGCGCACTCCGAGGCCCCCGCCGCCACTTGAACAAGCCCATCCCCCGTCACTGCTTCCCTTCGGCCCGTTCCACCAGGGCCGCACTCTGCGACACGTACGCCCGCCGGTCGCCGTGTTCGAGGTCGAGAATCTCGTCCAACCCCCAGTGGAAGTGGTAGGCCAGATAGGCGACTTCCTCCTCGATGCGACCGGCCGCGTACGTCACGATTCCCCCAGGCGGCTCCCGGCCAGCTCCACCTCGAAGGACTCCTCGCAGTGCGGGCAGGCCACGGCGGCGCGGGTGTGCCCCTCGGCGTTGATCTGCCGGTAGAAGTCCTGCAGAAAGGCCAGGTCGGAGGCGAACATGTTCTCCACCGTGCCGTCGTGCACGGACCCGAGCGTGCCGAGCCGGGTGATGACCCGGCCGAGCAGCACGACCGACAGATAGGCCGGGTTCTCGCGTACGCGCACATCCCGCAGCGGAATCAGTTCGTCCCGTGCCGTCGCCAAACGCATGGCGCCATTGCGGTGGACGGTCCCGGACTCGTCCACGAATCCGCGCGGCAGCTCGAATTCGAATTCCGTACGCAAAGGCTCGCGTTGCTGTTGCGCCCCCGCCGGGCCGTCGCGCCGCATTACTCGATGACCAGCTCTTCGAAGACGATGGTGACCTGCTCGGTCAGGGCGGCCGCGTCGCCCGCCTTGACCCCGCTGGTCTCCACCTTGCTGCACCAGGCGTTGCGCATGTTGTAGCGCTTCACCGGGTTGTTCTGGTAGTCCATCATCATGATGGTGGCGTTCTTACGCGCCGAACCCATATCGCCCGCGATGGACTTGTTGATCCACTCGCTGAACGCGCCGCTCTGCGTCATGCCACGGGTCACCGTGCACTCGCCGGCCTTCTTCGTGCCGGGCATCTTCTTCACGACGGGCTTTCCGTCCGCCGAGACCTGCTGGTACTCGATGACGTCCTGCTCCATGGTCAGACCACTGACCTCCTGCAGATATTCGACCATCACGCCGTCGATCTGCAGGCCGAAATTGTGTGAGGTGAGAGCATCACCGGGCTGAAGGGACAAGGTGGTTCACTCCTGTGGTGGGAAGAAAAATGGTGACCGGCGAGAAAAATGCGGAAAAGTGAAGGGCCCGGCTACGGCTGCTACTCCTCCAGCTCCCCGCCGCCGCCCGAGAACTGCGCCAGCCGGAAGACGACGAACTCGGCGGGCTTGACCGGTGCGATGCCGATCTCGCAGACGACCCGTCCCAGGTCGACGGACTCGACGGGGTTGGTCTCCGCGTCGCATTTCACATAGAACGCATCCTCGGGCCGCTGCCCGAACAGCGCTCCCGAGCGCCACTCATTGACCAGGAACGCCGAGATATTGCGCCGGATCCGGGCCCACAGCGCCTCATCGTTCGGCTCGAACACCACCCACTGGGTGCCGATGAGAATCGACTCCTCCAGGTAGTTGAAGTAGCGCCGGACGTTCAGGTAGCGCCACGCCGGATCGGAGGCCAGGGTCCGCGCGCCCCACACCCGGATTCCGCGTCCGGGGAAGGCGCGGATGCAGTTCACACCGACCGGGTTGAGCAGGTCCTGCTCGCCGCGGGTGATCTGCAGTTCCAGATCCACCGCCCCACGGACGATTTCATTGGCCGGGGCCTTGTGGACGCCCCGCTCGGAGTCGTTACGGGCCCATACGCCCGCCATGTGGCCGGACGGCGGCACGATGCGCGACTGGCCGGAGGACGGGTCGAAGACCTTGATCCAGGGGTAGTAGAGCGCGGCGTACCGGGAGTCGTAACCGGCGACCTCCTGGCGCCACTTGCGGATGTCACGGGCGTTCAGCGAGGGCGGCGGGTCGAGCACGGCCATCCGGTCGCCCATCAGCTCGCAGTGCGCGACCAGCCCGAGCTGGACGGCCTTGACGTGCTCCAGGTCGATCAGGCCCTGCTGGTAGGCGGCCATCAGGTCCGGTACGGCGACCATGTTGACCTCGTCGAGCGCCTCCAGGCCGCCGAACCCGGTGCGATCGGCGGAGTCGCCGATGAACTGGCGGGGGTCCAGCCGCTCGACGGCGCCGTGCGCGGCGGGGGCGGCGGGTGCCGGGGCGGGCGGGGCCAGCGTGACGACCTGTGCGTCCGGCTTCGCCAGCTGTCCGGCCGCGACGGTCTCTTCGACGACGATCGCCTTGGACCGCTGCTTCACCTGCGCGACGACATAGTTCCGCGCGCTCTTCTTCGCGCTGACGTCAAAGCTCTCGACGACCTTGTCGCCGTCCTTGACCACCAGCTTGAACCGGTCGGCGGCGCCCTCGCCCTCGGCGTCCTGCACCTCGACGGTGAGCGCGCCGCCGTTGGCGGAACCGGCCGCGATCGCCGCGACCTTGAAGGTGCCCAGCGCCACCGGCTCCCCGGTGGTCAGCTCCTTGGGCCTGGCTTCCGTGGCCGGGGAAGGCTGCGAGCCGTCCGCGGCGCCGCCCACGCGCACGACGTATGCCGCCGTCCCGCCGTTGTTGAAGAACCCGTACACGGAATGCGCCAGGTAGTACCCGTCCGTGAACTCCCCGAAGGCCGCCACGTACTGGGACCAGTTCGTCACCAGCGTCGGCTCGTTGAGCGGGCCGGTGGGTGCCAGGCCGACAAAGGCCGCGACGGAGGTGCCGACGCCTTCGATGGGGCGTGAACCGCTGGCGACCTCCTCGACATAAACGCCGGGGGACAGATAAGTGGGCATGTACGTGTTCTCCTCGTGTGTGTGGGCGATGGCGACCGCTCGCGGCAACCCGGGCCGAATCCGGGGGATTTCCTGCCGGTCGGATTCGGCACCGGCGGGGCTTTGCGCCGGTGAGGGATTCGCCGGTCAGGTTCGGTGCCGGTCTTGGAGGCGGTTGGTCTGCTCGACGGACACCTCGTCGCGCACGCCCTGGAGCAGGCTTGTGAGGTATCTGAGATCCGACAGCAGGTCTTCGAGGCCGCGCTGGGCCTGAATGTCACGGAACTCCACCCGCCGGGATGCGGGGTCGTCATCCGCCATGTGTTCCGGATTGACCGCTTGGTAGTGCAGGCGGTCGTTCGGCCGGGCCTTGACCTTGGCGCGCAGCCGGTCGGAGGCACTGGCGTGCAGCGGGAAGGCGCGCACGAGGTCCTGCATTCCGGGATCGACGGCCGGAAGGCCCTCCAGGCCGGCGTAGTCGGTGACGATCCGTCCGAAGTTCGCCCTGACATGGGTCAGCTCCTGGGCGAGCACATGGCGGCCGGCCGCCGAGGAGCCGTCGTACCGTCCGCGCTGAAAGACGATGTGCGAACCGGACGTATATGCACGGGCGTTGACCGCTTCGGCGGAGTCATGGGCCGCGGCGTCCGTATGGACGCGTACGTCGGAGAAGTCGGCGCCCAGGCGGGACTCCATGTCGGCCCGCACGGAGCCGTCGAGCGGGCGGCCGGGCGTGCGCAGAACATCTTGGACGGGGGAGCGCTGCACGACGGGGGGTTCGGTGTGCCCGCGGCCCGCGCCGTGCCGGTGCCGCTCCTGGGCGGTCAGGGTGGCCGAGAACGCCGTGTTGCCCGCGGTCCGTTGAAGGGCGGCGGCCGCCTCCGGGGGGAAGTGCCCCGTCTCCCCGGTCACCGCGGCCCGGCGGGCCGTTTCGGGGGCGGGCGAGGTCGTCGTCCGCGCGGCGGGCGCCGCCGCAGCGCGGTCGCGTCCGGACCCCCGTTGCCGGTCCTGTGCCCGCATGACGTTCCCCCCATCCCCTTCACTCCTGCCGACCGCTCCTGGTCAGCGCCGATCACCGTCGGTCGGTACGGCCGTTGCGGCTCCCTCGACCTTCGCGGACGGGCGGGCCGGGCTGTAGAGACGAACGGGCGCCGCCGGGGGCAGAGAGCGCTGCCCCTTCGGTCATTCGTGCGATGCCGCCCGCGCCGCGTGGTCGAGGTTCTGGGCTCGGGTGGCGCTGTCGAAGGACTGGTCGCTCCCGGCCCGGCATGGCCCGCGGTCCGTTGGAGGGTGCGGAGCGTGTGCGGTCGCCGGTCGGCGAGGGCCGGTGCCGGGGTACGGGTGTGCTCGGGTCCGCGGGCCGGGGCGCGTGACGCCGGTTCCTCGCCCGTGGCCCGCCGTTCGTGTGCGTGCACGCCGGCTCCGTTCTGCCGGACGTCGGCCCGTCGGTCCCTTCGTCTCTGCTGGGCTCTCTGCCGATTTTCGGCCGGAGCGGGGCCGCGTCCAGAGGCGGACGGGGAGCCGAAGGGGCAGAGCGGTTGCCCCGCCGAACACCGGTGGCATCGGTGAGGCGCCGGTGAGCGGCCTGGACGGCCAGGGAAAAGCGGGAGCGCGGAGGCGGCTCCAGGGTGCGGGTATGACGTTGTGGCCCTCTCGCGCGCCGGCCGGCGGAAGCGTGAACCGGCCGAGGCGGCCGGGCCGTTGAGCCGGCACCCCGGGGCAGGCTCGAGCCGGGGCCTGCACCACCGGCCGGGCCGTGAAAGTCCGGCCGCTCCCCCGGGGCCGTCGGTACACCCGGGTCTGCCCTCGCGCTGCCCTTGCGGACACTGACCCGCGCCCGCCGGACAGGTTGACTGCCCGGGTGAGCATGTGGACTTCACTGGAACCGGCCGCGACCACCGTCGACCCAGGCGCCGTCGCGAGCGTACGGCTGCGCCTCCGCAACACCGGCGACACCGTCGAGGAGTACCGGCTGCGGCCGGTCGGCGACGCCGCGGGATGGACGCGGGTGGAGCCGGACGTACTGCGGCTGTATCCCGGGGCCGAGGGCACCGCGCAGATCATTTTCGCGCCCCCGCGGACACCGGACGCCGTGGCCGGCCCGACGCCCTTCGGCATCCGCGTCGAGCCCGCCGAGCATCCCGACATCCGCGATGTCGTCGAGGGACAGGTCACGGTCGGGCCGTTCAGCGAACTCCGCTGCGAGCTGGTGCCGTTGGCCGTACGCGGCCGATGGCGCGCCAAAGCGGCGGTCGCCGTCGACAACCTCGGCAACCAGCCGCTGACGGTCTCCCTCTCCGGCCGGGAGAACGGTGACGCCCTCACCGTCGAGGCCGAGCCGGGCTCGGTCCAGGTCGCCCCGGGGCGCGCCGCCTTCGCCCAGCTCACCATCCGTCCCGGTGCGGTCAGTTGGGTGGGCGGCACCAACAAGCACCCCTTCACCGTCTCCGCGCTGCGCGCCGGGGTGCCGGAGCCGACCGAGCTGCGGGGCACCTACCTCCAGCCGTCCGTGCTGCCGCGCTGGGCGATGGCGGTGTGCTCGCTGCTGGTCGTGGCGGCGCTGGCTTTCGTGGCGCTGTGGTTCAAGGCCCAGCCGTCGATGGCCAGCAGCGCGAAGGACAAGCCCGGCCCGACCCGCCCGATCGAGACCCCCAAGAAACCGGCGCCGCCGGCGCCGTCCGAGCAGCCGTCCGAGCCCGCGGAACCCTCGAAGGAGCCGGAGAAGGAACAGCCCACCGGCGACGAGGGCCCGAAGGCGCAGACCATCCGGGACGCCGCCAACGGCGGCTGGTACCTCCAGGTCAACCAGGGTGGTCAGACGGACGGCACACAGGTCGGCCAGAACCCCCAGTGGACGGGGGACCAGTTCGGCCGCAACCAGTGGTGGATCATCCATCACTTCCCCGAGAACAACTCGGTCGCCCTGGAGGCGGCCAGCGCCCCGGGCAGCGTCGTCGACGTGAAGATCGGCACCAACGAGGTCCAGATCGAGGCCGTTCCCGAGGAGAACCTGAAATCGGGCAAACTGCCCCCGCACCAGAAGTGGCGGCTGGTGGACGCGGGCAACGGCCGCACCCGCATCGTCAACACGGCCAGCAACGAGTGCCTCACCGATATGCAGAACGACAAGGGCGCGGTCACCTGGGCGTGCTCCGACGGGCCCAACGACGCGCAGGACTGGAAGATCTCCGACGGGCCGTGAGCGCCCGGCGGGATGGACGGTTCGGGAAGGTCGGTTCGGGGGGAGGACCGACCGGAGCCGCCGGGGCCGGACGGCGGATCGCCCGTCCGGCCCCGTGGCACCGACGCCGGGCGGCGCCGGCCCGGTGGCACCGCATCCCCGGTGCTTCGGTCCCACGAGCCGGTGCCTCAGTCCCACAAGGGCGACGCGTCCGGCACCAGCCGTCCCATCTTGCGGTACTCGCGCCGCGCTCCGGCCCGTACGTCCTCGGCCGACACCGGCTCGCCACGGCCCGCGGCGAGATATCCGGCGGTCACCGCGGCCGACCGGATCGCCCCGCCGGACAGCTCGAACTCCTTGGCGCAGACGTCCAGTGCGAGGTCCTCCGCACAGGGCGTGGCCGTCAGACAGGAACGCCACAGCGCGATCCGCTGCTCGGCGTCCGGGAACGGGAAGTCGACCACCAGATCCAGCCGCCGGGTGAAGGCCTCGTCGATGTTGGCCCACAGGTTGGTGGTGAGAACGGCGATCCCGTCGAACGCCTCCAGCCGCTGCAGCAGATACGCGCTCTCCAGGTTCGCGTAGCGGTCGTGCGAGCTCTTGACCTCCGAGCGCTTGCCGAAGACGGCGTCGGCCTCGTCGAAGAGCAGCACGGCGTCCGTGCGGTCCGCCTCGGAGAAGATCCGCTCCAGGTTCTTCTCCGTCTCCCCCACGTATTTGTCCACCACCGCGGACAGCTCCACCACATAGAGATCCAGGCCGAGTTCACCGGCCACGACCTCGGCGGAGAGCGTCTTTCCGGTGCCGGACTCCCCGGCGAACAGGGCGACCACGCCCCTGCCGCGCCCGCCGCCGGTACGCAGCCGCCACTCGCCGAGCACCTTCTCCCGGTGCCGGGCACGCTGCACCAGCTCGTGCAGCAGGGCCAGGGGTTCCGCCGGCAGGACCAGCCCGTCGAAGCCGACGGCGGGCCGGACGCGCCGGGCGTGCCGGTCCAGCAGCGGGGCGGACTGCTGGCGCGCGCTGCGCTGGACATGGGCGGCGGTCAGCGGCGTCCCGTCGAAGGCGGCGAGGGCGGTGGCGGCGCGGGCCGCCCGGCGGATCTGCCCGGCGGCCAGCCGGTACGGCGCCACGGCCGCGCCGAGATCGAAGCCGTCGTCCAGGGGGCCGAGTGCGGCACGCCATACCCCGGCGGCCGCCGCCCCGGCGTCCGGCGCGTCCAGCGCGAGCAGCCCCGCGTCGGGGGCCCAGCCGGGGTCGTACGGCTCGTCCCCGAAGAACACCACCGGCACCTCCCGGCCCGCCAGCGCCCGTACCAGCCCTTCGGGCCGCTCCGGCAGCGGCCCCACGACGATCGCCGCCCGCCGCAGCCGCGCCTCACGCAACAGCGCGCCCGCCGGACCCGCGCCGTCGCCCTGGCGGCCGTCCGGCCGGTACCGCAGCACGGGCAGGCCGGTGCCCCGCAGCGCATCGGCCACCGGCCCGGCCGCGGCACCGGGCCGACGCTCCCGCAGATGTGCGGCGATCGGCCGCTCACCCGCGAGAGCGGCCAGCCGCCCGAAGAACGCCCGCTCGTCGCCGTCCGTGGCCTCCTCGGCCCCCTCCCCGGGCGGCAGCAACTCCACTGCCCCACCCCACAGTTCGGGATCGAGACCGTCGTCGCCCAGCAGATGAGCCACCACCCGCTCCGGCACCCGCAGCGCGCGGCCGGGCAGCGGCCGGTCCTCGTCCTCGACGACGAGCAGCCCGCCGGACAGCAGCGGCGCGGCGGGATGGAAACGGGCGCGGGCCGCGGGCTCGTACGGGCCGGTGCCCGCGAGATCCAGCGCCAGGGCGACGGTGGCGCGGCGGCGCCCGACATCGTCGTTGAGGTAGCCGTAGAGCGGCTCGAAGCTCCGGTCCACATCAGGCGCGAGCGCGGCCAGGAGGATCCGCAGGTCCATGGCGGACAGCCCGAACCGCGGGGCGAGCGCACCGCATCGATCCGCTGTGCCGCCCTGCGCCTCCCCCGCCCACGCCTCGGCCTCCGGCGCCTCCCCCGTACCGGCCGCCGGAGGCCGCGCGGCCAGCCGTCGGGCCGTCTCCGGGGTCACATACAGCCCGCGCAGCGGGTCCGAGGCCGTGGGATCGTCGGCGCTGCGCAGCTCGACGAGTCCGGCCACCCGCTCACGCAGCCCCGCCAGCCGTCCGAGCAGCGCACCGCTCGCGTCCTCGTCCACCGCCGTACCGCCACTCACCGTCGTGCCGCTCACCGCTCCTCCTCACGAGGGTCCGTCCCGGACGGCGAGGCATCCGGAGCGGGCCGGCGCATGCGGAGCCGGGAGTCGTCCGGCGAGCCGCCGACGCCCCGGACGACCACCGCCGCGCCCTCCGTGACCGGCGGCGCCACCTCGTACGAGGGCGTGACCGGGAAGGGCACCATGATCACCACATCCAGGGACGGTTTGAGTTCGCCGCCGAGCGCGGACCAGATGTCGGCGATCGAGCGCGACTCGGCGGGTGGCACCGCGACCGTGAGCGGGATGCTCGCCTCCAGCGCCCGGAGCGCGTCCGTCAGCGCGGCCGGCGGCAGGGTCTCGCGCGCGAGCAGCGCGCCCAGCGCGGCCGACAGCAGCCGGTGTTCGTCCTGCGGGCGGCTGGTCCAGGCCGTGACCAGGTAGGACAGCCGGAACCAGCGCGGCGGCTGATGTCTGCGCACCACCCTTCCGGTCGCGTCCCGCTCCGCTATCGCCCCGCGCTCGCGGCGGGCCACGTTCTCGCGTATGTCGTAGAGATAGGCGTTGAGCGTGGGGGTGTTGCGCCGCGCCGCCCAGTCGCGGTTCGGCGCCTCGAACGCGACGTCGCCCGCGCCCTCCGGCAGCGCGCCGCCGCGCAGCACACGCCGCAATGCCTCGTCGACCTCATGAATCATGACCGCTCCTCCGCCCGGGGACGCGGGTACCCGGCGCCCGCTTTCCCACCCGCCTGATTTCCTGCTGTCTTTCCTGCTGCCGCAGTTGCTTCGGCATCTGCTTCGGGGCTCATCAGATGTATCCCTCCCGCAGTGCGTAGGCGACGGCGTGCGCGCGATTGTGCAGATGCAGCCGCGTCATCAGGGCGTGCAGAACGTTCTTGACGGTGCGTTCGGAGTAGGCGAGCTTCTCGGATATCTGTCTGGTGTCCAACCCCTCGGCGATGAGCCGCAGCACATCGACCTCGCGCGGCGCCATGCCGATCGTCGGCGCCAGCGCGACCGAGGCGGAGGACATCGCGGACCGCCGGAGCTGCCCCACCTGCGTGAGCAGCCTGCTGATCAGGTCCGGCGGCAGATGGCCCTCACCGCGCGCCGCGCTCTGCACCGCGCGCAACAGCCGCTGCGGGGTGGCCTGATGGCGCCAGAGAATGGCATGTACGCCGTACTCCACGACGGTCATCAGCTCGGGCTCACGCAGATCCCGGGCGATCAGCACCACCCGCTGGTCGCCCCCGCGCACCAGGCGCCGCAGGTCGGCCGCGGCCAGCTCGTCGAACCGGTCGACGAGTGCGACGGCCACCGTCCCGGCCGTCCCCCCGCCCGCTCTCCCGCTTCCTCCCTCATCCCGCTCCCCGGCCGTCGCGCCGCCCCGGTCCTGGACGATCTCGACGGAGGGCTCGTGTTGTAAATGGCTGACGACTCCGGCCCGGCTGAGCGGGTCGGAGGCGTGCACGGTCACCGTGACGCGTTTTTCGAGCACGTGCGTTCCTTGTCTCGCCCCCGTTTACGGACCGCCGCAGAGTGCACGAAGCCGATCAACAAACGCTTATCGGACGATCAACGGACGTCCGGGAGCATCACCGCGCACCCGGGAACGCCGCCCCATCGCGCCCCGCCCCGGGCCGGCCGGGGCGGGGAGAGAGGCGGGGGCCGGTTCCTCGGGACCCGGTCCTCTAGGCCGCGGGCGGCTCGGGTGTCAGGACCACGAACTCCGCGCCCGCCGGGTCGGTGCACACGGCCAGCCGGCCGACTCCCTCGGCGGTTTCCGGGCCCATGGAGACGGCGCCGCCGTTGCTCGTCACCAGGGCGACGGTGGCATCGCAGTCCGCGGAGCCGAACACCGGGTGCCAGTAGGGCCTTCCGCCGCCCTTGAAGACGTCCGCCGGGAGGCCCATGACGCCGCCGTGCATGCGTTCCTCGCCGCAGCCCTTGGGGGCGATCAACGTGTAGGTGCCGCCGCCACCGGGGAGCGCCATGTCCTGGGTGGTCCAGCCGAATATCTCGCGGTAAAAGGCCTGCGCGGCGGGCGAGTCGGTGGTGTAGAGCTCGATCCAGCCGAGGCTGCCCGGCGCGTCCGTCAGCTCGAGGCCCGGGTACCTGCCGGGCTGCCAGACGGCGAAGTACGCACCCTGGGGATCGGTGAGCTGGGCGAAGCGGCCTTCGGTGTCGCCGACCTCGGCCGGTGGCGTGCGGACCGCGCCGCCGGCCTGCTCGACGGACGCGACCATGGCGTCCGCGTCCGGGGTGTTGAAGTAGATGGTCCATGCGGAGCGGGCACCCTCCTCGGCGAGGGGACCGACCGCGCCGACGACCTTGCCGTCGAGACGGAAGAGGGTGTACCCGTCCGAGTCCTCGTCGTAGGGCGCGGCCTGCCAGTCGAAGACGGCGCCGTAGAAGGCCGCCGCGGCATCGGCGTCGGGGGCGCCCAGATCGAGCCAGCACGGGGAGCCGGGGACGAAGTCTGTGGTGATCATGGCGGGCCATCCCTTCGCAATTCCCATTCCGCGGTGTGCCGTCCGCGGAGCTCGTGCCGCGGCGTTCCAGGCTCTGTTGCCACCTGATGTCCAGCCTGACATCCGCCACTGACACTCGCCCGTCGGCGCTTCACCTGGTGCGGTAGAGCTCCTTGGCGATGAGGGAGCGCTGGACCTCGGTGGCACCCTCGTAGATGCGCGGGGCGCGGACCTCGCGGTAGAGGTGCTCGAGAAGATGGCCGCGGCGCAGGGCGCGGGCGCCGTGGATCTGGACGGCGGTGTCGACGACGTACTGGGCGGTCTCGGTCGCCAGGAGTTTGGCCATGGCCGCGCGGCGGGCGATGTCGGGGGACGCGGCGTCGTACGCCGAGGCCGCCGCGTACACGAGCAGGCGCGCGGACTCGACGCGGGTGGCCATCTCGGCGAGCTGGTGGCCGACGGACTGCAGCTCCCGCAGCGGGCCGCCGAACGCCGTCCGCGTGCCCGCGTGCGTCAGCGCCGCGTCCAGCGCGGCCTGGGCCATGCCGACCGCGAAGGCGCCCACGCTCGGCCGGAAGAGGTTCAGGGTGGCCATCGCGACGCCGAACCCGCCGCCGACCGTGCCCAGCACATCGGCCCTGGTCACCGGCACGCCGTCGAAGACCAGCGTGCCGATGGGGTGCGGGCTGAGCATGTCCAGGGGTTCGCCGGTCAGGCCCGGCCGGCCGGCGGGGACGAGGAAGGCGGTGACGCCGCGGGCGCCCGCGGCGCCGCCGGTGCGGGCGAAGACGGTGGCGAAGTCGGCCTCGGGGGCGTTGGAGATCCAGCACTTCTCGCCGGTCAGCCGCCAGCCGTCGGGGCCGTCCGGTTCGGCGGCCAGGGACAGCGCGGCGGCGTCCGAGCCCGCGCCCGGCTCGCTCAGCGCGAAGGCCGCGACCGCCCGACCGGCGGTCACCTCGGGCAGCCACCGGGCGCGCTGGGCCTCGGTCCCGGACTGCACGACGGGGTAGGCGCCCAGCCCCTGGAGCGCCAGCGCCGTCTCGGCCTCCGTGCACTCCTGGGCGAGGGACTCCCGCAGCAGGCACAGGTCCAGGGCGCGCAGGGTGCCGTCGGCGGGAAACAGGCGCCGGAGCAGGCCGAGTTCACCGAGGGCGGCGACCAACGGGCGGTTGACCCGGCCCGCTTCGCCCTGCCTCGCGAGCGGGCGCAGCCGTTCGGCCGTCATCGCCCGCAGTTCGGCGCACCATTGCTGTTCGTCCGGTCCCAGCGCGAATGCGGTCACGCGGCGGCTCCCTGGTAGCGGTGGCGGTCCGACGGCGGCCCGGCGACGGCGATACGGCGGCCGCTCGGCGTTCGGCACCGCGTATCGCGATCTGTTGACTGCCGTCACCAACACGTTACGCTGACAGGCGATCCGTACGGCAGTCCCTGAGCACCGCTCGCGCCTCTCCCGAGTACCGCCCGCACGCGTCCCGCGTACCGCCCGAGCACTCCCGAGCACACCCTCAGCCGTCCGTGACCGGCCTCCGCCCGGTTCCCGCACCAGTCTCCACAGTCCCCCATCCCTCCCCAGGCCGCTCGTCGGCCGCCACGTCGCCAGGGGGCGCATCCGCCATGGAGCTACGGTCCTCGGCCCACGCCGACACCTTCGCGCGCGACCGGCTGCCGCCCCCCGGGCAGTGGCCGCACCTCGTCGACCTGGGCTATCCCGACCGGCTGAACTGCGGCGCCGAGCTGCTGGACGCCACCGTCGAGCGGCTGGGCCCCGACCGGCCCGCGGTGCGCGATGCCGGCGGGGTGGTGTGGACCTACGGTGAGTTGCAGGAGCAGGTCGACGCGATCGCCCATGTCCTGACCGGGCGGCTGGGCGTAGTGCCCGGCAACCGGGTGCTGCTGCGCGGGCCGACCACGCCGTGGCTGGCCGCCTGCTGGCTGGCGGTCATGAAGGCGGGCGCGGTGGCGGTGACCGTACTGGCCGCGCAGCGTCCGGACGAGCTCGCCACGATCTGCCGGCTGGCCCAGGTGCGGTATGCGCTGTGCGATATCCGCGCGGTGGACGACCTGGTCAGGGCCGAGGTCCCGGAGCTGGCGATCACGGTGTACGGCGGGGACGGCACCGATGACCTGTGCCGGCTCGCCAAGCCCGGTTCGGGACCGTACGAGGCCGTCGCGACCGCCGCCGACGATGTCGCGCTGATCGCCTTCACCTCGGGGACCACCGGCCGCCCCAAGGGCTGTCTGCACTTCCACCGGGATGTGCTGGCGATCGCCGACACCTTTTCGGCGCAGGTGCTGCGGCCGGGCCCGGAGGACATCTTCGCCGGCAGCCCGCCGCTCGGCTTCACCTTCGGCCTGGGCGGCCTGGTCGTCTTCCCGCTGCGGGCCGGCGCCTCGGCGTTCCTGGCCGACTGGGGCGGGCCGGAGCGGCTGCTCGCCGACATCGCCGGGCACCGGATCTCGGTGCTGTTCACCGCGCCCACCGCCTACCGGGCGATGCTGCCCAAGCTCTCCGGACACGACGTCTCGTCGCTGCGCCGGTGTGTGGCGGCCGGCGAGAATCTGCCCGCCGCGACCTGGCAGTCCTGGTACGAGGCGACGGGCCTGCGGATCATCAACGGCATCGGGGCCACGGAGCTGCTGCACATCTTCATCTCCGCCGCCGATGATGCGATCCGGCCCGGTGCCACGGGGCTGCCGGTGCCGGGCTTCGAGGCGCGGGTGGTGGGCGCGGACGGCACGCCGGTGCCGGACGGCGAGCCGGGGCTGCTGGCGGTCCGCGGCCCGACGGGCTGCCGCTATCTTGCCGACGCCCGGCAGACCGAGTACGTGCACGACGGCTGGAACCTCACCGGGGACACCTACATCCGGGACCCGGACGGCTACTTCCACTATGTCGCCCGCGCCGACGACATGATCATCTCGGCCGGGTACAACATCGCGGGGCCGGAGGTGGAGGAGGCGCTGCTGCGGCACCCGGACGTGACGGAGGCGGCGGTGGTCGGCCGGCCCGACGGGGAGCGCGGGGCGGTGGTCGTCGCGCATGTGGTGCTGCGGGCCGGCGTCCCCCAGGACGCGGACACCGTCGCGGCGCTGCGCGCCTTCACCAAGTCCCGTATAGCGCCGTACAAATGCCCGCGCGAGATCGTCTTCCACGGCGCGCTGCCGCGCACCCCCACGGGCAAGCTCCAGCGCTTTCGGCTGCGCGGACCCGATCTAGAGTGATCCGGTGAGCGACCAGCAAGCGCAGCGCACCCCACGGTCCTTGATCGTCACGTTCTACGGCGCCTACGGGCGCGGCGGCCCCGGTGACTCCGGCGGCATCGCCGGACCGGTGCCGGTCGCCGCGCTGATCCGGCTGCTGGGGGTGCTCGGCGTGGATCCGCCGTCGGTGCGCTCCGCCGTCTCCCGGCTCAAGCGCCGCGGCCTGCTCGTCGCGGACCGTACGCCCTCCGGGGCGGCGGCGTACGGCCTGTCGGCCGCCGCCCACCAGTTGCTGGAGGACGGCGACCGGCGGATCTACGGGCGGCCCGTGGCGCGGCTGTCCGACGGCTGGGTGCTGGCCGTGTTCTCGGTGCCCGAGGAGGAGCGGCACAAGCGTCATCTGCTGCGTTCCCGGCTGGCGCGGCTCGGCTTCGGCACCGCGGCGCCCGGTGTGTGGATCGCGCCCGCGCACCTCCATGACGAGACCCGGCACACTCTGGAGCGGCTCCGACTCGCCTCGTACGTCGACCTGTTCACGGGCGCGCACGCGGGCTTCGAGCCGACCGCGCGGGCCGTGGCCCGGTGGTGGGACCTGGAGGCCATCGCCGCGCAGCACCGCGCCTTCCTCGACGTTCACGAGCCGGTGCTACAGCGGTGGTCGCGGCGGCGCGCCGTGGCTCCGGAGGCGGCGTACCGCGACTATCTGCTGGCGCTGGACTCCTGGCGCCGGCTGCCGTACGCGGATCCCGGGCTGCCCGCTCCCCTCCTGCCCGAGGGCTGGCCGGGCGGGCGCGCGGCCGAGGTGTTCGGCCGGCTGCACACCAAGCTCCGGTCGGCGGGTGCCCGTTACGCGCGGGAGGCGACGACCTGAGGCGACGGGTTCCCGGGCGTCTCAGCGGCGCCGCGGCGGTCCCGCCATCGCGGCGGCCGAGCGTGGCCGGGCGGCGGCGATCACCGACACGACGTCCTTGAAGGAGCTGCACATCCGGGTGCCGGCGACGCCGGCCAGTTCGCCGAACTTCCCGACGCCGTAGGTCACCGCGACCGGCTCCATGCGCGCGGTGACCGCCATCCGCATGTCCCCGACGGTGTCCCCCACGTACGCGCTCTCCCAGGCCGCGACCCCCAGCCGGCCGGCCGCCCGCAGCACCATCTCCGGGTGCGGCTTGCCGCGCCGGACCATGTCCTGACCGATGACCGGCCCGACCAGGTCACGGATGCCCATGACGTCGAGCAGCGCCTCGGCGCTGCGGGTGGTCTTGGACGTGGCGACGGCCAGCTCGACGCCGTGGGCGCGCAGCGCGGACAGCCCTGCCGTGACCCCGGGGAAGAGCAGCTGCGGGCCCTGGCACAGGACTTCGTAGGAGAACAGCTCGCGGTAGCGGTTGATGGCGGCCTGTACCCGGCCGTCGTCCTCGGGCTTGCCGAGCAGCCGGCCGAAGGCGGGGCCGGGGGGCTTGCCGATGGCGGTGGCCGCCTGCCGTGCAGTGACCGAACAGCCCTGTTCCGCGGCCACCTTGACCAGCAGCTTGCTAATCGCGGGAAGGGTATTGGCGAGCGTGCCGTCGAGGTCGAAGACGGCGGCCCTGATCGTCTCTCCGCCGGCGGTGCTCCGCATCCCTCTGGCGGGACGTTCGCGGAGTTCCGTTGATACACGCATGGCTGAGACCTTTCCGGGTTCCGGTGGTTGCAGTGGCTCGGTGACGTGCTGGCTCGGTCGTTCGGGCGGCCTGCGGTCGACGATGAAGGGGGCTGACGCGATCTCGCCATGACGCACCGCTGTCCCAGGGCGGTACATGACAGTCGAGGCGGCTCAACGGAAGCGAATCGCCCGTTTATCGCCTCAGGAGATTTAAAAACCGTCCGCGCTGTTTGTCAATGTGCCCCTGTCACTGCTTATGGGTCGACAGCGTCACACCCGAAGCCCCAGACTGTCAGGCGTACGGAGGGCGCCGGACGGCCCCGGTCCGGGCCGACGAGCCGGCGTCACCTTCACGCCTCGGCAGGCACTTCCAGCCAATTCCGTAGAAACGATAGAACCGCATGGTCGGTTTTTTTGTAGACTACATCGAGCTTGCAGCCGTACTAGAGACGGGACGGACACCGTGCCCACGCAGCATCGCGCCATCCAGAGCCGCCAGGCGCTCATCCGCTCGGCCGCAGAGACTTTTCTGGAGAAAGGAGTGCCCGCCGCGGGCATGGTCGAAGTCAGCCGGCGCGCCCGCCTGAGCAAGGGCGCGCTCTACTTCCACTTCTCGTCCAAGGACGATCTGACCCTCGCGGTCCACGACAGCGCGCTCGCCGCGCTGCAAGAGGTCGAGAGCGCCCTGGCCCGCTCCCCACAGCCGCTCATCCCCGCCGCACGGGACTTCGCCGTCGAGCTGTTCGGGCGGGTGCAGTCCGACCCCGTGCTGCGGGCCGGGCTGCGGCTGCGGCCGGACACCGTCCCGGGGCTCGGGATCCACGCCCTGGAGCACCGGTGGTACACGCTCTTCCTCGACAAGGCGCTGGCCAACGGAGCGTACGGGGCGGCCTACCGGGGCGACGCCGGGGACGTCGCCGCGAATGCCGACGGCGAACCGCAGCGCACGGCCCGGCTGCTGACGACGGTGGTGGCGGGCCTGCTGCATCTGGGCACGGAGGACCACGCATGGTGGAACAGGGAGGCCATCATCGGAATGTGGAGCCGGCTGTCGGCCGCGCCGGGCGGCGGCGAGGCGGCCCGTGACCATGTCCCGGCGGCCGCCCCGGCCCCGCAAGGGGCCCCCGAGGCGACACCACGCTCAGGCGTCACGACCCGCCCCGGTCTCACAGTTCAACCAGCACGGATCCGGTGTGATGCCCCTGGGTGAGCTCGCACAGGGCGCGCGGCGCCTGCTCGATGCCCCGTAGCAGGGAGTGCGGGAAGACCAGCGAGCCGTCCCGCAGGCCCCGGCCGAATTCCCGGGTCCACTCCTGGGCGAGGTCCGGGTGGGCGTACAGCCCGAAGCCGCGCACCGTCACCCGGCGCGTGATGAGCAGCGCCGCGTCCAGTTCGACCGGGGCGGCGACGGAGCCGTTCCCGGACAGCTGGGTGGAGAGCGCGCCGACCAGCGCAAAGCGGGCGTCGGGGCGGGCCACCGCGAGCGCCGCGGTCAGCTGCTCGCCGGCCACGGTGTCCACCAGTACGTCGATACCGTCGGGAGCCGCCCGGCGCAGTTGCGGTTCGATCGGCCCGGCGCCGCGCACGACGGTGTCGTCGTAGCCGAGTTCGGCGCGCAGCCGGACCGCCTTGCGCTCGGAGCTGGTGCTGCCGACGACCCGGCCGGCCCCCAGCCGCCGCGCGATCTGGCCGGCCAGGCTGCCGACGCCGCCCGCCGCGCCGGTGACGAACACCGTGTCCCCCGGCCGGACCTCGGCGGCCCGGTTCAGCGCGCCCCAGGCGGTGGCGCCCTGCGACAGATGCGCGGCGGGGGTGGGCAGCGCGTCCGGGTCGATGCGCTCTACCACGGACTCCTCTGCGACCGCGAACTCTCGCCATCCGTATGGGTGATGAACCAGCTCACCGGGGGTGAAGCCGCCGCTGGGCGCCGCCACGATCTCGCCGACCGCGGAGCCCCACAGCGCCTGGCCGGGAACGAACGCGCGCATCGGCAGCTCGGCGCCGGTCATCCGGGTCCGCATCGCCGCCGTCACCGCCATCAGACGGGTGCGCACCAGGACCTGTCCGGCCGCCGGCCGGGGCACCGGCACCTCGGCGAGGGTGAAATGACGTTGCGTCAGCTCCCCGTCGACATGCGCGGCGAGCCGCACCTCCCGATGCATGGCGGGTACGGCGGTCCGGGACATCGATCACTCCTCGCACTTGTGGGGGATCGGCATCAGATCACTCCGCCGGACGGCGTCGCGGTCCGATACCGCATGGTTGGCTTCCTTATCATGCGGAATGAGCCTGGGCGACCCGGGGCGAGGGATCCTGCTCAGACACCACAACTCCAAGAGAGCATACGGAGGATGATCAGTGGCCATGCAGGAACGCGCGGTGCGCACCCGGCGCGCTGTCCTCGAAGCGGCGGCCCACGTCATCGGCGCACATGGGTACCAGGCGGCCACCATGGCCGAGATCATCCAGCGGGCCGGGGTCACCAAAGGGGCCCTCTACTTCCACTTCACCTCCAAGGACGCGCTGGCCCGCGCGGTCGTCACGGAGCAGAGCCGGCCCTTTCTCCCGCAGGTGAGCGAGTCCCGGCTGCAGGACGCCATCGACTTCACCCACCAGGTGGCGCTGGCGCTGCGCAGCGATGCGTTGTTGCAGGCCGGGACGCGGATCGCGGTCGAGACGACCTTCAGCGAGGACCCGCTGATGCCCTACCGGGCCTGGACGGACATCATCGCGACGATGTTCACCGAGGCGCGCCGCAACGGGGAGCTGCTGCACAGCGTGGTGCCGGACCGGGCGGCGGAGTTCTTCGTCGCCGCCTATATGGGTGTCCAGCTGTTCTCACGGGCCGCGACCGACCGCGCCGATCTGCCGGAACGCGTCACGGCCCTGTGGAAGCACACCCTGCCGGGGCTCGCCTCACCGGGCGCGATCAGCCACCTGGACCCGCACGGGCGCAGCGTGACGGTCGTCGTCCGGTCGCCCGGCGGTGCCCCGCTGCGCAACCCCGAGGCCGTCCGTTGAGGCGTCGACGCGTCAACGCAGGGTGAGGCGGGGCTTGGGGGCGTCGGTACGCCCGGTGGGCGGGGTGCGGCTGCCTGCCTGGTAGGGCAGCGGCCAGGGGGCTCCTGGGCCCGCGTAGCCCTGCTCCGCGGCGGCGTGCAGGGTCCAGTGCGGGTCGTACAGATGCGGTCTGGCCAGCGCGCACAGGTCCGTGCGGCCGGCCAGTACGAGGGAGTTGACGTCGTCCCAGGAGGAGAGGGCGCCGACCGCGATGACCGGTATGCCGAGGGTGTTGCGGATGCGGTCGGCGAACGGCGTCTGGTACGAGCGGCCGAAGTCGGGGCGCTCGTCGGGCACGACCTGCCCCGTGGAGACATCGATCGCATCGGCGCCGTGCTCGGCGAAGGCCGCCGCCATCGCCACCGCGTCCTCGGCGGTGGTGCCGCCGTCGGCCCAGTCGGTGGCGGAGATCCGCACCGTCAGGGGCCGCTCGTCCGGCCAGGCCTCCCGGACCGCGTCGAGCACCTCGAGGGGGAAGCGCAGGCGGCCCGGCAGGGAACCTCCGTAGGCGTCGGTCCGTTCATTCGTCAGCGGGGAGAGGAAGCCGGACAGCAGATATCCGTGGGCGCAGTGGAGCTCGAGGAGGTCGAAGCCGCAGGCGGCGGCGCGTCGTGCGGCGGCGGCGAACTCGTCGCGGACGGCGGAGAGTTCGCCGGGTGTCAGCTCGTGGGGGCGCTGGCTGCCGGGCTTGTAGGGAAGGGGGGATGCGGCGACGAGGGGCCAGTTGCCGTCGTCGAGCGGTTCGTCGATGCCGTGCCACATCAGTTTGGTGGAGCCCTTGCGGCCCGCGTGGCCGAGCTGGATGCCGATCGCGGTGCCGGGTGATCGGTCGTGCACGAAGTCGGTGACGCGGCGCCAGGCCCGGGCCTGCTGCTCGGTGTAGAGGCCGGCGCAGCCCGGAGTGATGCGGCCCCGCTCGCTGACGCACACCATCTCGGTCATGACCAGGCCCGCGCCGCCGAGGGCCCGTGCGCCCAGGTGGACGAGGTGGAAGTCGCCGGGGACGCCGTCGTGCGAGGAGTACATGTCCATGGGGGAGACGACCACGCGGTTGCGCAGGGTGAGGCCGCGCAGCCGGAAGGGGGTGAACATCGGCGGGGTGCCGTCCGGGCAGCCGGACTCGCGCTCGACGGCTCGGGTGAAGCGGCGGTCGCGCAGCCGCAGGTTGTCGTGGGTGACGCGGCGGCTGCGGGTGAGGAGGTTGAAGGCGAACTGGTGCGGCGGCTGGTCGAGGTAGGTGGCCAGCTCCTCGAACCAGGCGAGGCTGGCGCGGGCGGCGCGCTGGGTGGAGGCGACGACGGGGCGGCGCTCCTCCTCGTACGCGGCCAGAGCGCTCGCGATGTCCGGCTGTTCCTGAAGGCAGGCGGCCAGCGCGAGGGCGTCCTCGACGGCGAGCTTGGTGCCGGAGCCGATGGAGAAGTGCGCGGTGTGCGCGGCGTCGCCGAGCAGGACCGTATTGCCGTGCGACCAGCGGTCGTTGACGACCGTACGGAAGGCGGTCCAGCTGGAGTTGTTGGAGCGCAGGGACCGGCCGCGCAGGGCGTCGGCGAAGGTCTTGGCACACCATGCGGCGGACTCGCGCGCGTCGGCACGGTCGAGTCCGGCGGCCCGCCAGACCTCTTCGCGCATCTCGACGATGACGGTGCTGGCGCCGGACGGGCCCTGCGGCCCGTGGGGCCCCGTTGCGGGGTGGGCGTCGGACGACGGGGACGGGCGGGAGTGGTAGGGGTAGGCGTGCAGCTGTACGACGCCGTGCTCGGTCTCGGCGATCTCGAAGCGGAAGGCGTCGAAGGCGAAGTCGGCGGCGAGCCAGATGTAGCGGCAGCGGTGGGTGGTCAGCTGCGGGCGGAAGGCGTCGGCGCCCGCGGCGCGGGTGGCGCTGTGCACGCCGTCGGCGGCGATCACCAGGTCGTGGGAGCGGGCCAGTTCGGCGGCGGGCGGCGCCTCGGTGCGAAAGCGCAGGTCGATGCCGAGGTCGCGGCAGCGCCGGTGCAGTACGGCCAGCAGCCGGCGCCGGCCGAGCGCCGCGAAGCCGTGCCCGCCCGAGGTGAGGGTGCGGCCCCGGTGCACGATGTCGATGTCGTCCCAGCGGACGAACTCCGCCTGGAGCGCGCGGTAGACCTCCGGGTCGGCGTGCTCGATGCCGCCGAGGGTCTCGTCGGAGAGGACGACGCCGAAGCCGAAGGTGTCGTCCGGAGCGTTGCGCTCCCAGACGGTGATCTCGCGGGTGGGGTCGAGCCGCTTGAGGAGGGCCGCCGCGTAGAGCCCGCCGGGTCCGCCACCGATGACGGCGACCCGCATGGCTATTTCCCCTGCCACTTGGGCGACCGCTTCTCGGTGAAGGCGGCATGGAATTCGGCGTAGTCGGCGCTGTTCATCAGCAGCGCCTGGGTGGCGGCATCCATTTCGACGGCCGCGGCGAGCGGCATGTCGAGTTCGGCGGTCAGCAGCGCCTTGGTCTGGGCGTGGGCGAGCGCGGGCCCCTGGGCGAGCCGCCGGGCCAGCGCGGCGGCCGCCTCATCGGCGCGGCCCTCGTCCGCCAGCTCGCTGATGAGGCCGAGCCGCTCGGCCTCCGGCGCCCGCACCGCGTCGCCGAGCATCAGCAGCCGGGTGGCATGACCGAGTCCGATGACCCGGGGCAGCAGATAGGCCGCGCCCATGTCGCCGCCGGACAGACCGACCTTGGTGAAGAGGAACGCGAAGCGGGCGGAGGGGTCGGCGACGCGGAAGTCCGCGGCCAGTGCGAGCACCGCGCCGGCACCCGCCGCGACGCCGTGCACGGCCGCGATCACCGGGAACGGGGCTTCCCGCAGCGCCCGTACGACCTGCCCGGTCATCCGGTTGAAGTCCAGCAGCTGCCCGGTGTCCATCGTCAGCGTGGCGCCGATGATCTCCTCGACGTCCCCGCCGGAGCAGAATCCGCGCCCCTCCCCGCCGAGGACGAGGGCGCGTACGGAGCGCTCCCGGGACAGCTCCGCCAGCAGATCCCGCAGATCCGCGTAGGCCTCGAAGGTGAGGGCGTTGAGCTTCTCGGGGCGCGCGAGGGTGACGGTGGCGACCCCGTCGTCCCTGGTCACACGGAGGTGTTCCCAGGTGCTGGTGCGGTGGGCGGATCCTGCGAACGGACTCATCGAGCTGCCTGCCCCCTTCGGCCGGACGGCTGGAGCGTGCGGTTGGGCGCGGTGGAGTGCGGTCGGCTGGGCCGGGATGCGCTGGGACGCGCCGGGGTGCTGCCCTTTGAAGCTATCACCGCTTCATTACCGTCGTCACGAGAACGCAATAGCCCATCGCCCACGACGGGCGCCCGGCCGCACGGTTTGCGCCAGGCCGCCCGGCCGTCCGGCGCGCCCGGCCCCGCCACCCGCGCGCGAGCGTTTCCCGACGCGGGAACCCGCGGTCGCCAGGGCCAAAGGTCCCGCCCGCCGTGTGACCCAGGTCCCACCGATCCCGGCCGCCCGGCCCTGCTCCCGCACCGGCGCGGTTTCTACGGTGGAAGCAGTCCCCCACGGGCCTCTGCGAAGGGAACAGCGCCATGCTGGACACGCCGGAACCGCTTCTCCCCCTCGCCTGGCGGATCGCCCTGCCGCACTCCCCGGCCGCCGTTCCGCTGGCCCGCGCGCTGGTCCGTGCGGCCCTGATCGATTTCCGGGCCGCCACCAGGGGCGACACGGCCGAGCTGCTGACCGCCGAACTGGTCGGCGATGCCGTCGAGCACTCCCGGGGCAGGCACGCCCTCCAGCTGGTGGTGGAGCGGGTGCCGGCCGGCTGTCAGGTGGAGGTGCACGACGGCGATCCGGCGCCGGCGGACGGACGGGCCGGCGGGCCGTCCGCCACCGATGGTCCGGTCCCCGCGCCGCGCACCGGTCCGCACGGCGGGCGCGGCCACGGCCTGAAGCTGATTCAGGCCCTCAGCTCGGCCTCCGGCTGCCGCCCGACGCCGCACGGCAAGGCCGTCTGGTTCACCCTTCCCGCGTAGCCATGACGGGAGCCGGCGCCGCGGCAGCCGCACCGTCCACGACCGGCTCGGCCTGTGCCAGCCGCGACCGGCGGCGCCCGTAGCAGGCGTACACCAGCGCGCCGACCACCAGGAATCCGGCGAATTGCAGCCAGGTCGCCGGGCCGGTCCCGTACATCAGGTAGAGGCAGAAACCGATGCCGAGCAGCGGGCTGACCGGGAAGAGCGGCACCCGGAAGCGACGCGGCAGATCGGGGCGGGTGCGGCGGAGCACCATCACGCAGAGGTTGACCACCGCCATGACCGCCAGCGTCCCGATGGTGGTCAGGTTCATCACCACGTCCAGCGGGACCACCGCGGCCGGGACCGCGAAGACGACCGCGACGATCCAGGTGTTGGCGACCGGGGTGGAAGTCCGCGGCGAGATCCGCTCGAAAACCCCCGGGACCAGGCCGTCCCGCGACATCGACATCAGGATGCGGGTCTGGCCGTACATCACGGCAAGGACGACCGAGGCGATGGCGACGACCGCGCCGAAGGCGATCACGCCGCCGCCGAGCGTCGAGTGGGTGACGTGGTTGACGATCAACGACAGCGCGGCGGGCTGATCGGCCACCTGGTCGGAGGAGAGCGCGCCGATGGCGGCGAGAGCGACCAGGCAGTACAGGACGGTGACCACACCGATGCAGATCATGATCGCGAGGGGGATGTTGCGGCGCGGGTTCTTGACCTCCTCGCCGGCCGTGGTGATCGCGTCGAACCCGATGTACGAGAAGAACGCGACGGAGGCGCCGGAGGTGATGCCGGCGACGCTCTGGGGGGCGAACGGCGAGAGGTGGCCGGCCCGGAAGGCACTGAAGCCGATGACGCAGAACAGCACCAGGACCGCGAGCTTGAGCACAGCCATCGCGGCGGTCGCGCGGGCGCTCTCCCGGATGCCGCGGACGAGGAGCAGGGCCGCGAGCAGCATCACGACGACGGCCGGGATGTTGACGACGCCGCCGTCACCGGGCGGGCTGGAGAGCGCGGCGGGCAGCTGCCAGCCGGTCAGGCTGCCCAGCAGCTCGTTCAGGTACTGCCCCCAGCCGACGGCGACGGCCGACACCGAGATGCCGTATTCGAGCAGCAGGCACCAGCCGACGAGGAAGGCGGTGCGCTCGCCGAGGGTGGCGTAGGCATAGGAGTACGAGCTGCCGGACACCGGTATCGCGCCGCCCAGCTCCGCGAAGGAGAAGGCGGTGAAGACGCAGGTGAGGGCGGCGAGCACGAAGGAGACGATGACGGCGGGTCCCGCCTCGGCGACGGTGTCGGAGAGGCCGACGAAGATGCCGGTGCCGACGATGGCGCCGATGCCGAAGCACACGAGCTGGAAGAGCCCCATGCTGCGCTGGAGGCCGTTGCCTTCGAGGTCCGCGCCGGATTCGGCGACAAGGAGGTCGGGGGACTTGATGCGCAGTCCGGACGGACCTGCGGCGCGCGGGCTCATGGGGTGGATCTCTTCTCTGGTGGTGCGGTGCGCGCGGCGGGGGTGGGCCGCACGCAGTTCGGGGTCCGGACCGGTGGGTCCGAACCCCGTGAGCGGCTCGATGGTAGCCGTTTTGTCCGCATGATCGCCCGTCGAGGCGTATGACTATGCGGTTGAGTGTGCGGCCGGCCGGCCGTGCGCTGCGGCGTCCGCGGCCGTGTGGCGCCCGCCGAGCGGCGTCCGCCTCCGGCGCGCCGAACGGAACCCGCTACCTGCCCAGCGTCGCGACCAGCACCGACTTGATCGTGTGCATCCGGTTCTCCGCCTCGTCGAAGACGACGGAGTGCGCGGACTCGAAGACCTCGTCGGTGACCTCCAGCGACTCCAGCCCGTGCCGCTCATGGATCTCCCGGCCGACCGCCGTGCCCAGGTCGTGGTAGGCGGGCAGGCAGTGCAGGAACTTCACCTCCGGCTTCCCGGTGGCGCGCAGCACGTCCATGGTGACGGCGTACGGGGCGAGCAGCGCGATCCGCTCGTCCCAGACCTCCTTGGGCTCCCCCATGGAGACCCAGACGTCCGTGGTGACGAAGTCCGCGCCGCGCACGCCCTCCGCCACCTCCTCGGTGAGCGTGATGCGGGCGCCGCTGGCGTCGGCAAGCGCGCGGGCCCGGGCGATCACCGTCTCCTCGGGCCACAGCTGCTTCGGCGCCACGATCCGTACGTCCATGCCGAGCAGGGCGCCGGTGACCAGGTAGGAGTTGCCCATGTTGTTGCGGGCGTCGCCGAGGTAGGCGAAGGCGGTCTCCTCCAGGGGGCGGCCGCGGCCGTGCTCGACCATGGTCAGGACGTCGGCGAGCATCTGCGTGGGGTGCCAGTCGTCGGTCAGCCCGTTGAAGACGGGCACCCCGGCGTGCGCGGCGAGCTCTTCGACGTCCGCCTGCCGGCTGCCGCGGAACTCGATGCCGTCGAACATCCGGCCCAGCACCCGCGCGGTGTCCTTGACCGACTCCTTGTGCCCGATCTGCGAACCCGAGGGATCGAGGTAGGTGGTCGAGGCGCCCTGGTCGGCGGCCGCGACCTCGAAGGAGCAGCGGGTCCTGGTCGAGGTCTTCTCGAAGATCAGGGCGATGTTGCGGCCCTTCAGTCGGGCGATCTCGGTCCCGGCGCGCTTGGCGGCCTTGAGTTCGGCCGCGAGGTCGATCAGTCGGCGGAATTCCTCGGCGCTGAAGTCCAGCTCCTTGAGGAAGTGGCGGCCCGTGAGGTCTATCGCCATGGTGGACTCCTGGTTCGCGGCAATCGGGGTGGACGGACTCAGACCTGGAACTATATACGAAGGCCTGCATCTCTATACGGCGCGATACCTCGCCTCCGCGCCGCCTCCCGGGCCTCCCCGTCAGGCCGTTCCCGTCGAACCGGCCCCGTCGAGCCGTTCCCGTCAGGCTGTTCCCGGTACAGCGTCCCGTGTCACGGGGCAGCTCATGCACCGCGGCCCGCCCCGTCCCCTGCCCAGCTCACTCCCGGGGATCGTGATCACCTCGATGCCGCGCTTGCGCAGGAACGTGTTCGTGGTGACATTCCGCTCGTACGCCACGACCACGCCCGGCTCCACCGCCAGCACATTGCAGCCGTCGTCCCACTGCTCGCGCTGCGCGGAGTGCACATCCTGCGTCGGCGTCAGCACGCGGATGTCGTCCAGCCCCAAGGCGGCCGCTATCGCGCGGTGCATATGCTCCGGCGGATGGTCGGTGACCTTGAGGTCCCGCTCCCCCGAGCCCGCCTCGATGGTGTACGAGCGGAGCATCCCCAGCCCCGCGTACTGCGTGAACGTGTCCCCGTCGATCATGGTCATGACGGTGTCCAGATGCATGAAGGCCCGGCGCTTGGGCATGTCCAGCGCCACGATGGTGCGCGCCGAACCCGCCGCGAACAGCCCGCGCGCCAGCAGCTCCACGGCCTGCGGAGTGGTCCGCTCGCTCATCCCGATCAGCACCGCGCCGCTGCCCAGCACCAGGACGTCGCCGCCCTCGATCGTCGAGGGGTAGTCGGCCTGGCCCTCGGACCAGACGTGGAAGTCCTCGCTGCGGAAGAGCGGGTGATGCCGGTAGATCGCCTCGTAGTGCACGGTTTCGCGCTGCCGGGCGGGCCAGCGCATCGAGTTGATCGAGACGCCGTCGTAGATCCAGGCGGAGGTGTCGCGGGTGAAGAGATGGTTGGGCAGCGGGCCGAGCAGGAAGTCGTCCATCTCCATGACGTGGAAGCGGACCGAGGTCGGCTCGGCGTGCCGCTCCAGGAACTCCCGCTTGGTCATGCCGCCCACCAGCGCCTCGACGAGCTCGGACACCGGCAGCTCCTCGAACGCCGCCCGGAGGTGGTCGGTGGCCAGCGGGCCGTACTCCTTCTCGTCGAAGACCCGGTCGAGGACCAGCGTCCGCGCCGCGGGGATCCGCAGGCTGTCGGCCAGCAGATCCCCGAAGAGGTGCACGTCCACCCCCCGGTCCCGGAGCACGTCCGCGAACCCGTCGTGCTCGGCCCGCGCCCGGCGCACCCAGAGCACGTCGTCGAAGAGCAGGGCGTCCTTGTTCGAGGGCGTGAGCCGCTTCAGCTCCAGATCGGGGCGATGCAGAATGACCCGGCGCAGCCGCCCGGCCTCGGAGTCGACGTGGAATCCCATCTCCCCATCTTGGCCGCTCGGAGGCGAGTGGCAACGCTTTCGGGGGATCTTGGCCGATGTTGTGGGGTGACGGCGGGCAGCGCGGCGGAGTGGCACGCACGCTCCGGCCCGACGCCCGGCCGCGCCCCGGCTCCGCCGCCGCCGCGCCGCTACGGGCGCCGGCCCGCGCCGCGGTGCAGGTCCAACGCCTGGTCCGGGTCCGGGAGTTGGCCCGAGTGGCCCGGACGGCCCGTAGCGCGCGGCAAACGCGCCCCGGACCCACCCCCGGACCCCGCTACAGCCGCGGATCCACCGGCTCGGACTCCAGCGCGAGCACGGCGAAGACCGCCTCGTGTACGCGCCACAGCGGTTCGCCGTCCGCCATCCGGTCGAGTGCCTCCAGGCCGAGCGCGTACTCGCGCAGCGCGAGCGAGCGCTTATGGCCCAGGTGGCGGACCCGCAGACGCCGCAGATTCTCCGGGCGGGTGTACTCCGGCCCGTAGATGATCCGCAGGTACTCGCGGCCGCGGCACTTGATGCCCGGCTGGATGAGCCGGCCGTCCTCGCCGCGTATCAGCGCCCGCAGCGGCTTGACCACCATGCCCTCGCCGCCGTCCGCGGTGAGATCCAGCCACCAGGCGGTACCGGCCGCAACCGATGCCTCGTCCTCGGTGTCGACGACCAGCCGACGGGTCGGGGCGAGCAGCGCCGTACGGTCGCCGTCCGGTTCCGCGGACGCGGCCTCGGCCTCCGCCTCGATGAGCCGGTCGATCATGGCGAGCTGGTCGGTGTGCGCAAGCCCGGCCAGGCTGCGGCCCTGGACGGCGAGGATCTGGAACGGGGCGAGCCGGATGCCCGCCAGCGCGTCGGTCCCCGTGGGCCGCTCCGTGCCGACGCGCCAGCAGTAGCGCCGGTAGGCCTCGGTGAACGCGGCGGCGTCCGAGGCCCGGTCCCGCTGCCGGTCGAGCAGTGTCGCCACGTCGACACCCCGCGCGGCCGCCGCCTCCAGCGCCCCGAGCGCGCTCGGGAACACCGCGCCGGACGCCGCACCGACGGCCGCGTACTGCTTGCGCAGCAGACCGGTGGCCTTCAGCGACCACGGCATCAACTCGGCGTCCAGCAGCAGCCAGTCCGTTTCCAGCTCCGCCCACAGCCCGGCCCGCTCCGCGCATTCACGGACCCGCCGCAGAATCCGTTCGGTCGTCTCCCGGTCGTCGAAGAACGGCCGTCCCGTACGGGTGTAGAGCGCGCCCGACACGCCCTCCGCGACGCCGAAGCGCTCGCGGGCCGCGGCCTCGTCGCGGCAGACCAGGACCACCGCGCGGGAGCCCATGTGCTTCTCCTCGCACACGACCTCGCGCACGCCGTCGGCACGGTAGGCGGCGAACGCCTCGGCCGGGTGCTCCAGATAGCCTCCGTCGGCGGCTCCGCCACGGGCTTCATCGGCGGCTCCGCCACGGTCCTCACCAGCGGTTTCGCCGCCGGTCGCGGGGTTGGACGTGGCGCAGGGCGCCATCGTCGGCGGGAGGTAGGGCAGCAGCCGCGGGTCGATCGCGAAGCGGCTCATCACCTCCAGCGCGGCCGCGGCGTTCTCCTCCTTGACCGCGAGCCGGCCCATGTAACGGGTCTCCACGATCCGCCGTCCGGCCACATCGCCGAGGGCGAGCGGACGGCCGTCCGCGCCGCCGGGCGCTTCCGTGGCCAGCGGCTTGACGGGCTCGTACCAGATCTTCTCCGCCGGTACCTCCACCAGCTCGCGCTCCGGCCACCGCAGCGCGGTCATGGCGCCGCCGAAGACGCACCCGGTGTCGAGGCAAATGGTGTTGTTGAGCCAGTTGGCACGCGGGGTGGGCGTGTGGCCGTAGACGACGGCGGCGCGGCCCCGGTAGTCCTCCGCCCAGGGGTAGCGCACGGGCAGGCCGAACTCGTCGGTCTCACCGGTCGTGTCGCCGTAGAGCGCGAACGACCGCACCCGGCCCGACGTCCGGCCGTGGTACTTCTCCGGCAGACCGGCGTGGCACACCACCAGCCCGCCGCCGTCCAGAACGTAGTGGCTGACCAGGCCCTGAAGAAAGCCCGCCACCTCGGCGCGGAAGGCGTCGTCCTCCTTCTCCAGCTGTTCGATCGTCTCGGCGAGCCCGTGGGTGTGCTGGACCTTGCGTCCCTTGAGGTAACGGCCGAGCTTGTTCTCGTGGTTCCCGGGCACACACAGCGCGTGACCGGCCCCGACCATGCCCATCACCAGGCGCAGCACACCGGGACTGTCCGGCCCGCGGTCGACGAGGTCGCCGACGAAGACGGCCGTACGGCCCTCCGGGTGCGCGGCGTCCACGGCCCGGCCGAGTGCGTCGCGCTCCAGGGCGTAGCCCAGCCGGCCCAGCAGGCTCTCCAGCTCGGAACGGCAGCCGTGGATGTCGCCGATGATGTCGAACGGTCCGGTGAGATGACGCAGGTCGTTGAACCGCCGTTCGGTGACGATCTCTGCGGCCTCGACCTCCTCCGGCCCGCGCAGGATGTGCACCTTGCGGAAGCCCTCCCGCTCCAAGTGCCTTATCGAGCGCCGCAGTTCGCGCTGGTGGCGCTGGATGACCCGGCGGGGCAGCCCGGCCCGGTCGGCGCGCTGCGCATTGCGTGCGGCACAGACCTGCTCGGGTACGTCCAGCACGATCGCCACCGGCAGCACATCGTGCTCCCGCGCCAGCCGCACCAGCTGGGCGCGGGCCTCGGACTGCACATTGGTGGCGTCGACGACGGTCAGCCGGCCGGCCGCCAGCCGCTTGCCCGCGATGAAGTGCAGCACGTCGAAGGCGTCGCCACTGGCGCCCTGGTCGTTCTCGTCGTCGCTGACCAGGCCGCGGCAGAAGTCGGAGGAGAGGACTTCGGTCGGCTTGAAGTGCCGGGCGGCGAAGGTCGACTTACCGGAGCCGGTGGCTCCGACCAGCACCACGAGTGAGAGGTCGGGCACGGCGAGCGTGCGCGGCGCCCGCTCGGCCCGAGGCTGCGGCCGGCGCTCCCCCTCCTGCGCGCGCCCGCTCTCCTGCTGGTCCTCGTGCTGCTGGTGCTGCTTCTCGTCCTCGTACTCCGTACGGTCGGCGTCCGTCATGCCGCGGCCTCCTTTCCCCTCATCGACCTGCCGCTTTCCTTGCTCCCGCTGTTCCCGCTGTTCCCGCTGTCACCACTGTGCGCGCTGGAACCGCTGTTTTCGTCCCCACCGCCGTTTTCGTCACCGCTGCCGTTGTCGGAACCGGCGTCGCTCCCGTGGCCACCGCCGTCGTCACCGGCCAGACGGAAACGGGCGAGCTGGGTGGGCGGCCCGACCTCGGGGTCCTCCGGGCCCACCGGGCCGAAGGTCACCGCATAGCCGTGCCGGGTACCGACCTCCTCCGCCCACCGCCGGAACTCGTCCCGTGTCCACTCGAAGCGGTGGTCCGCATGGCGTACGTGACCGGCCGGCAGCGACTCCCAGCGCACGTTGTACTCGACGTTCGGCGTCGTCACCACGACCGTCCGCGGCCTCGCCGACCCGAACACCGCGTACTCCAGCGCCGGCAGCCTTGCCGGATCCACATGCTCGACGACCTCGCTCAGCACCGCCGCGTCATACCCCTGGAGCCTGCCGTCGGTGTACGCCAGCGACCCCTGTACCAGCCGTACGCGTTCCGACTGCCGCTCGGACATCCGGTCCAGCCGCAGCCGGCGCCGCGCCTCGTGCAACGCCCGCATCGAGACGTCCACCCCGACGATCTCGGTGAACTGCCGCTCCTTGAGCAGCGCGCCGACCAACTGCCCCTGCCCGCAGCCCAGATCGAGCACCCGAGCCGCCTTGGCCGCACGCAGCTCCGCCAGGATCGCCGCCCGCCGCTGTACGGCGAGCGGTACCGGTTTCTGCTCGGTGTCCACCTCCTCGTCCACTGCGTTGTCGATCTCCTCGCCGTCGACGTCATCCGCCTCGGCGAGCCGCTCCAGCGCCAGCCGTTCGATGGCCCGGTTCGTCAGCGCCCAGCGCCGGGCGAGATAGCGGCCGACGATCAGCCGCTGCTCGGGGTGGTCCTCCAGCCAGCCCTGGCCGGCCAGCAGCAGCTTGTCGACCTCGTCGGGCGCGACCCAGTAGTGCTTGGCATCGTCCAGAACCGGCAGCAGCACATACAGATGCCGCAGCGCCTCGTCCAGCCTGCGCTCCCCCTCCAGGACGAGCCGCACATAGCGCGACTCGCCCCACTCCGGGAACGTCCCGTCCAGCGGCAGCGGTTCCGCGGCCACCGTCCAGCCCAGCGGCTCGAAGAGCCTGCGCACCAGCTCCGCCCCGCCCCGGGCCGGCAGCACCGGCACCTCTATCCGCAGCGGCATCGCCCGCCCGGGCAGCTCCGGCCGCGCCTTGCACTGCCCCTTCATCGCGCTGCCGAAGACGCCGCGCAGCGCCACCGCCAGCAGCGAGGATGCCGCGTACGGACGGTCGTTGACGTACTGCCCGAGCGCCGAATCCGGAACGCCACCGCGGCTCTTTCCCTGACCCCGGCGGACCAGGGCGACGGCATCGACCTCCAGCAGCAGCGCCGCCGTGCACTGTTGCTCGTCGGCCTCCGGATAGAAGACATGCGCGACCCCGTGCGCAGTCGAGAACTGCTGGGCATTGTCGGGATGTTTGTGCAGCAGGAATCCGAGGTCGGTCGCGGGACGGTCGGCGCTGCCGTTGGTCGATATCGTCAGGAACACACGCCCGAGTATCGCGTCACGGGTTCCGGTCTTCCCACCCGTTTTCCGGCGCTGCCCGCCCACAACCGCGACCACGACCGCAGTCCGGTGCCGGCTCAACCCGCCGTCGGCTCGGCCCGATGCGAGCTCAGCCCGGTGTGGACTCGGCCCGACGCCGGCTCAGCTGCGACTGCACCTTGGTGGAGATCAACTCCAGGTGATCCAGATCGTCGAGGTCCAGCATCTGCAGATAGATCCGGGACGCGCCGACGGCGGCATACCGACCGATCTTGTCGACGACCTCGTCGGGCGAGCCCGCGAGGCCGTTGGCCTTGAGTTCCTCCACCTCCCGTCCGATGGCCGCGGCCCGCCGCGCCACCTCGGCGTCGTCCTTGCCGACGCAGACCACAAGGGCATTGGAGTACACCAGGTCGTCGCCCTTCCGCCCGGCGGCTTCGGCGGCCGCCCGCACCCGTCCGAACTGGCGCTCACTGTCTTCGAGCGAGGCGAAGGGAATGTTGAACTCGTCCGCGTACTGCGCCGCCAGCCGCGGCGTGCGCTTCGCACCGTGTCCGCCGACGAGCACCGGCACCTTGCGCTGGGCCGGCTTGGGCAGCGCGGGCGACTTCTCCAGCTGGAAGTGCTTGCCGTCGTAGGAGAACTCCTTTCCTTCCTCGGTGGCCCACAGGCCGGTGATGATCTCCAACTGCTCTTCCAGGCGCGCGAACTTGTCCCTGGGGAAGGGAATGCCGTACGCCCTGTGCTCCTCCTCGAACCACCCCGTCCCGAGGCCGAGTTCGACCCGGCCGCCGGACATCTGGTCGACCTGCGCCACCTGAATGGCCAGCACACCGGGGAGCCGGAAGGTGCCCGCCGTCATCAGGGTGCCGAGGCGGATGCGCCGGGTCTCCCGGGCCAGGCCGGCCAGCGTGATCCAGGCGTCCGTCGGGCCGGGAAGCCCGTCGGCAATGCCCATCCGCAGATAGTGGTCGGACCGGAAGAACGCGTCGAAACCGAGGTCCTCGGTGGCTTTGGCGACCGTAAGAAGAGTGTCGTAGGAAGCGCCCTGCTGGGGCTCCGTGAAGATGCGTAGATCCATACCTCCATCCTGCACGTTTGACGACAGGCCAACCGTCAGGGCCGGGCGATGCACCAGGTCGGGTCACCCCCGGCCGGCACGGGCCTGCCGACGGCGATGACGGCGGTGACGGTGGTGTCCTGCGTGATCGCTGGGGTGTTGGCCACGGAAGCGGGAGTGGCGGGGCGGTGGCCGTGGCGTCCGCGGTGGCTTCGGCGGAGGCGGGTGGGGACCGCCTCGGGCGTGGGCGTGGAAGTCGGTTACGGGAGGGAAGCGGGCGGCAGCGATCGCCGTGCCATCGACGGACGGCATACCGCGCCGTCGTGGTGCGGACGGGCCCGTCGTCCGTCAGGCGAGGTTGCGCTCGCGCGCCTCCAGCTTTTCCAGTATTCCGGCCACGTGGTCCCTCGACTCATCGGCCGTGTCCATGGCCTCGACGCAGGTCCAGTACATCCCCTCCTCGTCCGCCGAGCACACCACGCTCACCAGCGCCTCGCAGACCTCTTGCAGTAATTGGCACAGGCCGGTCAAAGCGGCCTTGACATCGCGCACTTCGGACAGCTGGGCCGCCCGCAGCCCCTCGGTGGTCGGCGCCTGGCACAGCAGTCCCCCGCTGAACTGCCCGCCCGCATCACCCAACCCCTGGGCTCTGGAGCGCACTTCATACGGCCCCACTATCGCGAGATGACTGCCTATCGCTTCCGCCAAGGCCTGCGACTGCCACGCCTCGACGATCACGTCCTGGATCGTGCTCGCACGCGCCAGATCGCGCCGGCTGGCCGCGATGATCCGCACCGCGTCCATCTGCGCCCCCTCCCTTCCTCATCACTCGCTGTTCACCCCGCACCCTTTCCACTACCCAGAGTGAGGGTGAACACCCAAAAAAGCCAGAGGATTTCGCAAATCTGTGGACAACCAAGGCGTTGTGGAAAGATCGATGACTCCATAGAGTGACGAAACGCGCGCCCGCGCCCGCTCCTCCCCCTCAGGTCGCCCTGCCCTCGCCAACAACACTGCCATCACAAAGCACTTGAATCTTCGACGACACTCCTGTCACACGGATCAACGAGATTCTCGTCGATCGCGCCCCGGCACGCAGGAGGGAGGAAGAGGGGCAAAAGGACGAAGCACAAGGACGAACTCCCGCGACGCCCCCTCGCCGACTCAGCCCTCTCCCCCCGTACGCCCCTCGCTCCCGCCCGGCCGGTCCGGCCCCGCCGGGCGGACCGGCGGGAAGCGGGACTCGTTGCGTTCGATCTTCGCGGCGAGCGCCGTCAGCGCATCGATTTCCAGCGCCTCACAGAACTGCAGCAGATACGCCAGCACATCCGCGACCTCGTCCTCGACCCGGCCGGCCGCCTCGGGGTCGGACATCACCGCCGCCGACTCCTCCGGGGTCAACCACTGGAAGATCTCGACGAGTTCGGCGGCCTCGACGCTCAGCGCCGCGGCCAGGTTCTTGGGCGTGTGGTACTGCTGCCAGTCCCGGGCGGCCGCGAATGCGGCCAGCCGTCGCTGCAGGGCATGAAGATCGTCGCTCATACCCCTAGGTGTAGCACCCGCACACCGGGCAGTCCGTCGGCTACCGACGGGTCGCCTACCGCCCCCAGCAGCCGGACGTGCCCGCGCTCGGCCATCCGTACGGCCAGCGACACCAGCTCGCGCGCCTGCCGGCGGTCCATGCAGCGGTCCAGTCCGTCCGCCATCACGGTCAGCTGCTGGTGCGCCGGCGGGATCTCCCCCACCGGATCCATGGCCAGCACCCCGGGTCCGGTGAGCAGAACCAGCGCCAGCGCGAGAAACCGCAGCTCCCCATCGCCGAGCTGCTCGACCGGCATCATCCCCAGCGCGCCCCGGTCGACCAGGGCCCGCACCCCCGCAGACGCGGGCGCCGGCCGCGCCCCGCCCGGGCCCTGAGCCGTCCGCGTCGCCACTCCGCCCTGCGCCTCCCGCCCCTCCGGTCCACCGCCCCGCGAACCCGATGCCGCCCCCCGCGCGGTCGGCCGTTCCCCGGCGCTCCCGGCCCCGGCACCCTCCCTCGCCCCCGCGCCGACATCCGCACCGCCCGTCTCCCGCGGGACCGCGTGCAGCCCGTCGACGGGACCCGCGCAGGCCTCCCGTACCGCCGCCACCAGGAGCGCATGCCGTCGCCTGCACTCGCGGCTGGTCCGCTCCAGCACCGCCGGGAGGTTCTCGCAGGACGACCGCAGTCGCCCCTCCTCCGACTCCCCGTCCCCGTCCCGGCCCCAGCTGCCGGCCGCGCCGCCCCGGCTCCCCGCCCGCCCCCGGGCCCGCGCGTCCCCGCCCGCCGCGCCCACCGACGTCGTGGCGACCGCCGCCGCGGCCACGTCGGCCACAGGGGGCGCGCCGCTGCCCGCCTCCCGCATGACCTCCGGCCGGGGGTCGCACACGAAGGCCGACCGCAGCGCGACCACGACCTGTTCGGCCGCGGCCAGGACGAGTTGCTGCCCGGCGGTCTTGCCGGCGACGCGCAGCGGCAGGAGAGAGGTGCCCAGCCGGTCGTCGGGCAGCGGCGCGCGGGTCACCGGTGTCGAGCCCGCCGTGTGCCAGGCCGCCTGCACCGCGCGGCGGGCCGGGTCGGTGAGCGCCGTGGTCAGCAGCGTCTCGCCGCCGCCGGTCAGCCTTTCGCCGACGATGCGGAGTTCGGGTTCCGCCTGCACGGCGAGATCGAGGTGGACGGGGCCGACCGGGCCGTCGACCGTGCAGCCGATGCGGAAACCGCGCCGCCCCTGTTCGTCGGGGCGCGCGCCCGCCGGAATGCACGCCGCCGCGCCGCCCGCCACCGTCCCCACCGCCCGCGCCAGCGGCTCTCCGCTGCCGAGCCGGGAGAGGATCTCGTACGCCTGCAGCGCGCTGGACTTGCCGCTGCCGCTCTCACCGCTCAGCAGGGTCAGCGGGCCGATCGGCAGCGTGACGCCGCGATGGTTCTTGAAGGCGGAGAGCCGTAATTCGGTGACCGCCGGTCGTGCACTGTCAGTGTTCATATGGGGACGCTATGCAGCGACCCGAACGGAGAACCGTTACGCCCAACAGCTCTTCCTACGAACGGGGGACGGCCCCGGCGACGGGTTCGGCCACCTCGGTACCGATCGGCGCGAGGAGGAAGACGTTGGTGTCGACGCGGTGCATTCCGCTGCCGAGGCCGAAGACGACACCGCTGGAGAAGTCCAGGATGCGCTTGGCGACGTCGGTGTCGGCGCCGCTGAGGTCGAGCAGGACCGGGATCTGCACCATGAGGTACTCGGCGACCTCGCGTGCATCCGCGAAGGTCTGGACGCGGAGGACCATGAACCGGCGCTTCTCCTCCGTCGGTTCGTCCTCGGGGAGGGCGCGGTGATCGGGCCAGGACGGCCATCCACTGCCGCTGCGGAGCGGGACGACCTCGGCGAGCCCTTCCCACTGCTCGTCGGTGGCATCGGGGCCGTTCACCGAATCACCTCACTCAGAGGGGCGCTGGCCTTCTGCGGTATCTGCATCGCTCTGTACATCGGTATCTGCATCGCGCGAATTCTACCGATAGACATACAAAGCTCGGCGGACGCGACACACGCGGCGTCACATCCCTGTCCCATCCTGCACCATGGTTCTCGAGCGGCGCGGACAGCCTCGGCAGATGGTGGGTCGAGTTTCTGTGTGCCCGTTCATCCGGGCTTGTGAGGGAACGGGTACCGGCGGGGCGGGTTCCGGCCCGCCCCGCCGGCTACCTCCGCCGTGCTAGCGCTCGGCATCCTCCGGGTACCAGCGGAGCTCCACGGTGTTGCCGTCGGGGTCCGCTACGTAGATGGACTGCGCATCGCCGCGCGCGCCGTACCGGTCGACCGGCCCTTCCAGCACGGTGAACGCGCCCGAGTCGATGACCGCCTGCCAGTCCAGCGGATCGACGACCAGACAGATGTGGTCCACATTGGACTCGCCGCGGGGCTTTTCGACCAGATCGATAATGGTCGTCGGGCTCACCCGCACCGACGGGAACGGGGCATCACCGGCCCGCCACTCACCCACCCGGACCGGCTCCAGGCCGAGTGGCCCGCAGTAGAACTCCAGCGCGCTCTCGATGTCCCGCACATTGAGCACCAGGTGATCGAAGTCCTTGACTCGCATGAGGCTTTGCATGAGACAGGCAACCTTTCGTCAGGGGATCAGAAGCAAGATCAGGGTCAGGATCCCGTGCGGTCCGGACCGGCGGCGGGGCGGGGTGGGAACGGAATCTCTGCCAGCACGGGAAGGAGCGACTCCTCTTCGTAGTCGAGGTGGGCTCGCAGCTCCTGCGTCATCCGGTCCAGTTCGGTGCGGAAGCGGGCGGGGTCGGCCGTGGCGACGTCGGACAGCAGGGTAAGGAGTTCGCCCTTGATCCGTGCGACCGTACGGTGCTCGTCGGAGAGCCGCTGGAGGGCGTCGCGCAGATGAGGATGATGCTGGGCGAGAGCGGGGAAGATGTGCGCGTCCTCGCTGGTGTGGTGGAACTCCAGGGACTCGCAGAACGCCAGGCAGTGCTGGCGCAGTTGCAGCCCCAGTCCCGGTGCGGGCGGTTCGCCGGGGCCGTGGTGGGCCGCCCGCGCGGCGAAGTGGGCCTCGGCCTCGTCGCGTACATGCTGCAGTTGCGCGCGCAGCCAGGCGTGGACCTCGAGGAGCTTGTCCGCGAGGTTGGTGACCTCGCGGGGCGCCTCGCCCGCCTCGGGCTCGGAGCGCTGCAGCATCACGACCGGCAGGATGCGCTCCGTACGGGCCTGATAGTCGGCGTATCCGGAGGCCACCCGTACCACTTGCTCGAACAGCCGGTCCCGCCGCGCGCCCTCGGCGGGGACCGCTATCGCCGCGAACGTCTCGGTACCGACCTCCACTTCCACCATGGGGTGGGCGAGCAGGTTGTGGTACCAGGCGGGGTGCTGGGGCGCGCCGCCGGCGGACGCGATGATCAGCAGCAGGTCGCCCTCGCGGAAGTACGCGAGCGGGACCGTGTGCCGCTTGTCCGACTTGGCGCCGGTGGTGGTCAGCAGGAGCAGGTCACCGCCCTCGAAGGGGCCACCGACCCTGCCTCCATTGGCGCGGAACTCCTCGATTATCGACTGGTTGAAGGGGTTGGCGTGAAGGGGGCGACCGGGGTGGTCGGCGTGGTGGGAGGGGCTGGGGGAAGGGTGGTGGGACGACGGTGTTTCGGTCATGCGGTGTCGGTTCTCCAGACAGGCTGATCACGGCGTGCTGCGCAGCCGTGTGCGCGGCGAGGTAGGCGCTGCACGTGGTGCGCGGCGCGCAGTGGCGCGTGCGGCCCCTCGTCCGGAACCGGCCGTTGCCGGGGGACGGGTCGAACCGTCGCTCGTGGCGGCATGGCACGGCATGGCACGGCGCGGTGGCACCGAGGAGGGAAGGGGCGACGCGTGGACGCGCTCGCGTCAGCGGCAGACGCTCAGATGCTGATGCTGATGCTTAGAAGCAGATGCTCAGATGCGGGGTGCGGAGTATGAACTCATGGCCGGCCCCTCGAGGAATGGTGGTCGCCCAACTACCGACCGGCCCAGTTCTCTTTGGTCGGCGTCACGCGCCACACGGATCATTACAGCCACCCGTCCGTGGTCTGTCAACGCGGAGCCTTGCGGTACCACCATTCCGACCTGCGTCGGCGCTGGCCTTGACGTCAAGGTCAAGGTCTACCGTCCATCGGGACCGGCCGAGGACGGACGACCGGCACAGAGACGACTGACACGGAAGGGGCACGCAGATGCGGATCGGCGATCTGGCGCAGCGTGCGGGGACCACGGCCCGTGCCTTGCGCTACTACGAGTCGCGGGGCCTGCTCACCGCCGGGCGTGACGGCAACGGCTATCGCGAGTACGGCGAGGACGATCTGCGCGTGCTGCGGCAGATCAGGGTGCTGCAGGACCTCGGGTTCGAGCTGGAGGACACCCGCCCGTTCGTGGAGTGCCTCCAGGCGGGGCATCCGACAGGAGACACGTGCCCCGCCTCGATCGACGTCTACCGCCGCAAGCTCGCCGAACTCGACCGCTGCATCGCGGAACTTCAGGACGTACGGGAATCGGTGCGGCGGCAGCTGGGGCACGCGGAGGCGGGGGACGCTCCGGAGCCCGGGCCCGCGCCGGCACCGCTGTGCGAGCTCTCGTCCTTCCACCGGCCGGCCGCGACCGCACCTACACACCAGGAGAACTGATGCCCCATACATACGACGCCACCGTGTTGTCCGTAACGGACGAGACATTCGAGGAGGAGGTGCTGCGCTCCGAACTTCCCGTCCTGGTGGACTTCACCGCCAGTTGGTGCCCACCGTGCCGGATGATCGCGCCGGTGCTGGCGGAGATGGCCGAGGAGGAAGCGGGACGGCTCAAGATCGTTCTGCTGGATGTGGACAGCAATCCGGTGACGCAGAGCGGCTACGGCGTGCTGTCGATGCCGACGCTGATGGTCTTCCGCGCGGGCGAACCGGTGAAGTCGCTGGTGGGGGCGCGGACGAAGCGGCGTTTGCAACAAGAGCTTGCGGATGTGGTGTGACATGCGTGGCCGGCCACGGTGAGCAGAAGCATTCGGCTTGCGCTCCCTTGACAGCCCCCGGCGGGCGGAGAAGCCTGGCGGGCGGGTTGTCCCGGTGATTGCCGGGATACGGGGAAATGCGGAATCCGGGGACGGGGGAAGCATGGTCGGGTCTGCTTCCGGGGCTGGGGCTCCGGCTGGGGCTGATTCTGGAGACGGTTTTGCGGCTGCGCATGGCGCGATCGGGCGGCGGGCGGCGCGGCGGGTCGTCGGGCTCGGCACCGGTCTGGCGCTGGTGCTGGTGCCGTTGGCGGGGTGTTCGGCGGACGGCGGAACGGCGGACGGGGCGGGCGGATCCGCGAGCCCGGCGGCCGGGGCGTCGCCCTCCGTGAGCCCCACACCGACCGTCGAACCCGCCGCCTACCGCCGTACGCTGACCACCGCCCTCGGGCCGCTCACCGGCGCGCTGCGCGCGGTCGACCGGGCGCGGGAAGGCGGCGCGCTGAACAAGGCGCTGGAGGCGGCGGCCGACGAGGCGGATGCGTCCGCCGAGGCATTGGACGCCGCCCGGACACCGGACGACGCCAGAGCGGAGAACGGCCGACTCGCCTCCTCGCTGCGGGCCCTGGGGCGGGATCTGCGAAGCGCTCACGGTGACGGTGGCCGGTGCGCCACCTCGCCGCGCGTCGCACTCGGTACGGCCGCGGGCCCCAAGGACGTCAAGAAAGCGGGACGCGCACTCGCCGCCCTCGGCTACGACGTCACGGTGCGGCTGCCGCGTACGGAGCGGGCCCGGCACCGCCGGCTCGGCAACGGCGCGTTCGTCCGCGACGGCAGCCGGGGCGGCCTGGGGCGGTTGGTCATCAACAACGGCACCGGAACCGACGCCGTGGTGACGTTGGCCCGGGGCGAGCGGACGGCGTTCTCGGTGTACGTCCGCGAGGGCACCGATGCGACCGTGCGGAGCGTCAACAGCGGTTCGTACACGGTGTATTTCACCACCGGCGAGGACTGGGACGGCGGCAAGCGGTCCTTTACGCGCGAGTGCAGTTTCCAGAAGTTCGACGACAAGGCGGACTTCCGGACGGCTCAGGTCGCGGGCGGCACGCAGTACACGGTGCTGAGTTTCACGCTGAACAAGGTGATCGGCGGCAATGCGACCACAAGCGAGGTGCCGCCGGGGCAGTTCCCCTCGTAGCGGCACCCCCGCGAGGCGTCTCGTCGGTGCCTGGGTAGGGTGACGCCGCGTGGGTGACAGCACGGTGTGGACTCTGGCGATCGCGGCGCTGACCGGTGGCACGGCGGTGCTCGCCAGTTGGGTCACCAGCCGCGGCAGCACCCAGGCCGCCCGGATACAGGCGGAGATCGCCGCGGGCGCACAGCGCGCCGAACGGCTCCGCGAGAGCCGCCGTGCGGCCTACCTGGAACTGATCGAACAGACGCATCTCCTGGGCGAGTTGTTCTGGGAAATATCCACCACGCTCCGCCTCCCGGATTCCGCGGACCGCGCCGCCGCTCTTGCCGCGCTGCACGATCGCGAGGTCGCCGAGTACGTGAAGATCCGCCGCTGCGCACGCGTCGTCGAGCTGGAAGGCCCTCCCAGGGCCGCCGAAGCGGCGCTCGCTCTGCAAAGAACGACAAGGCCTTTCTATGTGGCAGTCAAGGCCGGCCTTGACGGGGAACGCGACAGCCACGAGGCATTCGATGCTGCTTTCAGCCCTTTCTGGAAGGCGTTGGAAGACTTTGTGGACGCGGCCCGTGCCGCCCATCAGAGAGAGTGACGGCAGTGTGGGCAGGAAAGGCCCACGCCTCCGAGAAGCCCGTAGGCAGGCCGTTTTGGCGGCGGGGCGAATCCTCAATACGATCCGGCGATGATCATAAGAAAACGGCTGGCGGCCGGGGTGTGCGGGCTGCTCGCCGCCTTGGCCGTCGGGCTCCTTCCCGGATCCGCCGTAGCGGACGAGCCCGATGCGAAGCCCTCCCCCAAGGTCGAGTTGGTACTCGACGTCAGCGGTTCGATGCGGGCCCGCGACATCGACGGACAGTCGCGGATGTCCGCGGCGAAGCAGGCGTTCAACGAGGTGCTGGACGCGGTGCCGCACGAGGTGCAGCTCGGCATCCGTACCCTCGGCGCCAACTACCCGGGGGAGGACCGCAAGCGCGGCTGCAAGGACACCAAGCAGCTCTACCCGGTCGGCCCGCTCGACCGGACCGAGGCCAAGACGGCGGTGGCGACGCTCGCCCCCACCGGCTGGACGCCGATCGGCCCGGCCCTGCAGGGCGCGGCCGCCGACCTCAAGGGCGGCGACGCGACCCGCAGGATCGTCCTGATCACGGACGGCGAGGACACCTGCGCCCCGCTCGACCCCTGCGAAGTGGCGCGCGACATCGCCGCGCAGGGCATCCATCTCACCGTCGACACGCTCGGCCTGCTGCCGGACGCCAAGACCCGTAACCAGCTCAGCTGCATCGCCGAGGCCACCGGCGGGACGTACACCTCGGTGCAGCACACCAACGAACTGCGCAACCGCGTCCATCAGTTGGTGGACAGGGCCGCCCATCCGGTCGTCACTCCGGTGGCGACCAAGGGCGCGCAGCAGTGCGACGGTGCGCCCAAGCTCACCCCCGGTCTCTACAGCGACCGGGAGAAGTTCGCCGAGCACCGCTGGTACCGGGTGGACGTCCGGCCGGGGCAGGAGCTGCGGGCGTCGGTGAGCGTCGGCGCGGACCGCGCGGTCAACAACGACTACGGGGTCCTGCTGCGGGCCTCGACCCTCCATGGCCGGGAAATCGTGCGCGGGTCGGAAGCCGGCAGCGGGCGGACCGATGTGATCTCGTCCGGGCTGCGGTATCCGAAGTCGTCGGCCGACGCCGCCGACGGGGCGGACGAGCCCGCGGCGGAGACGGTGTGCCTGCAGGTCAGCAACTCCTTCTCGGCGCCGGCCTCGGTCAAGACCGAGCCCGGTCTGCCCGTCGAGCTGACCGTCGACCTGGTGGACGCGCCGCACGACGCCGCGGACGCGGCGTCCTTCGGCCTGGGACGCGGGTGGTGGCTGCTGGGCGCGCTGGTGCTGACCGGTCTGGTCGCCGGGCTGCTGTGGGGCTGGATCTCGCGCTGGCGCATTTCCGTCTGGAGGACCAACTGATGCGTGCCGTCGTAGTACCTGTGCCGAACGACCCTGCGGTGAGCGGTCGTCCGTCGAGCCGTCGCCTGCCGAGCGGGCGTGGGCCGGCCGGCCGGGCGCTGGCAGCCTGTGTGCTGGCGGGCGCCGCGCTGTTCGGTACGGCGGGCGCGGCCGCGGCGGACAGCCCTTCGCCCGATTCCCGCGCGAGTTCCGACGCCGAGGGGCCGACCGAGGCCGGTACGTCGTTCCGTACCGCGACCGCGATCAAGCCTGGCCAGCGGGCGACGGCCAGCGCCTCCACCGGTGACTACCTCTACTGGGTGGTCCCGGTGGACCAGGGACAGCGCGCCACGGTCACGGCCAAGGTGACGCTGCCCAAGGCCACCCGGCACGGCGCCGCCACCTGGCAGCTCGATGTGTACGACGGGCTGCGGCGCCGCCAGGCGTGCCGGTACGGGGCGCAGACCAAGGCGGCGGCGCCGGACGCGGGCTCCGTCGAGCTGTCCTGCGCCCTGCGTACGGTCCGCGGCTGGGCGGAGCCGTGGGCGAACGACCCGCTGCCGGGGAGCTACTACGTGCGGCTGACGGTCGTGGATCTGCCGCAGGCGGACCTCGGACTGCCGGTGCACGCCGAGGTCCGGGCCGATGCGGCCGAGGCCGGCGGTGGGCAGGCCGTTGACGGCTCCCTCGCCGCGCCGCTCGTACCGGGAGCGGGCGCCGCGACTCCGCAGGACGACGCGACGCCGCAGGACGAGGCGACGCCGCAGGACGAGGAGTCGTCCGGGACCGAGGCGAGCGCGTCGCCGGACCGGCCGACGGCGTCGGACGAACCGGACGGCGGCTGGTCCTCCGGCTGGTGGTCCGACCGCTGGGTCTGGACGGCGGTCGGCGGGCTGCTCGCGGCCCTGGCCGGGATCGGGGGCTATGCCCTGACCCGCGGCTCCGGCCGCCCGTCGCGGGTGCCGCCGGGCGCCTGACCCCCGCCGTACCCTGCGCGAAAGTGACCGCGGCCGCGCGCCGCGGTCACTTTCCTGCTTTCCCGCCTCTCCTTCCCGCCTTCCGCCTTCTCCTTCCCGCCTTCGGCGGCTGTCCGCGCTCGCCCGGCGCTCCCGGTGACCTGGGGCAGAGGGGAGGAGTGGCCCGGGCCGTGGGCCCGGAGGAAGGTAGAAGATGTGGAACGGAGCGAACCATGAAGGACGTCGTCACCGTCGGCCTGGACGGTACGCCGGAGTCGTTGTCCGCCGCACGGTGGGCGGCGCACGAGGCGCGGCTGCGGAACGCCCGGCTGCGGCTGCTGCACGCATGGGTGCTGCTGGCGCCGGAGCAGACCGCCGCCCCCTCCCCCGGCTCGCAGGACCAGAACTACTGGCCGCACCGGATCATGGCCGAGGCGCGGGAGACGGTACGGGCGCAGGAGCCGGATCTGCCGCTGGAGGAGGTCCTGGCGACCAAGGACCCGTTGGAGGCGCTCACGGCGGTCGCCGGGGAGTCGGACGCGATCATTCTCGGCTCCCGCGACCTGGGCCCGCTCTCCCGCTATGTGCTGGGCGAGACCGGACTGCAGATGGTGACGCGCACCGAGACCCCGGTCATCCTCGTACGGGCCCAGCACGCGACGGCGACCGGGCGTGACGGCGATGTGGTGGTCGGGCTGAGCCTGCACGAGCCGTGCGAGGCGCTGCTCGCGTTCGCCTTCGACAGCGCCGCACGCCGGGGTGTGACGCTGCGCGCCGTCCACGGCCAGCACCTGCCGGCGCATGCGTACAACCGCGGCGGCGGCGTGGAGCCGTATGCCGCGGAGGTGACGGCCGCGGACACGCGGCGGGAGCTGGACGAGGCGCTGCGGCCCTGGCGGGAGAAGTTCCCGGAGGTGCGGGTGGAGGCCCGGGTGGAGCTGGAGAGTCCGGCGCCGGCGCTGCTGCACGACGCCGCGGACGCCGGGCTGCTGGTCGTCGGGCGCCGGCACAAGCGCCGGCTGCTGGCGGCGCGCATCGGCCATGTGGTGCAGGCGGCCGTGCACCACGCGCCGTGTGCGGTGGCGGTGGTGCCGCACGAGTGACGGGGCCGACGGGAGGAAGCGGAGGCGGAGCATGGCTACGACAGCGGAGTGGGACATTCATCTGTACCTCTCCGAGGAGGACGGGACGACCAAGGCGCGGGTGGAGCTGGACACCGGCACCATCGCGCTCTCCGGGTACGGAATGGCCCGGTGCAACCCCGAGGACCTGGACGTACCGGTGATCGGGGACGAGCTGGCGGCCGGCCGCGCGCTGCACGACCTGGGCGCGAAGCTGATGCGGGTGGCCGACAACGACATGGCGAGCTTCGGTGCGGCGCCCCCCGGGCGCGGACCGCGGGAGGCGTACGGCTGGATGAACGAGATGGCGTGAGGGCCGAAAAGGCGTGAAGAGCACGAGGGTGTGAGGAGAGCACGGGGGCGTGCGGCGGCCACGGACGAGGGCCGGAGCCCGGTGGCCGCGGTGCGACCGCCGGGGGGCGGGCGGCGCGGGCCGCGGGGAAGGTGCAGCGCGTGGGCGACCACGGAACGACCGGCGGTGGCGACGGCCGGCGACGGCTGGACGGGCTGTCGACGGGGCTGCGAGAACGTCTGGACGCCGTGCTCAGCGGACCCGGGGCATCGGCGAATCTGCTGCTCGAAGCCGTGCTGTCGGTGGCGCACGGACTGGATCTGCCGCAGGTGCTGCACCGTATCGTCGAGGCCGCCGTCGTCGTCGTGGACGCCGAGTACGGCGCCCTGGGCGTGGTCGGCGAGGACACCGGGTTCGCCCAATTCCTGCCCGTGGGGGTCACCGCGGAGCAGGAGCGGGCCATCGGCGCGCTGCCGGCCGGGCACGGCATCCTGGGTGAGCTGATCCGGCATCCCAGGCCGCTGCGGCTGGCGGAGCTGTCCGACCACCCGTCGTCGTACGGATTCCCGCCCCACCACCCGCCGATGCACTCGTTCCTCGGGGTACCCATCAGGGTGCGCGACGAGGTGTTCGGCAATCTCTATCTGACCGAGAAACGGGGCGGCGGCGGGTTCGACGCCGAGGACGAGACGATGCTGTCGACGTTCGCGGTGGCGGCGGGGGTGGCCATCGAGAACGCCCGGTTGTACGGCGAGGCCCGCTCCCGGCAGCGGTGGCTGGAGGTCAACGGCGAGATCGTCGCCAGTCTGCTGTCCGGGGCGGACGAGATGCAGGTGCTGCGGCTGATCGTCGACCATGCGCGGGACATCCTCGCCGCGGATCTCGGCGTGGTGGCGCTGCCCGGCGAGGAGGGTTCGCTGCGGGTGGCGCTGGCGTCCGGAGTCGATGCCGAGGTGCATCAGGGGCTGGTGCTGCCCCGTGAGGGATCGTTCGTCGGCGCGACCCTCGCCGCCGGCAAGCCGCTGATCAGCCTCGATGTCGAGCACGATCCGAGGATCACGGCGGGTCCGCCGCGCTGGATGGGGCTGGGCCCGGCGGTTGCGGTCCCGATGGTGACCGGGGAGCGGGCCCGCGGCGTCCTGCTGCTGGCCAGGCTCCACCGGAGCGAGGCGTTCACCGAACCGGAGACCTCTCCGCTGCTGACGTTCGCCGGGCAGGCGGCGCTGGCGATGGAGCTGGCCGAGCAGCGCGCGGGCGCCGAACAGCTCGCCCTCTTCGAGGACCGCGACCGCATCGCCCGCGATCTGCACGATCTGGCGATCCAGCGGCTGTTCGCCACCGGTATGACGCTGCAGAGCGCGGTGCGGTTCGTGGACAGCCCGGAGGCGACGGAGCGGCTGCTGCGCGCGGTGGACGACCTCGACGAGACGATCAAGATCATCCGGTCCACCATCTTCGGGCTGCGCGCCCACGACCTGGGGCGGGCCGGCCACGGGCTGCGGGTGCGGACCGTCACGGCCGTGGAACAGGCGGCCCGCGCCCTGGGCTTCACCCCCTCGCTCCACATGGCCGGGCTGATCGACACCGATGTGCCCGCGCCCCTCGCGGAACATGTGGTGGCGGTACTCGCGGAGGCCCTGAGCAATGTCGCCCGGCATGCGCACGCCCGCTCGGCGGATGTGTCGCTGATCGTGCGCGGCGCCGCGCTGGCCTTGACCGTCACGGACGACGGGGTGGGCATCACCCGGGATGCCGGTCCCCGTAGCGGGCTGGGCAATCTCGCCCGCCGGGCCGAGTGCCTGGGCGGGACGCTGCGGACCGAGGCGCCGGAGCGGGGCGGCACCCGGCTGGTGTGGCGGGTGCCGCTGCCCCCGGACTGAGAACTCGGACCGAGGGCTCGGATCGAGACCTCGGGTAGAAACCTCGCGTAGGGACCTCGGACCGGGTGGCCGGGCGCCTCCCCGGCGGCCTGCTCAGAAGCGGCGCGGGCCGGAGTCGCACGGCGCCGCCCGGGTGGCGAGCACGGCCGCCTGGATCCGGCGCTCGACGCCGAGCTTGGCCAGCAGCCGGGAGATGTGGTTCTTGACCGTCTTCTCCGACAGGTAGAGCCGGTCACCGATCTGACGGTTCGTCATCCCCTCGCCGATCAGTCCGAGGATCTGCCGCTCGCGGGGCGAGAGCGCGGACAGGGCATCCGCCTCGGGCTCGGCATCGCCGTCCGCACCGCGCAGGCTGCTCATCAGCCGCGCGGTGGTCGCCGGGTCCAGCATCGAGCGGCCGGAGGCGACGATGCGTACGGCGGCCACCAGGTCCGCGCCCTTGATCTCCTTCAGGACGTACCCCGAGGCCCCGGCCATGATCGCGTCCAGCAGGGCGTCGTCGTCATCGAACGAGGTGAGCATCAGACATGCCAGGTCCGGCATCCGCGAGCGCAGCTCCCGGCACACCGTGATCCCGTCGCCGTCCGGCAGCCGCACGTCGAGCACCGCGACATCCGGGCGCAGCGCCGGGCCCCGGGCCAGCGCATGGCCGGCGGTACCGGCGTCACCGACCACCTCGATGTCGGGTTCCGCGTCGAGCAGGTCCTGCACCCCGCGCCGCACCACTTCATGATCGTCCAGCAGAAAGGCGCGGATCGGCCGCTGGGGTGAGAATTCCGGTGCCTCGCTCATCGTGCCCTCCACACCGTGCGCGGCAGCGCTCCCGCCGCATACGGCATCACTCCCATCGTCGCCCGCACCCCGCGGGCGCACCAGGGCCGAACGGGCAGACGCCCCCGCGCGGCGGCCGCCCGCCGCGCTCCCGGCAGGGCCGTTCGGCCCCTTAGCCCGGACCCCTGGGACGTGCCACGGTCGGTACACGGACCAAGGCGGTGGTGCGCGATGACGCTGCGGACGATGCCGGCGCGGCTCCGGCGCGGCCCGCTGCGGCGCGGCAGCGACGTGGCGGAGGCCTGGTTGGTGCTGGCCACCGCGCTGCTGATGGCCGTCGCGGCCCCGGCCGCGGGGGTGGCCGCGGCGAACGCGGTGGCCGGAGCCGCCGACCGGCAGAGCCAGGACCGGCACGGCGTGGCGGCCGTCCTGACCGAGAATCCGCCGGCCCGCATCGGAGCGGATCCCACCGGCGGTATCGGCGGCCGGATGCATACGACGGTGCGGTGGACCGCCGCCGATGGCACCTCCCGTACGGGAGAGACCACGGTCCCCGCGGGCCTGCGCGCCGGCGACCGGACCACGGCCTGGCTCGACGGGCGCGGTGCGCTGCTGCGGGACCCCGTCTCCCCGGGAGAAGCCACGGTCGAGAGCATCGCGAGCGGCACGGTGGCGGCGAGCGGCACCTGTCTGCTGCTGTTCGCCGCGGAGCGGGCCGGCGGAGCGCTGCTCACTCGCCGCCGCTACGCGCTGTGGGAGCGGGAGTGGGCGGCGGGCGATGCGCAGTGGGGGCACCGGGAGACGGGCTCATGACGGGGCCGCGTCCCGCCCCTTCGTCGTGCGGCGGACGGACCGGTGCGGGGCCCGCGGGCCGCCGCGGTCCGGTCCGACCGGCCCCCCGGGTGGGGCCGAAGGACCCCGGCCGCCCTGGCCCGACCGGCACTCCATCGAGGACGCGGAGCGTGTCTTGGATGAGACAACGGCCACGGGCCCGGACATCCGGACGGGCCGAGGACGAGGCGAGGACGAGGTGATGGCCATGCTGTGGCAGCCGGTGGACGGCACCGGGCGGCGCCGGACGAGCGCGCCCGTCCTCGTCCAGCTCCGCGGCGAACTGGACTTTCTCAGCGCCGCGCCGACGACCAGATATCTCGATCCCCTGACCACGGGTCCGCACCCCGACCTGGTGCTCGACCTGGCACGGCTGAGCTTCCTGGACTGCAGCGGCATCGGCGTGCTGTGCCGCGCCCGGCGCCGGGTCCGCGAACGCGGCGGCCGGCTGTCCCTGGTGATCACCGACCCCCGCTTCCTCCGGATCCTCGGGACGGTCGGCCTCGGCGACAGCTTCGATGTCCGCGACAGGGTGCCGGAGCCCGCCCGCCCGTCCGACGGCGAACCGCACCGGGCGCGCGATCACGGCCGTACGGAGCGCGGCAGGGTGTGACGACCGGGCCGGCCCGACGGATGATCACCGCGCCGACGGCTCCACCGGACCTGCCTCAGGGCCGCGGCCGCTCCAGGAGCGCTCGCGCGGCCCGGGTGTGCGGATGTCCGGGCCCGAAGGCGCCGTCGCAGGCCCGTACCGCCTCCTCGGCCAGCGTCCGCGCCTCGTCCCATGTCACCTTCTCCGGGCGGGGGTTCGTGCCCACCGTACGGTCCAGGAAACGCACCACCGGCGCCGGAAACATCCCCACGCGCCGCGACCGGCTCGCGCCCTCCTCGCACAGCGAGCGGACGAGCCCGGTCATCACCTGCGCATGCGCGAGGCGGAGCAGGGCGTCCTCCCGCGGGCGGGACCGGTCCAGTTCCGCCCGGTCCTGGTAGCTGAGGACGTCCTGGACCAGCCCGAGCGCCTCGTGCCACAGCCGCCGGCGGCCCAGCACGCGGGCCCGGTGCAGCTGAGCGAGCAGGTACGCCGGATGCGGCGCCCCCAGAACCCGCCAGCGCAGCCCGCCGGCCGCGAACAGCAGCCGCTCGCACTCCGCGTAGCGGCGCAGCCCGTACAGGGCATCGGCCAGGGCGTGCTGTACATCGGCGACGTCCGCGAGCGCATGGCAGTCGGCCGAGGAGAGCCCACCGGTGAACGGGCCCGCGGGGTCTCCGCGGAGCATCTCGGCGATGGACGGGCCGGTGTGCCCGGTCAGCGACAGCCTGCACCCCTCTGCCGCCCGCTCCGCCTGTGCGAGCACCGGGCGCAGTACGGCCTCCGCCTCGCCGAAGTCGCCGCAGCCGGACCGGATCCGGCCGAGCGCCAGGCCGTCGGCGAGCGCCGCCCCGGCGGCCGGCTCCGCGATCCGTACGGCGAACGGCAGCGCCTCCGCGTACCACCCACGGCTTTCGTACGCGTCCCGTAGCCGGCGCGCGGCGGCCCGCGCCGGATCGCCGCCGGACCGCCAGAGCAGTGCCGTCACGTGCGGGGCGAGCAGGTCCGGCACCGGGCCGTCCGGCGACCGCAGCAGGGCGTGGTCCAGCAGCGCCGCGGCGTACACGGACAGCCGGGTGCGCTGGTCGTCCGTCAGTTCCCGGGCGGACGCGGCGAGCGCCGCCGGGTCCGCCCGTACGCACGGGACGTCCCCCGCGGCCTCCGGCAGCGCGCGCAGCTCGGCGCTCACCCGCTCCGCGGGCAGCTCCGGCATCCGGACGGCGGCGACGGCCTCGGGAGACAGGACGGACACCGGAAGCGGGGCGTCGGCGCAGCACGCCAGCAGATGGAGCAGGGACAGCCGCGCCGCCGGGGCCGGGGAGGCGGACTCCGCCCGATAGGTGAGGTGCAGATCACGGGCGGCCTGATAGACCCGGGCCGTGTCCTGCGCATCGGCCCGGAGAGAGGCCCGGGGCGCCTCCTCGTCCGTCAACCCTGCACCCGCATGTCCCGTCCCGCCTGGTAGATCCGGGCGTTGCCCGTCGCGTGGGCCTGCAACTGCACGCCGCCTGCGGCGCTTTCCGGCGGCAGCGCGCCGCGCGCCGCATCCAGAATGCGCTGGAGTTCGTCGACGGCGGACGGATCGTCGCGCAGCACCCGCAGCAGCCGTCGCTGCCACTCGCCGGCCAGTTCCCGCTCCGTGTCCGCCCCGGCCTCGCCCTCGTCCCGTGCCTCGACGAGTTCGGTACGGGCCTCGTCCAGGTCCCGCCCGACGGCGTCGGCGTCCGCGGGCCGCAGCCGTCGCCACAACGCGACCACCCCGTCCCGGGCCTGCGTCCAGGCCTCGGTGACCATCAGCCCGACCAGCGCCGTGCCCGCACTGCCAAGCACCGGATCCATCGCTCCACCGCCCCGTATCGACAACCACCGAACTCGTAGTCTGCAATGCCCGGTTGGCTTCGCTCAAGCCTCGATGGCCGCCGGGCACGCCCGTACCGGCGGGCGCCGGGCGAGGGGCGGCCGGGCGCTACGGGGCCGTACGGGCGACCCCGGAAATGCGCCCTGATCGGGTGGGCCGCTTCCCCGGAATGCGCAATTGGGTGCGAGTTTCCCGAAGTGCATTCCTTGACTTGACGATCGGGCTCCGTCTGATTCCTTTTCTTCCAGCCGATTTCCGGCCGATTTCTTTCGCCGATTCCGCGGTCGCCTCGACCTGGCATGCGGTCGGCGCATCAACTCCGCCGCACGGCCCCCAAAACGTTTCACCAACCGTTGGCCAGTGCGCCCGCCGCGCGTTTATCCTGCTCAAACTCCCCTGGAGGTCCGGAGTGATCAGCGGCGGATCCCCGGGCGTAGGGGCTGATGGGCTGATTCGTGCTGTTCCGAACCGTCCTCTGAGAGGCGAAGCGATGGATGGGTGCCGCCATGATGAACCGCGTCTTGTCGGAGCGGACGGCGCCCGGCTCGAACTGCTCGAAGCGGCCATTGCGGCGGGCAACCTGGACGAGGTGGAACTGCTGCGGCTGGCGCTCCAGCAGGCGCTTTCGGCGGCGGGCGGGCTGGCGGGCGTAGCGCATCTGGGCGGAGCGGCGACCGGGGAGCTGAAGCTGGCGGCGCTGGGCGGGCTGCCGCTGGACGTGGCGCGGCCCTGGGAATCCCTCGCGGTGGACGGGCCGGCCGCGCCGGCCCGGGCGGTCCGGGAGAACCGCGCCGTATGGGTCGCGGCGGACCCGGAAGGCGGCCCCGCCGCCGGGGACACGCCGGAGGTCCTCGCCGGGATCGGGGCGGCGGGCGTGCTGGCGCTGCCGCTGCCCGGGGCGAACGGCCCGATAGGGACGCTGTCGCTGTTCGGTCTCGAAACCCCCGCCGAGGACCGGCTGGCGTTCCTGTCCCGGCTGGCCGGGACGACCGGGCAGGCGCTCGACCGGACGGACGCACCCAGCACGCGGCTGCTCCCCTGGTGGTCCGGCTCCGGCTCGCGGCTGCGGGAGGCCATGGCGGGCATCCGCGTCGCCACCTGGGAATGGGACCTGGTCACCGGTGAACTCCTGCTGGACGAGGCCGCGTTGGAGACGATCGCGGGTGTCGCCGGGCTCTACGAGTGGGACAACCGCATCGAGACCTGGATGCAGCGGGTGCACCCCGACGACCTGCCGGGGGTGCTGTCCGCGATCGAACACGCGATCGCGGAGCACGAGGTGTACTCGGTGGAGTACCGGGTGCGCTCGCTCGACGGCCGGATCGGCTGGGTCGAGCTGCGCGGGCACACCACCTACGCGCCGGACGGCACACCGCTGCGGATGACCGGCACCGGCTGGGACACCACCGCCACCCGGATGACCGAGCAGGTGGTCACCCGCGTCCTGGGCCATATGCCGGACGCCTTCTTGATCGTGGACCCCGCGGACTGGCGGGTGCTGTACGCCAACTCGCAGGCCGAGCTGCTGGGGTCGGCGCCGGTGGAGCTGGTCGGGCGGGCGCCGTGGGACGCGGTGCCCGACCTGAAGGAGCGCGGCCTTCAGGAGCATTTCGAGGAAGCGGTACGCAGCGACCGTCCGCTGACGGCCGTCATCCAGGTCGGGGAGACCTGGCAGCGGCTGCGGCTGGTGGTCGTGGAGCCGTACCTCGTGGTCTATGTGGCGGATGTGACCGCGGAGGTGGATGCCGAGCGGGCCGCCGCGGAGCGGGCCCGCCGCATCGGCGCCCTGACCGAGGCGCTGGCCCAGGCGCTGACGACGCAGGACGTGGTCGATGCGGTGGCGGCCCAGATCCTTGCGCCGTTCGGTGCCAACGGCGTCCTGGTGCACGCCATGACCGAGGGCCGGCTGCGCCTGGTGGGTGCGGTCGGCTACCCGGACGGGCTCCTGGACCGGCTGCGCCGGCGGGACACCACCGCGCTGCTCGCCGACCGCTCGCCCCGCTTCCTGCACTCCGCGCAGGAGTTCGGCCGGCGCTACCCGGGACTGGCCGAGCTCGCGCAGTGCGGCGGCGCGCAGGCGTGGGCGGTGCTGCCGCTGACCGCCAGCGGCCATCAGGTCGGCAGCTGCCTCCTGGCCTTCGACCGGCCGCACCCCTTCAGCAGCGACAACGGCGGCCTGCTGATCGCGCTGAGCGGGCTGGTGGCCCAGGCTCTGGAGCGGGCGCGGCTGTACGACAGCGAGCACAACCGGGCCCGCCAGCTCCAGCAGCACCTGCTGCCCTCCCTGCTGCCGGACCTGCCGGCGCTGAGTGCCGCGGCCCGGTACCGCCCGGCCGGTGACCACAACGAGGTGGGCGGCGACTGGTACGACACCATCCCGCTGTCCGCGGAGCGGGTCGCCCTGGTGATCGGTGACGTGATGGGCCACGGGCTGCGCGAGGCCATCACCATGAGCCGGCTGCGCACCGCCGTATCGACGCTCTCCACGCTGGACCATCCGCCCGAGGAGATGCTCGCCCACCTCAACGACGTCGCGGGCGAACTCGGCGACGACCAGTACGTGACCTGCCTCTACGCGGTCTACGACCCCACCACGGGAGTGTGCACGCTCGCCAGCGCGGGGCACCCGCCGCCGGCCGTCGTCCACCCCGGCCAAAAGCCCTACTTCGCCGACGTCCCGGTGGGCCCGCCGCTGGGCACCGCCCAGATGCCGTACCGGAGCACCCGGATCACGTTGCCGGAGGGCAGCCTGCTGGTGCTCTACACCGACGGCTTGCTGAGCGCGCCCGACGCGGACCCCGACGCGGGACTGCACGAACTCTCCGGCGTCCTCGAGGCGTCCGCCCGGGAGCGGGACGGCGCGCCCGCAGCGGGCTCCCGTGACGACGTCGCCTGGCTGGAAGGCCTCTGTGACACCGTTACACGGGAGCTGCCGCGCCCCGCCGGGCACCATGCGGACGACGCCGCCGTCCTGGCCGCGCGGGCGCGCCGCCTTCCGGACGGCGATGTCGCCTCCTGGGATCTGCCCTTCGAGCCGTCCTCCGCGGGCACCGCCCGCAAGCTGATCCGTGGTCAGCTGACCGAGTGGGGCCTGGCGGACCTCGTCATGACCACCGAGCTCATCGTCAGCGAGCTGATCGGCAACACCGTCCGGCACGCCACCGGCCCCGTCGGCCTCCGCCTGATCCGCGGCACCACCCTGACCTGCGAGGTCTACGACGGCAGCCAGTCGGCCCCGCGCGTCCGCCACGCCGCCCTGATGGACGAGAGCGGCCGCGGGCTGCAGCTCGTCGGCGCCATGACCCACCGCTGGGGTACCCGCTACACCAGCTCGGGGAGCAAGACGCTCTGGACGGAGCAGCTGATCCCCTGACGCCGGACGACGGCCCGCCGCCCGGCCCCGTCGTCGAGCCCTCCTTTTCCCAGGCGCCCCCGGGGCGACGCTGCCCATGCCCATGCCCGTGCGGGTGCGGACGCAGGCCCCGTCGACGCTCACCGGGACCGGACTCCGTCGGCTGTGACGCGCCGCGATCCGCTGCGCTGCGGGGCTCCCCGCCCGCCGACCACGCTCATCTCGTGCGCGCTCGTGCGGCGCCACGCGGCACGTCCGGCGCACACTCACCGATTCGAGTAGGCCGCGTGCTCCGGTTGGCGCCGGTGCATATGCGGGTGGACCGATTCGCTGCTCGGCTGGCATCGCAAGCCGTACACCGGCTGCCTTTGGTGTGCCCTTGCCTCTTTTCCGACTTCAGTCAGCGTGCGGTGAAGCGGAATTCGCCTGCGCGCAGCCCTCCGGACAGGGAGAACAGTGACCACTACCTCCGTACGGCCGACGTCCGTTTTGGACATCGAGCAGATCCCCGTACCGCCCTTGCACCGCAGCACCCACCCCCGCGCCGTCGAACCGTCCCAGAAGCACCGCATCACGCGCCGCGGCATTCCCTACGGCTCCCTCACCACTCCGCGGCGCCTCGCCGCGCACCCCCCGCTGCAGAAGAAGGGCTGACGACGCCGTGGACAACGACATCCGCACACGGAGCAACGGCGTCGAGCGCGCCCATGCGAAGACCTATCAGCAACTCGCCCGCGAACTCCTGCTGGTCGGCCCGGAGCCGGCCAATGAGGACCTCAAGCTGCGCTATCTCGACGTATTGATCGACAAGGGGCTGCAGCCGCCCGCCGCACGCAAGCGCGTACTGATCGTCGGAGCGGGCATCGCCGGCCTGGTCGCCGGCACGCTGCTGACCCGCGCCGGGCACGAGGTGACGATCCTGGAGGCCAATGCCAACCGGGTGGGCGGCCGGATCAAGACCTTCCACGCCGAGAAGGGCCGTAAGCCGCCGTTCACCGATCCCGCGCAGTACGCGGAGGCCGGGGCCATGCGGCTGCCCAGCTTCCATCCGCTGACGCTCGGGCTGATCGACAAACTCGGGCTGAAGCGACGGCTGTTCTTCAACGTCGACATCGATCCGACGACGGGCAATCAGGAGGCGCGGGTACCGCCCGTGGTCTACCGCTCGTTCAAGGACGGCAAGGTGTGGACGAACGGCGACCCCAGCCCCGAGTTCAAGGAGCCGGCCAAGCGCAACCAGACCTGGATCCGCACCAACCGGGAACAGGTCCGGCGCGCCCAGTACGCCACCGACCCGTCCGGGATCAACGAGGGCTTCCATCTGACCGGCTGCGAATCCCGGCTGACCGTCTCGGAGATGGTCCACCAGGCGCTGGAGCCGGTGCGCGACTACTACTCCGTACTGCAGGGCGACGGGAAACGGCTTCCCAAGCCCTTCAAGGAGTGGCTGGACGGCTGGGCCGACGTCATCCGCGACTTCGACGGCTTCTCGATGGGCCGCTTCCTGCGCGAGTACGCCGGGTTCAGCGACGAGGCCATCGAGGCCATCGGCACGGTCGAGAACATGACCTCGCGGCTGCATCTCGCCTTCTTCCACAGCTTCCTGGGGCGCAGCGACATCGACCCGGCCGCCACGTACTGGGAGATCGAGGGCGGCAGCCGCAAGCTTCCGGAGGCGCTCGCCAAGGACCTGCGCGACCAGCTCGTGATGGGCCAGCGGATGGTCCGGCTGGAGTACTACGACCCGGGCCGCGACGGCTCGCACGGCAGGCTCGCCGGTCCGGGCGGGCCCGCGGTCGCGATCCAGACCGTGCCCGAGAACGACCCGTACGGCGAGATGCAGACCTGGACCGGTGACCTGGCGATCATCACCATCCCGTTCTCCAGCCTGCGCTTCACCGCCGTGACGCCGCCGTTCTCGTACAAGAAGCGCCGCGCCGTCATCGAGACGCACTACGACCAGGCCACCAAGGTGCTGCTGGAGTTCTCGCGCCGCTGGTGGGAGTTCACCGAGGCGGACTGGAAGCGGGAACTCGACGACATCGAACCCGGCCTGTACGCGTTCTACCAGCACTGGGGGGAGGACCAGGCCGAGGCCGCGATGGCCGTGCCGAAGGGCCTGCGGGACCTGCCCACCGGGCTGCTCGGCGCGCATCCGAGCGTGGACGAGACGCGGATCAGCCAGAAGCAGGTGGACTACCTCCGCAACTCCTCGCTGCCCGCCGGCGTGCGGCCGGCCACCCACGCCTACGGCGGCGGCTCCACCACCGACAACCCCAACCGCTTCATGTACTACCCCTCGCACCCCGTCCCCGGGAGCCCGGGAGGGGTGGTGCTGGCCGGCTACTCCTGGTCGGACGACGCCGCGCGCTGGGACTCCCTGGAGGACCACGAGCGCTACGGCTACGCGCTGCGCAATCTCCAGTCGGTGCACGGCCGCCGCATCGAGGTCTTCTACACCGGTGCGGGCCAGACCCAGAGCTGGCTGCGCGACCCGTACGCCTGCGGCGAGGCGGCGGTCTACACCCCGCACCAGATGACCAGCTTCCACCTCGACGTGGTGCGGCCCGAAGGACCGGTCCACTTCGCCGGTGAGCATGTGTCGCTGAAGCACGCCTGGATCGAAGGCGCGGTGGAGACGGCCGTACGGGCCGCCATCGCCGTCCACGAGTCCCCCGCGGCGGGCGAGAGCGCCGCCGATGCGCCGGCCGAGGCGTCCCGCGGGCGCCGGGCGGCATCGTCCGACAAGCCGCGAGAGGGAGCACTGACGTCATGAGCAGCACAAAGACCTGCACGGTGGCCGAGTACCTGGCCATCCGGCTGGAACAGCTCGGCATCACCCATCTGTTCGGCGTCCCGGGCAATCACCTCGGCCCGTTCCTGTCGACGCTGCACGAGAAGACGAAGGTCCGCTGGGTCGGCACCCCGACCGAGGGCGGTGCGGGCCAGGCCGCGGACGGCTATGCCCGGGTGAAGGTCGCCGATGCCGAGATCGCGCTCGGCGAGCAGGGCATCGGCGCGGTCGCGGTCACCTACGGCGTGGGCGCGTTCAATCTGCTCAATGCGATCGGCGGCGCCTACACCGAGTACGTACCGCTGATCGCGATCAACGCGGCCCCCACGTACGAGCAGTGGCTGAACCAGCGGGCAATCGGCCTGCTCACCTCCCATATGTCCCAGCGCCCGGAGAGCAACCTGGACGTCTACCGCCAGGTGACGGTGGACGCCCAAACCCTGTCCAACCCGGGCCTGGCCCCCGGCCAGATCGACGGCGCCCTCACCGCCTGCCTGTCCCACCGCCGGCCGGTCTACCTGGAGGTGATGGAGGACGTCTGGGAGGCCCGGTGTCCCGCACCGCGCGGCCGGCTCTCGCGACGGGAGCGCCCGCTCACCCCGCAGAACGAGCGCATGCTCGCGGCGGCGGTCGCGGCGTGCGTGAAGCTGGTGCACGACCACGGGAACAAGCCGATCCTGTGGGCCGGCGAGGAGATCGACCGCTTCAACCTGGCCGCGGAATTCGAGCAGCTGGTGCGCGACACCCGCATCCCGTACTGCACCACCGTCGGGGCCAAGTCCGTCATCTCCGAGTACACCCCCGGCTTCTCCGGCGTCTACAACGGCAAGGCCAGCCAGCCGGGCGTGGCCGAGGCCTTCCACAAAGCCGGCTGCCGCATCGGGCTGGGCTCCTGGGCGACCTCGAAGAACCTCGGCGGCATGAGGTCGATCGGCGACGACTGGGCGGTCGCCGCCCACGAGGGGGTGCATGTCGGCGCCTCGTACTTCCCTGACGTACAGCTCGCCCAGTTCCTCCCCGCGCTGCGCGAGGCCTTCGTCGAGGAGTTCGGGGCGGGCGCCTTCGCCGCCGACTACTTCGCCGACGCGCACAAGGCGGGCCTCGACGTCCCCGGCAGCACCGACGCCTATCTGACGTCCCTGATCGGCGGCCCCTACCCCGAGATCGTGACGTACGACAGCCTCTTCCGGCACCTCAGCGCCTTCCTCGAGGCACAGGTCACCGACGGCCCCGGAGAGCGCACCACCCCGTTCACGGTGCTCAGCGACGCGGCGTTCGCGCTGATCGGCTCGATGAATCTGCGGATGCCGGAGCGCGCCTCGTACGTGGCGCAGAACAGCTGGCTGTCCATCGGCTACTCGGTCGGCGCGGCCACCGGCGTGGCGCTGGGCCGGAGCCACGCCCGCAAACGCCCCCTGGTCTTCGTCGGCGACGGCTCGTTCCAGGAGACCTGCCAGGAGATGTCCACCCACGTCCGGCACGGGCTGCGCCCGGTGGTGTTCGTCCTGGACAACGCGGGCTTCTACGGCATCGAGCAGATGCTCGTCCACCCCTGCTACTACAAGGACGGCGTGCCCGACTCCGACGGCGCCGACTTCTACAACGAGCTGCATCCCTGGCGCTACGACAAGCTCGCGGAGGTCTTCGGCTCCGAGAAAGACCCGATGACGGGCGTCGCCGTCCGCAAGCACAACGAACTCGCCGCCCTGCTGGGGCAGATCGCGGATCCCACCGACCCGATCAACCAGGGCCCGATCGTCGTACGGGTGTCGCTGGAGCGGCACGACTACCCCGAGGCGCTCCGGTACAAGATCACCGAGAACTGTCCGCCGCGCGCCGGCGTCTCTTCGGAAGGAACAGCGCGATGACCCCGAACGGAAAGCAGTCGGCGCCGGTGAAAGCCCCCGTCGGCGACTCCGCCAAGGCGCTGCGGCACGCCATGAGCGGTCTGTCCGGGCCCCAGGCCACCGGATGGACCGGCGCCATGGAGTCCGGCGGGGCGCCGGGCGAGGGCGTGGAGGTACTGATCCTGGGCGCCGGCGTCGCGGGCCTGACCGCCGCGTACGAGCTCAGCGTCCTCGGCTACGAGGTCACCGTCCTGGAGGCGCAGAACCGCGTCGGCGGCCGCAACCGCACCGCCCGCAAGGGCGACACGCTCTACGAGCTCGACGAACACGGCATCCCCAGGCTCACGCACACCTGCGCATTCGACGACGAGCTGTACCTCAACCTCGGGCCCGGCCGGATCCCGTACCACCACCGGCGGGTGCTCAAGTACTGCCGGGACTTCGGCGTGGAGCTGGAGCCGTACGTCATGGAGACCACGGCGAACCTCGTCCGCTCGCCCGATGCGCCCGTGACCTGGCCCAACCGCCGGGTGGCGAACGACACCCGCGGCTACCTCGCGGAGAAGCTCGCCGAGAACCTGCTCAGCCTCGACACCTTCACCGGTGAACTGCGCGATCTGCTCCGGGCGTTCGGCGCCCTGGACACCAACGGCAAATACCGCGGCTCCACCCGCTCGGGCTATCTCAGCCTCCCCGAGATCGGGGAGTTCCCCGTACCGGCCCCGCCGCTGTCCTTCGAGGACCTGGTGAACTCGGGCTTCTGGAGGGCCCGCTTCTACCAACCGGTCGACTACCTCTGGCAGGGCACGATGTTCCAGCCGATCGGCGGCATGGACCATATCGTCAAGGCCCTGGCCCGCGAGGCCAAGCGGGCCGGCGCGACCATTGTGCTGGGCGCCGAGGTGGTCGACATCGAGATCACCGAGGAGGACGGAACCGGCGTCGAGGTCGGCTACCGCAAGGGCGGCGTCGACTACTCCGCCAAGGCCCGGTACTGCGTCAGCAACATCCCGTTCCCGGTGCTCCGCGACATCGAGCAGACCAACTTCTCGGACGCATTCCGCCAGGCGATCCGCACCGTGAAATTCGAGAAGACCTGCAAGGTCGGCTGGCAGGCCAACCAGCGGTTCTGGGAGGGCGACCTCGACCGCACCTACGAGACCGAGGGGATCTACGGCGGCATCAGCTGGACCGGCCACAACATCACCCAGCTGTGGTACCCGTCCCACGACTACTTCTCCGACAAGGGAACCCTGACCGGCGCCTACAACTTCCAGAAGGCGGCCGACACCCTCGGAGGCCTGGCTCCCGACAAGCGCCTGAAGCTGGCCCGCGAAGGCGCCATCGAACTGCACCCCGAATTCAAGGACAAGAAACTCGTCCCCGACGACAAGGGCGTCACCATCGCCTGGCACAAGGTGCCCTACCAGCTGGGCGGCTGGGCGGCCTGGAAGCCGGAGGACGAGGAGCACAAGAAGGCCTACCGGCAACTGCTCCAGCCCGAAGGCCACGACGCGTTCTACGTCACCGGCGATCAGATCTCCCCGCTGCCCGGCTGGCAGGAGGGCGCCATGATGTCGGCGCAGTACATCGTCCAGCAGATCCTCGGCATCATGCCGCTGAGCGCACCCGAGGAGGTCGCGGTACCCGACTCGGTCGCCCTGACGCAGGGCCTGCACTGACGACCGGGAGGGGCGAACGGGCACCGGCCGCACTCCCGCGGCACGCGGTCGCGGCCGCTCCGAGCCCCTCCCCTTTCCCCTCGCCGCACGGCCGGTGATGCGCCGGAGCGGACCGGCCGGTCGCGGACCCCCGCGGCCGGCCGCTTCCCTGATACGCCTGCCGGCGGCGCCACGCCCCGCCAGAATCGATCACGGCGGTGCGACCGCCGCCGCCGGACGGAACCGGCCGGCGTCGACATCCGGTGGCCGCGGGCGCCGCAACACCGGCGGCGCGGCACATCGGCAAGGGGAGGACAGCATGCTGTCGCAGGAATTCGACTACATCGTCGTCGGGGCCGGCTCGGCCGGCTGCGTGCTCGCCGCGCGGCTGTCCGAGGACGCGGAGACGACGGTGCTGCTGCTCGAGGCGGGGCCGGCGGACACACGGGCGGAGCTCGCCGCGCCGCCCGCATGGCCCGCACTACGGGGCACCGAGGTCGACCACGGCTACAGCACGGTGCCGCAGGCCGGTATCGGCGGGCCGGCGCTTCCGTTCCCGCGCGGCCGGACGCTCGGCGGGTGCAGCGCGACCAACGCGATGGTGTTCCTGCGCGGGCACCGCAACGACTACGACCGCTGGGCGGCGGCCGGGTGCGCCGGGTGGGGGTTCGATGCGCTCCTGCCCTACTTCCGGCGGATGGAGACCGTGACCGGCGGGGATCCGAAATTCCGCGGCGACAGCGGCCCGATGCGGCCGGCGCCGGCGCGGGCCGAGGACGCCAACCCCCTGTCGGGGGTCTTCCTCGACGCCGCGGTGGCGGCGGGCCACCCGATGACCGACGATTTCAACGGCGCCACCCAGGAGGGCGCCGGCTGGCACGATTTGAGCATCGCCGACGGCAGGCGGCAGAGCACCGCGACCGCGTATCTGCACCCCGTCCGCGCCGCACGGCCCAACCTCACGGTGCTGACCGGCTCCCGCGCCCGCCGCCTGCTCTTCGACGGCAGCCGGTGCACGGGGGTGGAGTTCCGGCGGGCCGGGGGGACGAGCACCGTCCGGGCCGCCGCCGAGGTGATCGTCAGCTCCGGTGCGATCGATTCGCCACGGCTGCTGCTGCTCTCGGGCATCGGCCCCGCGGACGAGCTGCGAGCGGCCGGCGTGGACGTCCGCCACGACCTGCCCGGCGTCGGGCGCAATCTGCACGATCACCCGCTGTGCCCGGTCGTCCACGAGGCGAGCCGGCCGATCCCGCCGGGGCTCACCAACCACGCGGAGACCTCGTTGCTCTGGCGCAGCGACGCCGCTCTGTCCGGGCCCGACATGCAGCTGATGTTCATTCATATTCCGTACCACCCGCCGACGGTGCAGGCACCGGCGAACGGCTTCACCTTCGGCGTGGCGACCGTGCCGCAGAGCCGGGGCTCGGTGCGCCTCGCCGACGCCGACCCGGACACGCCTCCGCTGATCGACCCGAACTACCTCGGTGCCGAGTCGGATGTCCGGCGCATGCTCCACGGCATCGAGGTGGCGCGGGACATCGCGGCGACGGGCCCCTTCAGCGGCTGGCGCTCGCGCGAGGTGCTCCCCGGGGACGGCGTCACCGACGCGGCGGGACTGCGCCGGTTCCTGGCGGACGCCACGGGTACGTACTTCCACCCCGTGGGCAGCTGCGCGATGGGGACGGGCCCCGACGCGGTGGTCGCCCCGGATCTGACCGTGCACGGCCTGGAGGACCTGCGGGTGGCGGACGCGTCGGTCATGCCCACGATCGTCTCCGTCAATACGAACCCGGCGGCGATGGTGATCGCGGAGAAGGCGGCCGACCTCATCCGCCGGACCGCATAGGCGGCTTGCGCATCCACGGGTGCGTCACGTCAGGAGAAGAGGATGCGGTTGGTCAATTCGGTGACCTGGTTGTAGAGGGCGCGGCGCTCGCTCATCATGGCCCGGATCTTCCGGTTCGCGTAGAGCACCGCGCCGGGGTCCTTGCCGCCGAGCAGGGCGGCGATGGTGGGTACGGAATGGTCCGTCAGCTCACGGCACAGGTACATGGCGATCTGCCGGGCGGTGACCAGCACCCGCGAACGGTCGGTGCTCCGCAGATCCTCGACCAACAGCCCGAAATAGTCTCCGGTGTTGCGTATGACGGCCTCCCCGGTGATCTCCGATCCCGCGCCCGGCTGCAGGGAATCGAGGACGATCTTGGTGAGGCCGGTGTCGACCGGGCTCCGGTTGAGGTTCGCGAAGGCCGTCACCCTGACGAGGCCGCCTTCGAGCTCCCGGATGTTCCGGCCCACCCGAGCGGCGATCATCTCCAGTACGTCCAGGGGGACGTCGAGCTGTTCCTTCTCCGCCTTCTTGCGGAGGATCGCCAGGCGGGTCCGGGTGCTGGGTACTTCCACGCCGATGTCCAGGCCACGCTCCAGGCAGCCGCGCAGCCCCTGGTGCAGGTCCGGCATCTGCGCGAGGGACCGGCCCGAGGCGAGGACGACCTGCTTGTCGGCGTTGAGCAGCGCCGCCAGTACTTCCGCGAGCAGGCCCTGGGCGGTGCCGCTCTCCGCCAGCCACTGGACGTCGTCGAGCAGCAGAAGGTCGACCGCCCCGTACCGTCGGTCGAATGCGCCGGGCACCGAGCCCGGCCGCGCCGAACTCAGGGACCCGGCCAGTTGCCGGCAGCTGACGTACTGGGACCTGGTCTCGGGATAGAGGCTGCGGGCGTAGTGGCCGATGGCATGGAGCAGATGCGTCTTGCCGAGCCCCGGGGCGCCGTGGATGAGCAGCGGATTGTAGGCCTGGGCGGGCGCTTCGGAGACGGCGACGGCGACATCGTGGGCGAAGCGGTTGGCCGCTTCCGCGGCGAAGTTCTCGAACCGGTAGGGATGGTCGAAGGCGGTCTTCGCCGGGGGATCGCGCCGGCCGGGGCGAGCGGAGATCGCGTCGGCGCGTTCGTCACGACCGTCCAGGCCCGCCACCCGGGACCGTAACCACCGCAGCTCGTCCTCCAGCGCCGACACCCGGGTCATCTGCACGCGTTCTTCCTGCTGGGCCTCCTGCCGGGCCTCCCGCTCGGTCTCGGCGCGAGCTCCCCGCTCCGCCCTCACGAGCTGCCGTTCCAACTCGTTGCACCGTTGTTCGGCGTGGATCCGGCGGGTGTGTGCGTCCTTGAGTTCCTCGCTCAGGTCCTGCACCTGGTCCCGGAGCAGGTCGCGCTCCTTGCGCAGCGCGGCGAGGGGATCCAGCGGATCCTCATGGATCTGCGGTACCAGAGGGACACCGGAGCGGTCCCGGTCCTCGGCCAACTGAAGCTGACGCAGCTGGAGTTCGAGGTCGGCGACCCGGTGTTGCGCGTCGAGCAACGCGTCCTCGATGGCCCGCTCGCGGACCACGGAGCGCCGTGCGCTGCGGTCGGCGTCCGCAAGTTGCGCTTCCAGCAGCTGCACGCGATGCAGCGGGGAGCCGCCGGCGGCCAACGCGCGGTGGTGCAGTCTCCGCAGATGTTCCACCATCTCGGGGGTTGCGGCGGTGCCCCGCTGCTCGGCCACATCGGTCAACAGATCCGCGACGAATTCCCAGGCGGGGATGCGCGTTCCGTTCAGGAAGCGGGAGATGGAGCCCGCGTCCCGGTGCCGGCGCGCCCCGTAGCGCCGCACGCTGACCTCCAGCGCGTCGAACAGGCTCCGCAGCGCCGCCGCCAGCTCACCGGCCTCGGGCGGAAGATCGCTGTCGAGCGGCTCAAGGCTTCCCATGTCTCACACCTTCCGGGTGTTGCCGCGACCCGGCAACTGTGCCGACTCCCGCAACGGGCCCGCTCCGTTCGAGTCTGGAGTCACCCTCACACGAGGCATGACAAGAGAGGCATCGTAGTGAACAGCTCACCGCGGCGAATCGATCTCGCCGCATTCCTGGCGGTCCTGGCGACGGGCATCGTGCTCATCCGCACCGGCGTGCAGCCCGCCGCCCTCTCCCCCGTGGCCCTCGGCCTTTCGGCCCTGTACGCGGCCTGGCAACACGTCGCTGCCACCACCCGGCGGCGCGGACGGGCCCGGGTCGTGGACCGCTGAGCGCGCCCGCCCGAGCGGACCGGCGGCGCGGACCGGCGGCGCGGAGTCGAAGGGCCCGCGCCGCCCGTCCGCCCGTTCAGTGCCCGCCGCTCGATCCGGCGGCGAGGCGCTTGCGGAAGGTCTTCCCGCCGTCCTTCGACTCGTAGACGCCGCCCTCGGTGGCGGCCAGGACATGCCGGGCGTCGACGGCGGTGAGTGCCTGGGGCCGGCCGCCGGGCACCGCCGCGGTCTCCTTCCAGGTGGTCCCGCCGTCGAGGCTGCGGCGCAGCCCGCCCGTGGCGTCGATGCCGTACAGCGCGCCCTTCGCGGCCCACGAGACGAACGCCAGGGCCGGCTGCCCGCCGTCGGCGAAGGTCCGGCCGCCGTCGGTGCTCTTGGCGACGCCGTCGGGCGTGGTGGCCAGGACCACGTCGGCATCGGCAGGGTTCACGGCAATGTCGAATGCCTGCAGTTCGGCCCGGCTCTCCCAGCGGACGCCGTCCTTGCTGACGCGCAGCACGCCGTTGGTGCTGTCGTAGCCGTAGACGGTGCCGTGCACCTGGTCCAGGGCGTGGAAATCGGCCTCGCCCGCAAGCGACTCGGACGTCCAGGACCTGCCCGCGTCGCTGCTCCTGAGCAGCCCGCGGTTCCCGGGTCCGTCGCCGCCGGGCGCGGGATGGCCGCTGGCCAGGAAGGTCTTCGCCCCGGCCACGGTGAATCCCATGAAGTCGTCCTCGCTGTCGCCGACGCGCTGCGGCTCGCCGCTGCGGTCCGGTGTGAAGATGCCCTCGTGGGTGGCGACGTAGAGCCGCTCGCTGTCCGGGTCGATGCCCAGGCCGTGGATGTGGCTGATGGCCGTCCCGGAGGACGCCGGCCGGGAGTCCGCTGAGCCGACGGCGCCGCTGGAGCAGGCCGTCAGGCCGAGAGCGAGGAGTGCCGAAGCGGCCAGGGTGGTGCGGTGCTTCCTCATCTGTCCTCTATGGGGTTCTTGGCGGCTGTGGGGTCTGGCGGCCCGGCACGCAGGGGGCGTGCGCGAGGCCGGGGCGCCGGAAAAGGGGTGCGTGGAGCCCGTTGCGGGCCTGCGCGTGACAGGCCCGCAACGGTGTGCGGGAGAAGAGGGGTCAGAGCCGGTCGAGGATCTTGTTCATCGCGTCGACTTCGGCGGTCTGGTTCTTGATGACGTTGCCGGCGAGCTTCTTGGCGGTCGCGTTGCGGCCGTTCCTCTGCTCGTCCTTGGCCATGGTGACGGCGCCGTTGTGGTGGCCGATCATCATCTGCGCGAACTTCTTGTCGAAGTCGGTGCCCTTGGCGGCCTTGAGCTCCGTCATGTCCTTCTCGGACATCATCCCGGCCATGCCGTCCGTCGTGTCCATGCCGCCCGACCCGTGGTGCATGCCCGGCATGCCGTGCGAGGGCGACTCCGGCTTGCCCCACGCCTTGAGCCACGACCGCATGGTCCTGATCTCGGGGTCCTGGGCCTTCTCGATCGCGGCTGCCAGGCTCTTGATCCGGGCGTCCGAGGCGCGGCCGTCGGCCAGCTCGGCCATCTCCACGGCCTGCTGGTGGTGCGGGATCATGCCCTGCGCGAAGGTGACGTCCGCGCCGTTGAACGCCCCCGGGGCGGGATGGGCGCCGGCCTCCTTCGATGCGGACGGCGCGGTCCCGCCGCCGTGGTGCTCACCGCTCATGCCGTCGTCGCTGCCGCACGCGGAAAGCAGCAGGGCTCCCGAGGCGATGACCCCTACGGCAGCGAGGCGGCGGTTCAGGGGACATCGGACGGCGCGCTTGATGGAACTCATGTCGATACACCTCATGGTGTCGGTGGTGCGGATGTGTGGGGCGTACGCGGCTTCGCGGGCAGCGCTCGGGGCGCGGCCGCGAGGACGGTTCGGCCTAGATCCGCAGGATCGACAACTGGGTGAGATCGGGTCCGCGTGGCGGAGGGTTGGGCCGCAGCATGACGACGGCCTTCGCCAGGACGTCCGCCAGCCATCCGGTGTGCCGGGTCAGGGCCGCCCGCAGCAGCATCGCGAGCGCCCAGGTGCCCAGCACGGCCAGGCACAGCGAGGCCATGTTCATGCCGCTGCCGGGCGCCGGTGCGTAGTGCGCCGACGTATCGGCGGAAGTCCCGGAGTGGGCGGAGTGGGCGGGCCCTGCTCGGCCCCTCTCGGCTTCAGGGGCGGCAGGTGCCGAAGACCTCGCGCCCATACCGGGGGTGTGGTCCGCCGCGGCGTGCCCCCCGGAGCCGGCGGTCCCGTCGGGATGGCCGACGGTGTGCATGACGAAGACGCCGAGCGCGAGCACGACGACCAGCAGGAGGTGCGCCATCGCGCCGCCCGCCCGTGCCTGCCGTCTCGTGGTCACCGCTCCCGTACCTCCTGCGGACGACTGTACTCAAGCGGAACGGGGCGCGGTGCCGGTACCCCGTCCTCGCCGGCCGCCGGACTCCCCGCCGTGCCGGGGCGGCTCACCGCTCGCCGTCGGCCACCGGATAGGGGACGAAGGTGCTGCTGTTCTCGTCGATCGCGAGGGGACGGCCGAGCGGCGGGACGGCACGCTGGGGGCAGTCGAGGCGTTCGCAGATGCGGCAGCCCATGCCGATGGGGGTCGCGGCGGCGGCGTTGTCGAGGTCGAGGCCGTCGGAGTAGACCAGCCGGGAGGCGTGCCGGATCTCGCAGCCGAGGCCGATGGCGAAGGTCTTGCCGGGCTCGCCCCAGCCGCCGCGGTGCCGCGTGACCGCGCGGGCGGTCCACAAGTAGCGCTGCCCGTCGGGCATCGCGGCGATCTGGACGTGGATGCGGCCGGGCGCGGCGAACGCCTCGTACACGTTCCACAGCGGGCAGGTGCCGCCCGCGCGGGAGAAATGGAAGCCGCTGGCGGACTGGCGTTTGGACATGTTGCCCGCGCGGTCGACGCGGACGAACGAGAACGGCACCCCGCGCAGGCGGGGGCGCTGGAGGGTGCTCAGGCGGTGGCAGACCGTTTCGTAGCCGAGTCCGAAGTGGTCGGTGAGGCGTTCGATGTCGTACCGCACGTTCTCGGCGGCCGTGTGGAAGGCGCGGTACGGCAGGATCAGCGCGGCCGCGTAGTAGTTGGCGATGCCGATGCGCGCCAGTGCGTGGGTGGCGGATCCGGCCGGGAAGTCCTCCGCGGCCAGCCGGTCCAGTTCGTCGGCGTATTCGAGCAGGGCGAGCTGTGTGGCCATGCGGAACGCCTGCTGGCCCGGCCGGAGCCGGCTGGAGAGGTGCAGGGTGCGCGAGGGCTCGTCGTAGTGGTGCAGGCGCTCGGTGGCCTCGGTCGTCACGCGGACACCGTGCGTCCCGGTGAGCCTGTCCGCAAGCACCCGGACGACGTCCCCCGGCCGGATGGCGATGCGGCGAGCCAGGTCCTCGGCGGCGAGGTCGGCGTCGTGCAGGTAGTTCTGGCGGCGGTAGAAGAACTCCCGGATCTCCTCGTGCGGCGAGCGGGGAGCGACGGGCGCACCGTCCCGGTCGTCGCCCGCCCCGGCGATCCGTTCGGCAAGGAGGTGGCCGCGTCGGCCCAGGTCCAGCAGCACCTTGGCCACGGCCGGCATCCGGGAGGCGAGTTCCGCCAGATCCGACGGTGAGACCCGGGCCTCGGCCACCTCGCCCGCCAGCGCCTCGCGCAGGTCGGCCACGAGCCGGGTGGTGTCGCGCTCCGAGAAGAAGCCGGGGTCGACGCCGAAGGCTTCGGTGAGCCTGAGCAGCACGGGCACGGTGAGCGGGCGGGAGTCGTGCTCCATCTGGTTCAGGTAGCTGGGCGAGATGGCCAGGACCCGGGCCAGTTCGGCCTGGCTCATCCGCCTCTCCTCGCGCAGGCGCCGCAGCCGCGCTCCCGCGTACGTCTTGCTCACCGCGCTCCTCCCCGTCGGATCAGCCGTCGCTCCGGCCGTGGGCACAGCCGTCGACGCGGGCTCCAGCGTACGTGGCATCCGTCTTCGGCAGCCCTTCGCAACCTTGGCAAATCGGCGGGGAAAGATTCGCAGAACTTGGCATGCATCCACGATTGCTGGCACTTGGTGCCAGTGCCAGAGTTCCAGTGCGGCCCGCCGAACCCTGGCGGTCGAGGCAGACAACCGGGCGCGAATCATGCCCTGACGTCGGAGATCCCGGCATCTTCTGCCCGATGGCCAGGCGGCATTGCTCAGCATCTCCCTCGACGGGACGGCGGGCCGCACCCCAGATACGACACACAGTGCCACTTTCTTCAGAACCGGTGCACGGCTGAGGAGACATTGGCAGACCACGCGACTCATGGAGACGGTGAAGGTCATGGCAGAGGCGAAGACGACGGCGGCCGAGCAGCTCGAGCAGCGGTGGGCCACCGATCCCCGCTGGAAGGGCATCGAGCGCACCTACAGCGCGGCGGATGTGGTGCGGCTGTCGGGCAGTGTCCGTGAGGAGCACACGCTGGCGCGGCGCGGCGCGGAGCGGCTGTGGCGGCAGCTGCACGAGCGGGACTACGTCCACGCGCTGGGCGCGCTGACCGGCGGCCAGGCCGTGCAGCAGGTCAAGGCCGGTCTGCAGGCCATCTACCTCTCGGGCTGGCAGGTCGCCGCCGACGCCAACCAGGCCGGCCACACCTACCCCGACCAGAGCCTCTACCCGGCGAACTCGGTCCCGCAGGTGGTGCGCCGGATCAACAACGCGCTGCTGCGCGCCGACCAGATCGCCACCGCGGAGGGCGGCAGCGACACCACCGACTGGCTCGCGCCGATCGTCGCCGACGCCGAGGCGGGCTTCGGCGGGCCGCTCAACGCCTTCGAGCTGACCAAGGCGATGATCGCGGCAGGCGCCGCGGGCATCCACTACGAGGACCAGCTCGCGTCCGAGAAGAAGTGCGGCCACCTCGGCGGCAAGGTCCTCGTCCCCACCGGGCAGCACGTCCGCACCCTCAACGCCGCCCGCCTCGCCGCCGACATCGCCGACGTGCCCACGCTGATCGTGGCCCGCACCGACGCCCTCGCGGCGAACCTGCTGACCAGCGACATCGACGAGCGCGACGCCGAGTTCGTCACGGGCGAGCGCACCGCCGAGGGCTTCTACCGCGTCCGGAACGGCATGGCCCCGGTCATCGCCCGCGGCCTCGCCTACGCCCCGTACGCCGACCTCATCTGGGTCGAGACCGGCACCCCCGACCTGGCCCAGGCCCGCGAGTTCGCCGAGGCCATCCACGCCGAGCACCCGGACCAGATGCTCGCCTACAACTGCTCGCCGTCCTTCAACTGGAAGGCGGCGCTGGACGACGACCAGATCGCCAAGTTCCAGCGCGAACTGGGCGCGATGGGCTACCGCTTCCAGTTCATCACCCTGGCCGGTTTCCACTCCCTCAACCACGGCATGTTCGACCTCGCCCGCGGCTACGCCGAGTCCGGCATGACCGCCTACGTCGACCTCCAGGAGAAGGAGTTCGCCGCCCAGGCACAGGGCTTCACCGCCGTCCGGCACCAGCGCGAGGTCGGCACCGGCTACTTCGACCAGGTCTCCACCGCCCTCAACCCGGCCTCCTCGACCACCGCGCTCGCCGGCTCCACCGAGGAGGAGCAGTTCCACTAGGGCGCTTCTGACGGATCTCCGTGGAAGAAGGAGCGACGCCTGGTGCGTGCGATCGCAAGGCGCCGGGATGTCTTCATAGCGGAGCTATGGGGACATTTCGGCAACGCAGCGAGCGTGCGTGCCAGGCGTCGCGACGCCGCGGAGATCCGTCAGAAGCGCCCTAGGCGCCCTTCGGCGGCGCCCGCGCATCCCGTCGGCCCATGATCAAGCGGGGCCGGACGACCGTCTCCGTCCGGCCCCCGCTCCACCCCTCGTCAGGAGACCCGCATGTCCACCAGCGCACTGACGCACCGCGTCCAGGTCCTCGCGGCACCAGGGCACCGCCATGAGGAGATCCTCACGCCGGAGGCCCTGGACTTCATCGGCCGCCTCGCCACCGCCTTCGGGGAGCGCCGCCGAGAGCTCCTGAAGGAGCGGACGCGGCAGGCATCGCGGCTCACCTCCGGCCACCCGCTCGACTTCCCCGTCGCCACCACCGCCGTCCGCGCGGACCCCTCCTGGCGCATCGCCCCGCCGGCACCCGGCCTGAGCGACCGCAGGGTGGAGATCACCGGCCCACCGGAGCGCCGTATGGCCGTCAACGCCCTCACCTCGGGGGCACAGGTCTGGATGGCCGATTTCGAGGACGCCACCTCCCCCACCTGGGACAACATCGTCGACGGCCAGCTCACCCTGCTCGACGCCATCGAGCGCCGCATCGACTTCACCACGCCCGAGGGCAAGGCGTACCGCCTGGGTGACCGGGTGGCCACCCTCGTGGTCCGCCCCCGAGGTTGGCATCTCCTCGAAGAACACCTGGAGTTGAACGGCCGGCCGGTGCCCGCCGCCCTCGTCGACTTCGGCCTGTACTTCTTCCACTGCGCACAGCGCCAGCTCGACGCCGGGAAGGGCCCGTACTTCTACCTGCCCAAGCTGGAGAACCGGTACGAGGCCCGCCTGTGGAACGACGTCTTCGTCCTCGCCCAGGAACTCCTCGGCATCCCCCGCGGCACCGTCCGTGCCACCGTCCTCATCGAGACGATCACCGCGGCCTTCGAGATGGAGGAGATCCTCTACGAGCTGCGCGAACACAGCGCCGGCCTCAACGCGGGCCGCTGGGACTACCTCTTCAGCCTGATCAAGACCTTCGGGCACCGCACCGACTTCCTGCTGCCGGACCGGGCGAAGGTCACGATGACCGCTCCCTTCATGCGGGCGTACACCGAACTGCTGGTGCGCACCTGCCACAAGCGGGGCGCGCACGCGATCGGGGGCATGGCCGCCCAGGTGCCCAGCAAGGACGCGGAGGCCAACGAGGCCGCTCTGGCCACGGTCCGGCTGGACAAGGAACGCGAGGCGGAGGACGGCTTCGACGGCTCCTGGGTCGCCCACCCCGGCCTCGTCCCCGTCTGCCGCACCGTCTTCGACGACGTTCTCGGCGACCGGCCGCACCAGATCGAGCGCACCCGTGACGACGTGGAGGTCACCGCCGCGGATCTGCTGTCCGTGCGCCGTATCAGCGGCCCGCCCACACAGGAGGGCGTGCGCACCAACATCGCGGTCGCGCTGCGCTACTTCGACGCCTGGCTGCGAGGCAGTGGGGCGGTCGCCCCGTACGGGCTGATGGAGGACGCGGCGACCGCCGAGATCGCGCGGGCGCAGATCTGGCAGTGGCTGCGACATCGCGTCATCGACCGGGAGACGGTACAGCGAGCGCTCGACGACGAGACCGCCGCGCTCGGGGCCGCATACCCCTGGGCCCGGGTCGACGAGGTCCGCTCGCTCCTCGAACGCACCGCCCTGGCACGGGAGTTGCCGCCCTTCTTCACCCCGGATGCCTACTCCCGGCACCTCGTCCGGCACGCGGAGGCACGCTCATGAGCCGGCACATCCGACGGGTCGGCGTGGTGGGCGGCGGCCAGATGGGGGCCGGCATCGCCGAGGTGTGCGCCCGCGCCGGGCTCGACACCGTCGTCTGCGAGGCGAACGCGGTGGCCGCCCGCGCCGCTCGTGAGCGGGTGGCCGTCTCCCTGGAACGCGCCGTCCAGCGGGGAAAACTGGACCGGATCGCGGCGGAGGACGCGCTCACCCGGATGGTCTTCACCGGCAGCCTCGACGACCTCGCCGACCGGCAGCTCGTCGTCGAGGCCGTCGTCGAGAACACCGACGCGAAGACGGAGGTCTTCGCCGCCCTCGACAAGATCGTCGAGGATCCGGACGCGATCCTGGCCACCAACACCTCGGCCCTCCCCGTCATGCGCCTGGGCATGGCCACCCGGCGCGCCGACCACGTCCTCGGCCTGCACTTCTTCAACCCGGTCCCGGTACTGCCCCTCGTGGAGCTCGTCACGTCGCTGCACACCGCACCGGATGTCGCCGCGACGGCCGAGGAGTTCGCCGCCACGGCACTGGGCAAGACCGTGGTCCGCTCCCAGGACCGCGCCGGCTTCGTCGTCAACGCCCTGCTCATCCCCTACCTCCTGTCGGCGATCCGGATGTCCGAATCCGGCTTCGCCTCCCCGGCCGACGTGGACGCCGGAATGGAGCTGGGCTGCGCACACCCGATGGGCCCGCTGAAGCTGGCCGACCTGATCGGCCTCGACACGGTCGCCTCCATCGCCACCTCGCTCCACGACGAGTTCAAGGAACCCCTCTACGCCCCGCCTCCCCTCCTCCTGCGCATGGTCGAAGCCAACCTCCTCGGCCGCAAAACGGGCCGCGGATTCCACCTCTACGACCGGGGCTGAGGGGCCCGGGTCGATCGGGTCGGGGCTGAGGGGCCCCGACTGCAGGGGGCGGGGGGACAGGGCGGGGTGCGGGGCGACCGGTGCGGGCGCTCCGCACCCCTTCCGGCCGTCGTGTATCCGCCGGGGGTGTTCCTGCCACCGTTCGCCCTCTCGCCCGTGCCGCCCGCACTGCGCCTACCGCACGTCGGCCGGACCCACGGGCCGGACGCGCTCCGCGGCCCGCGCGAGGATCGCGACGCACTCCACGCGAGGCCTCATCGCAATGATGTGACGTCGGATCCGGCCACGCCGTGCAGGCCCCCGTGCAGATGGACCAGGCTGTCGCCCGGGGAACCGATCCGTACGTGCTCCACGGCGCAGACGATCAACTGGTGGTCGCCGAGACCGAGTTGATGGTGGCGCGTGCCGACCAGCCAGGCGGCGCAGTCGTCGAGCAGCGGTACGCCGTGCGGGCCGGTGTGCCAGCGGGTGGGTGGCGCGAAACGGTCGACGCCGGCGGCCGCGAACCGCTCGGCCAGCTCGCGCTGGGCGGCGCCGAGCAGCTGGATCCCGAATCTCCGGCAGTCCTTGATCCTGGCCCAGGTCGAGGACGACTCGGCGAGCGCGAAGGAGACCAGCGCCGGCTCCGCGCTCACCGAGGTGAACGAGGTGATCGTCACCCCGGCGGGGCCGGAGGGCGTGGCCGCGGTGAGCACCGCGACGCCGGAGGCGTGCCCCCGCAGTGCGGTGCGCAGCTGACGGGCGCCGACCGTGGGCGCCGCGGTGGTCACGACCCCGTCCCGGAGGGGGTGGTACCGATCAGCCGCTCGGGCCGGGGGGCCACGGCCGCGATGGAGCGCGGGGCGCCCGACGCCGCGTCGGGCCGGGTCTTGACGGTGATCCGGGCGGCCAGTTCGTGGGCCCGGGCGCGCGCGTCGTCGGCCGACTCGCCACGGACGATGAGCAGCCCGGACCGGTCGTACGACCAGGCGATGGGGGCCACCGTGTCACCGGGCGCGACGGAGAGCTGCAGGGCCACCACCCGCGGATCGGCGCGCACCTCGTCGGCTCCGGTGACGGACTCGACGACGCCCGGCTCGGCGGTCAGGAAGCGGATGGCGCCGCCGCCCCTGGCCGGGCCCGGCGTGATGGGCGCGGTACGGCCCGCGTACCAGAGGAAGGCCAGCGCGTCGATGTCGGTCCCGTACACCTCGCCCGTCAGGTCGGTGATCCGGTCGCCGCCGCGCCGGTTGTGGGACTCCACCAGGCGGGGGCCGTCGGAGGTGACGATCACCTCGGTGTGCGAGGGGCCGTCCTCGACGCCGACGGCGTCCAGCATCCCGGCGACCAGCGACTCGATCCGGGCCGTGGCGTCCGCGTCGAGGGCCGCCGGCTGTACGTGCCCGACCTCGACGAACGAGTCCAGCTTCTCCTTGGCCGTGTACGCGACGACCACGTGCTCGCCCGCGAAGCTGAACGCCTCCACGCTGTACTCGGGGCCCTGCAGATACTGCTCCATCACGAACGTGTGCAGCCCGAACTCCGCCGCCCAGGCCGCGACGTCCGTGACCGCGCCGGGGCCCGGCACCAGCCGCACGCCGAGGCTGCCGGATCCGTACCGGGGCTTGATCACCGCGGGCCCGAACTCGGCGACGAAGGCGCGGATGTCGGCCTCGTCGTGCCCCAGCCGGGCGGCGACCCCTTCGATGCCCCGCTCGGCGAGCAGCGTCCGGAAGGCCAGCTTGTCCTGCAGCACGCGGACGGTGTCGAGGCCGGTGCCCGGCAGGCCGAGCGCCGTCGTCGCGGCCGCCGCCGACTCCAGGCCGTCCTCGATGATCGAGACGACCCGGACCAGCGGCCGGTGCCGGTGCACGGCGGCGAGGAGATCGGCGACGGCCTGCGGGTCGCGGTAGTCCGTGAGGTGGGCTTCGGCCACCAGTTCCAGGCCCGCCGGGTCGAGTTCGTGCGGGCCGTACACCCAGACGATGTCGAAGCCGGCCTGGCGCGCCTTCTTCAGGGTGGCGACCTGGCCGCCGATGACCGCGATCCGCGGTGCGTTCTCGTGCGTCATGCGCGCAGCTCCCGTCCCGATGCGTTCTCCAGCCAGCGCACGACCTCGACGTTGTCGGCGCCCGCCGGCAGTGCGTCGTGCGCCTTCTCCCACAGCTCCTGGCAGGCGTGGCCGAAGGCGGCGGGGCCGCCCGCGGAATCGAGCAGCGACGTGCCGATGCGGATGTCCTTGAGCATCAGGCGCAGCGCGAAGCCCGAGTCGAAGGTGCCGGGCAGCACATGGTCGGGGAGCTTGGTCTGCGAGGCGTGGTTGCGGCCGGTGGACGCGTTGATCACCTCCAGCATCGCCGCGGGTTCGAGGCCGAACGCCCGCCCGGCGAGCATGACCTCGGCGACCGCGGCGAGATTGACCGCGGAGAGCAGGTTGTTGAGCGCCTTCAGCGCGTGACCCGCACCGGCGGGACCCACCCGGTACACCGTGCCGAGCGCGCCGAGCACCTGCTCCGCCCGCTCCACGTCCCCGGGTTCGCCCGCGGCCATCAGCGTCAGCTCACCCGCGCGCGCGGCGGCCGGGGAGCCGGAGACCGGCGCGTCCACCACGGACACCTCGTACGCGGCGGCCGCGCGGCCGAGGGCCAGCGTGTCCTGGGGTGCCGAGGAGCCCGTGTCGACGATCAGGGAGCCGGCGGCGAGGTGCGGGAGCAGCTCCTCGGCCACCTGCCGAACGGCCGCTCCGTCGGGGAGCATGGTGACCACCACCGGCGCGGCCAGGTCGGCGACGGACGCCGCCGTGCGCACGCCCGGGTGCGTGCCGGCCGCTGCGGCGACGCTCGCATCGGCGTCGTACGCGACCACGTCGAACCCGCGCTCCGCGAGCCGGCGGCACATCCCACCGCCCATGGACCCCAGTCCCGCACATCCCACTCGCATGATCCGTTCCTTTCTCCGTACGTGTTGCTCGCGCGTCCGGGCGGACGCGCTCATGCCGTTCCGGCGCGGTCGTGGCGTACCGCCGCTCTCATCCCGTATTGAGGGCAACCAGCCCCCGGACGATGAGGACGAGCGCCGCGACGACCGCGAGGGCGAGCACTCCGGCGCGCATCCGGCCGCCGCCGTCCACCCGCCGCCGGACCGGCCCCGACAGCGCGAATCCGGCCACCACTGCGGGCAACAGCAGGGCCCCGAAGGCCAGTTGGCGGCTGGGCAGACGGCCGACGACGGCGAGGGAGCCGAGCGAGAGCAGCGTCCCCGCCGTGAAGAAGACGCCGAGGGTGCCGCGGATCTTGGGCCCGGGCTCCTGGTGGTAAAGGAGCGCGGTGAACGGCCCGCCGATGGACGACGTCGTCCCGATGAGGCCCGCCACCGCGCCGGAGGCGAACAGCGTGCCCCGGTTCCTGGGCAGCCGGGCCGGGTCGAAGGCGAGGAGCGAGACGACGCCTAGGGTGATGCCCGCCGAGAGCAGGTCGAGCGTCGGCCCCGAGACCACGAGAATCACGTACGAGGCCGCCGCCGTGGCCGGGATCCGCCCGGCCAGCGCCCAGGAGACGCCGTGCCAGTCGGTGTGGGAGATCTCCCGGGCCGCCCCGAGCGCGGCCAGGACGGCGGCGACCAGGAGCAGTGAGCCCGGCATGAGACCCGGCGCGGTGATCTGCACCACCGGCGCCGACACCAGGGCGAGCCCCACTCCCAGGCTGCCCTGGACCAGCGCGCCGAGGAACACCGCGACGGACGCGCAGACGAGGATGGGCAGTTCATGCATCGACGGGCACCCCGACTCGCATCCGCTCCCCGGCCGTACGGGCGACCCGCTCGGCCGCGCCGCCCGCCACCACGAGCACCGCCGCGGCCACCACCCAGCCGAGCGAACCCGAACTGAGCAGCAGCCCGGTGACCAGCACGGGGCCGAGGACCCGCTGTCCGGCCACGCTCAGATTGAAGACGGACAGATAGCGTCCGCGCTGCTCCTCGGGGGCCAGAGCGATGGACAGGTCCCACACCGCGGAGTTGGCGATCACCTCGGCCAGGGACAGCGTCACCACGGCGGCGGCCAGCCACGCCACCGCGGGCCCGCCCGCGACGGAGCCGGACGCGGCGAAGCACAGACTGCTCACCGCGAGCACGGCGCCCGTCCACGTCAGCATCCGGGTGGTACGCCGCTGGCCGGTCGCCAGCTTGCTGACCGGGATCTGCAGCATCACGACGAGCACGGTGTTCAGCGCGAACAGCACGGACACGGTGGCCCGCGGGGCATCCGTGTGCTCCAGGATCCACACGGGCATCGCGACCAGCAGCATCGTGTCGAAGAAGAACAGCAGGAAGTTGAGCCCGGTCAGCGTCAGATAGCGCGCGTCGGGCAGCACCCGGCTCTTGACCGGCCGTTCCGCTGCGCCTTCCGGGGCCGCCTCGACCGTCGGCGCGGCGAGCTCGGGCACCCGCAGCACGAGCACCGCACCGCCGAGGAAGGCGAGCCCGATCGTGACCAGCGTGACCCGGTAGGCGGCCTGGGTGTCGCTGGCGAGCGCGACACCGGCCGCCATCGCGCCGACCCCGAGTCCGCAGTTGCGTACGACGTTGACCACCGCGAGCAGCCGAGTGCGCTCCTGACGCTCCGGCAGGGCCACGGCGACCAGTGCCTGGAGCACCGGAGGCCCCGCCCGGTCGCACGCCACCGCGCACAGCGTCACCGCCATGAACTGCCAGAAGTCCGTGACGAAGACGTACGCCGCACAGCACACCCCCCGCCCCAGGTACACGGCGGCGAGTACCCGCCGTGCCCCGTACCGGTCGGCGAGGACCCCGCCGAGCAGCGAGATCCCCAGGGCCACGACACCGGCGAGGGCGAGCCCGGAGGCCACCTGGTTCGCCGAGAGGTTCACCTGGCGGGTGAAGTACGCCATGGAGCTCGCCATGAACAGGCCGATGCCGAGCGACTGGACGAGCGCTGCGGCGGCAAGCCGACGGCCGCCCGCGGTGAGCTTCACGTCACTCGGTCCCGAAGTCGAAGTCGACCTGGTCCTCGAGCTCCATCTCGCGCACGATGCGCCGCACCCCGGAGAAGTCGCGCACCAGCAGGCCGGTGCCGGCCTGGCGGCGGCAGTCCTCGACGATCTCGTCGGCCTTCTCGAACCCCGCCGCCCGCAGGATGCCGGGCCACACCGCGAAGTCCTGCTCCACGAAGGCGTGCAGCGCCGTGGGCAGCGAGTCTACGAAGGCGCGGCGCTGTTCGGCGTTCATGTGCACATACAGCGCCTTGGCGACCTCGACCATGACGGAGGAGTGCGCCGACTCGTCGCGGGCGTGCAGCCGGGGCACCAGGGAGTGCAGCGGCTGGACGGTCTTGTCGCGCGAGAGCAGCTCCAGATAGGCGTTGACGCTGATCTCCGAGACGGTCGTCCACACCAGCTTCAGCAGGTCGCGCTCCCAGCGCTCCGACACCTTCGCGTCGGCCTCCAGGAGACGGCGGTAGGTGACCGTGTGCGGGTAGGCGGGCTCGCCGGTGATCTCCCGGACCTCGCGGGTGCGCTGCATCGCGATCATGTGCATGTACGTGTGCCAGACCTCGTCCACATGCGTCTGCTGGACGGCGCGCTTGAGCTGGACGCTGTCGGCACCGGGAAAGGCGCCGTGCATGATCATGGCGAAGGTCGGGTTGGCGACGTGCTCCTCGGCCGCGATGACCCGCTCGTTGTAGACCAGCCAGGCCATGGTGAGGACCTTTTGGCGCTGTTCGGGCGTGGCCGCGAGGTACAGGGGGTGCTCGGCGAACGGCAGCAGGCGCTCCGGGTAGTCCGGCAGCTGCTCGTCGTACTCCTCCGGCTCCGATATCCGGTCCAGATCGGTGCGGATCGTGGCGCGCCGCGGCCAGGAGTCGGCGATCCGGCGCAGCACGCTCTCGTCGATGCCGTGCGCGTGGCCGTCCTCGTGGTCGCCCTCGATGGTCTGCTCGTGCTCGGCGATGCTCAACTCAAGTCCCCTTCGGATACGTGCGCTTGTGCCGCCGACGCGATGGCGTCGGCGAGGAGGGCGAGGCCGGGCGCCAGCTCTTCGGCGTCCGCCACGATCGGCGGCATGATCTTGAGGACCTGGCCGCGGGCGCCGGACGTCTCCACCAGGAGCCCGCGCGTGAAGGCGTCCCGTGACACCCGGTCCGCGAGCGCCGGGTCGGTGAAACCGAGCCCGCGGATCAGGCCACGGCCCAGCACGGTGCAGCCGAGATCCGCGAACTTGGCGGCCAGCTCGGTGAGCCGGTCCTCCAGTGCGGCGGCGTTGCGCCGCACCTGCGGGGCGAACTCCGGATCCGCCCAGCGGTCCAGGCAGGCCGTGGCGGTGACGAAGGCCAGGTTGTTGCCGCGGAAGGTGCCGCTGTGCTCGCCGGGGCCCAGCTGGTCGTGCTCGGGGCGGACCAGGACGAGGGCCATGGGCAGGCCGAAGCCGCTGATGGACTTGGACAGGCAGATCAGGTCGGGGACGATGCCCGCCTCTTCGAAGCTGAAGAAGGTGCCGGTGCGCCCGCACCCGGCCTGGATGTCGTCGACGATCAGCAGGATGCCCCGCTCGCGCGCCACGTCGGCGAGCCTGCGCAGCCACGGCGCGCTCGCCGCCGCGAGGCCGCCCTCGCCCTGCACGGTCTCCACCACGAAGGCCGCGGGCAGGTCGATGCCGCTGCCGGGGTCGTCGAGCAGCCGGGTGAGGTAGTCGATGGTGTCGACGCCCTCACCCGCGTATCCCTCGTACGGCATCCGCGTGACGTGCCCGAGCGGCACCCCGGCCGCCCCGCGCTTGAACGAGGTGGCGGACGCGGCGAGCGCGCCGAGCGAGAGGCCGTGGAAGCCGCCGGTGAAGGCGATGATGTCGGTGCGTCCGGTGACCCGGCGGGCCGTCTTGAACGCCGCCTCGACGGCGTTGGTGCCGGTCGGCCCGGTGAACTGCACCCGGTGGTCGAGCCCGCGCGGCGCGAGCACCACCTCGCGGAAGCGGTGCAGGAACGCGGCCTTGGCGCCGGTGTGCAGGTCGAGGCCGTGGACCGGCCCGTCGGCCTGGAGGTAGTCGATGAGGGCGGCGCGCACCTCGGGCGGGTTGTGGCCGTAGTTCAGCGCACCGGCGCCCGACAGGAAGTCGATGTACTCGCGGCCGTCCGCGTCCCACATCCGGTGTCCCGAAGCCCGGGTGAAGACGGCGGGGAAGCGCCGGCAGTAGGTGCGTACGGCCGATTCGAGCTCGTCGAAGACGGCCGTGTCCGATCCGGGGGTCGCCGATCCCTCGGCGACCGGTTCGGCGGTGGTCATGAGGCACTCCAGGGGTCGATGCCGGTGATCTCGGCCGTCTCACGGGGGGTCAGGGCGGTGCGCGGGGAGAGCGGGAACCAGCCGGCGACACTGAGCCGCAGCAGTTCACGCATGCGATCGGCGATCAGCTCCGGGGTGTAGCGCTCCGGCACCTCGGACGCGTCGATCACCGGGGTCGGCGGGAAGTAGCGGCCGCCCGGTACGGGGCGTACGACGGCGTCCCAGAGGTTGAGGCTCTGGCCGCCCCAGCGGGCCCGGCCGCTGAACACCGAGTACAGCGGAAGGCCTTCGGGGTGCGGCCGGCTCAGCGCCTGGTTCACGGCCTCGCTGACCATCTCGATGATCAGTCCGCAGCCGCCCGCGGCCCGGGCCCTGCGGGCCTGCGCGAAGAGCGCCAGCGCGCCGTCCAAGGCGTCGCCGTGCCGGGTCAGGCTGCCGCTCTGCGGGGTGTAGCCGAGGTGCGCCAGGGTGGGCGTGCCGGTCGCGGCCACTGCCTCGATGCATGCGAACTCGCCCTCGCCCGCCACCTCGATCTTGACGGCGTCCGCGCCGGCCGCGACGAACCGGTCGGCGGCGGCCCGGGCCGCGGCCGGGCCGCGGGTCGTCCCGTCCGGCAGGTCGGCGAGCAGGAACGGCCGTCTGGCCGACGGGAATTCGGCGTCCAGCGCCTTGCGTACCTCGGCCACCAGGCCGGTGAGGGTCGCAAGGCCCCACTCCTGCTCGTCGTCGCCGGTCAGCGTGGTGCCGCTGCGGCCCAGGTGGGTCATGAAGTACGAGTCGCCGACCATCACGCACTCGACGGGGGCGTCGTGCAGGTCCGGTGCGCGCAGCGCCTCGGCGAGGCCTTCCACCTCGTAGCCCCGATATGCGTTGATCTTGAGTCCGAGCTGTGCCGGGCTGTCGTACCGGTGCAGATACGGAGCCAGCCCGGCAGCCGCCGCCGGCCTGGCCACGGTGGTGTCAACGGTCATGGCCGCCCTCCCAGTAGATCTTGTTGATACGGCCGATGGCGTCCGCGACCGCCTCTTCGGGTGCGGCGGTGAAGCAGAGCCGGGCCCAGCCGTCGCAGTGGGCGCCGAACACCCGGCCCGGTGCGAGTCCCACCCCCGCCTCGGCGCAGCGACGCACGAACTCCGCGCCGTCGCCGTACCGGCTCAGGTCGAGGAAGGTGTAGAGCCCGCCCGCGATGCGGGTGTGCGGGATGTCCAGCGCGGCGTCGGCGAGTCGCCATGCGCGCTCCGCCGCCGCCCGGCGCCGCGCGAGCTCGTCGGCGGGTGTGGCAAGCGCCCGGAACGCGGTGTACTGCGCGGCCGTGGACACCGAGTACAGCGTGTGCAGCGACCATTTGGTGAGGATCTCCTCCGCGCCGGGCGGCGAGATCAGATGGCCCACGCGGGCGCCGGGCATCGCGTAGGTCTTGCTGCAGCTGTGCACCGAGAAGGTGCGCTCGGCCGCCCCGGGAACGGTCGCCGTGTCGAGGAAGCCGCCGTCGCTGAAGTCGTAGTTCTCGTATGCGTTGTCGGCGATCAGCCACAGGTCGTGCCGCGCGGCCAGCTCGGCGAGCCCGCCCAGGGCCTGCTCGTCCAGGCGGAAGCCCGTCGGGTTGTTGGGGCTGTTGAAGTAGATCGCCCGGGTGCGCGGCCCCACGGCCCGCTCGATCGCCGCGAGGAAGTCGAAGCCGGGGTCCTCGCTCAGCTCCAGGAAGACCGGGACCTCGCGCGGCGTCCCGCCGGCCGCCCACACCAGGCCGGTGGCGAAGAGCCACTGCGGGGAGAGGATGAGGACCTCGTCCCCCGCGCCCAGGATCGCGTGCAGGGTCACCGCGATGGCGTGCGTGGCGCCGCTCGTCACCAGGACCTGCCCGGGGTCGACGGGGGTGCCCCGGCGTCGGCTCGCCGCCTCGGCGAACGCCGAGCGCAGCGCGGGGACTCCGGCGGGCGGCGCGTGCTCATGGGCCGCGATCCCGAACTCCGCACGCTCCCAGGTGCTCGGCCGCGCACAGGGCTCGAAGACGGTCCTGCCCTGCTGCAACGGCACCGGTTCGGCGTGCGCGCCGGAGCGCAGCAGCCGGTCGACGGTCACCAGTGGGGAGGGGGGTATCTCGTTGAGGGTTCTGGCAAACGAGGGCATGGGGGGTGCTCACTCCTGGAATGGGAACGGGCCCGTGCTGAGGGGGAGTTCGGCTGCGGCGCCTCGGGCGGGCCGGTCGATGCCGAGGTTGCCGCGCAGGGTGGTGCTCTCGTACTCGGTGCGGAACAGGCCCCGGCGCTGCAGCTCGGGCACCACGAGGTCGACGAAGTCGTCCAGGCCCTCGGGGACCACGGGCGGCATGACGTTGAAGCCGTCGACGGCCTCCCCCGTGAACCACTCCTCCATGAGGTCGGCGACGTCCTGGGGGGTGCCGATGACGATGCGGTGCCCGCGGCCCCCGGTCAGGGACCGGTACAGCTCCTTGATCGTCAGACCCTCGCGGCGCGCCTTGTCGTAGACGAGCTGCTGGCGGCTGGTGCTGCCCTGGGTGGGCGGCAGTTCGGGCAGTGGCCCGTCCACCGGGTAGCCCGAGATGTCGACGTCGCCGAGGAGCTGGGTGAGCAGCCCCAACCCGACGACCGGGTCGACCAGTTCCTGCAGTACGGCGTACTTGTCCTCGGCCTCCGCGCGGGTACGGCCGATCACGGGGAAGAGACCGGGCATCACCTTCATCTGGTCGGCGTCGCGCCCGTAGGCGGCGGCCTGCTGCTTGATGCCGCGGTAGAACGTCCGGGCCTCGTCCAGGGTCTGGGCGGCGGTGAAGATCACCTCGGCCCAGCGGGCGGCGAAGTCCTGGCCGTCCGCGGAGGCGCCCGCCTGGATGAGCACGGGGTAACCCTGCGGCGGGCGGGCCACGTTGAGCGGACCGCGCACCGAGAAGTGCTCGCCCTTGTGGTCGAGCACATGCAGTCTTTCGGGCTCGAAGTAGCGCCCGGACTCCTTGTCGTATCCGAACGCGTCGTCGTCCCAGCTGTCCCACAGGCCGGTGACGACCTCCATGAACTCCCTGGCCCGGTGGTAGCGCGAGGCGTGGTCGGGCTGGGAGTCGCGGTTGAAGTTCTTCGCCTCGGCGTCCGTCACCGAGGTGACGATGTTCCAGGCGGCCCGGCCGGCGCTGAGGTGGTCGATCGAGGCGAACTTCCGCGCGATGTGGAACGGCTCGTTGTACGTCGTCGACGCGGTCGCCGCGAGACCGATGTGCGTGGTGTGCACGGCGAGGGCGGACAGCAGCGTCAGCGGGTCGAACTGGAGGAAGCGGCCCCATCGGCTCAGCTCGTCGGCATTGCGGTACGGGGTGCGGATGCCCACCCCGTCGGCGACGAAGAACATGTCGAACTTGCCGCGCTCGGCGGTGTGCAGGAGCTCGCGGTAGTGAGCGAAGTCCAGGCCGCCGTCCGCGCGGGCCGTGGGGTGCCGCCAGGAGGCCACGTGGTAGCCGGGGGCCAGGAGGAAGGCTCCCAGACGGAGCGTACGGCGTGTCGCACCCATAGCAGGTCTCCGGTGTCCTTGCAGGTGAGGAGCTTTGGATCGAGACGGACGCTAGAGCAGGAGCCGAGTGGGGGCACGGTTCTGCGTGCACTGTGCCTTTACTGCGGAAAGCTCCTTCTGCTTCTTTTGATTACCGCGCTGCACCGCCCCGACGGCGCCGGCGGAACGGCGCGGGCCCCGCACCCTTCGGGGTGCGGGGCCCGGCGACACCGGCGTCCTCGTGGTGTGCGCTCAGCGCGGGCGCGCGCGGGAGGCGCCGTGCGCGGACTCGTAGTGGTGCTCGGGGCGGCCGGCGCCCCCGTATTTCAGGGCGAGTTGGACGCTGCCGCGCTCCTGCAGGTGCTTGAGGTAGCGCTGCGCGGTGGAGCGGCTCACTCCGGTGAGGTCGGCCACCTCCTGCGCGGAGAGCGCCTTGCCGGCCCGGTGCAGGACGTCGCGGATGCGCTCGGTGGTCGCCGTCGAGTACCCCTTGGGGGGCAGCTCCGCCTGGACCGGCGCGTGGAGCGTACCGAAGATCTCGTCCACCTCGCCCTGGCCCAGGGAGTCGAAGCGGCCGAGGCGGTCACGCATCTGCGCGTAGGACGTCAACTTGGCCTGCATCGCCTCGAAACCGAACGGTTTGACCAGGTACTGCAGGACGCCGTTGCGCAGCGCCGAGCTCACCTGCTCCGCCTCGTGGGCCGCCGAGACCATGATGATGTCGGTCTCGTGGCCGAGCCGGCGGAGCCTGCGCACCAGCTGCAGCCCGTCCTCGTCGGGAAGGTAGTGGTCGAGCAGCATCAGATCGACGCTGCCGCGCTCGACGGCCCTCAGCGCCTCGGCGGCCGTGTGGGCCCGGCCCATGACACGGAATCCCGGAATGCGGGACACATAGCGGGAGTTGATTTCGGCGACGTAGAAGTCGTCGTCCACGACCAGGACGTCGATCACGGTGCCACTCCCGCCGCCACGGGCGGATTCTTGGGCAGTCGGACCGTGAACACGGCACCACCGCCCGGCCGTTCGGTCAGCCGGACCGAGCCGCCGTAGCGTCGTGCGACGCCGTGGACGAGCGTGAGGCCGACGCCCCGGCCGCGATGCGGCGGCGCCTTCTTCGTCGACCAGCCATCGCGGAACACCGCCGCTCGCAGGGCGGTCGGCACACCCGGCCCGTTGTCGGCGACGCTCAGCACCGTGGCGCCGGGCTCCGCCCACATGCCGACCTCGGCGAAGGGCTTCGCCGCCGGGTGCGCGGCCGCCGCGTCGACAGCGTTGTCGATGAGATTGCCGAGCACCGTCACCAGGTCGCGCGAGGCGACGGCAGGGCGGGACGGTGGCGGCCTGTCGGCGAGCCGGAGAGTGACGCCCCGCTCGGCCGCGGCCGCCCGCTTGCCGGCGAGAAGGGCACGGAGGAGCGGCTCGGGCCGCCGTCCCTGCGGTAAGTGAGGCTCCGGCGCGCGGTCCCGCTCCGGTACGGGGTCGCCCGAGAGCTCCGCGACGAACTGCCGGGCCCGTGCGTACATTTCCAGATCGAGCAGGCCCGCGAGGGTGTGCAGGCAATTCGCCAGTTCATGGTCACGAGCCGTCGGCGTTGCGGCGAGAATTCGTTGGTTCTTCAACTTCCCCCCAGTACATGCAGTACATGCGCAAGATCAGGATCTTGAGTTCCCTGCTCTTCCTACACGGTCAGAATGAGCAGAACAATCTTTCCGAGGTAAAGCCGAGGTATCTGCCGGGACGTCCCTGACCTGGGCTCACGCCTCTAGCCTTGATGCCGCACGCGGCCGGTGCGTGCTTTTCAGGAGTCCTGGGAGGTGCTGATGAAGTCCGAAGCAGAACGCAGTGTTCTGGCTTTTGTGAACAGCGACTATGCGGACACTCCGTACGACAAGTGGGCGGCTGATACGGGCGTACAGCCGCACCTCCTGGTCTCCGAGACCGTATTCCCGCAGTACCAACACGTTCCGGGCGCCGTCTCCGTCCCCGGCTACCTCCACGGCGGCGACGCGGAACGCGCGGCCCTCGACCTCGCCGAGCGCATGCCGCCCGGCGCGGTGATCGCCCGCATGGAGAGCGACTTGCTGCGCGCCGCGCGGCTGCGGGAGCTGCTCGGCGTACCCGGCCAGGACTACGCCAGCACCCTCGCGTTCCGCGACAAGGTCCACATGAAGAACCTGGTGCGCCGAAGCGGCCTGGAGGTACCGGAGTTCGCCCCGGTACGCGTGGCCTTCGACCTCTTCGGCTTCGTCCGCGAGCACGGCTACCCCGTGGTGGTGAAGCCGGCTTTCGGTTCCGGTTCCACCGGCACCCAGGTGCTGCGCGGCCCCGCGGACCTGGCCCGGCTCCTCACCGAGGGCCTGCCCGAACACGCCGAGGTGGAACGGTTCGTGGAGGGCCAGATGTACGTGGTGGACGGGCTGGTGGCGGCGGGGGAACCGGTGGCCCTGTTCGCCTCGCGCTACCTCAACGACTGCCTTTCCTTCCACGACGGGATATACCTGGGCTCGGCACAACTCACCCGCGACCACCCGTTGACGGACCGGCTCATCGGCTATGCGCGAAAGGTCCTCGACGCGCTGCCCACCCCCGAATGCACCACCTTCCACCTGGAGGTCTTCCACACGCCGGACGACCGCCTCGTACTGTGCGAGATCGCCAGCAGGACCGGCGGCGCGCTGACCGCCCCCGCCATCCGCGCCGCCACCGGCTTCAACCTCGACGAGCAGTGGTTCCGGGCCCAGGTCGCCCCGCAGACCCTGACCGATGCCGGGGTGCACGGCGTCGCGCCCGGACAGAGCGCGGGCTGGGTCGTCTTCTACCCCGAACGGGGCACACTCGCGGCCCTGCCCAAGGATCCCCCGCCCTTCGTGGTGGAGGAACGCCTGCGGGCCACGGTGGGCACGGCATACCAAGGGGGCGTGAAGTCCGCTCACTACCTGGCGGCTTACGTCCTGACCGGTGCCGACGACCACGAGGTCGAGCGCAACGCCCAGGAACTCGCCCGGTGGTACGCCGCGGGGGTGCGGTGGACCGGACTCCCCGGCGAGGACGGACCCGCGGCCCTCAACTGACCGCGGAACAAACCCGCTTCGGCCTGCACGGAACCTGCTACGGCCCCGTACGACCTTGCACGATCTCGTACGGCCTTGCAGGATCTTGTGCGACGCCCGAAGCGGAGAGCCGGGGAGCGGAGAGCCGGGGAGCGGAGAGCCGGGGAGCGGGATGCGCTACATCATCATCGGATCCGGAGCAGTCGGCGGTTCGATCGGGGGGCGGCTGCACGAAAGCGGCCGGTCCGTCGTCCTGGTCGCCCGCGGCGCACACTACGAGGCGCTGCGCGACAACGGGCTGCGACTCACGGTCCCCACCGGCACGCTCACCCTCGACGTACCCGTCGTGGCGCGGCCCGAAGACCTCGAACTACGCGAGGACGACGTGCTCGTACTTGCCGTCAAGACCCAGGACAGCGTGGCCGCCCTGGACACATGGGCCGCGCAGCCGGTGGCGGGCGGCGGCACGGCGGGCGAGCGCCTGCCTGTGGTGTGCGCCCAGAACGGAGTGGAGAACGAGCGCCTGGCGCTGCGCCGCTTCCGCGAGGTGTACGGCGTATGCGTGATCCTGCCCAGCAGCCACCTGAACCCGGCCGAGGTCGTCGCACCCTGCGGCCCGTACACCGGCGCCCTGGTCATCGGCCGGTACGGGGCCGGCACGGACGACACCGCCCGGCGGATTGCGGACGACTTGGAGAAGGCCCGCTTCCTGGCTCCGGTGGCGGCGGACGTGATGCGCTGGAAGTACGGCAAACTCCTCGGCAATCTCGCCAACGTGGTCGAGGCCGTGTGCGGCTCCGCCACGGACGCCACCGCTCAGGACCTGGTCGCCCGGGCAAAGGCCGAGGGTGCCGCGGCCCTCGACGCCGCGGGCATCGCTTACGCGAGCGGGGCCGAGATCACCGCGCTGCGCAGCGGCACGGTCGACCCGCAGCCGCTCGCCGGCGAGCGCGTTCGCGGCTCGTCCTGGCAGAGCCTGGCACGGGGTACGGGATCGATCGAGACGGACTACCTCAACGGCGAGGTGGTGCTGCTCGGCCGTGAGCACGGCGTACCCACCCCGGTGAACGCGACCCTGCAGCACGCCGCCCGGGAGAGCGCGCGCCAGAACCGCAAGCCGGGCGACATGACGCCCGAGGAATTGAGCAAGCGCATATGAGCCCCGAACGCGGAAAAGCCCCGCACCATAAGGTGCGGGGCTTCCCACAAAGATTGTTCGGCGGCGTCCTACTCTCCCACAGGGTCCCCCCTGCAGTACCATCGGCGCTGAAAGGCTTAGCTTCCGGGTTCGAAATGTAACCGGGCGT
>NZ_JBITYA010000015.1:0-263104 GCF_044544985.1 Streptomyces sp. NPDC053427 | reverse complement strand
CGCCCGGTTACATTTCGAACCCGGAAGCTAAGCCTTTCAGCGCCGATGGTACTGCAGGGGGGACCCTGTGGGAGAGTAGGACGCCGCCGAACAAAATTTAAGAGAAAGCCCCGTTGGGAACCCCGTTCCCGACGGGGCTTTTTCGCGTTTTCCTGGGCCCGGGACCCCCGGCGTGGCGTGGCCGACGGGCCAGGTAAGGTCAGGGGTATCGTCGGCACATTTCCCACAGGAGGCTTCCGCGTGGAGGTCCAGGAGACGCAGGTCCAAACGGACCGCGTCCTCACCATCCCGAATATTCTGAGCATGGCGCGCCTGGTCGGCGTGCCGGTGTTCCTGTGGCTGATCCTGTGGCCGGCATTCGACGGTCCGAGCGCTGCCGATCGCTGGGCTTTGCTGGTCCTCGCGCTGAGCGGCGTCAGCGATTATCTGGACGGCAAGCTCGCCCGGCGTTGGAACCAGATCAGCAGTCTTGGCCGGATCCTCGACCCCGCGGCCGACCGCCTCTACATCCTGTCCACCCTCGTCGGGCTGACCTGGCGCGAGATCCTGCCGATCTGGCTCACCGCGGCGTTGCTGGCACGCGAACTGATGCTGCTGATCGCGGTCGGATTCCTGGGCCGTCACGGGTATGGCCCTCCCCAGGTGAACTTCCTGGGCAAAGCGGCTACGTTCAACTTGATGTATGCCTTCCCGCTGCTCCTGCTGAGTGTCGGGAACGGCTGGCTTCACACGCTCGCTGCTATTTTCGGATGGGCGTTCGCGGGTTGGGGTACGGCGCTCTATTGGTGGGCAGGGATCCTCTACGTGGTCCAGGTCCGTCGGCTGATCAGGGCGGACGCCACGGCCGACTGAGCTCGCCGAACCGGCAGATTGTGCCAAGGCCCGGCGCCCGTACGTGAGTACAAGAACAGTGGGCGATCTGGACAGGTGAAGTCGGCAAGACCGTCGTCTCTTAGAGGAGGACGCTTCCGACATGAAGGCCGTTGTGATGGCGGGCGGTGAGGGCACACGCCTTCGCCCCATGACGTCAAGCATGCCCAAGCCGCTGCTGCCTGTGGTCAATAGGCCGATCATGGAGCATGTGCTGAGGCTGCTGAAACGGCATGGTCTCACCGAGACCGTCGTAACCGTTCAATTCCTTGCCTCGCTCGTCAAAAACTATTTCGGCGACGGGGAAGAGCTCGGAATGGAGCTCACGTACGCCAACGAGGAAAAGCCGCTGGGCACCGCGGGCAGCGTGAAGAACGCGGAGGAAGCCCTCAAGGACGACGCATTCCTCGTCATCTCGGGTGACGCTCTCACCGACTTCGACCTGACCGACCTGATCCGTTTCCACAAGGAAAAGGGCGCCCTGGTAACGGTCTGCCTCACGCGGGTGCCGAACCCGCTGGAGTTCGGCATCACCATCGTCGACGAGGCCGGCAAGGTCGAGCGTTTCCTGGAAAAGCCCACCTGGGGTCAGGTGTTCTCGGACACCGTCAACACCGGTATCTACGTCATGGAACCGGAGGTCTTCGACTACTTCGAGCCCGACGTTTCGGTGGACTGGTCCGGTGATGTCTTCCCGCAGCTCATGAAGGACGGCAAGCCGATCTACGGCTATGTCGCCGAGGGCTACTGGGAGGACGTCGGCACCCACGAGAGTTATGTGAAGGCCCAGGCCGATGTGCTCGAGGGCAAGGTCGACGTCGAAATCGACGGCTTCGAGATCTCGCCCGGGGTGTGGGTCGCCGAGGGCGCCGAAGTACACCCGGACGCGGTGCTGCGCGGTCCGCTGTATATCGGTGACTACGCCAAGATCGAGGCCGGCGTGGAACTCCGTGAGCACACCGTCGTCGGATCCAACGTGGTGGTCAAGAGCGGGGCGTTCTTGCACCGGGCGGTGGTGCACGACAACGTCTACATCGGGCAGCACAGCAATCTGCGCGGCTGTGTGATCGGCAAGAACACCGACATCATGCGGGCCGCACGGATCGAGGACGGCGCGGTCATCGGCGATGAATGCCTCATCGGCGAGGAGTCGATCGTCCAGGGGAATGTGCGGGTCTATCCGTTCAAGACGATCGAGGCCGGCGCGTTCGTCAATACCTCGGTGATCTGGGAATCCCGCGGTCAGGCTCATCTGTTCGGCGCGCGTGGGGTTTCCGGCATCCTCAACGTCGAGATCACCCCGGAGCTTGCCGTACGGCTCGCAGGCGCGTACGCCACCACGCTGAAGAAGGGCTCCACGGTGACGACCGCGCGCGACCACTCGCGTGGCGCGCGGGCGCTCAAGCGCGCGGTGATCTCCGCGCTGCAGGCCAGCGCCATTGATGTGAGGGATCTCGAGAACGTACCGCTGCCGGTCGCCCGTCAGCAGACGGCCCGGGGCAGCGCGGGCGGCATCATGGTCCGTACGACGCCCGGGGTGCCGGATTCCGTCGACATCATGTTCTTCGACGAGCGCGGGGCCGATCTCTCGCAGGCCGGGCAGCGCAAGCTCGACCGGGTCTATGCCCGTCAGGAGTACCGCCGCGCCTTCCCCGGTGAGATCGGCGATCTGCGTTTCCCGGCGAGCGTCTTCGACTCCTACACCGGCTCCGTCCTACGGGCGGTGGACACCACGGGCGTCGCCGACTCCGGGCTGAAGGTCGTCGTGGACGCCTCGAACGGCAGCGCCGGGCTGGTCCTGCCCAGTCTGCTGGGCCGGCTCGGCGTCGACTCGCTGACGATCAATCCCGGTCTCGACGAGTCCCGGCCGACCGAAACGCCCGATGCCAGGCGTTCCGGTCTCGTCCGGCTCGGCGAGATCGTGGCGTCGGCGCGGGCCGCGTTCGGCGTGCGCTTCGATCCCGTGGGCGAGCGGCTTTCCCTGGTGGACGAGCGCGGGCGGATCATCGAGGACGACCGCGCGCTGCTGGTCATGCTGGATCTGGTGGCGGCCGAGCGGCGCAGCGGGCGGGTGGCACTGCCGGTGACCACGACCCGTATCGCCGAGCAGGTGGCGGCGTACCACGGGACGCAGGTGGAGTGGACGACGACCTCGCCCGACGATCTGGCCCGGGTGGCCCGGATGGAGGGCACGGTCTTCGGCGGGGACGGCATGGGCGGCTTCATCATTCCGGAGTTCAGCGCCGTCTTCGACGGCGCGGCCGCATTCGTCACGCTGATCGGCCTGGTGGCCCGTACCCAGATCTCGCTCAGCCAGATCGACGCGCGGATCCCGCGGGCGCATGTGCTGCGCCGCGACCTCGCCACGCCGTGGGCGGTCAAGGGCCTGGTCATGCGGCATGTGGTCGAGGCGGCCGGCGACCGGGACGTGGACACCACCGACGGTGTGAGGGTCGTGGAGGCGGACGGCCGCTGGGTGCTGGTGCTGCCCGATCCGGCCGAGGCGGTCACGCACCTGTGGGCGGAGGGGCCGGACGACGCCTCCGCTCAGCAGCTGTTGGACGAGTGGGCGTCCGTGGTGGACAGCGCCGGACGCTGAGCCCGACCCACCGGCGTGCCCGCGATCGGGCACGCCGGTGGGGCCATTGGGAGACTGCGCGGGCGACGTGCGACGATGTGCGGCATGTCGCAGCAGCGCCCCGATCGGAGCACTCCCAGCAAGCCCGCTGCGCGCCCCGATGCGTCGATGTCGCTGCTGACCAATGTGATGGATCACAGCCTCGACGACGGGTACGCGGAGGCCGCCGCGCGGAAGTCCGCCGCGGGCGTACGCGGTCTGCCGCGCACCCTGCGGGCGAAGTTGGGCCTCGCGGCCGGACTGGTGCTGGCAGCGGTGGTCGTCACGGTGGGTGCCGCCCAGGCGCGGGTATCGGCACCGACGCTGGCCAAGGAACGCGAAGAGCTCATCCATCGCATCCAGAAGGGCACCGGCGAGGCGGACAAGCAGCAGAAGCGGGTGGACGCGACCCGGGACGCGGTCAGCAGGATGCAGCGCGAGGCGCTGAAGAAGCACGGCGGTGACAAGGCCGAGCTGCTGGCGCTGTTGTCCGGTTCGACCCAAGTGACCGGGCCTGGCGTGAAACTGGTGGTGGACGACGCCAAGGATGCGGAGTCCAGTGGGGGAGGGCCACGCGAGAGCAGTGGTTTCTCCGACACCGGGCGGGTACGCGACAGGGACATGCAACGCGTCGTCAACGGCCTGTGGGAGTCCGGAGCGGAGGCCATCTCCGTCAATGGGCAGCGGCTTACGTCACTCTCGGCGATCAGGGCCGCGGGAGACGCCATACTGGTCGACAACAAGCCACTGGTGCCGCCTTATACGGTGCTGGCGGTGGGGGACGGGCAGCGGCTGAGCACCGCGTTCCAGGACAGCGCCGACGGTCAGTATCTGCACGTCCTGCAGGAGAACTACGGCGTGCGTACCAGGATTTCCGCCGAGAGCGAGGTCATGCTGCCGCCCGCGCCCAGTTTGACCGTACGTACCGCAAAGCCGCAGGCCGGTGCCGCCAGAGCGGACGGCGCCGACACAGGGAAGGGCACATCGTGATCGCCGTACTGGGCCTCATTGTGGGAGTCGTGGTCGGGCTTGTGGTCCGACCCGTGGTGCCGACGGTGGTCGAGCCCTACTTGCCGATTGCTGTCGTCGCGGCGCTGGACGCCGTGTTCGGCGGTCTGCGCGCGATGCTGGACGGCATTTTCGACGACAAGGTCTTCGTCGTCTCCTTCCTGTCGAACGTCGTGGTCGCCGCGCTGATCGTCTTCCTCGGTGACAAGTTGGGCGTCGGCGCCCAGCTCTCCACCGGTGTCGTCGTGGTGCTGGGCATCCGGATCTTCTCCAACGCTGCCGCGATTCGCCGGCACGTTTTCAGGGCGTGAGGCGGATGGCAACGGACGAGACCCCCGAGCCGGAGAAGAAGCCGGAGCCGCAGCAGGACCGCAGCCCCGCCGACCGGCGGCCGATGCCTCCCGAGAGCCGGCCCGCTCCCAAGGCGGCCGATGAGGGGACGGAAGGGCGTAAACCGGACGACGCGCAGCAGAACGGCGACAAACCGGCAGACGCCGCCGCCCCTGCCCCAGGAGGGGAAGATGGGGGCGCGGGGAAGCCGCAGAACGGTCGGCAGCGGCTCGCCGCGAGCCTGTGGCCGCCTCGGCTGACCCGGGCTCAACTGATCGTTGCGTTGCTCCTGTTCATTCTCGGCCTCGGCCTGGCGATTCAGGTACGTTCCACGAGTGACAGCAGTGCGCTGCGGGGTGCGCGTCAGGAGGACCTGGTGCGCATTCTGGATGAACTGGACAATCGCTCCCAGCGGTTGACGGACGAGCAGCGGCGCCTGGAAGGGCAGAAGACGGAGCTGGAGAACAGCTCGGACCAGGCCGAGGAGGCCCGTAAGCAGACCGTGGAGAAGGAACAGCAGCTGGGCGTGCTGGCCGGGACCGTCGCGGCGCAAGGGCCCGGCATCAACCTGACCATCGCCGACCCGACGCACTCCGTCGAGGCGGACAAGCTGCTGGACACCATCCAGGAGCTGCGAGCGGCCGGCGCCGAGGCCATTCAGGTCAATGACGTACGGGTCGTCGCCAACACCTATCTCTCGGATGTCAGCGGCGGCGTGGAGATCGACGGCAAGCGGGTTACACAGCCTTACCGCTTCAAGGTCATCGGCAAGCCGGAGGACCTGGAGCCGGCGCTGAACATCCCCGGCGGGGTGGTTCAGACTTTGGAAAAGGAGCAGGCCAAGGTGTCTGTGACCCGGCAAGAGAAGATCATTGTGAATGCCTTGCGAGAGGCGAAGCGGCCTGACTACGCTCGGTCGTCTTCGCAGTGAGGTGTCCACGTATGTCCATGGCCCGGGGAGGGCATGAGGTAGCGGGGGGTCGGCGCACCGTGATTGTGGTGTGTGGTGGAAACTGTCTGCAGGCCACGGACGTTCACAGGATGTCCGGATCGGCCGGTGTGTGCATCGAGGGTTCGTCCTGCCCCACGGGCGGGTCTGTTTCGTTCAAGGGGAATCGCCCGTGAAGTTGTTTGGAAAGCTGTTCGGCAAGAGCGCCCGCCAGGAGGGCGGCAGCGGCTCGGCGCGGCATCGTGCCGCGGGCCGGGCCGATGAGAGCGGTGCGGGCGAGGACCGTCCGCTCTTCCGTGATGAGGTCAGCGGTCCGTCCGGGGGGTACGGCGCGGGTTCTGTTGACCCCTCCGGTGCCGCCCGCATAGGTTCCCAGGAACCATCAGCCTCATCCACGGGTGGAGGGTCGGCCGTGCCGGTTTGTACGAGGTGTGGGCACCGGAACGCCGAGGCGAGCCGGTTCTGCTCCAACTGTGGTGCGCCGCTGCGCCCGGGTGCACAGCCCGAGCGCGCGTCCGAGACGACCTCGACCATCTCCATCTCGGGGATCGAGGCCTATGACGCGGAGGCGACGGGCCAGACCCAGATGCCGTCCCTGTCGCCCGAGGCCCAGGCGGCCGTCGACGCCCTTCCGATGGGTTCGGCGCTGCTGGTCGTCCGCCGGGGGCCGAATTCCGGCAGCCGCTTCCTTCTGGACGGCGAGCTGACGACGGCGGGCCGGCATCCGCAGGGCGACATCTTCCTCGACGATGTGACGGTCTCGCGCCGCCATGTGGAGTTCCGTCGCGGCCCGGACGGGCGCTTCACGGTCGCCGACGTCGGCAGCCTGAACGGCACGTACGTCAACCGCGAGCGGATCGATTCGGTCGCGCTCTCCAACGGCGACGAGGTCCAGATCGGCAAGTTCCGCCTGGTCTTCTACGCGAGCCAGCGAGGCGCCGGAATCTGACCGGCCAGGGAAGGCATATGCGCCACTCACCGACGGGCGGTGCCGGGTCCTCCGGCGCCGCCTCCTCGGACGGCAAGCCGGTGAGCATCGGTACGGTGCTCACTTTGCTGCGCGAGGAATTTCCCGAGGTCACCATCTCCAAGATCCGTTTTCTGGAGGCCGAGGGGCTGGTCGAGCCGACGCGCACGCCTTCCGGGTACCGCAAATTCACCGCGGCCGACGTCGAGCGGCTGGCGGGCGTCCTGCGGATGCAGCGGGACCACTATCTGCCACTGAAAGTCATTCGGGAGCATCTGGACGCCCTGGAGCGCGGTGAGCAGGTGCAGCTGCCGGCCCAGGCCACTTCCTCGCGGGACCTGGTTCCGGGCATGCGCGAGCCTGGTGAGGACCGTCCGGCGGCCGCCCGGGTCGGCCGGGCCGAGCTGCTGGCCGCCGCCGAGGTGGACGAGGCGGCGCTCGCCGACTGGGAGTCGTACGGGCTCGTCGTCCCGGATGCCGACGGCGGCTACGACAGCGAGGCCGTCACGGTCGCGAAACTGGTCGCCGAGCTGGGGCGTTTTGGGCTCGAACCGCGGCATCTGCGGGCCGTCAAGGCGGCCGCCGAGCGGGAGGCGGGCCTGGTGGAGCAGGTCGTGGCGCCCCTCCGCCGGCACCGAAATCCGCAGACCAGGGCCCATGCGGAGGCCACCGCCAGGGAGCTGGCAACGCTGTCGGTACGCCTCCATGCGGCATTGGTGCAGAGCGCACTCAAGGTCCGCCTCACGTGAGCAAATGACTGCCCGACTACCCAAACCTGCCGGGCACGTCCTAGGGTTGCTGTGTGAACGAGCTCGACGTCGTGGGTGTCCGGGTGGAAATGCCTTCCAGCCAACCGATCGTGCTCCTGCGGGAGGTGGGAGGCGATCGCTACTTGCCCATTTGGATCGGGCCAGGGGAGGCCACCGCCATCGCCTTTGCCCAGCAGGGCATGGTCCCTGCCAGGCCGCTGACGCATGACCTTTTCAAGGACGTGCTGGAAGCGGTGGGCCAGGAGCTGACGCAGGTCCGCATCACGGATCTGCGCGAGGGAGTGTTCTATGCCGAACTGGTCTTTGCCAGCGGCGTCGAGGTCAGCGCGCGTCCGTCGGACGCCATAGCGCTGGCGCTGCGCACCGGGACGCCGATCTTCGGCACCGACGGTGTGCTGGACGACGCGGGCATTGCGATCCCGGACGAGCAGGAGGACGAGGTGGAGAAGTTCCGCGAGTTCCTCGATCAGATCTCGCCCGAGGACTTCGGCAGCAGCAGCCAGTGACGCCATCAGCCGGAAGCATCTGATTCCGGCCAAACTTATTAGCCGTTCCCCGCGCGAGGTCACGAGAAACCACTCGTAGGGTGATTATCACTCGGCGTGGCGAGCGCGGCGATCGTTGACGCACCCCGAGTGACTGCATACCGTCGATAAGGCAGGTCCCGTCCGGGACGTGGAGGACGGAGGGCGGCGTGGCAATCACCGGTGACGGTACGGCGGCGGAAGGGGCGTTGCCGCTCCACCCGAATGCAGCAATGAACCGCGCACCGGCACAGCCCGCCGCGGTGTCGGGGGACTGCGCGACGGGGACCATCGGCTACCGCGGTCCGACGGCTTGTGCGGCGGCGGGGATCACCTACCGGCAGCTCGACTACTGGGCGCGCACGGGCCTGGTGGAGCCGAGCGTCCGCCCCGCCTACGGTTCCGGCACCCAGCGGCTCTACAACTTCCGGGACGTCGTCGTCCTGAAGATCGTCAAGAGGCTGCTGGACACCGGGGTGTCGCTGCAGAACATCCGCACCGCCGTCCAGCATCTGCGTTCGCGCGGGCTGGACGACCTGACCCGTATGACGCTGATGAGCGACGGGGCCACGGTCTACGAGTGCACGTCGCCCGACCAGGTCGTCGATCTGCTCCAGGGCGGCCAGGGCGTTTTCGGGATCGCGGTGGGCGTGGTGCTCCGGGACGTGGAGGGCGCGCTCTCCGAGCTGCACGGGGAGCGGCTGGACACCGGCGAGACGCTGGTCGGCAAGAACCCGCGCGACGAGCTGGCGCGGCGGCGCAACCGGGCCGGCTGAGCCTCCGAACGCGGCCCCCGGCCCGGCAGCGGGCCGATTGTCAGTGGTGTGCGGGAGGATCGGTCATGTGAGACCCGCGCCGACGATTCTGCATCTGGACATGGATGCGTTCTATGCCTCCGCCGAGCAGGCGGCCAAGCCGAGCCTGCGCGGAAAGCCCGTGATCGTCGGCGGGATCGGGCCGCGCGGGGTGGTCGCCACGGCGTCGTACGAAGCGCGGGTCTTCGGTATCCGCTCGGCCATGCCGACCGCCCAGGCGCGCCGGCTGTGCCCCAACGCGGCTTACCTCAGTCCGCGGTTCCAGCTGTACCGCCAGGTGAGTGACACCGTGATGGAGCTGCTGCATGCGCTGTCGCCGCTGGTGGAGCCGCTGAGCCTGGACGAGGCGTTCGTGGACCTGGAGGCGGGCGGGGTGGCGGCCGAGGTGTCCGCCGTACGGGCCGTGGGGGAGCGGCTGCGGCGGGACATCCGGGCGGCCACGGGGCTGACGGGCTCGGTGGGGCTCGCGGGCGCCAAGATGCTGGCGAAGATCGCGTCCGAGGCGGCGAAGCCCGACGGCCTGATGGTGATCGAGCCCGGCACGGAACGGGAGCTGCTGGGGCCGATGCCGGTGCGGACGCTGCCCGGGGTGGGGCCGGCGACGGCCGAGGCGCTGCGCCGGGCCGGGATCCATACCGTCGCGGAGACCGCGGAGGCCGGTGAGGACGAGCTGGTGCGGCTGCTGGGCAAGTCGCACGGCGCGGGGCTGTATGCGATGGCGCTGGGCCGGGACGACCGCCCGGTGGTGGCCGAGCGGGATGCGAAATCCATCTCGGTCGAGGACACCTTCGAGGTCGATCTCACCGACCGGACGCGGGTGCGGGCCGAGCTGGTGCGGCTGGCCGAGCGCTGTGTGCAGCGGCTGCGGGAGGCCGGGCGGTCCGGTCGCACGGTGGTGATCAAGGTCCGTAACTACGACTTCTCGACGCTGACCAGGTCGGAGACGCTGCGCGGGCCGACGGACGATCCCGCGGTCGTACGGGAGGCGGTGGCGCGGCTGCTGGAGACGGTGGACACCACGGGCGGGGTGCGGCTGCTGGGGGTGGGGGTGAGCGGGCTGGCCGACTTCACGCAGGAGGATCTGTTCGCGCAGCTGGCGACGGAGCGGGAGGCCGAGGAGACGGCGGCCAGGGCGGCGGAGCCGGCGGCGGACGGGGCGGGTGAGCCGGAGGCGGAGGAGGAGCGGCCGCGCCGCTGGCATCCGGGGCTGGACGTGGTGCACGACGCATACGGCGCCGGATGGGTGCAGGGCAGTGGGGTGGGGAGAGTGACCGTACGTTTCGAACAGCCGTGGTCCGCACCGGGAAGGGTGCGGACCTTTGCCGTCGATGACCCGGCGCTGCGGCCGGGGGAGCCGTTGCCGCTGGTGGGCGGGGAGCCCGGGGCCGGTCAGTCCTCCGATCCGGCGATCCGGCCGAAGTCCTTGTCGCCCGGGGGAGGGGCGGGGTCGGAGGTCGGGGAGGAGATATCCAGCCGGTAGTGGTGGTAGAGCTGGAGTTCCTGCTCGGGAGAGAGATGGCGGCCCACCCCGAAGTCCGGGGCGTCCTTGATCAACTTGCGGTCGTAGGGGATACGCAGCCCCTCGTCGACGAGCTCGCTGGGCTCCAGGGGGACGAACGCGTCCCGGCTGAAGAGGCCGGTACGCACGGCCGCCCATTCGGGTTCGCCGGTCGCATCATCGAGATATACCTCATCAATGGTCCCGATCTTGGTGCCGTTCCGGTCGAACGCTTTGCGGCCGATCAGGCTCCGGGGATCGATATCGGTGTGCACAGCCCCTCCTTGTGGTCGCAGCTGCCCTGTGACAACTACCAAACGGCACATTTCATGCCCCGGCCACTCGAAGGTTCCCTCGAGAGGTGCGCTGGTAGGCTGACGTTTGGCCGCTGACCCCATGCGGGAGAGTCCCTTGCCGTTCGCGGCGGGGGCGCCGAAGGAGCAAATCCTCCCCGGAATCTCTCAGGCATCCCGTACCGCATGGACGAGGTCACTCTGGAAAGCAGGGCGGGCCGCGGAAGGCACAGTGCCGGGACCCCTCCTCACCGACGGTGAAAGCCGGGCCGCAGCCTGCGGACCCGGTGAAGCTCTCAGGTTGAGATGACAGAGGGGGAGGCCGTCCGGGCACCCGCGCCGTGGTGCCCCTCGTAGGTCGCAGTGACCAGGAGGCCCCCGCAGATGACCACCAATCGCATCTCCTTGACCGAGCTGGAGCGCGGTACGCCCTTCGAGCGCCGGCACATCGGCCCCGACCACGAGGCGCAGGCGAAGATGCTCGCGCAGGTCGGCTTCGGATCGCTGGACGAGCTCACCGCCACCGCCGTACCCGACGTGATCAAGAGCGCGGAGGCGCTCGGCCTGCCGCAGGCCCGTACCGAGGCCGAGGTCCTCAAGGAACTGCGCGGCCTCGCGGACCGTAACCAGGTCCTGTCGTCCATGATCGGCCTTGGCTACTACGGCACGTTCACCCCGCCGGTGATCCTGCGCAACGTCATGGAGAACCCGGCCTGGTACACGGCGTACACGCCCTACCAGCCGGAGATCTCGCAGGGCCGCCTCGAGGCGCTGCTCAACTTCCAGACCATGGTCGCCGACCTGACCGGACTGCCCACCTCCGGTGCCTCCCTGCTGGACGAGGGCACCGCGGCGGCCGAGGCGATGGCGCTCTCCCGCCGCATAGGCAAGGTCAAGGAGGGCGTCTTCCTGATCGACGCGGACTGTCTGCCGCAGACCATTGCGGTGATCCAGACCCGCGCCGAGCCGACCGGCGTCGAGGTCGTCGTCGCGGACCTGAGCGAGGGCATTCCCGCCGAGATCGCCGAGCGCGGCGTCTTCGGTGTGCTGCTGCAGTACCCGGGTGCCTCCGGCGCGGTGCGCGATCCGCGCGCCGTGATAGCGCAGGCCCAGGAGCTGGGCGCGGTCGTCACCGTCGCCGCCGACCTGCTCGCGCTGACGCTGCTGACCTCGCCCGGCGAGCTCGGCGCCGACATCGCCGTCGGCACCACCCAGCGCTTCGGCGTCCCGATGGGCTTCGGCGGGCCGCACGCGGGCTTCATGGCCGTGCGGGAGAAGTTCGCCCGCAGCCTGCCCGGCCGCCTGGTGGGCGTCTCGGTCGACGCCGACGGCCACAAGGCCTACCGCCTCGCGCTGCAGACCCGTGAGCAGCACATCCGCCGCGAGAAGGCCACCAGCAACATCTGCACCGCGCAGGTGCTGCTTGCGGTGATGGCCGGAATGTACGCGGTCTACCACGGCCCCGAGGGCCTGCAGACCATCGCGCGGCGCACCCACCGCTACGCCACCGTTCTGGCCGAGGGCCTGCGCGCGGGCGGAGTGGAGATCGTCCACGACGCGTACTTCGACACGCTTACCGCGCGGGTGCCGGGCCGGGCCGCCGAGGTCGTCGCCGCGGCCCGCGAGGCGGGCGTCAACCTCCGACAGGTCGACGCGGACCTGGTCGGTATCGCCTGCGACGAGACCACCGGGCGCGCGCAGCTGGCCGGTGTCTGGGGTGCCTTCGGGGTGCAGGGCGACGTCGAGCAGCTGGACGCCGTCGCTGCCGAAACGTTGCCGCAGGGTCTGCTGCGCGAGGTCGACTACCTCACGCACCCGGTCTTCCACCAGCACCGTTCCGAGACCGCGATGCTGCGCTACCTGCGCACGCTGGCGGACAAGGACTACGCGCTGGACCGCGGCATGATCCCGCTCGGCTCCTGCACGATGAAGCTGAACGCCACCACCGAGATGGAGCCGGTCACCTGGTCCGAGTTCGGCCAGCTGCACCCGTTCGCGCCCGCCGACCAGGCGCAGGGCTATCTGACGCTGATCCAGGAGCTGGAGGAGCGGCTCGCCACGGTCACCGGCTACGACAAGGTCTCCATCCAGCCGAACGCCGGATCCCAGGGCGAGCTCGCGGGTCTGCTGGCCGTCCGCGCCTACCACCGCGCCAACGGCGACGAGCAGCGCACCGTCTGCCTGATCCCGTCCTCGGCGCACGGCACCAACGCCGCCAGCGCCGTGATGGCCGGGATGAAGGTCGTCGTCGTCAAGACCGGCGAGGACGGCGAGGTCGACGCCGACGATCTGCACGCCAAGATCGAGAAGCACCGGGACGAGCTCGCGGTCCTGATGGTCACCTACCCCTCGACCCACGGCGTGTTCGAGGAGCACATCACCCAGATCTGCGCGGCCGTGCACGACGCCGGCGGCCAGGTCTACGTCGACGGCGCCAACCTCAACGCGCTGGTCGGCCTCGCCGAGCCCGGCAAGTTCGGCGGCGATGTCTCGCACCTGAACCTGCACAAGACCTTCTGCATCCCGCACGGCGGCGGCGGCCCCGGTGTCGGCCCGGTCGGCGTCCGCGCCCACCTGGCGCCCTACCTGCCCAACCACCCGCTGCAGCCCACCGCGGGCCCCGAGACGGGCGTCGGGCCGATCTCCGCGGCCCCCTGGGGCTCGGCCGGCATCCTGCCGATCTCCTGGGCGTACGTCCGGCTGATGGGCGGCGAGGGCCTCAAGCGCGCCACCCAGGTTGCGGTCCTGAGCGCCAACTACATCGCCAAGCGCCTGGAGCCGCACTACCCGGTGCTCTACACCGGCCCCGGCGGCCTGGTGGCCCACGAGTGCATCATCGACGTCCGGCCGCTGACCAAGGCGACCGGCGTGAGCATCGACGACGTCGCCAAGCGGCTGATTGACTACGGCTTCCACGCGCCGACGATGTCCTTCCCGGTGGCCGGCACGCTGATGATCGAGCCGACCGAGAGCGAGGACCTGGGCGAAATCGACCGGTTCTGCGACGCGATGATCGCCATCCGCGCGGAGATCGAGAAGGTCGGCTCGGGGGAGTGGGACAAGGACGACAACCCGCTGCGCAACGCCCCGCACACCGCGGGCGCGGTGACCGGCGACTGGTCGCACCCCTACAGCCGCGAAGAGGCCGCCTTCCCGGCCGGTGTCGTGGCCGCGGAGAAGTACTGGCCGCCGGTGCGCCGCATCGACGGTGCCTTCGGCGACCGTAACCTCGTCTGCTCCTGCCCGCCGCTGGACGAGTACGACGTCTGATCCATCCCTACGGAGCGTCCGTACAACATCAAGGGCCCTCGGCAGTTCTGCCGGGGGCCCTGTTGTACTGCCAGGCGCTGACGGTCAGGCCACGCTGGCAACCCGTTCGGCCTGCGGCCGGTGCGGGGCGATGACCTGCCCGTCCGGCAGCAGCTCACCGGTGTCCTCGAAGAGCAGGACGCCGTTGCACAGCAGGCTCCAACCCTGCTCGGGGTGGTGCGCCACGGGATGCGCGGCTTCCCGGTCGCTGGAGTCTGCGGACGGGCATGGAGGTTGGTGCTGACACATGGAAGTTGTCTTTCGCTGCGGTGTGAACGTCGTCGTGCGGCTCGATGAGGTGGTCATGGCCGCTCCCCCGTTTCCATCGGTTGGTCCCAGTGTTGCCCCACGGACGGGTTTCCGCAGGGATTTCGCCGCAGTAGTACTCACTGGATAGGGACGCATCACCCGTGCGGGCGGTTCAATTGCTTTCGGCCTCAAGGGGGTTGGGAGTATTTCCGGTCCACTGGACCGCCCGGGTGAGCGCAGCGCTGCGCCCCGCGTCCGGAAGGGGCGCGGGGCGCAGGGTCGGGCGACGGCGTACGCCGTCAGGCGGCCGGGGAGTCGAGCAGCGGGCCGGGGCCGATGCGCAGGGTGAGCCGGGGGAGCAGATCGGCGACGCGCTGCGGGTGGTGCGGGGCGATGCCGGGCGGGGCGGGCGCCAGGGGTACCAGCAGGTCACTGGGGGCGGGCAGGCCGGTGGTGCCGTCCGAGGCGATGTCGTGATGCAGCCACAGCGTGAGCATGTACAGCTCCGGTACGGACAGCAGCCGAGGCTGGTACGGCGTGGCCAGCGGCTCCGCCTGCTGGAGGGCCTGCTCGGTCGCGCCCACGTACGGGCCGCCGCAGAAATGCGAGAACGTCCAGCCGTCGGCGGTGAGCATCGCCTCGGCGGCCGCCACGGCGCGCTCCCCGCTGCGGACGAGGAAGCGCCAGCCCGCCAGCCGGGTGAGCGGCGGGCCGCCCGCACGGCTGACGTCGTCCCAGACGTGCACAGGCAGCGGACGGTCGGGGCTGAGCGGGCCTTGATGGGCGCGCAGGGCGGAGGTCGGGGCCTCGCGGACGGCGGTGGGCGAGCCGAGGGCGGCGAGAACGCTGCGCAGGGCGGGCGCAGGGGCAGGGGGGAGGTGCAGCGGCATGGTGGGTCGCCTCTCACTTCGGAGACACGGTGAAGCCGGGCAGGTGCGGACGGCGCTGTCAGCATGCGGGGCCAGAGCATGGCCGACCGGAGCGGCAGCCCCGGTGGGTCAGCCGCAGTGCCCCAGTGCCGGTGGGAACACCGCAGCACTGGGCGCCAACTCTCTGCCTCGTGTGCGGAGTTTATACGACGTATGTTCTGAAAATGTTTCGGCTACTGGTCTTGTGGATTTCCGGCAAGGCGGAATCCGGGCCCTTCTCCGGGGGGATTTTCACCGCTTTGCACGGGCCTTCGGGTGCGCCACCTCATATTTCACCACGGAAGCGGTAGGCCGGATCTCGTCGGTGTTTTTCACAAGAGAAATGCGGATGGCGATGGCCGCCGAGATATGCCGTTGGCGCGTGCCGCAGGTATCCCCCGATGAGGTTCGGACTCTCCGTCACTTCGAGCCTATCGGCACCGGCACGCCCTTGAGGCGTTATCGATCAGATTGCTGGGGCATCATCGACCGTAGCGCGTGCCCCGGTGGTGTCGGGGACGGCCCCAATCGGCCCGTGGCCGCGGGCCGTTCGCTCGATCGAGGAAGGACCCTTCGATGGGGGAGAAGGTCGCCGCGCACGGGATCGACCTGGCTGACCGGGAGCGTTATCGAAGAAAGCTGCACGAGTGTCTTACGGGATTGCAGAGGATGCTGACGGAGAAGAGGTTCGACCGGCCCAAGAATCTCATCGGTATGGAGATCGAGCTCAATCTCGCGGGCGCGGACGGACTGCCCAGAATGCTGAACTCTCAAGTTCTGGAACGCATCGCGAGCCGTGATTTCCAGACCGAACTCGCCCAGTGCAGTCTCGAGGTCAACATCACGCCGCACCGTTTGGCCGGTCGCGTCCTCGACCAGCTCGCCGAGGAACTCCGTACGGGCTTCGCCTACGCCGACAGAAAAGCCCGCGAGGTCGCCGCCCGGATAGTGATGATCGGCATTCTGCCCACCATGGCCGCCACCGACCTCACGGCCGCCAGCCTCTCCGCCATCGATCGCTATGTGCTGCTCAACGACCAGATGCGGGCGGCCCGCGGCGAGGACTTCGCGATCGACATACAGGGCGTCGAGCGCCTGGTCGCCCGCTCGGCCTCGATAGCGCCGGAAGCCGCCTGCACATCCGTACAGCTGCACCTGCAGGTCACCCCGGGCCGGTTCGCCGCCGTCTGGAACGCCGCGCAGGCCATCGCCTCCGTGCAGGTCGCCATCGGCGCCAACTCGCCGTTCCTCTTCGGCCGCGAGCTGTGGCGTGAGTCCCGGCCGCCGGTCTTCCAGCAGTCCACCGACACCCGGGCGCCGGAACTCCAGGCCCAGGGGGTGCGCCCGCGCACGTGGTTCGGGGAGCGCTGGATCGACTCCGCGTACGACCTCTTCGAGGAGAATCTGCGGTACTTCCCGCCGCTGCTGCCGATCCCGGGGACGCAGGAGCCGCTGCGGATCCTCGACGAGGGCGGCGTGCCCGACCTGGCGGAACTGGTGCTGCACAACGGCACGGTCTACCGCTGGAACCGCCCCGTCTACGGGGTCGCCGACGGCGCCCCCCATCTGCGGGTCGAGAACCGGGTCCTGCCGGCCGGCCCCACCGTCGCCGACGTCATCGCCAACACGGCCTTCTACTACGGCCTGGTGCGGGCGCTGGCCGATGAGCCCCGCCCCCTCTGGAAACGCCTGCCGTTCGCCGCCGCGGCCGCCAACTTCGACACCGCCTGCCGGTACGGCATCGACGCCTGCCTCCACTGGCCACGCTCCGGCCGCGCCGGCGGCATCACCGAGATGCCGGTCGTACGGCTGGTACGCCAGGAACTGCTGCCCCTGGCGGCGGCGGGACTGGACGCCTGGGGCATCGAACCGGCCGACCGGGACCTGTATCTGGGCATCATCGAAGACCGCTGCGCCCGGCGGGTGAACGGCGCGTCCTGGCAGGCCGCGGCCTTCCATCACGCGCTGCGGCAGGGGCTGGACAGGGATGCCGCGCTGGCCGCGATGACCCGGCGTTACAGCGAGCTGATGCACGCCGGGCAACCTGTGCACACCTGGCCGGTGGCCTGGGCGGTGGGCGCGCCGCCGGCCGTACCGGGGGCGCGGCACTCCGTCGAGAGCGCCTGATCGGGGCGGGCCGACGCGGCTCAGGGGTGCCCGGGGGCTGTGGGGTACGGATCCTCCTGCCTTGGAGGAGCCGCGAGTTCGGGGGAATGGCGTCGGGGCGGGCCCCCGTGCTCTCCGGCGCGGACGGATCGGGCAAGCTGTGTCGTTCCATTGCGGTAGCGCCTCTCCCGATGCCCGGAGCCCGTTGTCCCGGACTCGATCGGGATCAGGAGAGGGAACGCGCCACGTGGATGGCGCCCGTCCCCGGCCTGTCGCGCGCGATCTTCGTACCTGCTGTCGAGACCCTGGCGGGGCGGTGGTGGTGAAGCGGCGGCAGCCCGGAGGTGGAGGAAGCGTGGAGTCGGAGACGAGTCCCTTGGCTGATGCGGATGTTCCAGGCCGAGGGCCTGGTACGGGACGGGATGCGGGGGTCGCGGAGGGGCCGTTCCGGAGCGTCCTGAGGAGTGAGACGCTGCTCGTTCTGGCCCTCTCGCTCGGGGCCAGCGCGCTGTCGGCGCTCATCAGCTTCATCGGCTCGGTGACCAGATCCGGCGCCCTCAAGCACCAGGCGGCCACGCTCAATGCGTCCCATGCACCCGGCCGGCCATGGCTGGATCTCGCCTGGCAGCTGTTCGGTATCGCGACCGCCCTGGTGCCCGTAGCCCTGGTGGCGCACTTCCTGCTGCGGGAACGGGCGGGCGGACTGCGCGCCCTCGGCTTCGACCGGCGGCGGCCCGGCTTCGACCTGAGCCGCGGCGTCGGGGTGGCCGCGGCCATCGGCGGCAGCGGACTGCTGCTCTACCTGGGTGCGCGGGCGGCCGGATTCAATCTGACGGTGGTTCCCGAGGCGCTGCCCGAGGTGTGGTGGAAGATCCCGGTGCTGATCGCCTCCGCGGTGCAGAACGCCGTGGTGGAGGAGGTCATCGTCGTCGGCTATCTGCTGCGCAGGCTGGGGCAGTTGGGCTGGGCCCCGATGGCGGCACTGGCGGCCAGCGCGGTGCTGCGCGGCTCGTACCACCTCTATCAGGGCATCGGCGGGTTCATCGGCAACACGGTGATGGGCGTGATCTTCGTTCTGCTCTACCGGCGATGGGGCCGGGTCGGGCCGCTGGTCGCCGCGCATGCCCTCATCGACATCGTGGCGTTCCTCGGCTACGCACTGCTCGCCGGCCGGGTGGGGTGGCTGCCGACGGCATGAGAGCGGGGGCGGCGCGGGCCGCCGGTGGTGCGTCCCGCGCCCGGGGAACGGGCTCAGCCGGTGGCGAGCAGCTCGCCGTCGATGACGGTGACCGCGCTGCCGGTCAGCAGCGTACGGTCGCCGCGCAGCCGGGTCCGTACGAAACCGGAGCGGGCGCCGCCCTGGAGTCCGACCAGCGCGTCGCGGCCCAGGCGCGCCGACCAGAACGGGGCGAGCGCGGTGTGTGCGCTGCCCGTCACGGGGTCCTCGTCGATGCCCACGTACGGGAAGAAGCAGCGCGAGATGAAGTCGTAGCCGCCGTCGGGGTCTTCGGCGCGCGCAGTGGCGATCACACCCCGGCCGCCGTGCCCCGCCAGCGCTCTGAAGTCGGGTGACAGCGCCCGTACGGACCTCTCGTCCGCCAGCTCGACCAGGAGATCGCCGACGTCGGGGCCGGTGTCGTGCGCGGACCGGAGGTCGGCACCCAGCGCCCCGGCGACCAGGGGCGGCACCTCCACCGGGGTCAGCGGTGCCGTCGGGAAGTCCATGGTGATCGACCCGTCGTCCCCGGTGGTCGTGATCAGCACACCGCTGCGGGTGCGGAAGCGGACCGTGCCGGTCGCGGTTCCGGTGGTGTGCAGAACGTGCGCGGTGGCCAATGTGGCATGCCCGCACATGTTCACCTCGGTGGCGGGGGTGAGCCAGCGCAGCGCCCAGTCGGCGTCGCCGCCCGCGGGCAGCGGATGTGCGAACGCGGTCTCGGAGAGGTTGACCTCGGCGGCGATCTGCTGGAGCCAGGCGTCGTCGGGGAAGGCGTCGGAGTCGAGGAGGACGACTCCTGCGGGGTTGCCGGCGAACGGACGCTCACTGAAGGCGTCGACGATACGAATCCTCATGGCCGCGAGCGTAGAGGGGCCACAGAACCGCAGGCCAAGGCCAATCCCGGGAAATTGGACCCGGATGGACCACCGGGGGTTCCGTTTCGATGGTTCCTGACGGTCGCGCGGAACGGTGCGACGCCATCGAAGCCGGCGAGCCGGTCTGGGGCAGACGGCTGACTCTGCGGCCATAAGGCCGCTATGTCTACTTTGCATAGATATTCTATGAAGCGTGATCGAGTCTGGATGGCTGCGGCTCCGTCGTCGCCACGGCCGGGGGCCGCTTGTGCTGCTGTCGCCGGTGATCCTGACCGTCGTCATCGCCGGCCTGGCGTACGCCACGCCCCCGGAAATGGCCTTCAGCCGCCTGCTGCCCGCGGCGCCGGCACTCGCCGCCGCCATGTGGCCGGTGCTCCCCACCGTCCTGCTGGGGACGGTCTGCCTCTTTCTGATGATCGGCCTCAGCGTCGTGTTCCCCGGTCTGGGGACGTGGTGGACGGCTGCGGGGATCATCGCGGTCACCGTCGCGGCCGCGTACGGAAGTCATGTCCGGCTCCAGCGGGAGCGGACCCTCTTTCAGGTGCGGCTCGTCGCCGATGCGGCGCAGCAGGTGGTGCTGAGCCCGATGCCGCGCCGCTTCGGGGGTGTCGAGATCGACTCGCTGTATCTCGCGGCCGCGGCGGAGGCCCGTATCGGCGGGGACTTCTACGAGGTGGTCGACACGCGGTACGGGGTCAGGCTGCTCATCGGTGATGTGCGGGGCAAGGGCCTGCCGGCGGTGGGGGCGGCCGCGGCGATCGTCAACTCCTTCCGGGAGGCGGCCTACGGCGAGACCGACATGGTCAGCATCGCGCGCCGGCTGGAGGCCAGCACCACCCGTTACAACGCCGCCTTTCCTCCTGAGGGGCCGATGGAGCGCTTCGCCACCGCCCTTCTCGTCGAGATCCCGCACGAGGGCGGGCGTATCGAGATCCTCAACTGCGGACACCCCCCGCCGCTGCTCCTGAATCGCGGGGAACTGCGCGTCCTCGAGCCCACCGCTCCCTCGCCGCTGCTCAACCTCGCGGAGCTGATCGGCGATCACTACAACATCGACACCTTCGACTTCACCCCCGGTGACCTGCTGCTTCTTTACACCGACGGGGTCGCCGAGGCCCGCGCCCGCGACGGCGAGTTCTTCCCGCTGGCGGCCTGGATGCGCCGACAGTCCCCGACGCCGCCCCGCGAGCTGCTCGCGGCTCTCCACCGCGACCTCCTCCACTACAGCAGGGGGCGTCTCGACGACGACATCGCTGCCCTCGCCGTGCGCCTGCGTGAACCCTCGGAGTGAGCGCAAAGTCGACATAAACGGCTAATGGGGTCTTTGGGGAGGGCCGGCCCCTGGTTCGGCCAGTCGAGGGGTTGTTCGGCGAACAGTTCCGATATATCGTTGAGGCATCGCGATCGGTCAACGATGGCGGTTCAGTAACGACTGTGCGGGCGCGAGCAGGCACGACTGCACGATCGATGAGATCGACGAGATCAACGAGATCGATGAGAGCGGCAGGAACGGCCGAGAGCGACTGCAGAAACGAGAAGGAAGGACGCCGTCATGCGTTCCCAAGGACACCACCACGACAGCAACCACGAGCACCGTCATGAGCACTGCGGACCGGGCCGCCCAGGGGGCTGGGCCGAGTTCGCCGGCGGCTTCGAGCGGCGGCGGGCCGCGTTCGGCGGCTTCGGGCCGCCCTTCGGGGGTCCGCCCTTCGGCGGCGGCCGGGGCCGCGGCGGCCCGCGCGGCCGGGCGCGGCGCGGCGATGTGCGCGCCTCGATACTGGCGCTGCTCAAGGACCGACCGATGCACGGCTACGAAATGATCCAGGAGATCGCCGAGCGCAGCGGCGGGGCGTGGAAGCCCAGCCCCGGTTCGGTCTACCCCACTCTCCAGCTCCTGGAGGACGAGGGCCTGATCACCAACGCCAGCGAGGGCGGCAAGAAGCTCTTCTCGCTGACCGAGGCCGGCCGCGCCGAGGCCGACGGCGGTTCGGACGCCCCTTGGGAGGACGCCGGACGTGGCGTCGACTGGGAGGCGATGAACGAGATCCGTAAGGCGGGCGGCGGCCTGGTCGAGGCCTTTCGGCAGGTGTGGGCCACCGGTAGCCCCGAGCAGCGGGAGAAGGCCATGGCGGTGGTCAACAAGGCGCGCAAGGAGCTGTATCTGATCCTTGCCGAGGAGGACTGAGCGGCGGCGGGGCGCGCCGTATGCGTGCGCCCCGCCTCAGCCCACCAGGACCGCGAGCTTGCGCAGCGACTCGTTCAGGGCCGCGCTCGCCGAGTCCTTCAGTTTGCCTGCCATCAGGGAGACCGCGGCCCCGGTGAACGCCCCCTCGATCCGCAGCGTCGTCGCCCCGCCGTCCGGCGTCAGCTCGTAGCGCATCCCCAGATTGACGCCCATCGGCCCCTTGCCCTTGATGTCCAGGAGGCGGCCCGGCTCCAGTTCCTGCACGGTCCAGGTCACCTCGGCCGGGAAGCCCATCAGCTTCATGTTCTCCTCGTATCCCGCGCCCACTTCGAGCGTTGCGGGGCCGCCCTTGGGGAAGGCGGTGTGGGTGGCGTTCCACTGTCCGTACGAGTCGAAGTCGGTCAGCCGGTCCCAGACCTGCTCGGCCGGTGCCTCGATACGGGCCTGAGCGGTGACTTCGGCCATGCGACCACCCCTTCGGTGACTGTCCCTGGCTGGTGCCGCGGAACGTAGCCCCAAGGAGGCGAAGGTTCAATACCGAAGGCCGTCATTGCTGATGAGCCGTCAGGTTCATGCACAGCCGCGGCCGGGGCGGGGCGGCGAGCAGCCGGTCGACGTGGTCGCGGCGCAGTCCGCGCGCCGGATCCACCGGGATCAGCAGCCGGTCCGGCCGCCACCGGCTGCGCCGCACCAGGGAGTCGGGCATCACATCGTCGACCCAGGCGAACGGGCGCCCGTCCGCAAAGCGCAGTATCGGGGCCCACTTCCGCGCCAGCAGGCTCTCCGGACCGTCGAACTGCGGGTCATCGGGCCGGCCGAGATAGCCGCTGAACGCGACGACCGGCAGCTCGGGCAGCTTCAGCAGCGGGGCGATGTGGGTGTTCGCGTGATGCTCCCAGGTGGTCGCCCAGACGAGTTCGTAGCGCGCGGACAGCTCGCGCAGCCAGTCGGCGTGGTCCATGGAGAGCAGCACGGTGTGATCGAGAAGATCGTGCGCGGTGAAACCGGGGGACGGCAGCACGGGGTTCAGCACACCGTCGATATCGAGGAAGAGCAGCGGGCGGGTGGCCATCGGAATCCTTCGCCACGGAGGAGTTCGGGGTGGACAGGGGAGCGGGCGGACGTGGTCCGGTGGGGCCGTCGCGGAGCCTGTCGGGGAAGGACGTACGCGGGGCGGACTCCGGTTGCCCGCATCGGCCCCGAAAACGGGGAACCCGGAACCCGTAGGGGCAGCACCGGTACCGCGGTTCGGGCAGCACCGGTACCGGCGGCCTCCGTCTCGGCGCGCTTGCCGACGGGGCCGTGAATCCTGCGGCGATGGCGGAGGGAGGAAGGCAGCGGACCTGACACGGCCGGCAGGGATTTTTTTCAGCTCGCCCCGGTGTGATGTACACAAACCCGATGACCTTTTCTCCGCTGCGACTTCGCGGCGTTCTCGACCAGGAGTTTCCGGCCTGGGCGCGCATGATTGCCGACACCTACGGCATGGACCGGTCGGAGGAGGAACTGGCCGAGCAGCGAGCCGCGACGGATCTCGGTCGCACCCTGGCCGCGTTCGACGAGGGGGTGCCGGTTGCCGGAGCCTCCGTCTACAGCCGCATGCTGACCGTGCCCGGGGGCACCCTGCCCGTGGCAGGGATCGCCTCCGTAGGGGTGGCCCCGACACATCGCCGCCGCGGCATCCTCACGTCGATGATGCGTGCCCAGCTGACCGACCTGCACGACCATGCGCGCGAGCCGATCGCCGCGCTCCGCCCCTCCGAGGCCGGGATCTACGGACGCTACGGCTTCGGCCCCGCGACGCTCGGGAACCGGATGCGCTGCGACCGGCGTGCCATGAGCTTCCGCCCCGATACCGACGTCGGCGAGGGGACCGTCCGGCTGCGGCAGGCCGGCCAGGTCCGCCCCCTCCTCGAGAAGGTCTACGACCAGGCCCGCATCACGACGGCCGGCTGGCCCGACCGACAGGCGGTCCACTGGGCGGTGCGCCTCGCCGACCATCCGCACCGGCGCGGTGCGGCGACCTCGCTCCGATGCGCCGTGCACCAGGAGAGCGACGGCCGCGCCACCGGCTACGCGCTCTACCGGCACAGCTCCGCGCCGGACGGGCGCGGCGGCACCGACGGCGTGGCGGAGGTCGTGGAACTGGTGGCGCTCTCGCGCCGGGCGTACGCGGCGCTGTGGCGCTTCCTTGCCGGGATCGACCTGGTGACCTGGATCGACTACGAGGGCGCCGTGGACGAGCCGCTGCCGCACCTGCTGGCCGACCCGCGAGCGGTCCGGAGCGCACCGGTGGACCGCCTGTGGCTGCGGCCGGTCGACGTCGGCCGAGCCTTGACGGGCCGGAGTTACAGCCTCCCCTTCGATCTCGTCCTCGACGTGCGGGACGACTTCTGCCCGTGGAACACCGGGCGCCACCGGCTGCAGGCGGAGGGCGGGAGCGCGCGCTGCGAGCCCACGACCGCCCCGGCCGACCTGCGGCTGACGGCGGCGGAGCTCGGTGCCGCCTTCCTCGGTGGCACCCCGCTGACCGCCCTCGCGGCCGCCGGCCTCGTCGAGGAACTGCGGCCCGGTGCGCTCACCCTCGCCTCGGCGGCCTTCCGCGGGGAACGCGAGCCCTGGTATCCCGGAGGCTGGGCCTTCCCGCTGTACTGAACAACCCCTGGAACCACCCGCGTCTCCTCCGTAAGGAGGAGACGCGGGGAAGTCATCCCCAACCAGGGTGGGATGCGCAAATGCTTCCCGCCGGGGATGCTCCGGGCCGCAGCGGCTGGTGGGGTGGATCTGTGCAAAACCGTACTGCGTATGGCGACGGCCCCGCCCAGGTGGATCTCGACACTCAGCTCACCGTGGAGCTGGCGTCCGTTGTGTCCGCCGCCCGCAGGAGGGCCACCCGCGACGGCGACCGCCAGGTGGACACCGCGCATCTGCTGCACGGCCTCCTGGAATCGGACCCCGCGGTCCGCGATGCGTTCGACGGCGGCCCCCAGATCGCCCGGCTGCTCGGCTATCTCGTCCAGCGCAGCATCGGCTACGGACTTCAGTGGCACGGCACGGTCGAGGACTCCGGCTCCGTCCCCGTGGTCACCGAGGGCGGCGTCCCCGGGTGGTCGCCCGCCGCGGCCGCCGCCCTGGACGGCGCGCTCGACCGTGCGCACGCCCGCTACGACACCCGCGCCGGCTGCCTCGACCTGCTCGCCGCCCTGGTGGACGACCCCGAGTCCCGGGCCGTCGAGGTCCTGCACCGGGCCTCCGTGGACACCGGCCTGCTCGCCGCTCGCCTGGACGGGGACGGCCCCGGCCAGGACTGACAGGGGTCTCGGGGGTGGCGCTGCTGACGGCGGCTGTCATGATGACCGGATGCACGCGACTTCGGGGAGCCCCGCCGGTCCAGCCACCGGTATCGGCCCAGCAGCACCAGGGTCCGCCGGGACCCCCCAGGCATCTTCGGCCTCCGGTGGGAGCGCGCCCCGGGGCAGGGGCGCGGGCGTCGGTATCGCGCTGCTCTCCGCGCTCGCGTTCGGCGGCTCCGGCGTCGCCGCCAAGCCCCTGATCGAGGCCGGCCTCGAGCCCCTGCACGTCACCTGGCTGCGGGTGGCCGGCGCCGCGCTGGTCATGCTGCCGCTCGCCTGGCGTCACCGCGATCTGCCGCGCCGCCGGCCCGCACTGCTCGTGGGCTTCGGGCTGCTCGCCGTCGCCGGCGTCCAGGCCTGCTACTTCGCCGCGATATCCCGGATCCCCGTCGGAGTCGCGCTGCTCATCGAATACCTCGCGCCGGCCCTGGTCCTGGGCTGGGTGCGCTTCGTCCAGAAACGGCCGGTCACCCGCGCCGCGGCCGTCGGCGTCCTGCTGGCCGTCGGCGGTCTGGCCTGCGTCGTCGAGGTGTGGTCGGGGCTGAGCTTCGACATCATCGGCCTGGCCCTCGCGCTCGGCGCGGCGTGCTGCCAGGTCGGATACTTCGTGCTGTCCGACCACGGCGGTGACGGCGACGACACGCCCGACCCGCTCGGTGTGATCGCCTACGGCCTGCTGATCGGCGCCGTCGTGCTCACCCTGATCGCCCGCCCCTGGAACATGCACTGGGAGGTGCTCGGCGGCAGCGCCGGCATGAACGGCACCCAGGTCCCCGCGGTGCTGCTCCTCGGCTGGATCGTGCTCGTCGCCACGGTGGCCGCCTACCTCACCGGAGTCGTCTCCATCCGTCTGCTCTCGCCCCAGGTGGCCGGGGTGGTGGCCTGCCTCGAGGCGGTGATCGCGACCGTACTGGCCTGGGTGCTGCTCGGCGAACATCTCTCCGCGCCGCAGATCGCGGGCGGGGCGGTGGTGCTGGTCGGCGCCTTCATCGCGCAGTCGGCCAAGCCGAAGGAGCCGGCCACGGGTGCCTCGGATCCGGCGCCCGCCGAGGACGGCTTGTCGGCCGGCTCATGGGCGCCGTAGGCTATCGATCATGCGTTTGACTGTGCTGCCCCCTCCCGCCGCGTAGAGCGGGCGGCGGCCTCTGCGGAAACCCCGGCTCGGGAGAGCTCCTGAGCCGGTTGTCGCTGCCTGCACACGGGACCACGCGACCCTTCCGCGGCGCATCGCGCCGTCCTGGATTTCCCGGAGCACACTCTTATGCACGCCACACCCTCCTCCGCCCTGCCCGTGGGCCGGGGGCTGCTGTACGTCACCTTCACCGGCATTGTCTGGGGCACGGCCGGTGCCACCGCCGCCCTCCTCTACCGGGGCAGCGGGCTCGGCCCGCTCGCCGTCAGCTTCTGGCGCACCTTCGGCGGCCTGATGCTGCTGCTCGCCGTGCGGGCGGTGCTGCGCCGCCGGTCGTCCGGTACGGCCGCCGCCGCGGCCCCCTACGAGCCGGTACGCCGCCGGATGAGGCGGATCGCCGCCACCGGCATCGGCTTCGCCGTCTTCCAGACCGCCTATTTCGCCGCCGTCGAAGAAACCGGTCTGGCCGTGGGCACCGTGGTCACGATGGGGGCGGCGCCCGTCCTGATAGCCATCGGTGCGCGCGTCTTGATGGGCGAACGGCTCGGCGTGGGCGGGGTCCTGGCCGTGGCCGGGGCGGTGTCCGGACTGCTGGTCCTGGTCCTCGGCGGGGGCGACGCGACGGTGCGGCCCGCCGGCGTCGGCTACGCCCTGCTGTCCGCGGCCGGCTGTGCCGCGATGACGCTGATGACCCGGCGGCTGGGAAAGGGCGGGAGCGGTGATCCCTACGCCTCGACGATCAGCACCTTCGCGGTGGGCGCGCTCTGCCTGCTGCCGCTCGCGCTGGCGGAGGGGCTGTGGCCCCAGGCGCACGAGCTGGGCCGCAGCCTCCTCCTGCTGGGCTATGTCGCCGCCGTGCCGACGGCGCTGGCGTATGTGCTGTACTTCGCGGCGCTGGCCGTGGTGCGGGCCGCGACCGCATCCGTGATCCTGCTGCTCGAGCCGGTGTCGGCCGCGGCCCTCGCGGTGCTCTTCCTCGGGGAACGGCTGACGATGACCACGGCGATCGGAACCGGGGTGCTGCTGACGGCCGTTGCCGCGCTGGCGGTGACCGAGGCGCGGCGGGCTTCGACGGCCGTGGAACCGGCGGTGGTGCCGGCGGCGGGCTGACCGGGCGTGGCCGGCCGGCGGGTGGGCGCCGGCCGGGCAGCACGGCGGCTCAGCGCGTCGTGGCGGACCGCGCGGCCCGGCGGCGCTCCTGGTGGCCGCGGGCCGCCGCGTCGCCGGGGCCGTTCCGCTCGGCGAGGCGCTCGCAGATGCGCCGCTGGACGGCCTCGCTCCGCTTGCCCGCGTACTTGAACTTGGCGCGTACCTCGCGCACTTCGAGCCGCAGCCCACGGAGGCCGGAGAGCTGTCGGCCGTACGGCGCCTGGCCGGCGGCGACTGGAGCCGAGCCGCCCTCCGGCTGGAAGTGGCCCATCTGGCGCTGCAGCAGCGCGGCCTTGGCCTCCGGGTCGTCCACGACATGGGCGGTGCAGGTCAGCTGGACCGCGGCGTAGAAGCTGGTCGGGACGCCGTGCTCGGGCGGCTCGTCCTCCGCCGCCTGCCAGGGGCCGGGGATGAAGGCGTAGTCGTCCACCACGCTCAGCAGCACCGTGGGCCGCTCCTCCAGCGCGCGCCAGATGGGGTTGGGGCGGGCCAGGTGGGCGAGCACCTCCCGGCGGGCCGGGTCGTAGGCGAAGTGCGTCGGCTGCACCATCGGCGGTGCGCCGGATGTGCCGTTGACGGCCAGCTGGCCGAAGTCGTGTGCGGCGAGCCAGTCCTGCCACTCGGCGTCGTCGGTGGGGGCGTCCCAGGGATGGATCAGCATCGGGGCTCCTCAGCGGGCGGTGAGATACGGGGGCTGGGGCGTGCCGGGCGCGAGATCGTCGGCCGGTATGGGGGCGCCGTACACCGGGGCCACGGGCAGGACGCCGCTCCAGTACGGCAGCTCGAGATCCTCCGGCTCGTCGTTGGGGCCGCCGGTGCGGATCTTGGCCGAGACTTCGCGCAGGTCGAGGCGGATCACCGCGGTGGCGGCCAGTTCCTTGGTGTTGCCCGGCCGGGAGTCGGCGGCGCGGCCCGGGAGCACATGGTCGACGAGCGCGTCCAGGGCGGCCGTCTTCTCGTCCGGGTCGACGACCTGACGGGCGGTGCCGTGCACCACGACGCTGCGGTAGTTGATGGAGTGGTGGAAGGCGGACTTCGCCAGGACGAGGCCGTCGACGTGGGTGACGGTGACGCAGACCGGCAGGCCCGGGTCGGCCGTTTCGCCGGCCGTCCGCAGCGGGCGGGAGCCCGTCGAACCGTGCAGATAGAGGCGGTCGCCGACGCGGCCGTAGAGGGTGGGCAGGACGATCGGGTCGCCGTCACGCACAAAGCCGAGATGGCAGACGTATCCCGCATCGAGGATGGCGTGCACCGTGTCGTGGTCGTAGGCGGCGCGCTCGCGGGCGCGGGTGGGGACGGTGCGCTCGGTCGGCGTGTACGACGTATCCGGTGCCGATTCCTCGTGTGCCATTGCCTTCTCCATTGCACTAGTGCATAATCAAGTTTGTGCTAGGAGAGTATCGGATCGAAGGGCGGCGCGCATCGGAGATTGCCGCCAGCGTCGAGCGAGCCATCGGTGCGGGCGAGCTCAATCCAGGCGAAGTGCTGCCTCCGCTGAGGGAGTTGGCCGTCTATCTCGAGGTCAATCCCAATACGGTCGCCTCCGCATACCGGACGCTGCGGGACCGTGGAGTGATCGAAACCGCGGGTCGCCGGGGCAGCCGGGTGCGCCCCAGGCCCGCGAGCACCCCCCGGGAGGAGCTGCGGGTGGAGGCTCCGCCGGGCGTACGGGACGCCTCGGACGGCAACCCCGATACGGCGCTGCTGCCCGCCCTGGAGAGCGCGCTGGCCGAGGCCGCGGCGCGCAGCGCCCGGCGGGCCACGCTCTACGGCACGCCCTCCGTCGACAGCGATCTCGAGGCGCTGGCCCGCGCGGCCTTCGTCCGGGACGGCGTGCCCGAGGCCCCGATCGCCGTCACCAGCGGCTCGCTCGACGCCATCGAAAGGGTGCTCGCCGTCCATCTGCGGCCGGGTGACACGGTGGCGGTCGAGGACCCGGGGTGGGGCAGCCTGCTGGACCTGATCCCGGCGCTCGGGCTGCGTCCCGCGCCGGTCGCGGTGGACGACGAAGGGCCGGTGCCCGAGCAGTTGGCGCGCGCGCTCCGCGAGGGCGCCCGGGCCGTGGTGATCACCGACCGGGCGCAGAACCCCACCGGCGCCGCGGTCGGCCGCGCCCGTGCCACCGAACTCCGCGGGCTGCTGGCCGGCCATCCCGGCATCCTTCTCATCGAGGACGACCACGGCCACGGCATCGTCGACCTCCCGCTCCATCCGCTCTCCGGCGTCACCGACCGCTGGGTGCTGGTCCGCTCCACGGCCAAGGCCTATGGCCCGGACCTGCGCCTCGCGGTGCTCACCGGTGACGAGGTGACCATGGACCGGGTGCGCGGCAGACAGCGCCTGGGGCCGGGCTGGGTCAGCCATCTGCTCCAGGACGCGGTCGTCCATCTCTGGCGCACGTCCGCCATCGACCCGAAGCGGATCGCCGGGGCGTACGACCGCCGGCGGGACGCTCTCATACGGTCCCTGGCCGAGCGCGGAGTACGGGCGCGGGGGCGCAGCGGCATGAATGTCTGGGTGCCGGTCCCCGACGAAACGGGTGCCGTCGCCCGGCTTCTGCACTCCGGCTGGGCGGTGGCGCCGGGCGCCCGCTTCCGGATCCAGTCCTCGCCCGGCATCCGGATCACCGTGTCCGCCTTGTCCGACGACGACATCACGCCGGTGGCGGACGCCGTCGCCGCGGCCACGGGCGTCGGGGAGGCGCGGCGGTATGAGTGAGACCCGACGGGCCGAGGCGCCTTCGGCTGCGAACATACGGAAGGGCCGCCCGGCGGGCTGCGTCGGCCGCAGGTGTGGCAGCGGAACCGTGTCCGGCGGTGGTCGCCGGACCGTACCGGCCCGAAGCTGACCCGCTGCGATGTCGGCGAGGGAGTCGCCGAAGGGCAACCTTCCGCGATCGGCGGCGCTCTCGGCGACCGCGTCCGCCCGGCCGGTTTCGGGCGAGGGGCGTGAGGTTCACCGGGTCGGGGGTCGGCGGAAGTGTCGTACGGCAGGGAGGGGTCGGCGCTCTTGTTTCGGGCGGCGCTCGGGCGGCCCTTGTGCCGGGAGGGATCGGGGGATTCCTCGCGGGGCGCTGCGGGGGGCGCCCCCGACCGAGCGCGGGCACGGGTGCCGATGGGGAGGGGAGAGCCCCCGAGTTGGGGCTCGGGGGCTCTCCGGATGAGTGGCGTCGGGGCCGGGCCGGGCCAGGGCGAGCGCCAGGGCCGGAGCTAGGGGTGTCCGCAAAGTCCTGTCGTCCGCCCGGAGGGCGGGGCTGGCGGCGTCTGGTGCGTGCGATCGCAAGGCGGAGGGTCGTCCTCGTAGCGGGCTACGTGGACGATCCCGACAACGCAGCGAGCGTGCGTGCCAGGCGCCGCCAGCCAGGCGGGACTTTGCGGACACCGCCTAGGCCTTGCGTCGGGGTTTGCTCTGGGTGAGGGCGGCGCCGGCCAGGACGATCAGGGCGCCCACCGGGGTGTTCCAGCTCAGCCGTTCGTCCAGGAGGGCCACGCCGGCGGCGGTGGCGATCACGGGAATGAAGTACGTGCACATCTGGGCCGTGGTGGGGCCGATCTCCGCGACCAGGCGGTACTGCAGGACGAAGGCGAAGCCGGTGCCGAGTGCGCCGAGCGCGAAGACGCAGAGCAGCGGAGCGAGCGGGAACGACGTCGGAAGCGAGGTGAACAACGGCGCCACAACGGCCAGTTCAAGGGTGGCCAGCAGGAGCTGGGTGCCGGTCATGGCGACGGGGGAGTGGTCGACGCCGGCCAGCGTGCGGCGGACGTAGATCCAGCCGATGGGGTAGCAGAGCGAGCCGCCCAGTGCCATCGCGGTGCCCGTCAAGTCCGTACCGGAGAAGCCCTGCCAGGCGCCGAGGACGGTGAGCACGCCCAGGAATCCGAGGCCGAGCCCCGCGACGCGGCGACGGGTGGGGCGGTCCTCGGAGAGCGCGACGAGGGAGAGCAGCATGCCCCACAGGGGGGAGGTGGCATTGCAGATGCCGGCCAGGGTGGAGGGGATGGTCGTCTCGGCGTAGGCGAAGAGGGTGAAGGGGAGGACGTTGAGGATGGCCGCGGCCACCGCCAGATGGCCCCAGATCCGGGGGGAGCGCGGCAGCCGCTCGCGCTTGATCGCGAGGATCACCAGCAGGACGAGCGCACCGCAGGCCAGGCGGCCCAGGGTGAACTGCACCGGCGTGAAGCCCTGGGTGCCCACCTTGATGAACAGAAAGCTGAAGCCCCAGACCAGGCAGAGCACGGCGAAGCGGATCGGCCAGCCGAGAGCACGGCGGCGGGCGGGGCGGTCCGGAGCCTCGACGGAGACCGGGGCATCGGCGGAGGCCGGGACGTCGACGGAGACCGGAGCGTCGGTGGTCGCGGCGGAAGGGGGCGTGGTGCGGGCGGCGGCGGTGCCCGGGCCGGTGGCGGTGCTCATGCCGTCTACGATGCTGACCTCGACTTCTTAGCACAAGCGAGAATTCGTGGTAGGTATCGCGTAGCATTGCTTATGTGTTGAGCCTGGAGCGTCTACGGACCCTGAGCGCGGTCGCCCGCCATGGCTCGGTGAGCGCGGCCGCCGAGGGGCTGCACGTCACGACCTCGGCGGTTTCGCAGCAGATCGCCAAGCTGGAGCGGGAGACCGGGCAGCAGCTGCTGGCGAAGAATGGCCGCGGGGTGCGGCTGACGGACGCGGGACGGCTGCTGGCCGAGCATGCGGGGCGCATCCTCTCCCAGGTCGAGCTGGCGCAGGCCGAGCTGGAGGCGCACCGCGGCCAGGCGGTGGGCGAACTCCGGCTCGCCGCCTTCCCCACCGCGGCCCGGGGCCTGTTCCCGGCCGCGCTCGCCGCCCTGCGCACGGAGTACCCCCAACTCCGCGCGCGGCTGCGGGAGATGGAACCGGACGACTCGGTGCGTGGCGTGGTGCGCGGCGATCTCGATCTGGCGGTCGTCCTGGACTGGTACAACCGGCCGCTGCCGCTGCCCGAGGGGCTGGCGAAGGCCCCCCTGCTCGACGATCCGGCGGACGTGGCGATGCCGTCGGACCACCGGCTGGCGCACCGGAGCTCCGTCGAGCTGGAGGAATTCGCCGATGACGAGTGGATCTCCTGGCCGCAGGCCGAGTTCTGCCACGACTGGTTGATGTTCACCTTGCGCAGCAACGGCGTGGAGCCCCGCATTGCCCATATGGCGGAGGAGCACCACACCCAACTCGCCCTGATCGCGGCCGGGCTGGGCGTCGCGGTCGCCCCGCGCCTCGGCCGCGGCCCGGTGCCGGAGGGGGTGAGCGTGGTGCCCGTACGGCATACGATGCGCCGCCATGTCTACGCCATCTGGCGCGCGGACGCCGACCGCCGCCCCTCGATCCGGGCCGCCGTCGAAGCGCTCCAGGAGGCGGGGAAGGCCGTAGCGGGCCGCTGAGCCGTCGGAGCGGATCGAGGGGCGGCCGGTCAGGCCGGCGGGACGATGCCGCGGATGACACCCAGGTCCAGCAAGTCCTGTGGCCGGATGCGGAGTTGGTCGGCGGTGTGGTGCACCTCCTGCGCGTCGCGTTTGAGGATGGCCGCGGCCAGCTCCGGAGCGATGACGGAGAAGTAGCTGTCCGGGGTCGCCCAGAGATTGCCGGGCGCGGCGAGGGCCAGCGCGCCTCCCGAACCGCCCTCGCCGATGAGCAGCGACGTGATCGGCACCCGGGCCGAGGCCAGCGCGGCAAAGGCGTCGGCGATGGCCGCGCCGGCGCCGGCCCGCTCGGCCGCCGCGTCGTTCGCGGCGCCCGGGGTGTCCACGAGGGTGAGCACCGGGATGCCGAGCCGGTCCGCGAGCCGGACCAGCCGGGCCGCCGTCCGGAATCCGGCCGGGCGGGTGGCCGTACCGCACTGCGCGGCGAACGCGACGGTCCGGCCGTCGCGATGGCCGAATCCGCAGCGTATGCCGCTGTCGACGCCGCCGCACCGGTCGCCGCTGATCTCCTCCCGGTCGTCGAAGTACGCACGCAGATACGCCTCGGCGCGCGGCCGCCGGGCGTCCCGGGCGCGGACCACCGCGCGCCAGCCCGTCTCCGGCAGCTCGCGCTCACCGAGCGCGGACGGCGGCGGCACCGGACCGGGAGGGGCCGCAGCCGCCGGCTTCCCCGCCCCGCCCAGGAGGCGGAGCCACCGCTGCAGCGTGCCACGCAACCGGTCGGGCGGGACGACGGCGTCGATCTGCCCGGCCGCGAGCTGGCCCTCGGCGGAGTACGCGTGCGGGTCGGCGTCCGCCGGGCGCACCCGGGAGCCCGCGAAGCCGATCTGTGCGCCCGGCAGGGCGAGGAGCACATCGGCGCCCGCGCCGAGCGTCGCCCAGCCGCCGCCCGTCGTCGGATCCCTCAGCACGGCGATCCCCGGCAGCCCCGCGGCGCGATGGAGCGCCCACTGCCCGGCCACCCGCTGGAGCTGGGCCAGCGCCCGCATCCCTTCCTGCATCCGGCTGCCGCCCGTGGCGATCAGCGACACCAGCGGCAGGCGGCGCTCGCGGGCCAGGGTGTACGCGGCCTCCAGGCGGTCGCCGGTACGTTCGCCGAGCGAGCCGCCCAGATAGCCGAACTCGAAGGACAGCAGGACGACTTCGGTGCCGCCGAGGGTGGCGAGGGCGGCGACCACCGACTCGTCCTCGCCGGTCCGGGCGTGCGCCCGGGCCCGGGACGCGTCGTAGCCGCGCCAGCCCAGCGGCCCGTCCGGCCGGCCGGGCCCCGGATCCCCGGGCGCCGGCAGCTCGACGGAGGAGTCCGACACCGCCGCCATGGCCTGGCGGGCCGTCAGCCGCATACTCGGCATCGGGGCCGCGGCGTCGGACTCATGCATGGAGCTCTCGTTTCAGGATCTTGCCCATGTCGTTGCGCGGCAGCGCGTCCAGGAAGTGCACCACGCGGGGCCGCTTGTGCGGCGCCAGCTGGCGGGCAACATGGTCGGCGAGCTCCTGGCCGGAAGGCGGTGGCCCGGCGTCCGGGCCGGACTCGGCCACGATCCAGGCCACGATCCGCTCGCCGAGGTCCTCGTCCGGCTCGCCGGTGACGGCCGCCTCGGCGACCCCGGGGTGCGCCAGCAGGGCGTTCTCGATCTCGCCCGCGCCGATTTTGTAGCCGCCGCTCTTGATCAGGTCGGTGGCCTTGCGGCCGACGATGCGGTAATTCCCCGATGCGTCACGGACCGCCATATCGCCCGTACGGAACCAGCCGCCGTCGAACGCCGCGGCCGTGGCATCGGGACGGTTGAGGTACTCGACGAACAGATTCGGGCCGCGGACCTGCATCTCGCCCACCGTCTCGCCGTCGCTCGCCTCGATGGCCTGCCCCGCGTCGTCCACCAGCCGGACGTACACCCCCGGCAGCGGCACCCCGACCGTCCCGGCGGCGTCCGGGCCGTCCGCCCGCACGCTGGTGTTCATCAGCGTCTCCGTCATGCCGTAACGCTCGATCACCCGCCGCCCGGAGGCCGCCGCGATCCGCTCGTGATCGGTCAGCGGCAGCGCGGCCGAGCCCGAGACCAGCAGCCGCGCCCCGGAGAGCGCCTTGGCGAGCGCGGGGTTCTGCCCGGCCTCGACGGCGAGGCGGTGGTACATCGTCGGCACGCCGAACAGCATCGTGCCGTCCGCGGAAAGCTCCCGGGCGACCGCGTCGGTACTGAAGCGCCCCAGGTGGTGGACGCTGCCACCGCGGCGCAGCGGACCCAGGATGCCGAGGATCAGGCCATGGACGTGGAACAGCGGCAGGGCGTGGACGAGGACGTCGTCGGCGGTCCACTGCCAGGCGTCCTCCAGCGCGTCGAGGGTGCGGGCGATGGCGCGCCGCGGGAGGACGACGCCCTTGGGTGGTCCCGTCGTGCCGGAGGTGTAGACGATCAGGGCCGGTGCCTCGTCGACCGGTTCGTACGGGAGCGGCACCGGCTCGGACCCCTCCTCGGGCTCGGCCACCGTCACGTCGAGACGGGGGAGCGCGGCGAGCGCCGCCGGTAGGTCGTCGCCCGATGCGGCCAGGACCAGCGAGGGCGCGCTGTCCGCCACGATGTGTGCCAGCTCGCTCTCGCCGATCTTGGGATTCACCGGCACCGCGGCCACCCCGGCGAGCAGCGCGGCGACCGCGGCGACCGCGGTCTCCAGCGTCGGGGTCGCCCAGATCGCCACGCGGGTCTCGCCGCCGATCCGCCCGGCGAGCGGCACCGCCACCGCGGCCAGTTGGCGATAGCTGAGTGCGCGGTCACCGAAGCGCAGCGCGGGGGCGGGCGAAGCGTCGTGCAGTGCGGGGAAGAGCACGTTCACCAGATCTCCTTCGTCGTCGGCGCCCGGCCCGTGACGGCCGAGCCACCCCGCTCCCGCACCCGTGACGGTGGAGAACGGGCTGACCGCTCCACTTTCGCAGAGACCACCGACAATCCGATCTCCGACGGCGCGACGGACCATGTGATCTCGGACGGCTCGGCGAGGGAGGGCCGCCGTGACGGGGCGCGAAACCCCCGACGGCCGCGGCGGATCACCCCGGCATCTTGCGGAAGTCCCACGAAGCGAGGGAGTCCGGCGTCAGCCGCAGCCATGCGTGCCGCCCGTCGTGCGGCATCGCGTCCATCCCGAAGTACTTCGCCGCGAACAGCCGCTCCGGGACGTCCAGTTCGGGGCAGGGCTCGCCGGTACGGGGCGCCTCGCCGACGAACACCGCCTCGCCGGCCAGCTCGGCGCCGCGCAGCTCCCCGTACTCGTGCCCGTCGTCGACCACCACCGCGATCCGCGGATCCTTGCGCAGCTGGGCCCACCGCTTGCTGCGGGTGAGGGAGTAGAGCCACAGCGCCGTACCGTCCCAGACGAACCACAGCGCGCCGACATGCGGCGCGCCGTCCCCGCCGACCGTCGCCACCCGGCAGGTCCGCTGCGCCGCAAGGAACGCGTCGAGTTCCCCCCGCGTCATCATGATCCGGCGCCCGCGCCGCTGAGTGTCCGCCATCCGTCATCGCCTCCACTGCCGTCCATCGCGTACCGAACCGTCCATACCTGACGAGGTGTCAGGAATCACGGAGGAATCATGCGGGCTCTTCCTAACGGACGCAATGGCGGCTAGCGTCGCGCGCCTCGCACAGGAGGGGATCGCCCATGCCGTCGGACGCGCGACTCATCGAGCAACTGGACCCGGCCACCACGGTGCTGCTCACCGTCGAGTGCCAACGCGGGGTGGTCGGTACGGACAGCGCGCTGCCCGAACTCGCCGAAGCGGCCCGTACGACAGGGGCGCTGGCACGCATCGCCCGGCTGGTCGCGGCCGCCCACGAGGCCGGGGTCCAGGTGCTGCACGCGATCGCCGAACGCCGCCCCGACGGGCGCGGCGCCAGCCACAACGCCCGCCTGTTCAAGGCGGCCGAGCGGCTGCCCGTCCAGCAGACCATCGGGTCCACCGCGGTACGCGTCGCCGACCCGATCCCGGTCTCGGACGACGACCTGGTGGTGCGCAGGCTGCACGGCCTCTCCCCGCTCGCCGGCACCGATGTGGACGCCCTGCTCCGCAATCTCGGATGCCGGACGCTGGTCGTCACCGGGGTCTCGGCGAATGTGGCGATCCCCAACGCCGTGTTCGACGCCGTGAACCTCGGCTACACGGCCGTCGTACCGGCGGACGCCATCGCCGGAGTGCCCGCCGACTACACCTCCGCGATGGTCCGGCACACGCTCGCCCTGGTGGCCACCATCGCCACCACCGAAACCGTTCTGACCTGCTGGAAACGCCCCCGCCGCGCCCGCTGAACCGGGACGCCGTCCCGCCCCGGCCCGGCACCCCGGGCGAACGGTCCGCGCCCGTCGCCGACCGCTGCTGACACGCGTCCGCGCGGGGCCGGGCCGGAGGCCTCACAGTGCCGGGTGGCATCGGGTGCGGTGGGTGTTACGCCGCCGTGGCGTTGCCGGTCATGCCCGGGCAACACGCCCTTTCTAGGTTGGCGGGGACGGGATCGCCCCGCGCCGCCGGTCGCAGCGGCCCCGAGCCCGGGGTTGTCGGTCGGTGATCTGGAGGGGACTTCCTGTGGCTGAGGCGAAGGCTGCGACCGGGCGGGTGCGCACGGTCTGCTCGTACTGCGGCGTCGGCTGCGGGATCGTGCTGGACATCGCCGAGGGCGCCGACGGCCGGCGGACGGTGGCCAAGGCCTCCGGCGACAAGGAGCATCCGGCCAACGGCGGACGGCTGTGCACCAAGGGCGCGACGCACGCGGACATGCTGGCCGCCCCCGGCCGGCTGGCCACTGCGCGGGTCCGCGCCGAGCGGGGCGCCGAGCCGGTGGCCCTGGACGTGGATGCGGCGATCACCCGGACCGCCGGGCGCCTTCGGGAGATCCTCGACGAACACGGCCCCGACGCTCTCTCGCTCTACGTCTCCGGCCAGATGTCGCTGGAGGCGCAGTACCTGGCCAACAAGCTGGCCAAGGGCTTCCTGCGCACCCCCCGGATCGAGTCCAACTCCCGGCTGTGCATGGCGAGCGCCGGGAGCGGCTACAAGCTGTCGCTGGGCGCCGACGGGCCGCCCGGCTCCTACCAGGACTTCGAGCGGGCGGACGCCTTCTTCGTCATCGGCGCCAACATGGCCGACTGCCACCCGATCCTCTTCCTGAGGATGATGGACCGCATCAAGTCCGGCGGCGCCAAGCTGATCGTGGTCGACCCCCGGCGCAACGCCACCGCGGACAAGGCCGACCTGTTCCTCCAGATCCGGCCGGGCACCGATCTGGTCCTGCTCAACGGCCTGCTGCACCTCCTGGTCGAAGGCGGCTGGACCGACCCGGAGTTCATCGCCGAGTACACCGAGGGCTGGGACGAGATGCCCGGATTCCTCGCGGACCACCCGCCCGCGAAGGTCTCCGAGATCACCGGCATCCCGGAGGCCGACCTCCGCCGGGCCGCCCGGTGGATAGGCGAGGCCGGCGAGTGGATGAGCTGCTGGACGATGGGCCTCAACCAGTCCACCCACGGCACCTGGAACACCAACGCCCTCGTCAACCTGCATCTGGCCACCGGCGCGATCTGCCGTCCCGGCAGCGGCCCCTTCTCCCTCACCGGCCAGCCGAACGCCATGGGCGGCCGCGAAATGGGCTACATGGGCCCCGGCCTGCCCGGACAGCGCTCCGTCCTGGTCGAGGACGACCGCCGCTTCATCGAGAACCTGTGGGGCGTGCCGGAGGGCACGCTGCGCACCGAGGCCGGCGGCGGCACCGTCGAGATGTTCGAGGAGATGGCGGCCGGTGAGATCAAGGCGTGCTGGATCATCTGCACCAACCCGGTCGCCTCCGTCGCCAATCGGCGTACCGTGATCGAGGCGCTGGAGACGGCCGAACTCGTCATCACCCAGGACGTGTTCGCCGAGACCGAGACCAACGCGTACGCCGACATCGTGCTGCCCGCCACGCTGTGGGCGGAGGCCGACGGGGTGATGATCAACTCCGAACGGAACCTCACCCTCGTCCAGGGAGTCGTCGACCCACCCGGACAGGCCCTGCCGGACTGGCAGCTCATCGCCCGGGTCGCCTGCGAGATGGGTTTCGCCGACGCGTTCAGCTACTCCTGCGCCGAGGAGGTGTTCGAGGAGCTCAGGCAGGCATGGAACCCGAAGACCGGATGGGACCTGCGCGGCGTCACCTACGAGCGGCTGCGCCGCACGCCGGTGCAGTGGCCCGCGGCGGCCGTGACAGGTCCGGACCGCAACCCGATCCGCTACCTCAACGACGGCGTCAGCCAGGCCCTGGTCGAGCGCCCGGACGGCAGCCGGCCCCGGCTGGTGTTCCCGACCGTGTCCGGCCGGGCGTCCTTCTTCGCCCGCCCCCACCTCCCCGCCGCCGAACTCCCGGACGACGACTACCCCTTCGTGCTCAACACCGGGCGCCTGCAGCACCAGTGGCACACCCTGACCAAGACCGGAAAGGTCGCCAAGCTCAACAAGCTGGATCCCGGCCCCTTCGTCGAACTCCATCCGCAGGACGCCGCCGCGCTGGGCATCGTGGACGGCGACGGGGTGGACGTGGTCTCGCGGCGTGGCCGGGCGGTGCTGCCCGCGGTCGTCACCGACCGGGTCCGGCCCGGCAACTGCTTCGCGCCGTTCCACTGGAACGATCTGTTCGGCGAGTACCTCAGCGTCAATGCGGTCACCAACGACGCCGTCGACCCGCTCTCCTTCCAGCCCGAGTTCAAGGTCTGCGCGGTGACCCTCACCAAGACCAGGACACCGGTGCCCGCCCCCGGCCCGGCCGCCGCACGGCCGGTCCGCGGCGACCGGCGGGGCGCCGCGACGGCGGGGCCGCCCCCCGCCGCCGAGCAAGGTGCCGTCATGACCCGGTTGCACACGGAGACGAACGTGGCCACCTCGCCGGTCTCCGGCATCGCCGAACTGTTCGGCCTGACCGACCTGACCGCTCCCGCCCTCGCGGACCACGAACGCCGGTACCTGGCCGGCTTCCTGGCCGGGGTGGCCGCGGCCCCGCCCGGCCAGGCCGTGCCGACCCTCCCCGCCGACGCCCCGTTCGAGGCATCGACCGCCCTCTGGGTCGACGGCTTCCTGGCCGGCACCTTCTCCCGGACGCCGGGGCCGGTGACGGGGCCGCCCGGAGCCCCGGGGCGGTCCGCGGCGGAGCCGGCGCCCGCCACCGCAGGCGGCGAGCCCATGCGACAGGTCGTGGTGCTGTGGGCCTCCCAGACCGGCACTGCCGAGGACTTCGCCGCCACCGTCGGTGGGCGGCTGGCCGAGACCGGCCGTCCGACGACCGTGCACAGCATGGCGGACCGCGCACCCGCGGCCCTGTCGCCCGGCACGGACCTGCTGGTGATCACCAGCACGTTCGGCGACGGGGACGCCCCGGACAACGGGGCCGACTTCTGGCAGGCCCTCAGCGCCGCCGATGCCGCCCGCATGGAGGACGTCCGGTATGCGGTGCTCGCTTTCGGCGATTCCGCCTACGACGACTTCTGCGGCCACGGCCGCCGTCTCGACCACCGCCTCGACGAGCTCGGAGCCATCCGTCTCCTGCCGCGCGTCGACTGCGAGCCCGACCACGAAGAGTCCGCCGGCCAGTGGCTGGAGCAGGTGATCGCCGCCCTCGCGACCCCCACCGGGCCGACCGCCGCGCCGTCCGTCGGGCCGCCGGCAACTCCTGCGGGGCCCGCTCCCGCGGAAGGCACCGCGCGTCCCGCAGGCGCGGCCCGGCCGAGCAAGGCCGCCCCGTACCTCGCCCGGCTGTCCGGCAACCAGCTGCTCAGCCTGCCCGGCGCGGGCAAGGAGATCCGCCGGTTCACCTTCGACCTGGGCGAGAGCGGCGTGGCGTACGAGGCGGGCGACGCCCTCGGGATCTGGCCGGTCAACTGCGCCGGTCTGGTGGCGGAATGGCTCGCCGTCACCGGAGTGTCCCCGGACGCCGAGGTCCTGCTGTCGGGCCTGGAACCCATGCCGTTCGCGCAGGCGCTGCACCGCCACCTGGACATCACCCGCATCACCTCCGACCTGCTGCGTTTCGCCGCCGAGCGCACCGGTCACCGCGACCTCAAACGCTTGATGCGCCCGGACAACAAGGACGGCCTCGCGAGGTGGACCTGGGGCCGGCAGGCCGTCGACGTCCTCGCCGAGTTCCCGGTCCGGGTCGGCGCCCAGGAGTGGGCCGAACGGCTCAAGCGGCTGCAACCGCGCCTCTACTCGATTTCCTCCAGCCCGCTCGCCGACCCGCGCGAGGTCAGCCTGACCGTCTCGGTACTGCGCTACGAGGGGCCGTCGGGCCACCAGCGCAAGGGCGTCGCGTCGACCTTCCTCGCGGATGCCGAACCGGGCAACGAGGTGCCGCTGTTCGTGCAGCGCTCGGCGCACTTCCGCCCGCCGGCGGACCCCGCAACGCCCGCGATCATGGTCGGCCCGGGCACCGGAATCGCCCCGTTCATGGGCTTCCTGGAGCAGCGCCGAGCCCTCGGCCACCACGGCGGCAACTGGCTCTTCTTCGGCGAACAACGCCAGGCCACCGATTTCTACTACCAGCAGGAGCTGGCGGAGTTCCACCGGCACGGCACGCTGAGCCGCCTCGATCTGGCCTTCTCCCGCGACCAGCGGGCCAAGGTCTACGTCCAGGACAGGATGCGCGAGCATGGCGCCCAGCTGTGGTCCTGGCTGCAGGACGGCGCCCACTTCTACGTCTGCGGCGACGCGAACCGGATGGCCAAGGACGTCGACCGCGCGCTGCGCGAGATCGCCGTGGCCCAGGGCGGGCTGAGCGAGGACGAGGCCGCGGTGTACGTCAAGCAGCTCGCCACCGACAAGCGCTACGCCCGCGACGTGTACTGATCCGCCGGGCCCGGGTCCGGGCCGCCGGCCGGTCCGGTCACAGGCCACGTGCATTCCGACGGTTCTCCACCGGCACCCAAGATCGCATAAGCGAGAGCAAAAGCCCCCTGATGATTGCCACATGCGATGTGATGTAGTCGTCTCGCATCGCATCTGTGGATCGTGAGGTGAGTCGGTGACCGTCCTGGTGGTGGAGCACGTGCCCGGTGAGGGGCCGTATGCGATCGGCGAGGCGATCGCCGCGGCCGGTCTGCGCATGAGGGTGTGCCGGGTGTGGGCGGGCGACCCCGTGCCGGGGAGTCTGGACGGGGTGGCGGCGCTGGTGGTGATGGGCGGGCCGATGTCGGCGTGCGGCGACGACGGCTTCCCCACGCGGTCGGCCGAGGTGGCGCTGCTGCGGTCGGCGCTGGCCGCCGGGGTGCCCGTGCTGGGGGTGTGCCTGGGGGCGCAGCTGCTGGCGCTCGCGGCGGGCGGGGTGGCCCGTCCGGGGTGGGGGCCGCAGATCGGCTGGGGGGAGATACGGACGCGGGAGGCGGCGAGCCGGGATCCGCTGCTCGCCGGGGCGCCGAAGCGGTGGCGGGTGCTGCACTGGCACGGCGACACCATGGACCTTCCGGCCGCGGCCGTGCCGCTGGCCTCCTGCGACCGGTATCCGGTGCAGGCGTTCCGGGTGGGCGGCTCCGCGTGGGGGCTGCAGTTCCACCTGGAGGTCGACGCGGCGGCCGTGGACGCCTTCGTGACGGCGTTCCCCGAGGAGGCGGCGACCGCCCCCGGCCTGAGGGAGGCCGCCCCGGCGGAGCTGGCCGCGCTGGCCCCGCACCGGGACCGGGTGTTCGGGCGGTTCGCCGCGCTGGTGGCGGCCCGCGCCGAGCACACCGCCACCCGCACCTTCTTCGCCCCGCGGGCCGATGCCTGGGAGATGCGGTTCGCCGCCGACGCCCCGCGCTACGCGGCGGCCGTCGCCCGTATGCGGCTGCGCCCCGGCCAGACCGCGCTGGACCTGGGCTGCGGCACCGGGCGGGCGCTGCCCGCGCTGCGCGCGGGGGTCGGGGACGACGGCGCGGTCCTGGGAGTGGACGTCACCGAGGCCATGCTCGCGGCCGCCGCCCGCGCCGGGCGCATCGGCCCGGCCCGGCTGCTGCTGGCCGACTGCCACCGCCTGCCCCTGGCCCCGGGCAAGGTCGACGGCATCTTCACGGCCGGGCTCCTCGACCACCTCCCCGACCCGCCCGCCGCCCTGCACGAATGGGCCCGCGTCACCGCGCCCGGCGGCACCCTCCTGCTCTTCCATCCATCCGGCCGCGTCGAACGCGCCGCCCGTCACGGCCGCCCGCTCAGCCCCGACGACCCCCTGGCCGAGCCGAATCTGCGGCCCGCGCTCCACCACGCAGGCTGGGCGTTGGACGAGTACGACGACGCCGGGGAGTACTTCCTGGCCCGCGCCGTCCGGGCCCGATGACCGCTCGGCCCGGCGCCGCCGCGAAGACCGCCGCGTGACGCACGAGGTGCGCCCGGCGGTCGGGGCCGCCGACCGGCTCCGGTGCCGCGGGCGTGGGGGAGTGCCAGGCGCACCCCCGCCTCCGTATAACCCCCATTCGTAGCTTGACAGGTTAGGTTTTGGGTGGTTGGCTCGTACTCGTACTAACCATTTAAAGTCCCTATGCCGGTTATAAGTCGGTGGGAAGTCGAGTCTGCCGGCCCGGCACGGAACGGAGCAGACATGACGACCCTCCATCACCGTTACGCGACCGTGCGCGGGCAGCGGCTGTTCTACCGGGAAGCCGGGCCGGCCGACGCGCCGACCGTGGTGCTGCTGCACGGCTTCCCCACCAGCTCGTTCATGTTCCGGAACCTGATTCCGCTGCTCGCCGACCGGTATCACGTGATCGCCCCCGACCATCTGGGCTTCGGCCTGTCCGACGCGCCGCCCGCCGAGGAGTTCGACTACACCTTCGACGCCCTGACGGACCTGACCGCGGACCTGCTGGAGCAGCTCGGCGTCACCCGGTACGCCCTGTATGTCCAGGACTACGGGGCGCCCGTCGGCTGGCGGCTCGCCGTCAGGGACCCGGCGGCGGTCACCGCGATCATCACCCAGAACGGCAACGGCTACGAGGCAGGATTCGCCGAGGAGTTCTGGAAGCCGGTGCGGGAGTTCTGGCAGGAACGCACCCCGGCGACCGAGGCGCCGGTGCGCGGGGCGCTGACCCTGGAGGCCATCCGGTGGCAGTACCTGCACGGCGTGGCGGACGAGACCCTGGTCAGCCCCGACACCTGGCATCACGACTTCGCCCTGGTGTCCCGGCCCGGCAACGACGCGGTGCAGCTGGACCTGTTCGCCGACTACGCCAACAACCTCCCGCTCTACCCGCGGCTGCACGCCTATCTGCGCGACAGCCGGGTCCCGCTGCTGGCCGTCTGGGGCCGCAACGATGAGATCTTCGGCCCCGAGGGCGCGCTCGCCTTCGCCGACGACGCTCCCGGCGCCGAGATCTGCCTGCTCGACGGCGGCCACTTCCTGCTCGAAAGCCACCTGGATGCCGCCGCGGGCACCGTCCGCCGGTTCCTCGACAGAACGCTTCTGTGACCGGAACCCGGTCCGCGGCGGCGCCCGCTCCCCGGGCGTGATCGACACCGGCGCCGGGGACGCCTCGGTGAGAGCATGGCAGGGCGGGCCGCTGCGCCGATATCGGCGCCCCGCGTCGTCCGGCCCGGCGCATCGGCACTGCCGACGCCGTGGCCGACGGGGTCCTCCCCGCCGTGACCGGCGCCCTTCCGGCCGGCGTGCCGCCGGGCATCGACGGCGGTAGGTCGCCGACCCGCACTCCCCGCCCGGGCGGACATGTGCCCGGGTGTCTCCGGAAGGATCACCACGATGGGCCTTTCCTGGCAGCAAGGGCCGCTCGCCCCGGGCGCGGTCGGCCGATTCCTCGTCCCCGGTCCGCTGCCCGAGCGGATGCCGTTCGCCGAGCCGCTGCGCCGGCGGATGCGGGTCCGCTTCGGCGGCGCCTGGATCGCCGACAGCGAAGACGTCGTACTGCTGCACGAGCCGGGCCGCTACCCCGTGGCCTACTTCCCGCTCGGCGACGTCACCGACGACGTCCTGCAGCCCGGCGAGCACACCACCCGGCACCGTGACCTCGGCCCGACGGTCTGGTACACCGTCCGGGCCGGCGGGCACAGCACCCCGCGCGCGGCCTGGCAGCACACGGAACTGCCCCGCTACGCAGGCGAGTTGGAGGGGCGGGTGGCGTTCGCGTGGCGGGCGATGGACGCCTTCTACGAAGAGGACGAGCGGATCGTCGGTCACGCCGCCGACGGCTATCACCGCATCGACATCCGCCGAACCAGCCGCCATCTCGTCGTCCGCGGCGGCGACGGGATCGTTGCCGACACCACCAGCCCGCTGGTCCTGTACGAGTCCGGGTTCGCACCCCGCTGGTACGTCCCGCGCGCCGATGTCGACGCGTCCGCGCTCACGGCCGCCGAGGGCCGAACGTTCTGCCCGTACAAGGGCTTGGCCAGCTACTACGACATCGCCGGCGCCCGTCGCGCGGCGTGGTCGTACGAGGACGCCTGGACCGAGGTCCGGCGCATCAGCGGGCTGCTGTCGTTCGAAGCGGACCAGGTCGAGGTGCGGCTCGACGGCACCCGGCTGCGCCCGGAGCCCGGACAGGGCGTGGTCGCGCACGGCGTCGACCGCGACCTCACGCTCGACGAAGCGTCTCCGGGACGGCATCCATGACCGCCGTCGGAGAGGCCGTCGCCGCGGAGGGGAAGACCCGGCCGCCCGTCTTGCTGTCCGTGAACGTCGGCCTGCCGCAGAACGTTTCCTGGCAGGGCCGGACCGTCTACACCGGCGTCTGGAAACACCCCGTGCCCGGCCCGGCGAGGGTGCGCCGGCTCAACATCGACGGCGACGGTCAGGGCGACACCCAGGGCCATGGCGGCGAGCAGCGGGCGGTACTCGTCTACCAGATCGAGTCCTACCGGTACTGGCAACGGCACTTCGGACGCGACGACTTCGGCTACGGCCAGTTCGGGGAGAACCTCACCGTCGACGGCCTGGCCGACGACGAGGTCTGCATCGGCGACCGCTACCGCATCGGCGAGGCCGAGTTCGAGGTCACCCAGCCCCGGGTCACCTGCTACCGCGTCGGCCTGCGCCTGGGCGAACCCGAGCTGCCCGCGCTGCTGGTCAGCCACCACCGCCCCGGCTTCTACATGCGGGTCATCCGCGAGGGACGGATCCGGGCCGGCGACCGGATCATCAAGACCAGGGCCGGACCCGGCGCGCTGACCGTGGCCGCCGCCGACGCGCTGCTCTACCTCCCCGGCCGGGACCCCGCCACGCTGCGCCTCGCCACCCGGATCCCCGCCCTGAGTCCGGGCTGGCAGGACTCGTTCCGCGATCTGCTCAAGGCCGCCGACATGCCGGGCAGCGCGGCCGCGCCAGCGGACACCGAGCCGGCATGGCCGGGGTTCCGCGCGTTGCGGGTGACCAGAACGGTCCCCGAAAGCGCGACGGTCCGCTCCCTCCACCTGGCCGCCGCGGACGGGACCCGGCTCCCGGCTGCCCGGGCCGGTCAGTACCTGACGCTGCGGATTCCCGACGCAGGACAGCCTGCCCCGGTGCGCAGCTACTCCCTGTCCTCCGCGCCGGACGACGGCAGCTACCGGATCAGCGTCAAGCGCGAGGCGCACGGCACCGCGAGCAGGTACCTGACCACCGAGCTGCGGACGGGCGCGGTGCTCGACGCCGCGGCGCCCCGCGGCACCTTCGTCCTCGACGAGGACACCGGCCCGGTCCTCCTCGTCTCTGCCGGTATCGGCCTGACTCCGGTGCTGGCCATGCTGCATGAGCTGGCGGGTTCCGGCAGCGGCCGCACGGTCTGGTGGATCCACGGTGCGCGCGGCCCGCGGGAACATCCGCTGGCCGCCGAAGCGCACGATCTGCTCGCCTCGCTGCCCCGCGCCCGCGAGCACATCTTCTACAGCGCCGCCACGCCCGAGGAACGCCGCCGCGTTCACGCCGCCCCCGGTCGCGTCACCGGGGACAAGCTGATCGCTCTGGACCTCCCGGCCGACGCGACCGCGTACGTCTGCGGACCGGCCGCGTTCATGGCCGACGTGGGGGAGGCCCTCGCAACGGCCGGGATCGCTCCCGCCCGCATCCACACCGAGCTGTTCGAGGCCCTGCCCCCCATCAACCCCGGCCTGACCGGACAGCCCCGCCGGCCGCCGCACCAGCCACCCGGGCCGCCCGGAACCGGCCCGCTGGTGACCTTCGCCCGCAGCGGCATCTCCACGCCGTTCCCCGCCACCGAGCGCAGCGTGCTCGAACTGGCCGAGGCCTGCGACGTCCCGGCCCGCTGGAGTTGCCGCACCGGCGTCTGCCACACCTGCGTCACGCCCCTGCTGTCCGGCGAGATCACCTACTCGCCGGCCCCGCTGGAGCCCCCCGCCGCCGGACAGGTACTCACCTGCTGCGCCCGGCCCGGCAACGACGTCGTCCTGGACATGTGAAGCAGCCGCTGCCGGGACGGAACGGAGCGATGCCGCGTCAGCGGCCCCTTCCGGTCGGCTCGTTGCCCGTCATCGTGACGAGGCGTCCCGGGTCCGCTCGTAGTGCCGCCGGGCCTTCATGCGGTTGCCGCACGTGGCCATCGAGCACCACCGGGCGGTGTTCGGCTTGCTGCGGTCGATCAGGAACAGCCGGCACGCGGGATTGGCGCACGGCCGCAGCCTGCCGGGGCCGGACGTCTTGAGAGCGCCCCACGCGAGCACGGCCCTGGCGGCGGCGGATCGCCCTTCGGGCAGGTCCAGGCTCCAGACGATGCCGTCACCTTCGACCGTCGGACGGCGGCCGGCACCGGCCACGAACGGCGCCACCGAGGCCGGGGGCCGCTCCCCGCGGACCACGGCCTGAAGCGCCGAACGCGCCTCCCGCACGGCACGCCACTCCTCGGCCGAGGCCGGCTGGTCGTGGGCGGCGAGCCAGCGCCGTCCGGCGTCGACGTCACCGAGTTCGTCGCGCGGCAGGCCCTCGACGACCGGCGTGGTGTTCAGCAGGTCCAGCAGCAGTTCTTCGTCCGTCGGTGACGCAGCCGTCAATCTAACCTCCAAAGGTACCTTGACAGGTTAACCCAAGGAGGGTGAAAGGCCTAACTGGTGAAAGTACTTATCGGGGTTAGACGGTGCGGCCCCGGTCGGCGGCCGGTCCGGTCCATCACTGGGCGTGGCGGGCGGGGCGGAGCTTCCATGAGGAGTGAGGGCCGCTCACGCCCATCGACCTCCCGGCCTGCGCGCGCAGAGGAATGAGCCATGGACACCACGAACGACACCCTCCACGCCGACGTCCTCGTCATCGGCTTCGGCAAGGGCGGCAAGGTCGTGGCCGCGACGATGGGCGGGCTCGGCAAGCGCGTCGTCCTCGTCGAGCAGTCCGCGCACATGTACGGCGGCACCTGTCCCAACGTCGGCTGCGTACCGACCAAGGCACTCGTCCACCGCTCCGGCAAACGCCGCCCCCAGGACCCGCCGCAGGAGTGGTACGAGCGCTCCGTGCAGGAGACCCAGGCCCTCACCAAGCTGTTCCGCGGCGGCAATTACGACGCGCTCAACGGCATGGACACCGTCACGGTCCTCACCGGCCACGGCCGGTTCCTCGACCCCCACACCGTCGCCGTGGACACCGGCACCGGCCAGGTCACCGTCACGGGCGAGGCCATCCTGATCAACACCGGCTCCCAGCCGGTCGTCCCCCGCATTCCGGGGCTGCGGGAGAGCGCGTACCTCGTCACCAGCACCGAGCTGATCGAGTCGACCGTCCTGCCGGACCGCCTGGCCATCGTCGGCGGCGGCTACCTCGGCATCGAGTTCGCCGCGATCTACGGCGGATTCGGCTCGCAGGTCACCATGTTCGAGGCCGCCCCGAAGATCCTCGGCCACCAGGACGACGACATCGCCGCGGCGGCGGTGAAGATCCTCACCGACGACGGCATCGAGATCGTCGCGGGCGCTGAGGTGACCGAAGTCCGCGACGGGGAGACCGGCGCGACCCTCACCTATGAGACGGACGGCGTGCGCCACACCGTCGAAGCCGACGCGGTCCTCGTCGCCGCCGGCCGCGCCCCCGCCACCCAGGACCTCGGCCTCGATGCCGCCGGCGTCGCCATTACCGAGCGCGGAGCCGTCCAGGTCGACGCCTACCTGCGCACCAGCCGGCCGCACATCTACGCCCTCGGCGACGTCAACGGCGGACCGCAGTTCACCTACATCTCCCTCGACGACAGCCGCATCGTGCTCGACCAGCTCACCGGCGAAGGCAAGCGCTCGACCGATGACCGGGTGGCGATCCCCCACACCCTTTTCATGACCCCGCCGCTGGCGACCGTCGGACTCACCGAGAAGCAGGCCCGCGCGGCCGGACGCCGGGTGAAGATCGGCAGCCAGGCCGTCGCCGACATCGTGGCCATGCCGCGCGCCTACATCGTCGAGGAGACCCGCGGGATGATGAAGTTCGTCATGGACGCCGACACCGACGAGATCCTCGGCGCCGCCCTGCTCAGCGTCGACGCGCAGGAACTCGTCAACACCGTCGCACTCGCCATGCGACACGGCATCAAGGCGGCCGACCTGCGCAGCGCCGTCTACACCCACCCCAGCTCCACCGAGGCGTTCAACGACGTCATCGCCGCCGTCGTCCGCACCGACGAACCGCGGACGGCCGGCGTGTAGGCCGCCCGGTGCGCCGCCCGCCACGCGGCGGCCGCTCACTGCGGGGCCGCGCCGTCCCCGCGCATCGAGTTGCTGCGGCCAGGAGACCTGCGCAAGGTGGAGAGGGGGACGGCATCGCCCACCGCGTCCCTCCAGGGCAACCGTCCGGCCGGTGTCGGTCACCGCGTACCGGGGAGCCGCCCGAGGCCATGGAGCGGAGGGATCATGGGGACGACGGGAACCTCCCGGCCGGGTGCGGCGGCGTGGCCGCAGTTGCGCGTGGCCGACTGGACCGAGACCCGCGAGACGCTGCACATGTGGACGCAGATGGTCGGCAAGGTCCGGCTGGCGCATGCCCCGCTGGTCAACCACTGGTGGCAGGTGACCTTCTACGTCAGCCCGCGGGGACTGACCACCTCCGCCATTCCGCACGGCGCGGGCGTCTTCGACATCGAATTCGACTTCCTCGACCACGCGCTGAATCTGCGCACCAGTGACGGCGGCGCCCGCCGCATCACGTTGGAGTCCATGCCGGTGGCCGACTTCGGCACCCGTTTCCTGCGGGCCCTGGAGGAACTGGGCGTCCCCACCACCATCCAGGGGCATCCGAACGAGGTCGAGCCGGCGATCCCGTTCGCGGAGGACTACCGGCACCACACCTACGACCCGGCCGCGGCGCAGCTCTTCTGGCGCCAACTCCTGCAGGCCAACCGGGTGTTCGGGGAATTCCGCGCACACTTCGCCGGCAAGGTCAGCCCCGTCCACTTCTTCTGGGGCGCCATGGACCTGGCGTGCACCCGGTTCTCCGGGCGCGGTGCCCCGCGACACCCCGGAGGCGCACCCAACTGCGGTGACTGGGTCATGGTGGAGGGCTACTCGCGCGAGCTGAGCAGTTGCGGGTTCTGGCCGGGCGGCGGGGACGAAGGGGCCTTCTACTCCTACGCCTACCCCGAACCGGAGGGCTTCGCGGACAGCCCGGTCGCGCCCTCCGAGGCGTTCTACAGCCAGGAGAACGGCCAGTTCCTGCTGCCGTACGAAGCGGTGCGCCGCTCCGGCGACCCGGACCGGACGCTCTCCGGCTTCCTGCACAGCACCTATGAGGCGGCCGCCGAGCGGGCCGGATGGGACCGGGCATCGCTCGAGGTCGACCCCGCGCGCTGGAGTTCGGGCCCGGTCGGCGCGGAGACGAAGGGATGACCCGATGACGCATCACGACGACTGGCCGACACCCACCGAGGGGCTGGTGCTGACGCACTTCCTGACCGTGCGGGACGTCGCGACATCGCGGCGCTTCTACGCGGACGTCTTCGGCGGTGAGGTGGTGCTGGCGGAGAACCCCTGCATCGTGAAGATCGCCAATGGCTGGATCATCATGAACCCGGGCGGTGGCCCCACCCCCGACAAGCCGGACGTCACCCTCACCGCCCCCGAACCGGGCGACCCCGTCTCCTCCTTCCTCAACGTACGGGTGGCCGACATCGCGGCCTTCTACGAGCAGGCCGTGGCCAAGGGCGCGCAGTTCCTCACCGAGCCCCTCGACCGCAAGGCCGAACTCCGCTGCTACCTCCGCGATCCGGACGGCCACCTGATCGAGGTCGGACAGGCCACCGGCATGCTGAAGGGCGTCTTCGCGGACCGCGCCGGTCCGCCCGGACAGGAGGCATGAGCGCGCGGCGGTCGGCGGCCCGTGTCGGCGTCCCATGCCGGGATGCACCCCTCACCGCCGTACCGGCCGCCGCGGTCCGTCACAGCATGACGTGCTTGACCTGCGTGTAGTCGAGCAGCCCGGCGAGCGAGAGGTCGCTGCCGTAGCCGGAGTGGCGTACGCCGCCGTGCGGCATCTCCGACACCGTCGTGCCGTGGGTGTTGACCCAGACGATGCCGGTGTGCAGCGCGCGGCTGGCGCGCATGGCGCGGTCGTGGTCGCGGGTCCAGACGCTCGCGGCGAGTCCCTGGGGCACGTCGTTCGCCATCCGGAGGGCCTCGGACTCGTCGGCGAACGGCTGGACGGTGACGACCGGGCCGAACACCTCGCTCTGGACGATCTCGTCCTTCTGCTGCGCCCCCGCGACCACCGTGGCCTCGTGGAAGTAGCCCGGACGGGTGGGGGACGCGCCGCCGGTGACGATCTCGGCGTGGTCCGGCAGACGTCGCAACAGGCCCTGCACGGAGGCGAGTTGGGCGGCACTGGCGAGTGGGCCGAAGGCGGCGTGGGCGTCGTCGGGGGCGCCGGGCAGGCGTTCCGCGGCCCGGTCGGCGAAGGCGGCCACGAAGGCGTCGTGGATCCGGTGATGGACCAGGATCCTGGTGGCGGCCGTGCAGTCCTGGCCCGCGTTGTAGAAGGCCAGCGACGACAACTGCTCGACCGTGTCGTCGAGATCGGCGTCGTCGTGGACCAGCACCGGTGCGTTGCCGCCCAGTTCGAGGTGGAGCCGCTTGAGGTCGGCGGCCGCCGCGGCGGCGATCTCCTGTCCGGCGCGGACGCTGCCGGTGACGGCCACCAGCCGGACAAGGGGGTGGGTGACGAGGCAGCGCCCGGTGTCGCGGTCGCCGCAGACGACGTTGAGCACGCCGGGCGGCAGGTGCTCGGCGGCCAGCCGGGCGAGGAGCACGGCCGACGACGGCGTGCTGTCGGACGGTTTGAGGACGACGGTGTTGCCGGCGGCGAGCGCGGGGGCGATCTTCCACACGGCCATCATCAGCGGGTAGTTCCACGGCGTGATCTGGGCGCAGACGCCGACCGGCTCCCGCCGCAGGACGGAGGTGCGGCCCGGCGTGTACTCGGCGGCGGCGGTGCCCGGCAGGTTCCGGGCGGCTCCGGCGAAGTACCGCAGCACGTCGACGATCGCGGGCAGCTCGTCCGCCAGGAACAGCGCGCGCGGCTTGCCCGTGTCGGCCACCTCGGCGCTGGCCAGCGCGTACGCCTCCCACTCCAGGGCGTCGGCGAGGCGCAGCAGCGCGGCCTGCCGTTCCCCCGGGGCCGTGGCCGACCAGCCGGGAAAGGCGTCCTGCGCCGCCCGGCAGGCCGCGTCCACGTCCTCGGGGCCGGAGAGCGGGGCCGAGCCGTGGGGGAGTCCGGTGGCCGGGTCGACCAGCGACAGGGTGGCGCCGGAGGCGGCCGCGACTTCCTTGGCGCCGATGTGGTTGAGGACGGACCTCAGGCGTTCGGTGTCAGCCACGGCGCAGTGCCTCCTCGGCGGCGGCGCGGCCGGTGCGGACGGCGCCTTCCATGTAGCCGGCGACCCACTGGTCGGAGCCGCAGACGTAGAACGGCGGTTCGTGGGTGCCGTGCAGCGGGCCGACGGCCATGACCTCGCCCGGCGGCCACTGGGTGACATAGCCCTGCGTCCATGGGTCGGTGCCCCACAGCCGCAGGTGGCAGGCGGTCGGCCGGTGTGCCTCGTCGCCGAACATGGCGGCCATCTCGGCAAGCAGCTCGGGGGTGCGCAGGTGGGGCGGGGTGCCGAGCAGGACGCCGTAGCGCTCGGGCGGTATCAGCGCCGACAGGATGCCCTCGCTCTGCGGCCAGGTGCTGCCCAGCACCCCCTCGGACTCGGACAGGCCGTTGAGTCCGTCGGCGCGCCAGAAGGGCCGGTCGTAGACGGCGGCGAACTTCGCGGCCGCTGCATGGCGCTGCCGGTGCAGCGAGGCGAGCCGGGCCTCGCTCACGCCGCTGACGGCGACGGCCCGCAGGGGACCCACGGGAAGGGCGCTCACCACGGCCCCGGCGGTGAACACCTCGCCGGTGACCAGGCGCACCGCGCAGCGGCCGGGGCGGATGTCCAGGGCGGCGACGGGGGAGCCGAGCCGGATGCGCGGGCCCAGCTCGCGGCCCATGACCTCGGCGAGCGTCGCCGATCCCGCCGCCAGCCGCAGCCCCTCCCAGTCGTCGTAGTCGTAGTCGCCGGTGCCCGAGCCGGGGACCGCCGCGCTCTTGCGCAGCGCCGCCAGCAGCGAGATCCGCTCGTAGGAGCCGCCGGCCAGGGCGAGTTGACCGATGTCCCACAGGCGGACCACGGCGGGCGTGGCATGCCGGGAGCGCAGCCAGTCGGCCACGGACAGCCGGTCCAGGGCGGTCGCGTCCGGGTGCGACCAGGGGGCGTCGGGATCGACGCCGGCGGCCAGGTCGGTGTATTCCGCGCCGAGCCGCTCGTGCAGGGCCGCGTCGCCGGGGCCGAACCAGTGCGGGGGATCGCCGGCCGAGCGGCCCTCCGGCGTGGCACGGGTGAGGCGGCCGGGTTCGGCGACATAGCTGGGGACCAGGTCGAGGCCGAGTTCCTCGGCGAGTCGAAGGTAGGCGGTGTGCCCGCGGCCGACCACCTCACCGCCCAGCTGGACGGTGCGGCCGTCGGGCGTACGGGTCTGCTCGACCCGGCCGCCGACGCGGTCCCGGGCCTCCAGGACGAGCACGTCGGTGCCGGCGGCCGCCAGGTCCCGGGCGGCGGCGAGCCCGGCCAGCCCGGCGCCGAGCACGATCACGTCGTGATGCATCAGCTTCGCTTTCGTCGGTACGGGGGTTCGGGTGCGGGCGTCAGGCCAGGACCAGGCAGTGCTCGGGGAGCCAGCCGAACTCCACCGTCTCGCCGCCGCTCCAGCGGTCCTCCATGCGCGCGCGGGCCGTGTTCTGCTCCAGGACGGACAGCGTGACGCCGGGGGCGAGTTCGATGAGGTAGGTCGTGGTCGGGCCGCTGTAGACGGTTTCGCGGATGACGCCGCGCAGCATCGACATGCCCGGTTCGAAGTCGGACAGCCAGATCTTCTCGGGGCGCACGGACACACTGACGGCGGTGCCGTCCGCGATGCCGGTACGGGGGCCGACGGGCAGGGCCGGACCCTTCTCCAGCGCCACCGCACCGTCCCGGTAGGTGCCGGTCATCAGGTTGGAGGTGCCCATGAAGGAGGCGACGAAGCGGCTGGCGGGGTGTTCGTAGATGTCCTCGGGGGTGCCGCACTGCTCGATGCGCCCCGCGTTCATCACGGCGATCCGGTCGGACATGGTCAGCGCCTCGTCCTGGTCGTGGGTGACGAAGACGAAGGTGATGCCCACCTCGCGCTGGATCTGCTTCAGCTCCACCTGCATCTGCTTGCGCAGCTTCAGGTCGAGGGCGGCCAGCGGCTCGTCGAGGAGCAGGACGGCCGGACGGTTGACGAGCGCGCGGGCAAGGGCGACGCGCTGGCGCTGGCCGCCGGAGAGGGTACGGGGCTTGCGGTCGGCGAGACCGGCGAGCTGGACCAGCTCCAGCATCTCGCCGACCCGCAGCCGCCTCTCGGCCTTGCCGACGCCCTTGCGCTTGAGGCCGAAGGCCACGTTGTCGGCGACGCTCAGATGGTCGAACAGCGCGTAACTCTGGAAGACGGTGTTGACGTTGCGCCGGTTCGGCGGCAGCGCGGTCACGTCCTCACCGGCGAGCAGCACCGAACCTTCGGTGGGGTCGCTGAACCCGCCGATCATGCGCAGCGAGGTGGTCTTGCCGCAGCCGGAGGGGCCCAGCAGGGAGAAGAAGTGTCCGGCCTCGATGTCGAGGTCGAGGCGGTGGACGGCGTAGGAGTCCGCGAACTGCTTGGAGACGCCGTCGAGCCGGACTGCGGGGGTCGCGTCCATGGGGTCACTCTCCGGAGAGGATGTCGAGGCCGCCGCGGCGGCCGAAGAGGCGCGGGATGAACAGGGCCAGGGCGATCAGGGCGATGGATCCCGCGAGCATCAGCGTGCCGACCGCGTTGATGGTGGGCTGTACGCCGAAGCGGATCGCCGAGTAGATCCGTACCGACAGCGGCTGGGGGTCGACGCCGGTGGTGAAGTAGGCGAGGACGAAGTCGTCGAAGACGAGCGCGAAGATCAGTACGGCGGAGGCGAGCACGGCGGGCAACAGGGCCGGCAGGGTCACCAGGCGCACCGCTTGCCAGCGGGTGGCGCCGAGGTCCATCGCGGCCTCCTCCACCTCCGGGTTCAGCGCGGCGACCCGGGACCGCAGGACGACCGTGACGTAGGAGATCGAGAAGGTGATCTCGGCGAGCATCACCGTGCCGGTGGACAGGGTCACACCCAGGCCCTTGAACAGCAGCATCGACGCGACGCCCGTGACGATCTCCGGCGTGATCAGCGGCACCAGCATGATCAGGCCGGCCAGCGAGCCGAGCCGGGTGCGGCTGCGGACCAGGCCCAGCGCGAGCGCCACCCCGAGGACGAGGGAACCGGCCATCGCCACCAGGGAGATCCGCAGGCTGGTGCTCAGCGACGAGATGATGAGGTCGTCGTGGACGAACGCGTGGTACCAGCGCAGGCTGAACCCGCCGAACACGGTCAGGGACTTCTTGGAGTTGAAGGAGAACAGGGCCACCACGGCGATGGGCAGGTAGAGCAGCGCGAAGAAGAGCGCGGTGACGGCGATGAGGATCCGGGGCCTGCGGTCGGTACGGCCGCGCCGCGCGCGCTTCCGGGTGGCCGGACGGGCCGGGGCGGTGGTGGCGGACTCGCGCAGCAGGGTCATCGGCGGGCCTCCGCCTCGTCCTTGCGGGTGCGTCGCAGATAGCCGAACATCCCGATCAGCAGGACCAGCATCAGCAGCATGGTGAGTGCGGAGCCCAGCGGCCAGTTCTGGCCCTGGAAGAACTTGTCCTGGATGAGATTGCCGATCATGATCTGGTCCGGGCCTCCCATGAGCTGTGCGCTGACGAAGTCGCCCATGGCGGGCAGGAAGACCAGGACGAGTCCGGCCGCCGCGCCCTGCCGGGTTGCGGGCAGGGTGACGAAGAAGAAGGTGCGGATCGGGCCGCCGTACAGGTCGCGGCCGGCCTCGATGAGGGAGACGTCCAGCCGTTCCAGGGCCGCGTACAGCGGGATGATCATGAAGACGACGAAGCCGTAGACGAGTCCCGCGACCACGCCGACGCCGGTGTTGAGGATCTTCGTGCCCGCGTCGGCCAGTCCCACCGCGCGCAGCGCGCGCAGCACGGGCCCGTCGTCGGAGAGCACCACCGACCAGCCGTACATCCGCACCAGGTAGTTGGCGAAGAACGGCACCACGATCGCGGCGATCAGCGCGTGTTTGTAGCGTCCGCCGTGCAGGGCGATGGTGTACGCCACCGGGTAGGCGATCAGCAGGCTGATCGCGCAGGTCAGCAGGGCGTAGCCGAGGGATCGTGCCAGGACGTCGGTGTAGGCGGAGTCGGCGAGGGCACGCACGCCGGACAGGTCGAAGCCGAAGCGCGGGTTGCCGAGCTCGTCGGTGGTGCCGACCGAGAGGACGGCGACCAGCGCCAGTGAGGCGATCAGGAAGCCGGTCATCCACAGGGTGCCAGGCAGCATCAACCAGGTCCACATGCGGGTGCCGGTGGCGTCCGGGCCGCGGCGGCGGGTGCGCGAGGAGCGACGGAGCAGTGGCATGTCAGCCCGCCTTCACATGGGTCCAGGCGGTGTCGCGGGCGTTCTCCACCGCGCGGCTGCCGTTGCGGAAGAACAGGTCCGCCTTCAGGTCGTCCTGGGTGACGAGACACTCGGGGAAGGGTTTGACCACGTCCGCGTAGACCTTCTCGTAGCCCGCCACCGGCATCGGGTAGCCGATGTACTCGATGTTCTTCTTCACGTTCTCCGGCCGCAGCATGTAGTCGATGAACAGCATCGCGGTGCCGGGGTGGGGGGCGTTCCAGGGGATGGCGTAGCAGTCGGAGTTGATCGGCGCGCCCTTCTTGGGAGCCTGGAAGCCGAACACGGAAGGGTCCTTGGCCTGGTTGAGCATGGCGGCCATGTCGCCGCTCCACGCCTGCGTCATGAGCGCGTTGCCGTTGAGGAGGTTGTTGTAGCTGTCGCTGGAGAAGCCGCGCAGCCGCGGTCGCAGGGTGCCCAGCAGGGAGGTGATGCGGTCGAGGTCGCCGGAGTCCCCGGTGCTGACGTCCAGCCCGAGTTCGAGGGCGCCCATGCCGAGGACCTCGTCCCGGTCGTCGAGCAGGAAGACCTTGCCCCGGGCCTTGTCGCTCCACAGGTCCTTCCAGGAGTCGGTCAGCTCGCCGATCCGGTCGCGGCGCCAGCCGATGCCGGTCTTGTACGCGGTGAAGGGGACGGTGTGCGCGGAACCGGGGTCGTACCAGGGGTCGGCGAAGTAGGTGTACGTGCCGAACACGGCGTGCGCATGGGCGAGTCGGGAGTGGTCGATGCGGCGCAGCCGGCCGCCGCGGACCAGGCGCTGGGCCCACTTGGCGGTGGGGAAGATGATGTCGTAGCGGTTCCCGGCGTTGAGCTTGGCGACCATGCCTTCCATCGAGTCGAAGTTCGACTGGATGACCTTGACGCCGTACTCCTTCTCGAAGCCCCTGAATACGGACGGGTCGACGTAGTCGGCCCAGTTGAAATAGACGAGATCGCCGTCGACGCGCGGCCGGACCGGGGCGAGGGCCTTGGCGTCGGGTGCTTTCGCGGGCATGAACCCACAGCCACCGGCCGCGGCGCCGAGCAGGCCGAAGGCGCCTGCCCGCAGCACGGCGCGTCGGGTCGGTGGGGGTACCTCGGGGGACATGGAGCGTCCTCTCCGTCGAGGAACGGCACAAGTCCAGGGCGGGACCGGTTGGTCGGCTCACGGAGGCCCTGACTCCGTAGTGAAGACCGGTCTGGGGAGGGTGCGAGCGCGCGTCAGCGGGCGCGGGATAAGCCCGACGGAAGGCGTACGGCGGGCGAGTGCGGCGCGGCGGCCGCGCGGGAGGCCGTCACTGTGCGTCCCCCTCCAGGTCGTCCCGGACCCGGCGGGCGAACCAGCCGACGGCGGCCTCGCGAGCGGAGAGCGGACCCGGCTCGAAGCCGGGCGTACGCAGTCCGGCCTGCACGCGCTCCACCAGCTCGGCGTCCTCGTCGTTGGTGACCCAGCCGATGTGGATGTTCAGCCGCCGGGCCAGCCGGGTGCGGACGCTCTCCCCGTGCCGGGTGTAGAAGGCGCCGGGGATCGCCGCCCGGTCCTGGGCGGTGGGCAGGGCGGTCCACGCGAGCACGTGGTCAGGGTAGAAGTCGATGAGGGTGTTGGGATAGATCACGGCGTAGCGCCATACGCGCCGGTCGGCCTCGGTCAGCCCCGGCATGGGGGTCGCCAGCCGCTGGTAGAGCCGCTCGGTCCAGTTCGAGGACGGCTTGTCGCGCAGCGGGGACTCGAAAAGAACGTAGTTCTCCTGCACGTCCACCGTGTACGCCTGGTAGTCCAGCAGCCGCATGAGCGCGGGGTGGGCCACGGGGACGTGGTAGCCCTCGAGATAGTTGTCGACGATCACCTTCCAGTTGGCGTTCTGCTCCTCGCCGCCCTTGAGGTCGTGGATGCGGTACTTGCCGACGGGTACCAGGCCGGGCCCGGCATAGTGGCCGACGGCCTCGGCGAGCCCGGCGCAGCTCTCCGCGAGCGGCACGGCGTCGAGATCGAGGTTGGCGAAGACGAAGCCGAGGAAGGACTCCACCTTGACCGGGTGCAGCCCCAGGCGGGGCTTGTCCAGGCAGGGGATCCGGCGGGCCTCGGGGGCGCCGACGAGCCGTCCGTCCAGCTTGTAGGTCCAGCCGTGGTACGGGCAGCGGATGGCCTTGCCCGACGACTCGGGGGCGGCCACCAGGCGGGTGCCGCGGTGCCGGCAGACGTTGAGGTGGGCGGCGAGGTCGCCGTCCTCGGTACGGACGACCAGCACCTCCCGGCCGGCTACCGAGCCGACCAGCCGTGCGCCGGGGCCGGGGAGGTCGGATTCGTGGCAGACGAGCTGCCAGGACTTGGCGAAGATGCGCTCGGTCTCGGCCTCGGCGACGGTCGGGTCGGTGTAGTAGTGCGCGGGCAGCGCTTCCCCGGGGTGCTCGGAGGACGGCTCCGGCGGGGCAGGGGAGTGGGCGGCTGCCCGGGTGGTCGAGGGGTGCATGGAGTCCTCCTCCGCGCCGCGGCGGCGGCGATGGGCGGTGAGGCTGTACGCGGAACGGGCGGCGGCAGGTGTGCCGTCTGCGGCTTCCGGACCTGCCGGGATCCCGGCTGACTAATTGGTTAGTCAGACTGCGCCCGCCGTGGAGTCAAGTCAAGACTTGTGGGCTGACTAATTAGTTAGTTAGTCTCCTGGTAGGCGGATGGCCCGGGCCCGCAGACGGTCGCCCAGGCGCATTCCGTAAGCCCGCGGACACCGTCCGCACCCCACCGGGCGGCCGGATCCGGCCGCCCCCGGTCCGGCAGGTGTCGGCCCAGACGGGCCCCGCACACCGATCCGGACACCCTCCGTCCACGCCGTGCACGGCCCCGGCCGGGCACCCCGCACAGCTCCCCGCCCCTCTCCTCACGGCGCCGGAGCCTCCCCGTCCACGCCATCGCCGCGCCACGCCGTTCTCCGGACCACCCGGAGACGGTGCGCTCCCGGAGGCACGCATGAGCGCTCGTCGAAGTCTGGTATGGCTCGGCCTCACCCCCGAGCCCGAACAGGAACTGCCCGTTGTGGTGGCTGCCCTGCGGGCCCCGGCGGACGACCGCCCGCCGTCGGCGCTCGTCGCCGCCGAGCGGCACCGCGTCGAGCGGCTGGTGCTGCGCGGCACGCAACGCCGCTGGCTGCGCTACCTCGGCGAGGTCACCACCCTCGTCGTCGAGGCCGCGGCGGGATCCGCGACCGCCGACCCGCGGCCCGCCCTGGTGGCCGGCGAGGTCGTCCTCGACCACCACCGCATGCTGATCGGCCTGCCCGGGGCCGGTTACGCGCGCACCGCCGTGCAACGGCGCGATCTGGAACGGGCGTTGGCGCGCCTCAGAGCCCGCCGTGCCCCCGCCCCCATCGGCCACTCCGAGCCCAGGAGCACCGTATGACCGGCGTGTTCTCGCTCCTCCCCGAAGGACGGCACGGCCTGCTCGCCCCAGCGTCCGCCGGTGGCGAGGACCTCTCCCCCTACCTCGCCGCCGACGGCTACGCCCCCCTGCCGGTGCCCGACCGGCTGCTCGACCGGATCGCCACGGCGGGACTGCGTGGCCGGGGCGGGGCCGGATTCCCCGCCGCCGTCAAGCTGCGCACCGTACGCGATGCACCGGGTCGGCCCGTCGTCGTCGCCAACGGCGAGGAGGGCGAGCCGGGTTCCGTCAAGGACCGCTGGCTGCTGCGTCACCGACCGCACACGGTCCTGGACGGCCTCAGGCTGGCCGCCGCCATGACCGGCGCCGACCGCGGCTTCGTGTACCTCTCCGATGCCCCGGCCGAGCACGCCGTCCGCCAGGCGCTCGCCGAACGCCCCCCGGACCTGCCCGTCGACGTCGTACGGGTGGAGCACGCCTACGTAGCGGGGGAGGAGACCGCGGCCGTACGGCGCATCGACGGCGGCCCGGCCCTGCCCCGGGCGAAGCCACCCCGTCCGTTCGAGAGCGGCGTCGGTGGCGCGCCCACCCTCGTCGCCAACGTGGAGACGCTGGCCCGTGTCGCGCTGATGCACGCGCGTCCCGACGATGCGGCACTCGTCGCCGGTACGCATCTGGTGACGCTCGCGGGCCCCGGGACCGGTGGCACCGCGCTGGTCGAGGTGCCCGCCGGTACGCAGTTGAAGGTCCTCGCCGACCTGGGCGGGCACGGCGGGGCCGAAGGGGTCCTGCTGGGCGGGCTGTTCGGCGGCCTGTACGGCGCGGGCTGGACGGACCTTCCGCTCGACCAGGACCGTCTGAACGCGGCCGGTGGCGCGCTCGGCTGCGGAGCGCTGCACTTCCTGCACCCGCAGGACTGCCCGGTCGGCGTGGCCGCCGAAGCCGCGGCCTATCTGGCGGCGCAGAGTGCCCGGCAATGCGGGGTGTGCGTCTCCGGCACCGGGGCGCTGGCCGGAACGCTCGCCACCGTCGCACACGGTGAGGCGGGCGACGACACGGCCGACCAACTGCGCCGCTGGTCACGGCAGTTGCCCGGCCGCGGTGCCTGCGGACTGCTCGACGCCGCCGCCCGCATCGTCGCCACCCTCCTCGCCCACTTCCCCGACCGGGTCGACGCCCACCGCGGCGCCACCTGCCCCGCGTGCGCGGACGCGGCACCCGGCAGCGGCCGCCGCTTCACGGTGCCGGTGCCCTGACCCACCCCACCCCGCCGACCGAACCCCGCGCACTGAAAGGACCGCCATGAAACTCCTGCTGGACTCCACCCGCTGCCAGGGCTACGGCCTCTGCCAGGAACCCGCGCCCGAACTGATCGACCTCGACGAGTGGGGCTACGCGCAGGTGCGCGGCAACGACGTCCCGCAAGGCGGCGAGGAAGCCGCCGCGGACGCCGTGGCCGCCTGCCCCAACTCCGCCCTGCGGGTGGTGAAGTGACATGGGACGCGACCTGTCCGCCCTCTTCGACCCCGTCTCCGTCGCCGTCGTCGGAGCCAGCGACGACCCGGCCAAGTACGGCCACGCCATCGCCGCGCAGGCCGTCCGCGCGAACGGCCGCCGCCCCGTCCACCTGGTCAACCGCCGCGGCGGCACGGTGCTCGGCCGGCCTGCCGCGCCCAGCCTGAGCGCGCTCGGCGAGCCCGTCGACCTGGCGGTGGTCTCCGTGCCCGCCGCCGGCTTCGAGGACGCCGTCGACGAGGCCCTGCGGTGCGGGGCCAGGGCGATCGTCGCGATCACCGCGGGATTCGCCGAGACCGGCGACGCGGGGCGGGCACGCCAGCAGGCCGTCGCCGAACGTGTACGTGCCGCGGGCGCCGTGCTGGTCGGGCCCAACTGCCTGGGGCTGGCCGACAACACCACCGACCTCTTCCTGGCCTCCGACACCTTCACCCCCGGCGGCGTCGCGCTCCTGAGCCAGAGCGGCAACCTCGCCCTCGAACTCCAGCTCCGCTTCGCCCCGCACGGCCTCGGCTTCTCCCGCTTCGTCTCGCTCGGCAACCAGGCCGACGTCACCCTCGTTGACCTGCTCGCCGACTGCGCCCGGCACGAGGGCACCCGCGCCATCGCGGTCTACGCGGAGGACTTCGGCGACGGACGCGCCTTCGCCGAGGCGGCCGCCGACGCCGGGAAACCCGTGGTGCTGCTCACCGCCGGCCGCGGCGACGCCTCCGCCCGCAGCGCCCAGTCGCACACCGGGGCGCTGACCACCTCCGCCGACGTGGTGACCGCGGCCTGCCGCGACGCCGGTGTGGAACTGGTCGCCACGCCCCGCGAACTCGCCGTCGCGCTGGCCGCGTTGAACGGCCGGCGCCGGGCGGCCGGCCGCCGGGTCGCCGTGCTCACGGACGGCGGCGGACACGGCGTCGTCGCCGCCGACGCCGTCGAGGCCGCCGGGCTGACCGTGCCCGAACTCCGGGAGCCCACCCGCCTGCGGCTGCGCGAGGCCCTGTGGGAGCAGTCGGCCGTCGCCAACCCGGTGGACCTCGCCGGAAGGGGCGAGCAGGACCCCGGCTCGTACGCGGAGAGCGTCGCCGCGCTGCTGGCGGCCCCGGAAGTGGACGCCGTTCTGATGACCGGCTACTTCGGCGGCTACGCGGCGGCCGACGGCGGTCTCGGAGGAGGAGGAAGGGCGCTCGCGGAGGGCGAACTGGCCGCGGCGCGCCGCATCGCGGCCCGTCACCGTGCCATCGCCAAACCCCTGGTGGTGCAGTCGATGTACCCCCACTCCCCGAGCTGCCGCACCCTCCGGGACGCCGGCATACCGGTCTTCGACGCCACCGAGGACGCCGCCCGCGCGCTCTCCGCCGCGGCACCCCGCGCACTGCGCACCGGCGTCACGCCCCTGCCCCCGCCCGCGCCACCGCTGCGCGCGAGCGGCTACATGGAGACCCGCGGGGCCCTCGAAGCGGCCGGACTCGCCTTTCCCGCCGCCCGCGAGATCCACGACGAGGCCGAACTGCGCGCCGCGACCGAGGAGTTCACCGGGCCCTACGTCCTCAAGGCCCTGCATCTGCTGCACAAGTCCGACGCGGGAGGCGTCGCACTGGGCCTGGCCGGACCCGACGAACTGCTCGCCGCCTTCCGGGAGATGCACGCCCGGCTCGGCGCCGCCGCCTACTCCGTGGAGGCCATGGCGGACCTCACCGACGGCATCGAGCTGATCGTCGGCGTCAACCGGGACCCGCGGTTCGGTCCGGTCGCCATGGTGGGCCTCGGCGGAGTGCTGGCCGAGGCGCTGCACGACGTCGCCTTCACCCTGGCCCCCGTGCCCGCCGGCCGCGCCCTGCATCTGCTGCGCGGGCTGCGCACCGCCGCCCTGCTCGACGGAGTGCGCGGCAGACCCCCGGTCGATGTCGTGGCGGCCGCGGCGGCCGTCGAGACGATCACCGCGTTCGCCGCCGCCCACCCGGAGATCGCCGAGATCGAGGTCAACCCCCTTCTCGTACGCCCCGACGGCGTCCTCGCCCTCGACTCCCGCGCCGTACTCGCCTGACCCTTCCCGCCCGCCGTCCCACGACCGAAGAGGCCACCATGGACATGCGCTACACCCCCGAGCAGGCCGACCTGAAGCGCCGCGCCGCCGACTACGCACGGCTGCTGATGCGTTACGAGGACCAGTCCGAGCAGGCCGGCGGACCCCTCCCGCAGCGGCTCGTGACCGAACTGACCCGGGCCGCCATGGACGCCGGGGTCTACGCCATCAACATGCCCGCCGAGTGGGGCGGGGCCGGCCTCAGCCTCCTCGACCAGGTCATCGTCGAGGAGGAGTTCGGCAAGGTCACCAACTGCCTGTGGGACATCCCCTGGCGGCCCGCCAACGTCCTGGCCCAGGGCGACGAGCGGCAGCGTGAGAAGTACCTGCTCCCCGTGATCCGCGCCGAGAAGTTCGACGCGTTCGCCGTCACCGAGCCCGGCGCGGGGTCCGACCCCTCCTCCGGCACCTCCACGGCCACCCGCACCGACGGCGGCTGGCTGCTCAACGGCGAGAAGTGGTTCGTCACCTGCGGCGACATCGCCGACTTCCTGCTGGTGCAGGCGGACGCGGGCCCCGACCGGCTGCCCACGCTCTTCTTCGTGGACAAGGCCGCGCCCGGAGTCGAGATGACCCGCGTGCCCCACTTCATGCACTCCGCCGTCAACGGGCACCCCGAGTTCACCTTCACCGACGTCTTCGTGGCCGACGAGGACGTGCTCGGCGGCGTCGGCAACGGCTACGAGCTGACCAAGGAATGGTTCACCGACGAGCGCCTGATGATCGCGGCCCGCACGGTCGGCGCCGCCGAGCGCGCCCTGCAACTCGCCCGTGACTGGGCCGTGGAGCGGGAGCAGTTCGGCGCCCCGATCGCCTCCTTCCAGCTGATCCAGGGCATGCTCGCCGACTGCGCCGTCGACATCGCCGTCAACCGGGCCTACACCCACCAGGTCGCCTGGGAGGCCGACCAGCCGGGCACCGACCGCAAGACCCTGCACGCCAAGGCCTCCACCGCCAAGCTCGCCGCCAGCGAGGCCGCCGGCCGGGTCGCCGACCGCTGTCTGCAGATCTTCGGCGGCCGCGGCTACGACCGCACCTACCCCGTCGAGCGCATGTACCGCGAGCTGCGCGTCGACCGGATCTGGGAGGGCACCTCCGAGATCCAGCGGCTGATCATCGCCAACGAACTCATCAAGCGCGGCACCCGCGCCCTGGCCCTCCCCACGCACTGAACCCCCCTTTCGCCACCACGCAGCGAGGATTTCCATGGACTTCCGTCTCACCCCGCGCCAGTCACAGCTCAAGGCCGACGCGCGCGCCCTCACCGACCTCATCGCCGGCTACGAGATCGAGTGCGAGGAGAACAACGGCCTGCCCGCGAGCGCCCATGCCACGATCCGCGACGCGGTCCTGGACGCCGGACTCCAGGCCGTCAACATGCCCGCCGAATGGGGCGGCGCCGGCCTCACCATCGCCGAACAGGTCACCGTGCAGGAGGAGTTGGGGCGCCTCACCGGTGCCCTGTGGGACATGGTGTGGCGGCCCGCCAACGCCCTCCGGTTCTGCACGCCCGAGCAGCGCGAGCGCTTCCTCGTCCCGGTGATCAAGGGAGCGCGGCGCGACTGCTACGCCGTCACCGAGCCCGGCGCCGGATCGGACCCGCAGAACCTCGCCACCACCGCGACCAGGAACGACCGGGGCTGGGTGCTCAACGGCGAGAAGTGGTTCGTGACCGTCGGCGACCACGCCGACTTCATGATCGTGCTCGCCGCGGCCGGCCCGGAGCGCGCACCGACGCTGTTCCTCGTCGACAAGGACACCCCCGGCATCGAGATGACGCGCGTCCCGCGCTGGATGCACACCTTCGTCTACGAGCACCCCGAGTTCACCTTCACCGACGTCCAGGTCGGCGAGGACGCCGTGCTCGGCGGCATCGGCGAGGGATACGACATCACCCGCTCCTGGTTCACCGAGGAGCGGCTGATGATCGCGGCCCGCACCACCGGCGCGGCCGAACGGGCCCTGGAGCTGGCCCGTGACTGGGCCGTGGAGCGGGAGCAGTTCGGCGCCCCGATCGCCTCGTACCAGCTGATCCAGGGCATGCTCGCGGACTCGGCCGTCGACATCGCCGTCAACCGGGCCTACACCCACCAGGTCGCGTGGGAGATCGACCAGGCCCCGGCCGAGGACCGCAAGACGCTGCACGCCAAGGCGGCCATCGCCAAGCTCTCGGCCAGCGAGGCCTCGGGCCGGGTGATCGACCGGTGCCTGCAGATCCACGGCGGCCGCGGCTACGACCGTTCCTACGCCGTCGAACGGCTCTACCGCGAGCTGCGCGTGGACCGGATCTGGGAGGGCACCTCCGAGATCCAGCGGCTGATCATCGCCAACGAACTCATCAAGCGCGGTACGGACGTCCTGGACCTGCCCGTCGCATGACGCCCGGCGGCCGGGGCCCGCCACGCGCGCCCCGGCCGGCCGTAGCCGGTACCGGCCGGATACCGGACGACTCGACAGGATCGGAGAGGAAGACGGATGAGCGACATCGAGCGTGTAGGGGTCGTGGGCTGCGGCCTGATGGGCGCCGGGATCGCCGAGGTCTGCGCACGCGCCGACCTGCCGGTAACGGTGGTGGAACGCGACGCGGAGGCGGCCCGCGCGGGCCTACGGCGCATCACCCGCTCGCTCGACCGCGCCGCCGCCCACGGCAAGCTCAGCGCCGAGCGGCGCGAGGCCGCCTCGGCCCTGATCACCGTGGTCGACCAGATGGAGGCCCTGCACGACCACGACCTGGTGATCGAGGCGGTAGCAGAGGACGAGGGCCTGAAACTCGACGTCTTCACCCGCCTCGACGCCCTCGTCACCGGCGAACGCACCCTCCTTGCGACCAACACCTCCTCCATCCCGGTCATCCGGCTCGCCGCCGCGACCGGCCGCCCCGATCGCGTCGTCGGCGTGCACTTCTTCAACCCCGTACCGGTCCTGCGACTCGTCGAACTCGTCCCGTCGCTGCTCACCTCGCCCACCACCGCGGCCCGGGCCGAGAACTTTGTGACCACCGCCCTCGGCAAGGAGGTGGTCCGCACCCGGGACAAGGCCGGGTTCGTGGTCAATGCGCTGCTCGTCCCGTACCTCCTGGCCGCCATCCGCATGGTGGAGTCGGGCAGTTCGACCGTCGAGGACATCGACCGGGGCATGGTCCTCGGCTGCGCGCACCCGCTCGGTCCGCTGGCCCTGGCGGACCTGATCGGCCTGGACACCACGCGGGCCATCGCCGAGTCGCTGTACGCGGAGTTCCGCGAGCCCCAGTACTCGCCGCCGCCCCTGTTGTCCCGGATGGTGGAGGCCGGCCTGCTGGGGCGGAAGTCCGGGCAGGGCTTCCACGCGTACGACAGCCGGCCGGAGCGCGAGGGGGTGACACCGGGGCGTCGGCGGTGAGGGAAGATGGTCACGGCGTACGCCCACCGAACGACGGGAGCCGCAGGGTGTCCAGCAAGGCGCGCACGGCAGACACGCGCGAGCGCATCCTGACCGCGGCGTGCGAGGTCATCGCCGACATCGGCTTCGAGAAGATCCGCATGCGCATGGTCGCCGAGCGGGCCGGCGTGTCGACGGCGCTGCTGCACTACCACTTCGACACGCGCGAGAAGCTGTTCACCGAGGCGATGACGCATTCCTTCGCCAACACCGCCGTGGACGTCGAACGCGACGCGGGGACGGCGCCGGCGGCGGTCATCCTGGCCCGCATCCTGCGCAACCTGCTGCCGTCCGACGCCCAACTGCTCCAGGACTGGCGACTGTGGCAGGAGCTGTGGGTCCGGGCGCTGCGCGACGAGACCACCCGCGTCTTCGCCGTGGACCTGTACGCGCAACTGCACGCCTGGGTGTCCGGCGCGGTACGGCGCGGTATCGCCTCGGGTGAGTTCACACCGACCGACGTGGACGCCCTCAGCACGCTCGTCCTGTCCCTGAGCGACGGCTACGGCATCCGCCTCATGCTGCGCGATCCGACGGTCACCCTGGACACGACGCTCACCTCCATCTGGCGCCATGTGTCCGCGGCGCTCGGCCTGCCGGACGCCCTGCCGACGGACTGAGCTCCCGGTGTGCCGGCGGTCCCTGGTGTACCGGCGGTTCCTGGTGTACCGGCGGTGCCCGGGCCCCGGGCACCGTGTGGTGGGGGACGTCTCAGGCGCGTGGGGGTTCCAGGGTCGCGGGAGTCGGCCCGTCGGGGCGGACGACGATGCCGTAGGCCGCCTTCGCGGGGGTGGAAGGGAACGCCACGGTGTGGGACGGCAGGAGGTGTTCGAGGAGGACGGTCGCTTCGCGGAGCGCGAACTGCACACCGAGGCAGGCGCGGGGGCCGATGCCGAAGGGGAGGTAGGCGCCGGGGTGGGTGGGGCGGCCGTCCGGAACGGTGAAGCGTTGGGGGGCGAAGGACTCCGGGTCCGGCCACAGCTGGGGGTCGCGGTGCGTGAGGTAGGGGCAGACCAGGATGTCGGTGCCCGCCTTGACGGCGTAGCCGGCGAGGGTGTCGTCCTCGGCGGCGTGGCGGGGCAGGAGCCAGGCGGGCGGATAGAGCCGGAGCGTCTCATGGATCAGTGCCTGGACGGCCTGACGGCGCTGCGTCGATCCTTCGTCGCCGGCGGCCAGCGCCCGCTCGCGGGCGGCGGGATACCGGTCGAGGAGCAGATAGAGCCAGGTCAGGGTGGTGGCGGTGGTCTCGTGCCCGGCGACGAGCAACGTGACCAGCTCGTCGCGGATCAGCCGGTCGGTGTACTCGGGGTGCTCGGAGCTCCCGTCCACCAAGAGGTGCACCAGGCCCGGGCCGTCGGGACCGGCCGCCCCGCTCCGGGCGGCCTCGACGGCGCGCCGGGCGACCGCGTCGATCCGGGCGAGGTCGGCGGCAACGGCGTCCTGGGCGTCGGAGGCATCGGCCGGCAGAGTCGGAAGGGCGGCCATCACGGCTGCCACGGAGGCCAGTTCGCGCTCGGTTGCCTCGTCCAGGGGGTGACCGGTGAGCGAGCGCCAGATGGTGTCCAGGGCAAAGCGGTGCATCTCCCGCCCGACATCGAAGGTCCGCCCCGTACGGGCGTACTCCGACCAGCGTCCGGCGGTGGTCCGGGCGGCCTCGGTGATTCGGTGTTCGTAGCGGCGCATCCCGGTGCCGGTGAACTGGGATTGCAGCAGGCGGCGTTGCCGCTTCCACGCCGCGCCGGTGGCGGCGACGATGCCGTCGCCGATCAGCAGGCGGGCGCGGTGGGAGCGCTTGACGTAACGGTCCGGGTGATGGGCGAGTACGTGCTGGACCGCCTGCGGGTCGGTGACCAGGACGGTGGGGTCAGGTCCGAGGCGGAACGCTCCGATACCGCCGACCTGCTCGCGCACCTGGGCCAGCAGATCGACCAGTTCACCCCCGCCGGAATGCCACCGCTCCACGAGTGCGGGCTCGGCTTCGGGGACCGGGCGGTCCGTCCCGGGAACGCGCGGGAGGGGGCCGAGGCCGGCGTCGGTGACCACAGTTGTCTCCTGGTGAACCGGTGGACTTGGCGCCTGACGGAGCGCAGGCAGCACGTACTGTACGAGAACAGGCACGTACGGTGACAGCCCGCCCGGAGCCCCTGGGCCGCGCTGCTCGTCCGGGACACGCTGCCCGTCGTCGAGGTCGCCTCGGAGACCCGTGCCGACACCGACCGGGTGGGGAACGCAGGCGCTCCGTGGAGTACGGGCCGGTCAGGACGGGGCGCCAACCAGGACTTCCACCTTGCCGGTGTCGAGTGAGTAGTAGGCGCCGACCACGGCAAGGGCGCGCTTTTTCACGAGCGGGGCGAGGTCCTGATTGGAACGCAGGTCGTTCGCGGTCAAGGTGACCTGGGCGCGGGTCATGGTGTCGACGGGGTCGGCGCCGCCTTTCCGGGCTGCCTCGGCGTAGGCCGGCTGCAGCGCCTTGACGATCGCCTGGAGGTTCCCGGGCAGCGGCTTGTCGTCACGGAGGGACTCGTACGCCGCCTTGACGGCGCCGCAGCGCTGATGTCCGAGGACCACGATGAGCGGGGTGGCACTCGTCAACGGCCCGTACTCGACGGAACCGGTGACCACCGGGCCGACCGCCTCGCCGCCCGTGCGCATCACATAGAGGTCACCCAGCCCGGTGTCGAAGAGGAGTTCAGGCGGCACTCGGGAGTCGATGCACGAGAGGACCGCCCCGAACGGCTCCTGCGCCTGGGCCACGAACTGACGCCGGTCCGGGTCCCGGTCGGGGTGCTGTAGATCTCCGCTCACCCAGCGCCTGTTGCCGTCCATCAGTCGCGCGAACGCCGCGGCGGGCGTGGTCGGGCGTCCGGTCGGCGAAGCGCCGGTCGTCGACGGGCCCGCCGTCGACGGGCCGGGCGTCGACGAGGCGGCCGTCTTCGCCGAGCACCCCGACAGCGCGGCCGTGGCACCCGCAAATCCACAGGCGAGAAAAGCTCTACGGTCCGGGCGTCCTGCTCCATCCATCGGTCGTTCCCCTCGGTACTGCTCAGACGCGGCTGTCTGCCTGTCCGTCCTGACCAGGCGATTCTTCAGCGCGGGGTGGGAGCCCGGGCAGCAGGCGCAAGCGGGGGCGGGCCACATTGCCACCGACGGCCCACAGAGTCCGGCCCGGGCGGCGCTCGGCGATGTCGGGGGGAGGATCCCCGCCGACGCGGCGACGAGGGGGCGTTGTCAGTGGTCCGTCCTACGCTGGTCGGTACACCAGTCATGACGGGACATCACGCAACAGGGGAGCTTCCATGACGACCTTGCCCGATCGGCCGAACACCGCGCTGCTCGTCATCGACGTCCAGAAGGGGGTGATGGCCGGCACCCACAACCGCGACGGCGTCCTCGCGAACATCGCCACCCTGGTCGACCGGGCTCGCGCGCGGGCGGTGCCCGTGATCTGGGTGCAGCACTCCAGCGACGAGCTCAAGCGGGACAGCGAGAGCTGGCAGTACGTCCCGGATCTGGTCCGCCAGGATGCGGAGCCCCTCGTCCACAAGACCTACGGCGACTCCTTCGAGGACACCGAGTTGGAGGCGCTGCTCGCCGAGCGTGGCGTGGGCCGGCTGGTTGTCACCGGCGCGCAGACCGACGGATGCATCCGCTCCACCCTCCACGGCGGCATGGTCCGCGGGTACGACGTCACGCTGGTCGGCGATGCCCACACGACGGAGGACTTCACCGAGTACGGCGCGCCGGCCCCGGACAAGGTGATCGCCCATACCAACCTCTACTGGCAGTGGCAGAGCGCTCCGGGGCGCCGCGGGGGGACCGTCGACACGGCGGAGGTGACCTTCTCGGCGGAAGACGAACGCTGACGCCGCACGTGCGCCGGGGCGTATGGCAGTGGCCGCCTCTGTGGTCGGGGCCGATGAGCAGAGTGAGTTGGAGCGCCGAGGAGATGCGGGAAGCGCGTACGTTGGACGTGCTGCGGTCGGAGAACGATGTGCTGCCCGTGTGGTTGCGCGAGCAGCAGTCGCGGTTCGCGGCGTGGGTGCAGGAGATCGGTTGTCCCTGGCTGGTTACCGGTGTCTTACAGGGCGTTGGCCCTGGTCCCCCTGTGCGGGCGAGTTGGGCTTTCCTGGACACACGGCGGGGCCGACCGGTTGCGGTCGGCCCGCTCGTTCCCTTTTCAGGAGGTCTTGGTGTCCCGTATGTCGCGCCGTACCGTTGTGCCCGTCCTTCTCGTGCTGGTGGTCGCCGCCGGTATCGGGCTCGCTGTGTTCCAGCCCTGGAAGGCGTTCACCGACACGACGGTGAACGAGGCCCTGCCCACCGTTTCCGCGCCCGCGCAGAGGAAGGACGAGGCCGGCACGAAGGGCGGAGCGGCGCCGACGGGGCTCGCCGAGGGCCGCTTCGTCAGCCACGAACACGACACCAGCGGCACCGCCCGTACGGTCCGGCTCGCGGACGGCGGCCAGGTGTTGCGGCTGGAGCACCTCAAGACCTCCGAGGGGCCGGACGTACGGGTCTATCTGTCGACCCAGGAAGCCGATGCGGCCAAGAAGGGACTCGGGAACGGAGCCGTCGCCCTCGGGAAGCTCAAGGGCAACCTGGGCAACCAGAACTACACCGTCCCGGCCGGCACGGACCTGTCGAAGTTCCACAGCGCCGTGATCTGGTGCGAGCGGTTCTCGGTCTCCTTCGGAGCCGCCGATCTCGCCCAGGTGACCGGCTGACCCCTGAATACTGCGGTGCGGCCGTCCTCCGCGTGGGTGTGGATCAGCTGCCGCCCGCGCAGGCGAGGCCGCCTACGACCTACTCACCCGGCTGTACCGCACGGCGGTGCGGCGCGGTACAGCCGGGGTCCTCGGCGATGCGGTGGCCTTGGCGGCGGTGACCAGCAACAGCTGAGCCTCACGCACACAGCACCCCAGGAAAGATCCATTATCGTGCATTGCGCAGCGTGAGAATGTACGCCGCGGTAAGCGCAACGGCACGGTCTTCGTCATGTGACAGATCCCCGAGGGCATGTGACGCGGCGATTCCCGGGATGTCCGCGAGCGCCTCTGTCAGCCGTCGACGTGCAGACGAGTCAAGGGCGCCGTCGGCGAGGCGGTCGACGAGCCCGGTAGCGATCCGATCCGCCGAAGCGGGCCCGCTCGCCAGGGCGCTCAGTGCATCGGCCGCATCGACGTCGTTCGCCTCCTCGACGATCATGCCGATGAGCGTCGGGACCGCGTCGGCCACTCCACGTGCCCCGAGCGCCACAGCCGCGCACCTGCGGACCACGATGTCGGAGTTCGTGAGGGCGTCCCGCAGCAGTGCGGTCGCCTCACCGTCCGGAATCTCGGCGATGGACCGGACGGCACGTTCGCGCACGTCGGCCACCGGCGAGCCGAGGCCCTCCGCCAGCAGCGCCAATCCGCCCGCGCCCGATTGCGCCAGAGCCCATCGAAGGGCTCCGGCGACGTTCGGGTCCGTCTCGCTCAACGCTGCCTCGACCAGAGCTTCCACCGGCAACGGAACCTCTCCGACCGAGGACAAGGCCGCGCGCTGGCGCTTCCCGGCGCTCTCCGACCCCAAGGCCTGGAGGAGTGCGACGGTCTGGAGGACGTCCTCCCAGCCGGCGGGTTCCGCGGCGCCGATCCGGCGGAGTCGCGTGAGCAGCGCCGTCTCCCCCGCAATGCGGTCGCGCGTCTGGCGGATGAGGTCGTCGACGAGGTCCGAGGGCGTGAAGCCAGGATCATCCAGCGCGCACCCGACCTCACGCAGCGACAGCCCCAACGACCGCAGGCTCTCGATGTGGAAGATGCGCCGGATGTCCGCGCCGGAGTACTCCCGATAGCCCGCCTGGGTACGCCCCGTCGGCCGGACCAGGCCGAGCGAGTCGTAATGCCTGAGCATGCGGGCGCTGACCCCGGACCGTCGTGCCACCTCACCGATCAACACTGCCTCTCACCCCTCCTGGCCGGTCGTGCCGAGGGCAATGATCCGCTTCGCCTCCTCGATCGCGAACTCGAACCCGGCATCCGGGTCGCGCAACAGCCGTTCCGTGGCGATCGCGTGCCGACGCACCCGAGGGTCGAGATCCGTCCTCGCGGCGCGCAGAGTCGGCAGCATCACCTCACCGAGCGCGATCAGCGCCCGGCTGAGGCTCAACTGCGTCGCACGCTCGCCGCGCCCGAGCTGCGTCGCCAACACCCCGGCCAGCTGGGGCTCTTCACCTTCGGGCACGAGCACGACCGCTGCCCGCCACGCGCTCCGCGCCACCTCGTCGTCGGCGTCGGTCAAAAGCGCCCGTGTGAGCGCCGGCCACGCCTGCCGATCCCCGATCTTGGACAGCGTGTGCAACGCCTGGCTCCGTGCCTGCGCCCGCTCCGAGCGGAGTTCGTCGATGAGCGTGGGGACCGTCATCGATGAGGGCTGACGGATCAGCGCCCAGGTAAGCATTTCGCGCACGGAGAATTCGGGCTCGATCGCGCAGCGTGCGACGAGGGTGTCGATGATCCGCGGGTCCGGGGTCGTGCCGGCCGCCAGCGCCGCTCGCAGCCGCACCGACGAGCTGCCGTTCTCCAGCCCCTGGAGAACTCCCACCGTGTTCGTGTCCTGTTTCGGCATGGTCATCGGGGCCACCTCCTTGGCCCGTAGTGAAGACCTTGTCAACGTGTCAAGGTCAAGGCGGGGCCGCGCCGCGAGAGCGACGGGCACAAGGCGCCGGCGAGGAGGGCACGGAGGGCGGACCATCGGTCACCGCTCGCTCCGCGGCACCTACCGGGCGTGTGCCGGGACCGCGCGCCGGCCCGGTCCGTTGTAGACGCCCAGCGGGCGGATGAGGGAGTTGTGTTCCAGCTGCTCGGTGATGTGCGCGGTCCATCCGGTGATGCGGCTCATCACGAAGAGCGGGGTGAAGGTGGGGATGTCGAACCCCATCAGGTGGTACGCGAGCCCGGCGGGGTAGTCGAGGTTGGGATGGATGCCCTTGCGGCTGAGCATCGCGTGGCGCAGTGCCGCGTGGAGGGTGGCGAGCCGGGCGACGTCCGGGTCGTCCGCTCTCCCTACGAGGCGGTCGGTGGCCTCCTGCATGATCGGGACGCGGGAGTCGCCATGCTTGTAGACGCGGTGTCCGAAACCCATGATCTTCCGTTTGGTGGCCAGCGCCTCGTCCAGCCACCGTTCGGCCCGCTGCGGATCGCCGATCTCGTGGAGCATGCGCATCACGGCCTCGTTGGCGCCGCCGTGCAACGGGCCCTTCAGCGCGCCGATCGCCGCGGTCACGGCGCTGTAGAGGTCGGAGAGGGTGGAGGTGACGACGCGGGCGGTGAACGTCGAGGCGTTGAAGCTGTGTTCGGCGTAGAGGACGAGGGAGATCTCGAAGCACCGGACGACTTCGGGGGAGGGTAGGGCGCCGAAGCACATGTGGAAGAAGTTCTCGGCGTAGCCGAGGGAAGGGTCGGGCTGGAGGGGGGCGAGTCCGCGCCGGCGGCGGTGGTCGGCGGCGACCACGACCGGCAGTTTCGCCAGCAGCGCGAGTGACTTGGCGCGGTTGGCGGCGGCGCTGCCGTCGTCCTCGGTGGGATCCTCGGAGCCGAAGAAGCTGACGGCGGTGCGCAGCACGTCCATGGGGTGGCAGGTTTCCGGCAGCCGGGCGAGCAGTTCGGCAGCGGTGCGGTCCAGGGGGCGCAGGGTGCGCTCGCGCGCCCGGAACTCGTGCAGCTGCTCGGCGTCGGGGAGCTCTCCGTACCAGAGCAGGTGGGCGACCTCCTCGAACGAGCAGTGGGCGGCGAGGTCCTGGACCGCGTAGCCGCGGTAGGTCAGGGAGTTGGTCTCCTGGATGACCGTGGAGATGGCGGTGGTGTCGACGACGACACCGGTGAGACCGCGGTGGATCTCGGGCGTGGTGGTCATGGCGGGCCTCCGGTGCGGGTCAGGTGCCGGGCGGGAGCGTGAAGTCGAAGACGGCCGAGTCGAAGGCGGCGTATTCCCCGTAGCCGAGCACTTCGTACAGACGGGAGCGGGTCTGCATCCGGGGCAGCAGGGACTCCTGGGTGCCCTCGGCGGCGAGGGTGCGCAGTCCGTCCTCGACCGCGCCCATGGCGAGGCGGAAGAGGGTGACGGGGTAGAGGGCGATGTTGTAGCCCAGGTTTTCCAGCGTGCGCGCGTCGAGGAGCCGGCTCTTGCCGAATTCGGTCATGTTGGCCAGCAGCGGGACGTCCACGGCCCGACGGAACGCCTCGAACTCGGCCTCGTCCGCGAGGGCTTCGGGGAAGAGGGCGTCGGCGCCCGCGTCCACGTAGGCCTTGCCGCGGTCGATCGCGGCGGCGAGTCCTTCCCCGGCGCGGGCGTCGGTGCGGGCCATGAGGAGGAAGTCGGGGTCGCGGCGGGCGTCGGCGGCGGCCCGCAGCCGGTGGGCCATCTCCTCGCGGGGCACGACGCTCTTGCCGTCGAGGTGGCCGCACCGCTTGGGATTTACCTGGTCCTCCAGGTGCAGGCCCGCGAGTCCGGCGTCCTCCATGAGCTGCAGGGTGCGGGCGGCGTTCATGGGTTCGCCGAAGCCGGTGTCGGCGTCGATGAGCGCGGGCAGGTCGGTGACGCGGGTGATCTGCTGGGCGCGGGTGGCGATCTCGGTGGAGGTGGTCAGGCCGATGTCGGGCAGTCCGAGGTCGGCGGCGAGTACGGCTCCGGAGAGGTAGACGGCGTCGAATCCGGTCTCCTGGACGAGCCGGGCGGAGTAGGGGTTGATCGCGCCGGGGACCTTCAACAGCCGTCCCGAGGCGAGCCGTTCGCGGAAGGCGCGGCGGCGCGAGGCGGGGGTGGTGCGGGTGTGCAGCATCAGAACAGGCCTTTCGGGAGCTGCGCGTCGTACCCGGCGACCGCGTCCGTGTCGACGGCGGGGAACAGCGCGGCCAGGCCGGGAGCGTTCAGCTCCCTCACCCGTCCCGCGGCCTCCAGGAACAGGTCCTGATCGGCGGTGGCGACGATTCCCTCGGTCAGCGTGCGGAACTTGGCGGTGTATCCGGCACGGCCGAAGGGGCGGGCACCGGCGGGGTGCGCGTCGGCGACCGCGAGTTCGTCCTCGATGACGGTGCCGTCCACGAGCGTGATCACCGCGCGTCCGCCGAAGGCCCGCCGCGCGGGGTCGGGGTCGTGGTAGCGGCGGGTCCACTCGGGGTCCTCGACCGTGGAGATCCTGTTCCACAGCTCGACCGTCCCGGGCCGCCGGGCGCGCTCGGGGGCGTAGGAGCGCTCGTGGTGCCAGGCGCCGTCCTCCAGGGCAACGGCGAAGATGTACGGCACCGAGTGGTCCAGGGTCTCGCGGCTGGCCGTGGGCTCGTACTTCTGCGGATCGCCGGATCCGGAACCGATCACGTGATGGGTGTGGTGACTGGTGTGCAGGACGATCGAGCGGACTTTCTCCAACGGCCCGGCCCTGTCCCGCAGCCGCCGGGCGAGGTCGATGACCGCCTGCGCCTGGTACTCGGCCGAGTGCTCCTTGGTGTACGTGTCGAGGATGGCCCGGCGCGGCTCCCCCGGCTCCGGCAGCGAGACCGTGTACGCGGCGTGCGGGCCGTCCAGCATCCAGGCGAGGAATCCGTCCTCGCCTTCGTAGAGCGGCGAGGGGGAGCCCTCGCCGCGCATGGCCCGGTCGACCGCTTCGATGGCGGCCTTGCCGGCGAAGGCGGGGGCGTACGCCTTCCAGCTGGAGATCTCGCCCTTGCGGGACTGCCGGGTCGCGGTGGTGGTGTGCACCGCCTGCTGGACGGCCTGGTAGGTGGTCCCGGTGTCCAGCCGCAGCAGGGCGCCGATGCCGCAGGCGGTCGCGGCACCGAGGTGGGCGACGTGGTCGATGCGGTGCCGGTGCAGGCAGATGCCCTTGACCAGCGCGACGTGGATCTCGTACGCCGCGACGATGCCCCGTAGCAGGTCGGCGCCGCCGCGTCCGGAGTGCTGGGCGACGGCGAGCAGCGGCGGGATGTTGTCGCCGGGGTGGGAGTAGTCGGCGGCCAGGAACGTGTCGTGGAAGTCCAGCTCGCGTACGGCCGTGCCGTTGGCCCAGGCCGCCCACTCCGGTGACACCCGGACGTCTGCGGCAGCGCCGAGGACCGAGGCGCCGGGGGCGGTCCGGTGGGGGAGTGCCTGGGCGCGGGCGACCGCGACGGGGCGGCGGCGCAGCGAGGCGACGGCGACCGACGCGTTGTCGATGACCCGGTTGACCGCCATCGCCACGGCGTCCGGGTCGAGGTCGGGCGCGTCGTGGGTGCCGGTGGCCACGGCCGCCAGTTTCCAGGCGAGCTGCTCCTCGCGGGGCAGGCGGTCGGCGCTGGGGTGCACGCGTACCTGGTGATCGATCACGGGACTCCTCGCGGGGTGCGGTGGGTGCGGCGTACCGGACTCAGCCTTCCCCGCGCGCCACCGCGCCGCGACAGCTCCACCAAGCGGAATCCCTCCACTCGTGAGCTGCGAATCTGCAAATCTTGCAAAAGGTGCGGATGCTATCTTCGCGATAAATGGGGTGGGAGAGGGGCGCGGTACGCACATGGGACGGCCTGCCGGACGGAAGATCTACGCCCACGCCAAACTGCGCAGACTGCGTCGTGAGCGGGGAATGAACCAGGTGGAACTGGCCCGCGCCCTGGGTCTGTCGACCAGCTATCTGAATCAGATCGAGCACAGCCAGCGCCCCCTCACCGCGCCGGTGCTGCTGCGCATCGCCGAGGTCTTCGGCATCGATCCGGAATTCTTCTCCGAGGCCGACGAGGAACGGCTGGCCACCGATCTGCGGGCCGCCCTCGGCGACGAGGCATGCGGCGCCCCGGTGCTCCCGGAGGAGGCCGTGGACGTGGCGCGCGACCACCCCGAGGTGGCGCGGGCGCTCGTCTCGCTGCACCGCCGCTACCGGGACGCCGCAGAACGAGTCGTAGCCCTCGCCTCCCCCGAGGACACCGCGGCCCTGCTGCCCGCCGAGCCCCACGACGAGGTACGGGACTTCTTCTACGCCCACCACAACCACTTCAAAGACCTCGACACCGAGGCCGAGCGGACCGCCGAAGGCCTGGGCCTCGGCACAGCGGGACGAGCGGCCGACGCGCTCACCGCATTGCTCGCCGCACGGCATCGCATCAAGGTCGTCCAGGCAGCCCCTGAACGGGGGGCGGACGCACGCCGCTTCGACGCCGGCAGCGGGCTGCTCCTGCTCTCACCGTGGCTCAGCGAAGGACAGCGCGCCTTCCAACTCGCCACCCAGCTGGCCCTCCTGGAACACTCTCCGCTGCTGGACGCCTTGGTGGACGCCGCGGACCTGGCGTCGCCACAGGCGGCCGACCTGGCCCGGATCGGGCTCGCCAACTACTTCGCCGGCGCCCTGCTCATGCCGTACGCCGTCTTCCACCGCGCCGCCGAGGAACTGCGCTACGACATCGAACTGCTCCAGGCCCGCTTCGGCGTCGGCTTCGAGACCGTGTGCCACCGGCTGTCCACCCTCCAGCGCACCGGCCACCGCGGCGTTCCCTTCTCCTTCCTGCGCGTCGATCGCGCCGGCAACATCTCCAAACGGCAGTCCGCCACCGACTTCCACTTCTCCCGGCTCGGCGGCACCTGCCCGCTCTGGACGGTCTACGAGGCGTTCTCCGCACCGGGGCGCATCCTCACCCAGGTCGCCGAAATGCCGGACGGCAAGAGGTACTTCTGGGTGGCACGTACCGTCACCCGGGGCGGCTTCGGGCATCGTGCGCCACGCGCCGACTTCGCCGTCGCGCTGGGCTGCGAACTCCGGCACGCCCCCCGTCTGGTGTACGCGGAAGGCACCGCCCTCGACGATCCGGGCGCCGCGACGCCGATCGGGCTGGGCTGCCGCATCTGCGAACGCCGGGACTGCGCCCAAAGGGCCCGTCCCCCGGCCGGCGGACGGCTGGCCGTGGACCCCGACCGGCGCAGCCATGTGCCCTATCCGGTGATCACGGACGCCTGACCGCCCGGACCTGGTGCGGATTCCCGCCGTGCGGTCCGTGGCGGGGTGGACTTACTAGGACGTCCAACTATATGTTCGTGGGCAAGGCCCGCGGTGCAGGGAAGCCGGTGTGATTCCGGCGCGGTCCCGCCACTGTGACCGGGGAATGCGCTCCCCGAAAGAGACCGGCCACTGACGGAGAAGTCCGTCGGGAAGGCCGGGGAGCGTGTGCTGATCCGGGAGTCAGGATACCGGCCGCGGGGTGTTCCGTGTTGTCCACGAGGATGGAGCAGACACGCATGGCACCGGTGTGCACCCACGCCCTTGACCGGCGAACCCGGCGGGTACCGATCACCGACATCTGACGGTCACCCGGCCCTGCGCTTCTCGCGCCGCTTCTGCGCGCACGCCGTCCGGCGTCCGTGCCGGGCCGGCGCGCCATCCCCGGATCTCACCTGACGGAGAGCAGGCTTTCATGGTCCGCGAACTGGCACATTTCATCGGCGGCAAGCACGCCTCGGGCACCTCGGGGCTCTACGGCGATGTGTACGACCCCAACACCGGCACGGTGCAGGCCCGCGTCCCGCTGGCCGACCGCGCCGAGACCGAGGCGGCGATCGCCGATGCCGCCGAGGCCCAGCGCGAATGGGGCGAGTGGAACCCGCAGCGCCGCGCCCGGGTACTGCTGAAGTTCCTCCAACTCGTGGAAGGCGAGCGGGAGTCGCTGGCCCGGCTGCTGTCGTCCGAACACGGCAAGACGGTCGCCGACGCCCACGGAGACCTGCAACGCGGCCTGGAGGTCGTCGAATTCGCCGCCGGCATTCCCCATCTGCTCAAGGGCGAATTCACCGACAACGCCGGCACCGGAATCGACGTGCACTCGCTGCGCGGCCCCCTCGGCGTCACCGCCGGCATCACCCCGTTCAACTTCCCCGCGATGATCCCGCTGTGGAAGGCCGCACCCGCCCTCGCCTGCGGAAACTCCTTCATCCTCAAGCCTTCCGAGCGCGCCCCCTCGGTACCGCTCCGGCTCGCCGAGCTGTTCCTGGAGGCGGGGCTCCCGCCGGGCGTCCTCAACGTCGTCAACGGGGGCAAGGAAGCGGTCGACACCCTGCTGTCCGACCCCAGGGTCGGCGCGCTGGGCTTCGTCGGCTCCACCCCGATCGCCGCGCACATCTACGCCACCGCCGCCGCGCACGGCAAGCGCGCCCAGTGCTTCGGCGGCGCCAAGAACCACCTGATCGTCATGCCGGACGCCGACCTCGACCAGGCCGTCGATGCGCTGATCGGCGCGGGCTACGGCTCGGCGGGGGAGCGCTGCATGGCGATCTCCGTGGCCGTACCGGTCGGCGAGGCCACCGCCGACGCCCTGGTCGAGCGCCTGAAGGAGCGCATCGGGCAGCTGCGCATCGGCCGCAGCGACGACCCCGGCGCCGACTTCGGGCCGCTCGTCAGCCGGGACGCCCTCGACCGGGTACGCCGGTACGTCGACATCGGGGTCAACGAGGGCGCCGAACTCGTCGTGGACGGCCGCGGCTTCACCCTCGCCGGCCATGAGAACGGCTTCTTCGCGGGCGCCACGCTCTTCGACCGGGTCACCCCGCAGATGCGGGTCTACCGGGAAGAGATCTTCGGCCCCGTGCTGTGCGTCGTGCGGGCCGCCGACTACGAGGCGGCGCTGCGGCTGCCCAGCGAGCACCCGTACGGCAACGGCGTGGCGATCTTCACCCGCGACGGAGACACCGCCCGCGACTTCACCCGCCGGGTCAACACCGGCATGGTCGGCGTGAACGTGCCCATCCCCGTCCCGGTCGCCTACCACACCTTCGGCGGTTGGAAGCGCTCCGGATTCGGCGACCTCAACCAGCACGGGCCGGACGCGATCCGCTTCTACACCCGCACCAAGACCGTCACCTCGCGCTGGCCCTCCGGGGCCAAGGAGGGCGCGAGCTTCACCCTCCCGACCATGAAGTGAGCGCCATGACCACCACCATGCTCACCGACGACCAGCTCGCCCTCGTCGAAGCGACGCTCGACTTCACCCAGGACCACCTCACCCCGCACGCCGTGCAGTGGGACCAGGACAAACACTTCCCCCTGGACGTACTGCGCAAGGCCGCGGGCATCGGCCTCGGCGGCATCTACGTCCGGGAGGAGAGCGGCGGCAGCGGACTCGGCCGGGCCGACGGCGTGCTGATCTTCGAAACCCTGGCCTCCGGCTGCCCGTCCATCGCCGGATTCCTCTCCATCCACAACATGGTCGCCTGGATGATCGACCGGTACGGCGACGCCGCCCAGCGCGAACGATGGTTGCCGAGGCTGTGCGCCATGGAGGACCTGGGCAGCTACTGCCTGACCGAACCCGGCGCCGGATCGGACGCCGCCGCCCTGCGCGCCCGCGCCGTACGCGACGGCGACGGCTATCTCCTCACCGGCGTCAAGCAGTTCATCTCCGGCGCCGGGGCCTCTCAGGTCTACGTCGTCATGGCCCGCACCAGCGACGACGGCCCGCGCGGCGTCTCGGCCTTCCTCGTCGACAAGGACGATCCCGGGCTCTCCTTCGGCCCGAACGAGAAGAAGATGGGGTGGAGCGCCCAGCCGACCCGTCAGGTGGTCCTGGACGGGGTGCGGGTGCCCGCCGACCGGCTGCTCGGCCGGGAGGGCGACGGATTCCGCATCGCCATGAACGGGCTGAACGGCGGCCGGCTCGGCATCGCCGCCTGCTCGCTCGGCGGCGCCCGTGCCGCACTGGACGGCAGTCTGGTCCACCTCGCCGACCGCGAGGCGTTCGGCGCGCGGCTGCTCGACGCGCAGGCACTGCAGTTCCGGCTCGCCGACATGGCGACCGAACTGGCCGCGGCCCGCGCCCTGGTCCACCAGGCCGCGCAGGCACTGGACCGCGGTGACCGCCAGGCCCCGCAGCTGTGCGCGATGGCCAAGCGGTTCGCCACCGACACCGGGTACTCCGTCGCCGACCGGGCGCTTCAACTGCACGGCGGCTACGGCTACTTGACCGAGTACGGCATCGAAAAGATCGTCCGCGACCTGCGGGTGCACCAGATCCTGGAAGGAACCAACGAGATCATGCGCGTCATCGTGGCCCGCGGCCTGACGGAGACACTGCGGTGACCGCCGCCGACGAGCCCGTCCTCCTGACCACCGAGGGCCGAACCGCCCGCATCACACTCAACCGGCCCCGCGCCCTCAACGCCCTCACCCACCCGATGGTCGAGCGCATCGACGAAGCGTTGACCGCCTGGGAGCACGACCCCACTGTCGAGACCGTGGTCCTCACGGGCGCGGGGGAGCGCGGCCTGTGCGCGGGCGGCGACATCCGCTCCATCTACGAGGACGCGCGCACCGGAGGGAGCGCATCGGCGGCGTTCTGGCGGGACGAATACCGGCTCAACGCCCGCATCGCGCGCTATCCGAAGCCCTATGTCGCCCTCATGGACGGCATCGTGATGGGCGGCGGCGTCGGCCTCTCGGCCCACGGCAGCATCCGCATCGTCACCGAACGCTCCCGGATCGCCATGCCCGAGACCGGCATCGGCTTCGTCCCCGACGTCGGCGGCACCTACCTGCTGGGCCTCGCCCCCGGCAAGGTCGGCACCCACCTGGCGCTCACCGGGGCACCGGTCGGCGCCGCCGACGCCCTGCTGTGCGGCCTCGCCGACCACTTCGTCCCCGCCGACCTCCTGCCCCGGCTGCTCGCCGACCTCACCACCACTGGCGTCCGGGACGTCCTGGAACGCCATGTGCGGCAGCCACCACCGGGCGAACTCGCCGGGCAGCGGGCCTGGATCGACGCCTGCTACCGCGCCGACACGGTGGAGGACATCCTCACCCACCTGCGCGCCCACCCCGCTCCCGAGGCCGCACGGGCCGCCGAGACCCTGACCGGGAAGTCGCCCACCGCCCTCAAGGTCACGCTCGCCGCGCTGCGACGCGCCCGACGGCTCGGGCCCCTGGAACGCGTACTGGAACAGGAGTACCGGATCTCCTGCGCAGCCCTGTCCTCGCACGACCTGACCGAGGGCATCCGTGCCCAGGTCATCGACAAGGACCGCGCCCCGAAGTGGTCACCGGACACGCTGGCCGAGGTCGGAGACGCGGACGTAGCCCGCTTCTTCGCACCACCCGAACCCTCTGGGCCCGAACCCTCCCGACCCGGATCCGGCCTCGGCCTCGCCGCACTCGCATCGGCGCAGGAGGTGCCCTGGTGAACGCCGACACCCGCACCATCGGGTTCATCGGTCTCGGCCACATGGGCGGTCCGATGGCCGCCAACCTCGTCAAGGCCGGCCACCGAGTGATCGGTTTCGACGTGGTGCCCGACGTCCTCGCCGCCGCTGCTGGGGCCGGAGTCGAGGCGGCCGGCTCGGCGGTGGAGGCCGCGACCACGGCGGACGTGGTGATCACCATGCTGCCCGCGGGACGTCACGTCCTGGACCTGTACCGGAACGAGGGGCTGCTGACCGCCGCCCGGCCCGGCACGCTGTTCCTCGACTGCTCGACCATCGACGTCGCCGACGCACGCTCCGCCCACGAAGCCGCCGTCGCCGCCGGGATGCGTGCCCTGGACGCCCCCGTCTCCGGCGGCGTAGTGGGCGCCGAGGCCGCCACCCTCACCTTCATGGTGGGTGGTGCGCAGGCCGAGTTCGCCGAGGCCGAGCCGCTGCTTGCCGCGATGGGCAGGAAGGCCGTGCACTGCGGTGCCGGGGGCGCGGGGCAGGCCGCGAAGATCTGCAACAACATGATCCTCGGCATCTCGATGATCGCCGTCAGCGAGGCATTCGTCCTCGGCGAAAGCCTCGGGCTGTCCCACCAGGCGCTCTTCGACGTGGCTTCCACGGCCTCCGGCCAGTGCTGGGCGCTGACCGTCAACTGCCCCGTGCCGGGGCCCGTCCCCGCCAGCCCCGCCAACCGCGACTACCTCCCCGGCTTCGCCGCCCCGCTGATGGCCAAGGACCTCGGCCTGGCCGCCAACGCGGCACGCGCGGGCGGCGTACCCGTCGAACTCGGCCTGAAGGCAGCCGAGTTGTACGCCGCGTATGCGGCCGGAGCAGGCGCCGAAGCGGACTTCTCCGGAATCCTGCAAACCCTGAGGGGCGGAACCGCTCCCGAGCACGGTTCCGGTCCCAGGAACGACGCGAAGGGCGGCACCCCCTCATGACTCGACCCCAAGAAACGCCCTACGAGACCCTCCTCGTCGCACGCAAGGGCCGCACCGCCCTGGTGACCCTCAACCGCCCCAAGGCGCTCAACGCCCTCAGCCTCCAGGTCATGACCGAGGTCGTCGCGGCAACCGAAGCCCTCGACCGGGATCCGGATGTCGGCTGCATCGTCCTCACCGGCTCGGCCAAGGCGTTCGCGGCCGGAGCCGACATCAAGGAGATGGCCCCGCAGGGCTATCTCGACATGTACCTCAGCGACTGGTTCACCGCGTGGGACCGGCTGGGGCAGCTGCGCACCCCGACCGTCGCCGCCGTCTCCGGCTTCGCCCTCGGCGGTGGCTGCGAACTCGCCATGCTCTGCGACATCCTGTTGGCCGCCGACACCGCCGTGTTCGGACAGCCGGAGATCAAGCTGGGCGTGATCCCGGGCATCGGCGGCTCCCAGCGGCTGACCCGCGCCGTCGGCAAGGCCAAGGCGATGGAGATGTGCCTGACCGGCCGCACCATGGACGCCACCGAGGCGGAGCGCGCCGGCCTCGTCTCACGGGTCGTCCCCGCGGCCGACCTGCTCGGCGAGGCCCTCGCGGTCGCCGAAACCGTCGCGGGCATGTCGCTTCCCGTCGCGATGATGGCGAAGGAGGCGGTCTCCCGGGCCTTTGAAACGACTCTCGCCGAGGGGGTCCGCTTCGAACGGCGGCTGTTCCACGCGGTGTTCGCGACCGCGGACCAGAAGGAGGGGATGAGCGCCTTCATCGACAAGCGGCCGCCGGAGTTTGCCCACCGCTGAGAGACGGACCGGACATCCGAGTCCCTTCCGGTGCGCGGCGGGGCGGTCGGTGCGCTTTCCACGGGGTGTCCGGCGGGCCGTACCGCATCGATGTCGACGCGGTACGGCATGCGGAGCTCAACGGTGTCCCGTAACTGGCGGTCGGCCCTGGTGCCCTCAGCCAGACCGATGGGGAACCCTTGACTGAAGGTTGACCGCTTGCGTGGCCAGCCTATGGAGAGGGCGAACTACGTTCCCCTCATGCCTCTACGCCCCCCGCCCCTACCGATCCTGCCGTACCGAAAACCGACCCGTGGCCGGGACTACTGGGTGCTGGACGACGTGCTGCCGGACCCGGCAGGCGTACGGGAGCGCTGCCTGGCCAGAAACGACTGGATCGAGGGCTACCCCCACAAGCCCGAGAGCTGGCCGGGCCTGCGCACCATGCCTGCGCTGGAACCGGGCGAGCTGGCGCATGTCGAGAAGCTGGTGAGAAAGGCGACCGGTGCCCCGAGGATCTGGGCCGAACGTCCTGCGGGCGGTGGCACGTCCAACCACAACTGCGTCCAGGTCGTCGGTGCGGGCGAGTGCGAGCCGCGCCCGCACACCGACTCCCGCACCCTGTGCCGCTATGCGGCCGTGCTGTACCTCAACCCCCTGGTCCCCAAGGACTTCGGCACCAGCTTCCACCGCCAGAGCCTGCCGGGCGGCACACTCGGCGGCAACCAGGTGGCCGCTCCGCACAACAACCTGGTCGACGCCCTCGGCACCCGCTTCGTCGCGCCCGACTCCTTCGTCGAGGACCTCCGCGTCCCTCACCGCGCCAACCGCCTGCTGCTCTACTCCGCGAACCTGATCCACACGGCCACCGGCTACTGCGGCGCCACCCTGGAGCAGAAGCGGATGACAGCGGTCTTCTTCTGGATGGCCTGACCCGCCCGACCCCTCGCAGGCTGAACCGGGTATGGACCAGTGAATGCTCCCTACTTTGGCTCTGTTGGCCGGACCAGCACCGCGGCAGGGTGAGAGCACCCTTGATCCTTGCGGAGGTCTCCTTGAGTATCGCGTTCCTTCTGACCACCTTGGTTGTGGTGGTCACCCCGGGCACTGGCGCGGTGTACACGCTCGCCACCGGGCTGTCCCACGGTCGCCGGGCGAGTGTGGTTGCCGCGCTCGGTTGCACCCTCGGCGTCGTTCCGCATCTGGTGGCGACGATCAGCGGCCTGGCGGCTCTGCTGCACACCAGCGCCGTCGCGTACGAGGTGGTGAAGTACCTCGGTGTCGGCTACCTGCTGTACATGGCGTGGGCGACGCTGCGCGACAAGGAGGCGCTGGCGGTTGAGGGGGAGGCCGAGCCGCGGTCGGCGGCCCGTCTGATCGCCTCCGGGGTCCTGATCAACCTGCTGAATCCGAAGCTCACGATGTTCTTCGTCGCGTTCCTGCCGCAGTTCGTCCCTGTCGGCGAGCCCGACTCCCTCGGCGTGATGCTCCGCCTCAGCGCCGTCTTCATGGCACTGACCTTCGTCGTCTTCGCCGCATACGGAATGTGCGCCGCCGCCGTACGCAACCGCGTGCTGGCCCGGCCAAAAGTCATGACCGGCATCCGCTGGGTGTTCGCCGCCTGCTTCGCGGGCCTGAGCGCAGGGCTGGCGGTGACGTGAGAGAGCGTCGCTGCGTACACCTGCAAGGCCCCCGAGCAGCCGTACGTCATCGGCCTCGAAGGCAGCAGGTCGCATGGCGCCCGGGGCCTGGGTGGAGTGGAGGGGGAGGCGCGGAATGGGGGACCACCGCGTGCCAGCGGAACGTCCAGCACAAAAACACCCCGAGTGCTCGGCCGCTGGACTCCTCCAGGCCACAGTGCCCGGAGCACTTGTTCCGTGGCTGTCGTATTCCTGAGCAGGAAGGTCCGTCAGCCCCCTCGTACGTGGCTCTGGGCCGCGCGAATTCGCTGGTCGACAAAGGGGCCCGTACGGGATGCTGCACGCGTGATCGAGCGAGAAGCCGCCGTTCGGGCTGTCGAAGAACAGCTGGAGCGCGACTATCAGCAGTGGCGGGCCGTGAGTGTGGACGCGATGCGGATGGCTGTGGTCTGTGTCGAGGAGCACGAGCTGGTGTGGATCGTCTCCTGGCAGTCCGAGGAGTTCGTACGCACACGGAACTCGGAGTACATGCTGGCCGGCAATGGGCCGTACCTGGTCGACCGCGTCGACGGGGGACTACACCGGATCGGCGTGGTCTCCGCGCTGGGCGGGGAGTGGGAGGCCGACTACCGGGCCCGGATACGTGGGCTGCCGGTGCGCACCGCAGTGGACGACCTACACGATGCGCTACGCGGAGTCGCCGCTACGCGCGGACGCATGCACGCTGTGCGGACATTGCGCCAGAGGCTGCCCGTGCTCTCGCCTGCGGAGGCCATCGAGTACGTGAGCGCGTTGCTGGACGGTGCTGCACCCGCGCGCCTCGTGGCCGTCGCTACCAAGGAACTCGTGGAGCCTCTCAACCCGGCACTTGCTGTGGAGACCATGGTGAGTGGGGCAGTGATCCGAGCCGGTCGGAAACCTGACGGATGACTGGAAAGCCAGTCGGCATGCCGATCCCTTCGAGTCGACGTTCTCCACCGTCCGGCTACGGACCAAGGTCACCCGAGGGGCCACACCTCGTCGCCCTCGCCCGAGCCGGGGCCCGTTTCGAGCGCGGCGTCCTCCGTTCGGCCAGGACCCGCAGCGCAAGCCGAAGGTATCCGATGACATTGAGTGTCATCACTAGGATGAGTGACATGGGTCGATGGATGCCGGACGCAGCGGGCCGACTGTCGCGGGCCGCGCTTGAGCTGTACGAGGAGCGCGGCTTCGAGGACACCACGGTCGCCGAGATCGCCGAGCGGGCCGGTCTGACGAAGCGGACGTTCTTCCGTCACTTCCCCGACAAGCGCGAGGTGCTGTTCCCGCTCTCGGCCCGGATTCACCAGGTGATCGTCGACGCCATGGCCGCCGCGCCGGCCGACTTCTCGCCGCTCGCCGTCGTCCTGGAGGGGTACGGCGCCGCTGTGGACATGGTGAACAAGGGGCATGCGCACGCCCGGCGTCGACGAGCCGTCATCGTGGCCAACCCGGAGCTTCGGGAGCGAGAGCTGACCAAGTTCGCCGCGACCACTGCGGCCGTGACCGAGGCGTTGTGCGCGCGCGGTGTCGCGCCGCGGGCCGCCTTCCTGACCGCCGCGGCGGGTGCCGCCGCATGGAGAGATGCGCGCGCATGCTGGATCGAGGGTCCGGAGACACAGGACCTGCACGCCCTGCTGCGTGAATCCGTGGAGGAGCTCAGGGCCGCGGTCGCGGCCCCCCTCGCGCCGTAAGCCACAGGCACAACAGCCGTAGCCGCGCCTGTCGTTGCTGCTCTCGTTATCCATGACACCTGGTGTCATCACTGTTACGATGACACCAGGTGTCATCACATGCCACGTGTTCGACCGAGAGGGTCCATCGCGCATGTCGGAAACGTTCGACGAGGCCACCACGCTCAAACGACGAACCTTCGTCGCGGCATCGGCAGCGGCGGCCGGAATACCCCTGCTGACCTCGGATCGCCTGCCCACCTCCACACCCGCGACGGCCGACCGGCTCTCCACCGTCCGTCTGACGGTCAACGGCGAGCAGCGCACCGCCCAGGTCGACAACCGCACCTCACTCCTCGACCTCCTCCGCGAGCACCTGGACCTCCCCGGCACGAAGAAGGGCTGCGACCAGGGCGCCTGCGGAGCCTGCACGGTGCTCGTGGACGACCGGAGGGTGAACGCCTGTCTCACTCTCGCCGTGATGCACCAGGGCGCGCGCGTCACCACGATCGAGGGGCTCGCCCGGGGCGAGCAACTGCACCCGCTGCAACAGGCGTTCATCGACCACGACGGCCTTCAGTGCGGCTACTGCACGCCGGGGCAGCTCATGTCGGGCGTCGCCTGTATCGCCGAGGGCCACACCGGCTCCCGGGAGGAGATCCGCGAGTGGATGAGCGGCAACCTGTGCCGGTGCGGGGCGTACACGAACATCGTCTCCGCCATCGAGCAGACGGCCAAGGAGGCCTGACCGCGTGCATCCCTTCGCCTTCAGCCGAGTCTCCACCGTCACCGCCGCGCTCAACGCCGGTGCCCGCGACGGCCGTTACATCGCCGGCGGGACCACACTGGTCGACCTCATGCGGGAGACCGTCGAGCGCCCCGCGCACGTGGTCGACATCAACGGGCTGCCGTACAAGGACATCACCGTCACCCGACAAGGGCTGCACATCGGTTCCCTGGTCCGGATGAGCGAGCTCGCCGCGCATCCGGAGGTGCGCGCCGCGTACCCCCTCCTCTCGCAGGCCCTCGAACTCGGCGCCTCGGCTCAGCTGCGCAACATGGCCTCCATCGGGGGCAACATCATGCAGCGGCCCCGCTGTCCGTACTTCCGGGACGTCCACTCCGCCTGCAACCGCCGTGACCCGGGCTCGGGTTGCGATGCCCGGCACGGCGACAACCGTATGCAGGCGATCCTGGGGACGAGCACCCACTGCGTGGCAACTCACCCCTCGGACTTGGCAGTCGCCCTCGTGGCGCTGGACGCCGTGATCCAGGTACGGGGCCTCGACGGCACCCGCTCCCTCCCGGTCCAGGACTTCTTCCTCCGCCCCGGAGACACGCCCCGGAACGAGCACGCGCTCCGGCCGGGCGAGCTCATCACCTCCCTGACCGTCCCCGCGGGAGCGCACACGCGCCGCTCGGGATATCTGAAGGTCCGCGACAGGCAGTCGTACGAGTTCGCCCTCGCGTCCGCGGCGGTGGCGCTGGACATCAGGGGCGGCGTGGTGCGGGGCGCCAGGGTGGCCGTCGGCGGTGTGGCGACCGTGCCGTGGCGGCTGCCCAAGGTGGAGGAGGCGCTCGTCGGCAAGCGGCCGGGACGCCGGACGTGGGCGGATGCCGCGGCCCTCGCGGCCGAGGGCGCCGTACCGCTGTCCGAGAACGCCTTCAAGGTGCGGCTGCTCGAACGGACCGTACGCCGCCAGCTCATGACGATCGGAGGACAGTGATGGCGAAGACCGTCGTCGGGCAGCCGCTCTCCCGCGTCGACGCCCGCCGCAAGGTGACCGGCGCGGCCACCTACGCGGCCGAGCACCGCGTCGAAGGCCTGTTGTACGGAGTGATCGTCAACGGCACGGCGGCCCGCGGCACGGTGAGCCGGATCTCGGTGGACGCGGCGCTTGCCCACCCGGGCGTCCTGCGCGTCCTGACCGACTTCGGCAAGCTGCAACTGGCCCACCCCGTCGATCGGATCGCCTTCTACGGCCAGCCCATCGCGGTCGTCGTCGCGGAGACCCTGGAGGCGGCGACCCATGGCGCCTCGCTGGTCGAGGCGACGTACGAACGGCAGGACGCGGTCACCGACTTCGACGATCCTGACATCCCCTCGCAGACACCGGAGGACGAGCCCGACTACAGCCGCGGCGACCCGGCGGGCGCGCTGGCCTCGGCGCAGGTGAAGGTGGACCTGGAGCTCACCAGCGCCCGGGAGAACCACAACCCCATCGAACTGCCCTCGACCATCGCCCGGTGGCAGGACGGACGGCTGACGCTCTGGGACAAGACCCAGTGGTCACAGGGCGCCGCGCACACGGTGGCCGGCGCGCTCGGCATCGCCGTCGGCGACGTCCGCGTGCACAACGAGTTCGTGGGCGGAGGGTTCGGCAGCGGAATCCAGACCTACGACCATGTCATCCTGGCCGCGTTCGCCGCACGCGAGGTCGACAGGCCCGTCAAGGTGGTGCTGACCAGGCGGCAGTTCTACTACGGCACCGGGTTCCGGCCGGCCAGCCGGCACCGGATCGCCCTCGGCAGCACTGCGGCCGGACGCGTCAGCGCACTCGCCTACGAGGTCCGTATCGAGAACGCGCGCTACCGGCCCTACACGGACGGCCTGACCGACCTGCCGAAGTTCCTCTACGGCGTCCCCAACACCCGTACCGCCTACCGGGTCACGCCCGTCGACGTCCACTCTCCGGCCTCCATGCGAGGCCCGGGCGTGGTGCTCGGCAACTTCGCCCTGGAAACCGCGATGGACCAGCTCGCGCACGACCTGGCCGTAGATCCCATCGAGTTGCGGCTGCGCAACGAGCCGACCCGGGACGAGGTCTCCCAACTTCCCTTCTCCACACGGAAGTTGCGCGAGTGCTACGACACTGGCGCACGCCGCTTCGGCTGGTCCCGGAGGCACGCCGAGCCGGGCGCGCGCACGGACGGCGACCTGCTCATCGGCAGGGGGATGGCGACCGCCGGCTACCACAACAACCGCCGCGACGCCGGCGCACGGGCCCGGATCCACGCCGACGGCACCGCCGATGTCTTCGCGGCCTCCGCGGACATGGGCCCCGGCACCACCACCTCGGTCATGCAGGTCGCCGCGGACGCCCTGGGGCTGCCCGCCTCGGCGGTCACCTTCAGGCTGGGCGACTCCAGCTACCCCACCGCGCCCCTGCACGCGGCGGCCTGCACCATGGCGAGCGTGGGCTCGGCCGCGCACACCACCTGCAACGCGCTGAAGGCGGAGTTCATCCGCAGGGCGGTGGCGGACCCCGACTCGCCTCTCCACGGCGCGAATCCTGCGGATGTGCACGCCCGCGACGGCTACCTGTCGGCCGCCGACGGAGGAGCCCGGGACAGCTACCGGGACATCCTGCGCCGCGCCGGTCTGCCCAGCCTCGAAACCACCGGCAACTGGGGCCCGGGCGACGCCGATTCAAGGATCTCCAGCTACGGCTACGGCGCCGTCTTCGCCGAAGTCTCCGTCGATCCCCTGCTGGGCCTCGTCCGCGTACGGCGGATCTTCGCGGCGTACGACGTGGGGCGGGTGATCAGCCCCAAACTCGCCCACAGCCAGGCCATCGGCGGCATGGTCGGCGGCATCGGCATGGCCCTCCTCGAGGGCACCGTCACCGACCACCGCGACGGCCGCATCGTCAACGCGAGCCTCGCCGACTATCTCGTGCCGGTGAACGCGGACGTCCCCGACCTCGACGCCGCCTTCATCAACACCGAGGACCCGCAGGCCGATCCGATCGGTGTGAAGGGACTCGGTGAGATCACCATCGTCGGGGTGGCGCCCGCCATCGGCAACGCGGTGTTCAACGCGACGGGCAAACGCCTGACGGACCTGCCGATCCGTCCTGAGGCACTACTTTGACCTGGTGCGTTTCCACGAGGTGAGGGAGTGGGAGGCAGTGGTGCGCCCTTCCGCGGGGCGCACTTGTCGCCGCCCGCGGAAGGGCGCAGTTGTCCGGGCCGCCGAACCTGCCGGACCCAGGGTCTACGGCACGTACTTCTCCCAGGCGCTCCAGCCGCCGGAGTCGAGCTGGGAGTAGATCCGGGTGCTCCCCGCGGTGACCGCGTAGATCCGGTGCTTGCCGGTCGGGCGGATCTCGTACGTGTCCATGGTGTACGCGGCTCCGTTGCTGACCCGGACGGGACCGTTACTGCTGCCCGAAATCCGGTACACGTAGGAGTTCGGCGGGCTGACGAAGAACACTTCGTCCCTTATGCCGTCGCGGTCCCAGTCGGCATTCACCCACTTTCTTCCGCACACCACGGGAACACTGTGGCCGAATGCCTCGATCCGGCACTTGAAATCCGAGGACGGGCTCTGCGGAGCGGCTTGCGCGGGCGCCGCCGGCATGGCGATCGCCCCCATGACGCCTACGGCCAGCATGGCCAAAGTGCGAGAGTTCACCTTTCATTCCCCCTGTGATGACCGACGTACGGGTCGGCTAGCCGCGCAGGTGCGGATTCGGCACCCATTTCGTGTGCTGCTTCTCCTTGGTCCGGGACCCGAAGAGCTCGACACGCGCATAGGCCAGCCGCTCGTCCTGCGCGAAGTAAGTGAGGAAGACGTCACGCCATTCCTTGCACGCCTTGTCCCCGATCGGAACCCGGAAGATCGACGGGGAGGTTCTGACGCTTGCGGCACCGCCCATGGTGACGTACCCCTGGAGCTGGACCGTCGCCTGGTCCTTGTCCCCCGGCGTCGCGTCGCACAGCTGCAGAGTGATGTCTTCGAGGCGGTTGGCGTTCGCCCACGCGCCGCTCCAGTTCACCCTGATGTCGCCGGCCGTTCCAGAGGGGAACTGTGTAGCGGCCAGAGCCGACCCGGTCAGCGCCGTCGTTGATACGGAGATGGCCGCGGCGATAACAGCGATCCCCTTGGCCGCGGTCCTGTTGAATCTCATAGTGCAGTTCATCCCCCGGAATTGGTCGTGTGGCCCCTGCGGATCGGCCAGCGAAAACGCTAGCAGCGGTTCGCATAAAGGGGTAGAAGGAGACAAATTCCGAAGCGTCGCCTTCCGCATGCCCGCTGGCGGGTGGCCTACCACCCGCATCTCCCGCAGCACCCTCCCCAGCAGCATCGCGAATTCCTTGAACTCCGGTGCCGCAGCCCCCACTGCCTTCGCCCCGCCGTCCCACCGCCGCAGCCCTCCCCGCTGGTGGAGCAGCGCTGCGCACGGGCAGCGGCTTGCTCGCCTTTATCGGGCGAGGGGCGACGTGTCGCGCGCAGTCAGATGACGGGCCAACACGCGGGTGGTGCTGCCGTCGTCCTCTGTGATGTCCCGGACATGCTCGAAACCGATTCCGTCCAGCAGGGTCAGTGAGGCCTTGTTCGGTGCAGCTACCGTGGCGTAAACCTTGGTCAGCCCGAGGATCTCGAAGCCATAGGCGACGATCGCCTCTGCCACCTCGGTCCCCAGGCCACACCCCCATGCCGCCGGGGCCAGAGCGTAGATGATCTCGTGGCCTTCGACGACGTCGATCGGCTTGAGCTCGGCGTGCCCGACCAGAAGTCCGTCCCGACGGACAGCCCAGACAGAGAAGAGTTCCTGGGCGTAGACCTTCGTGAAGATCCGCCCGAACAGGGCCCGGTCTGCTGCTTCGGAAGCAGGGCCTTCACCCATCCACTGCGACACCCTGGTGTCCTGGAACAGAGCGACGAAGTCCTCTTCGTCCTCAGGGACGTACGGCTCCAGCAGCAGCCGCTCGGTGCGCAGAGTTGAGGTCACAGACGGCGACGCTACCCACGCGGCATCCAGGTCGGCAAACCACTTTCACCTGCGCGGAAATTGCCCTCCCCGTCGCCATGGGCAGGGCATGCGGCGCGTCGGGAGCGGTCACTTTGCGGTCAGCTGACTGCTGCACCGACTCGGGGTCGGCTCGACTCGGTGGCGGCGGTTAGGCTGGCGCAGTGAACCGCACAGATCGCCTGTATGCGCTGGTCGAGGAGCTTCGAGCGGTGGCGCCCCGGCCGCGCAGTGCTCCATGGCTGGCACGGCGGTTCGAGGTCAGCGTGCGCACCGTGGAGCGGGATCTCGAAGCGTTGAGGCAGTCGGGCCTGCCGATCCGCAGTGACTCCGGTCGGGCTGGTGGGTACAGCCTGGACCGGGACCGTACGCTGCCGCCCGTGACACTCAGCGCCACTGAGGCCCTCGCCGTCAGCGTCGCGCTTCGCACAGCGGCGTCCACGCCGTTCGCGGCAGCCGCACACCGCGCCGGTCAGAAGGTGCGGGCAGTGCTGCCCGCCGACGTGCGACAGCGGGAGGAAGCGCTCGCGCGGCTGGTGTACCGGGTCGGGGAGCACGCGCCCGGCCAGAGCGGCAAGTTGAACGAGATCATCGTCGAGGCAGTGGTCTCCGGACATGTCCTGCACCTCACCTATACCGACCGGGCCGGCGCGGCAACAACGCGCGACGTCGAGCCGTTGGGCCTCCTGTGGGGACCCAGCGGCTGGTATCTGGCGGCGTGGTGCCGGCTGCGGTCAGCGGTCCGAGGCTTCCAGCTCGACCGGATCGCCTCGTTGGAACTGTCGGACGAACGAGTGGCGTCCCGGGAACCACAGTGGACGGCCGAGTTGAAGCGCTTGGATGCCGAACCTTTCGCTCTGTGATCTGAAACACCGACAGGACGGTGTCGCGAGGGGCCGCAATGCTGTTCACCATGGACAACGAAAAGCGCATGATCACGTGGTGCCGCATGTGGAACGAGGACCCCTCCCTGGCGTACGGCCTGATGTCCGACGATTGCGTGCAGTGGTCGGATCACGGAGCCGGCCTGGACACGGTGGTCGGCCCGCACGAGCAGGAACAGTTCGTTACCGGATACCGCGCGCGCCACGTGAACATCTTCAGCCCGCGAATACTCGTCGACGCCGGTGACCGATTCGCCTACCTGTGGGATGTGAGGAAGGCCGACGGTCAGGTACTGACCGGCCTCGACGTCAACATTCTCACGGACGACCGCATACGGGAGAACTGGACGTTCGTGGCGGAGCGGCGTTGTGAGCAATCCGATCCAGAACCCGATGCGGCCCCTCCGACCGACCCTGCCACGATCGAGGACCTGTGCCACCACTGGGTTCAGCTTCGCAACGGCCGGGCCGAGCTGGTCACGGACGTGGTGACGGACGACTTCGACCTGTTCTCGGGCGTCGGACCGGGTGGCGATGCGCACGGCCCCTCCGAGTTGGCCGACCTGATCGAGCGACAGGCCAAGACCGACGACCCGCCCGCCATCACGATCCACCGGCAGCCCATCGTCGACCCCGCGCGAAGGTACGTAGCGTTTCTCTGGACGGCCGAAACCAGGTCTGACGGTACCTCTGTCGGCGGCGTCGACCTCCTGACAGTGCGCTCCGGCCGGTTCGCACGCGCGTGGTCCCTGACGGGGATTCGTCCATTCCGGTACTGAAGCCCGACCTGGTGTGATCGCTCCGGGCGGGACTGGCGGGAGTGCGTCGGGCGGGACTGGCGGGAGTGCGCCGGGCGGCTCGGGTCGTTCATGCTCTGGCTGCGGACGACGAGCTCCAGCGGCTCCGCCGCGAGCTGAGCACGTTCAGCCATACTTTCCCGGCTCCCGCCTAGGAACAGGGCCAGGGGGACGACGCCAAGGGCGTCGTCCCCCTGGCCCGCTGACCACCTATCCGGGCTCTGAGCAGCGAGTGGCCAGAGCATGCTCGTCGTCAGACCGCTGCGGTCAGTCGATCGAGTTCTCTGCTGATCTCTTCCCGCACGGCGTCATGGCGAGCGCCCAGGGCATATCGCTCATTTGCCCAGTTCTCACGGGGATAGAGCCAGACCGGCAGGTGCACCAGGTCGGTCGGTTCCCACTCGAAGCGCGGCCACACATGGGCGTGCAGGAATCCGTCGGTGTTGCCAAGGATCTCCAAGTTCACCCGGCGGAAAGCCGGGTCAAGGCGCCGACAGGCATGCTCAACGGCTTCACCGAGCACATCCATATCGGACAGGAACGCCAACCTCTTCGCCTTCGGAAGCTCGGACAGCCTCTCCACACGGGGGTCGTCCACCAAGAGCACCGAGTAGCCCGGCAAGAACTGGACGTCTCCGATCACCGCGAACCCTGCCGTCAACCGCCTCAGCACCGCGGGGTTCTCCCCCCGTAGAGCGCTTCCGATCCGGTCAGTCCGCCATTCGCTCGTCATGGAAGAAACCTATGCTCCGGCGATCAAGGGGGCAGCACAGTCGGCCCTCCGGGGAGACGAGCAGGTGCTGATGTCACACCAAGGTGATCAGCAGGGCCGAGACCCAGAGGCGGAAGAGGTGTTGGGCCTGGTCGACGGAGCATCGGCCCTGCGGGTTCTTCGCGAACTCGCTGCTTCCTCCGGCCGGCCCGGGCGAATGTGTGATCTTGGCCAGTTTGACCGCTACCGAGTGCGCGTATGTCGTGACAACTTGTGGCGAACCTGCTGCCGAGAGTACGGCCGGTGGCCCACCCCATGTCGGTGCACCAACTACTTCAGGAGGCCGTATGTCCACCACCCTCACCTCGGCCGAGCGCGCCGCTCTGTTGCGCGAACAGCTGTCCGGCGCCCGGTCCGAGACCCGGTCGGCCCGCCGGCTGCGGCAGAGCCCGGCAGTGAACGTCCTGATCGGCGCGACGCTGCATGCCGCGGCACGCCGGGAGCGGGGGCTGGAGCTGACCGAGCTGGAAGAACTGCTGGCCGGCAAGGTGGAGTCGCTGTTCGGCCCGCAGATGCTGGCGGAGTTCGGCCGCATCTACCAGGAGCCTGCCTCCCGGTCCGGTGCCGCCTCTCTGTTTCCGGCGCTGATCGCCGACCGTCCGTGGGAGGAGGGCTTCGGCGCCGAGGACCTGTGCGCGTTCGCGCCCGAGATCCAGAAGGAGGTCGAGGGCCTGCCCGGCGTCCGGCAGGTGGCGGTGGAGGACCTGGAGCGCGGGGTGCTCACGGGCGAGGAAGACGTCGTCGTGGTCACCGGCGCCCCGACCAAGGGCACCGAGTTCGAGGTCGACGACATCCACGAAGTGCGGCTGAAGTTCGTGAAGTTCCGCTGCGACCGCCGCTCCACCGAGCTGGGCAAGGACGAGATCTACTGGGCCTCGGCCGGGGCCGGCGACAGCAAGGCCCAGATCGTCATGCTCACCCCCGAGTTCGACGAAATCGTCACCGGGTCGGAGCGTGACTTCGCGTCCCACGCGTTCTGGTTCAAGGGCGCCGCCGAGGGCTTCATGGCCGGCCACATCCAGGTCTGGGAGGCCGATCACAGCCCCTCCTCCCACTACGCGAAGGTCCGCCAGGGCCTGGCCGACATCGCCCAGACCTTCGCCTACTCCGCCCTGGAGTCCGGCCCCACCTGGGACGCCGTCTTCCTGGGGATGGTGGCCGCCGCCGCAGGCCTGGTCAACTGGATCCTGAGCCTGAACAAGGACGACTTCATCAAGGAGTCCACCTTCGCCTACACCCGCGACGCGCTGGCCCGCATGGCCGGCACCAACGGCGGCCGCTCCCAGCTGGTCTTCGACGGCGGCGGCCAGGGCAAGCACACTCTGACCATCGAGGTGTCCTTCGGCCCGGTCATCGCCTCCAACCTGCGGCACTCCCTCTACTACAACGGGAAGTGGTCCACACCCGTCCACGTCCCCCAGCTGATGTCCGCAACCGTTCCCAGCATGGTCACACTCACCCAGCCCGCCATGCATGAAACCCGAACCCCGTCAGGGCTGTATGCGTTTTTCAAGGACGCCGGCGACGTCGTGCAGTTCACCCGGTACGACGGCGAGGCGTGGACCGCGCCGATCACCGTCCGCGATTCCGACAACCGGGAGGTGCGCTCCAAGTACGACGTGGGTGTCGTGGCGCACCGGCAATTCGATTCCGCAGAGATACCCCCCACGCTGATCCTGGGGTGGACCGACCACAGCTCGTCCACCGCCACCCGGTTCGACGCGGTCAACCCGGAAACCGGCCGGCTCGGGACAAGCTACGGTCGGGTCAGCTCCTTCAGCCAGCAGCCCTCCATGGTGTCGCACAAGGGAAACTTGTACCTGTTCCGCAGCATGTATGACTGGGGCGAGCTGGTCGTCTCGGTCTACGACCCCGGCCCCGCAGCCCCCAACGGCTGGGCGCCGGGACGCAACCACCCCATGCAGCTCGCACCAGACACCCCCCGGGTCATCGTCTACCAGGACCGCATCTGGGTGTTCGCCAAAGACCGACAGAATCCCTCACGGTGCCGGGTGGCCAGCAGCTCGGACCTCTACCTTCACCAATGGCGCGACGAGCCGACACTGTCCGTGGTGCAGGCCGAGCGCGTACCCGCTGTGGCTGCCGCCCACTTCGGAGCCTATGAAGACTCCGAGGAGAGGCTTGCCTTCACCAACTACGCCCAGGGGGGCTTCGTCACATGGATGACCCGCAACGGGGAGGGGATGACTCTGGCTGCCCTCCGGAAAGAGGACAGCGTCCGGCGCGGTATGGCCACCGCCTTCCACCTGGGCACCCTGCACCTGCTCTTCTGGTGACCACTTTCATGGCCACCTCGCGCCGCGGACCACGCTGCCTGGAACCGGGGAGTGTGACGGCTCTCGCCCGGCGCCCGGCAGGCGCTACAGCCCGGCCCGTCCCAAAGTCTCTGCTCTGCAGTTCTCTGAAACCGAATCGGTGATGCCAGAGGAAGCACAGCGAAGATGTTCGGGAGCGAGAGCCGCTCCGCCTGCCGCCTCAGTACTGTGACTTCGCATGACCGACACCGAGATCGAGATCACCGCAGACCTGGTTCGCGACCTGCTGCAGGAGCAACATCCAGACCTTGCAGGGCTGGCCATCCGCGAGGTGGCGGGCGGCTGGGGCAACCAAATGTGGCGCCTCGGGGACGAGTTGGCCGTGCGCATGCAGCGCATGGACCCCACCCCGGAGCTCCAGCTCAAGGAGCGGCGGTGGCTCCCCGTGCTGGCCCCGCGCCTGCCGCTCCCGGTGCCGACCCCGGTGCGGTTCGGCGAACCGTCCGAGCGCTTCCCCAAGCACTGGACCGTGATGACGTGGGTTCCCGGCGAGCCGCTGGACCACGGCTCGATCAGCCGCGGCGCCGACGCGGCCGACACGCTGGCGGGTTTCCTCCGGGCGCTCCATGTGGAGGCGCCCGCCGAGGCGCCGATCGCTACGGACCGCGGTGCCCATCCCAGGAACTGCACGGACGGCTTCGAGTACTTCTTCCAGGCCGTTGCCCCCGACGACATCGCTGCAGACCTCCGGGCCGTCTGGGACGACGCCGTTGCGGCCGACGCGTGGGAGGGTCCGCCGGTGTGGGTGCACGGCGACCTGCATCCCGCGAACGTCGTCGTCTCGGACGGAACGCTCTCGGGCATCGTCGATTTCGGTGACATGTTCGCCGGGGATCCGGCGTGGGACCTCGCCGCTGCGTGGGTGCTGCTACCCGCGGGCACGGCCTCACGGTTCTTCGACATGTATGCGCATGCCGACGAGGCGGCGATCCGGCGCGCCCGCGGGCTGGCCGCCATGAAGAGCCTCTTCCTGATGCTCATGGGGCAGAACGGAGATCGGGGCCTTCCCGGCGGCAAGCCGAACTGGGGACCTGCAGGCCGGGCGGCACTTGATCGTGTTCTGAAGGGTGTTTGATGCGCGCTTCTTCGAACTTGTTCTCGATCTTGGTTGAGGGCCACGCGGCAGTCCACCTTCGTGGGTTCATCGATCATCACGCGTGGTGGGGATGAAGCTCCTATTGAGCGTCAAGCGGCTTGTGAGGTGTCGGGCGACGCGAGAACGTCAGTGAGTTCCGACATCTGATGTCGGTACTTCCGACATGAGGTGTGTCAGTAGGCAGGCGGGGGCACTTCGGCGTCGAGGGTGCGGAGTCCGTACTGGACGTCGTCGGCGAGGGCCGCGATGTCGTCATCGACAAGAACCAGGAGCCCGGCATCGATCAGCCCGGCGATGGCGGAAGCCCACTCCGGCGACTCGCGGCCCTCCGGGGAGACACACCCGTCGTAGTGCGCGCGGAACAGCACAGCGGACGCCCGTTCGAGGCGCAATAAGGCCCCCGGCCGCCTGCCAGCCACCGGGGGCCTCACACACGCATCACCCGGCGACGGAGCGGGTGTGGTGGACCGTTAGTACGTGGTACATAGACGCCTCTCGCGAAGTGCGAGCCGCATCAACTGCAAGCCCCCGTGGCCCCGTCCGCTCAGCCGACGTTCGCAGCAGGCATCCCTAGAACCTGACGGCTGACTCGGCGGGCGAGTCCTTGCTCCCGATACACCTTGATAAATCGCGGTGTATCCAAGATCTTGAGCTGGCCAATCTGCCCGGTGATCTGGCACGCACTCACGTCGATGATGTCAGGCCCGAAGGTGATGTGACGAACCACAGTCTCGTACGGCTCACAGTCGTTCGGGTTCCGCTGGTTCGGGGGAGGGACACGGAGGTCGAAGCCCGCTGGGGCTACGTCGCGGTCAGCTGCGGACGAGTCATCCGGCCGTACCGCGTTGATCAGCCGCCGGGTTCTATCGCGGAACCAGACCTGGCCGATACTCCCGTTGAGCATGCAATAGACACGCTTTCCGTCGTAAGACCGATTTTCGTACGGCTCACAGTGGTGCTGATCCCGCTGGCTCGGAAGAGGCACGCGGAACGTGAGTTTCGCTGCAGATTGATCATAGTATTGGTAAGCCACGACTGGGGGGCGGTCAGCCGCGTCGGCCTCAGGTGCCACGGCAACAAGCCCTGGGAGGACAGCCGTAGCCGCTGCGATACTCACGAAAGCCTTTCGGGATTCTCTCATTGCGCACCTCCGATAATCATCATTCGCTGTGTAAACGAGCCGTCTGACGCCAAGTCACCGCCCCGGGCCGGCCAGACAGCCGGCCCGGGGCGGTGACTTGGCTGGGACATGTGGGGCGGTGGGATCGCCGCTGATGCGGGCGAGCGCCTGGCGGTCGGCGACGGCGCGTCGCGCTCGCGTCCCGGGCCAGCCGAAGAACTGGCGCCGAACCTCCCCGACGGACACTGCCACTTCTCATGTCGGGACCACCTGACAGTTCGTGTCGGCCCACATGAGGCAGGCGTTGTGGTGCTCGTCACCCCTGGGAGGTGTCGGTGGATCTCGCGGGCGACGAACCGTTTCAGGCACCGGATGATGTCCTTCTTCGTCAGACCCTGGGTGGTGCGTCGGGCGACGTACTCCTGGGTGCGCGGGTCGCATTTCATGCGGACGAGCACGATGGTGTGCAGGGCGGAGTTGGCGTGACGGTCGCCTCCGCGGTTGAGTCGGTGGCGGTCGGTGCGGCCGGACGAGGCGGAGATGGGGGCTGCGGCGCAGAGGTGGGCGAAGGCGGCCTCGGAAGTGAGGCGGTCGGGATTGTCGCCCGCGGTTTCGAGCAGCTGGCCGGCGGTCTCGGGGCCGACGCCGGGCAGGGCGACAAGCCTGGGGGCGGCCCGGGTGACCAGCGGTCCGATCTCGGCGTTGGCTTCTTTGATCTCATCACTGAGCTGGAGGTAGCGGCGTGCCAGACGCCGTAGCGCGACCTTGACCGCGCAGGCTGGATCGTGGAGTTCCCCGGCGGGCCGGGAGCGCGCCAACGTGTCGATCAGCACGCTGGTGGGCAGGGCCCGCAGCTTGTCGCGCACCGACGACGGTGCGGTGACGATCATTCCCAAGGACAGCCGAAGCGTCAGTCAGTGGCCGGGGCAGACCCCCGAACGGTGCCAGGTCCCAGTCTCAATGTCAGTGGGCACTGACAGCATCACGGCCATGACCGTCATTGATGACCTCGTGCAACGTGTTGCCACCCGGGCCGCATCGGACAGCAAGGACCTTCCCGAGCCTGTCGACAATGCCCAGATCGCGGAGGCCGAGAGGCAACTGGGCATCGCGCTGCATCCCCTGCTTGCGCGCCTGTATTGCGAGGTCGCTGACGGTGGCTTCGGCCCTGACTACCGACTGCTGCCACTGCTTGGTCCAGGCTCCAGCGTCGTTGGCGAATACCTGACGCGACGTGAGGCGTCCGTTGGAGTGGAGCACCCGGAGTGGCCCGAAGGCGTCGTACCGATCCTGACCTGGGGCTGTGCCATGTATGCAGGCGTTGATTGTCTCAGTGAGGACGGTCAGGTCCTGCTCTTCGAGCCGAACCCGTATAGCGGCGGATCGTGGGAGCAGTGTTGGTTCCTCGACTCCGCCGGCCTCGCAGCGTGGCTGGAGACATGGCTCGCGGGGACGGGCTGGTTCGAGGAGGACGCCTTCGACAGGGACGACATGGTCGAGCCTCAGCCATGGGAGCGGGCCGCAGGACGGCTGTCGTCCGGCGCATAAGGCCCGAGCGCACGTACCGGAGGAGAGCTTGCGCGTCTCGAAGTATCCGAGGAAGGCGTCCTATTCCTCTGTTGGCTACGTCGTGGCTGAGATTGGGGGGTGATCACTCGGGTGAGCGAGGGGGAATGAGCCGCAACTCTGGTGCAGGTGCCCGGGGTCCGCTGCCTCCGGATGGGCTGGCTGCGAGGGAAAGGGCGTCAGGCAGGTGGAACGCGGGACGGGGGTGACGCCTGGTGGCCGCTGGGGCGGGCCCCCGGCTTTTGTGCCGGACGGAAGCGATGAGGCGATCTTTTCGCTGCCCTGGTGGGTTTCCGGCCGTCGCGTGGTGTTCGAGTGAGGGCGGACGCGGCTGAGGACAGGTTGTTCCTGCGGGCGCCCGTTGCCCGTCCGCCGCGCGGTCGCGGCGGCCCTTCACAGAGTGGGCTGCTGGGCAGGCTGTCGCGCCGGGGTGGACTTTCCGGCGGTCGTGGCACGCGTCCAGGCCCATCGTATGCGTTCATCGACTCCGCGAGAGGATCCCTCATGTCGGTCCCGAAGTCGTCTCTTCCCGTGCGCCTGGGCGCTTCATTGCTGGTCGCCGTCGCGCTATCGGCGTCGGCCACTACGGCCGGTGCGGCCCCGGTGCCTGGGGCAGAGCAAGCCTGTTCCATCGAGGACTTCCGCACGGATGACGGTTGGAAGCAGATGAGCTCAAAGGTTGAATTGTGCGCGTCCACTGACGGTAAGACGTTGACGTATGGGCTGCGATCGGCGAGGTGCTTCATCTCAAACCCGCTCGCTCCGTGGAGCGAGCTCCCCGAGTGCAGTGTGACGTGGTCGCATCTACTCAGGGCGTCCAAGGACGGCGCCCCGTTGGATGTAAAAGACCTGCGCTACAAGGGGCCTGGCACCTACCGCTTCACTCTGCACCTGCACGTCGAAGGCCACGGTGACGGCGGCCAGGTCGACACCGAGGTCGATGGTGAGCCCACGTACCAGCTGAACCTCACCACGCCGTAGGAAACGGCGACCGATGGAGACAGGCACCGCACAGTGATGGGCGCGCTGCCACACTCGGCGAATGAGGCTCCCGCATTGATCTTCGAGGTCAGCCTCCGCCACTCAGCGGGCCACCTCTGATGCTCAGCCGGGCCAACTCAACCGCTCACGGGCCATCTGAAGAACTCCCTACCTTGTTGGCGGGTTGATTCCGGTCCTTCGTACGATCGGGAGACCCAGGGGCCTGGGCGTGGCCGGAAGCGCTCATGCCGTAGGTGTGGCTTTGACTGATGGGCCGCCCAGTGCCCCGCGCCGACACGGCCACTCATGGGGATGAGCGCACAGAGATCGCTTCGTGAGGACACGTCGGCGTGGTCGTCTGCAGGGACCAGGCAACCGATCGACGAGGGAGGCTCGGGTGCCTGCGCTCTGAGCGGGGGCGGACGCGGGCAAGGCCGCGCATCACTGCACCGTGATCGATACGGACGGGACGAAGGTGCTCTCGTGCCGGGTACCCAACAACGAACCCGAGCTGTTGGAGCTGATAGGCGACGTCCTCGCAGTGGCCGAGGATTGCCCGGTGGCCTGGGCTGTTGACCTGAACGCCGCTGACCGCACCCGCGCCATCGACCGGATGCGAGCCCAGCTCCTTGAGTCCCCGGTTCCGCCCGCGCGGCTCTCGGGTGCGGACACCGGCCTTCGCCCGGAACCGGCACCGTGAAACCATCCAGCGATGACCGAAACGAGCTACGGCGACGGCCGCGCCTTCCGGCGCGAGACCGAGCAGGTCGTCAACGAGATCGCCCAAGGTCGCCGCACGTTGGACGCTGGTGTGGGCTGGTTCTCCGGCCTCGCCCCGACACGCCAGCAGGAGGTACTGCAGGAAGTCGCCGGCTATGCGATGCAGGCGCACATTACCGCTGCGGACGGCCGTGCAGGGGTGGCGCGGTCCGGTGTGAAGCCGACGGCCAACCCCTCGGTCATGATGTGCATGGACCCACCCCGCTACGGGTTCGCGGGCCTCCCCGCCGCCGAACACGTCAAGGCATTCCGTGTCCTCGTTTCCGTGTTCGCCATTGCCGACACGCGCCGCCGCGAGACGTACTGCAAAGGCGCCTGCGGACATGCATGGCACAACCTGCCAGCGTCAACCGAGCAGCCGTAGCATCGGCCGCTCTCTCTCCGCGCGCCCACCGGAAACAGTCAGGACCAGCGGGGAGCGGGCCAGACAGGTCGCGTAGGCGGGCCCCTTCCAGGAGGCGCATGGCCTGCTGCAGCGCAGTGGTGAGGCGCGCTCTTGGGCCAAGGCGACGTCGAGTGCCACACTTCAGTCCCGGCGGCCCTCCGCATCTCCGCGAGCGCCGCCGGTGCTGCGCTCCAACCGGTCCAGCGCAAGCGCCAGCCCCCGGCGACAACGGCGACGGCGACTCCGGCTGCCGCACGCACATCGCTACCGCCGGCCCAGTCATCGCCCACGTAAGCGAGGGCCCACAGGGCCAGGAAGGCGGGCGGAGACAGAGCCCCATCGAGCGGCGGACCGGATGCCACGCAGTATCCGGCGGAGTGCGACAGCGGACGTCACCGCGAAGAATGCGGCGAGTGCCACCACGGCGGCCAGCACACCGAAGGATGCGGATCCGGTGCGCGCGGACCACGGGAGGAGAGCCGCCACCAGCGAGGTCGCAACTGCCCAGTGTCGAGGGGCTGGTCGCAGCCACTCGCTGAGGGCTGCGACGGGACGGTCGCGGTGCCGGCGTCCCCAGCTGGTTCCGGTCCAGGGGGCCGGAAGGTGTCCGGACGAGGAACATCCCGTGAAGACAGAGAAGTTATGTCAGTGACAGGGGGCACACTGAGAGCAACGTGACGTGTGAGCCCGGGGGAGTGCGATGGACATCAGGTTCGAGCTGATCGGTCCGGACAGCCGGCAGGAGCTGCGGTCGCTCTACACCTGGCTGTGCGACGACCGTTCGCTGCGCGGCCGGATCCCGATCGAGCCGGTGCGCGGACCGGCCAGGCCGGACGAGATGGGCGGCGACCTGGAGGCCGTGCTCGCGCTGGTGTCCACGTTCGCGACGCTGGCGCAGCTGCCGTTCTCCTACGCTGCTTGGCGGGACGGGCGCAGGCCTCGGTCCGAGGTCGTCATCCAGGTCGTGGGCGCCACGCCCGGGGAACTGGAAGCGGTCCGGGAGGCCTTCCCGGACGTCTCGGTGCGGCCGATCGCCGGGGACGGTCAAGAGCCGGAGCCGGAGCCGGGCCCGGGTACGGAGCAGGAGGCGGGGAGGTGACCGTCGACGCGACGACGGAGGGCACGAGCACCGAGGACGCGCTCGGGATCGACGCCGCGCGCTCGGCCTGTGTCCTCATCGGCGTCGACCATTACTCCGAGCTCGAACCGCTGCGCAGCGTACGGCACAACCTCACCGAACTGGCTGCCGCGCTGACCGACGAAGCGATCCTGGGTATCCCCGCGGAGCGGATCACAACGGTCCGCAACCCGGAGTCCGCGGCCGCTCTTGTCGGCCCGATCCGCGCGGCTGCCCGGGTGGCCGCCGACACCCTGATCGTCTACTACGCGGGGCACGGCCTGCTGGACCGCGCGGAGGAGGAGCTCTACCTCACCCTCCCCGACTCCGTCGAGGACCAGCCCGAGACGGCCGTCAGCGACTCCTACATCCGCCGTGCCATGCGCGATCACGGCTCCGCCGAGCGCCGGGTCCTCCTGCTGGACTGCTGCTACAGCGGCCGGGTCCTCAAGGGCGGCATGTCCGTCGCGGACCGTGGCGTGCGGGCATCGGGGAAGACGCTGAAGGGCGTGCGCGGCGCCTATGTGATGACGTCCACGTCAGCGGACCGCAAGTCCCATGCTCCCGACCCCCGCCGGTGTACGGCATTCACCGGTGAATTCGTGGGCGTACTGCGCGAGGGCGTGCCCGACGGGCCCGAACTGCTGGGGCTGCACGCGATCTTTGAGGCGGTCCGGGACCGGATGGCCGAGCGCCGGTTGCCGCAGCCGCAGGAGCCTCAGGACCGGGACGAGGGCGGGGTCGGCCTCCTGCCGTTCATCCGCAATCTGGCGGTGGCGCCGCCCCCGAGAGTCACGGACCCGCCTGTTGCGCCGCGTGTGCGCATCCCGCGCCGCGCGCTGGCGACAGGCGCCCTGGTGCTCGGCCTGGTGGCAGGACTCGCCGCACCGCCCGTGTGGCAGTGGGTGCGGGAACTCCATCCCCGCCTGCCGGGCGGCGCCTGCTCGCCGCGGGCCACCCTGCTGAGCTACTCCGACGCGCTCGACAAGCAGCAGGCGTCCGGCGAGACCATCGGCGGCCTCTCCGCGCTCGCGCTCACCGGGCCCGGCCGGGCCCTGGCCCTGACGGACAATCAGACGGGACGGGTTTTCCCGCTGCGCCTCGGTTCACCGGAGAAGCTCCGCCCTGAGGCTCTGACCGCCAAGACACTGCGCACCCAGACCGGCACCAAACCCTCCGAGTGGTTCGACGGCGAGGGCCTGGTCGTCGAGCGCGGCGGAAAGACGATCCTGGTCGCCTCGGAGTCCGGGCCCGCCATCCGCCGCTTCAAGATGGCCACGGGCACACAGGTGGGCGCCGACCTGCCCATTCCGCCCGAGTTCCGGACCAGCCCGCGGGGCCAGGGACAGGCCGGGCGAACGATCGAGTCGCTGACCGCCTCCCCGGACGGGAGGTATCTCTACGCCGCGATGGAGGGCGCGTTGGCCAAGGACGGTGACTCCCGCGGCCGCAACATGCTCCGCATCCTGCGCTACGTAGGCACCCCGGGCGGCGCCTACCGCCTCGACCGGCAGTACGCGTACCAGGCCAAGGAGGGCATGTACCTCGCTGAACTGGTCGCGTCCGCCGACGACCGGCTGCTCGCCCTGGAACGGCAGTACGTGGACGGCGTCGGCAACGCGATCCGGGTCTACGACGTCCCCCTCAAAGGTGCCCAGCCCGTGGACGCGGGCAAGGCGCTCTACGACCAGCCGGCCGATGTGTTCGTCGAGCACAGCCTGCTCTTCGACCTCGGGCAGTGCCCTGCCGGTGACCCCGGTGTCGTCCCCACCCACTCGGGACGGATCGTCAGTCCGCTGCTGGAGAACGTCGAGGGAATGGCCATCGGCGCGCCGTGGACCACCGGCCCGCACAAGGGCCAACGTCCGCTGTACCTCGTGTCGGACGACAACACCAACAGCGAACAGATCACCCGTCTCTACGCGTTGAGCGTGCAGCTCACCTGAGTTCGCCCGGGCGACTCGGTCCGGGCAGGTCCGATGGGTGCGGTGCGACCGGGTGTGCCCGGTGCACGAGGGAGGGGCTGTCGGAGTGCCCGCCTCATCCGGCGGTACACGATGATCGGCGCACCGCTCATATCCCCACGGTGCGGCCTGCCCGCTGCGTCTGCATCAGAGAGCGTGCCGCGGCGCCGGGGGAGCCGGCCAGAGCCCGCGGATCCCCACCGATGAAGCGGTCGGGCCGTCATGGGTCAGGGGACCGTGGCTTCCTCGTCGGCGGCTGCCACTACGGTGTGCGGCCATGACCGATAACGGTATCTGGGACTACCCGCCCGACGCCCCTGTAGTCCGCGACGGCTCTTTCACGCTGACCGTCATCAACAACCCCGCTCCGCACGAGATCCAGTCTCTTCCCCAGCACGATCACGCCAGGGCCCGCGAGGTGGCGGCGTCCCTCGTATCGGTCGCCGGCGTCGCCGCGGAGCTGGGTCGGCGGCGTGCCACGGACCGGATCGTCCACGACACCCGCGCGGATCTGGAACAGGTGCGCATCGGCTGCTGGGGCCCGGTCACCGAGATCAGCGATCCGGCGCTCGCCTACCGCGGCGGGTTCTTCCCGCTGGCGGAGCAGGCCGAGGCCCTCGCTGAGCAGAATCCGGGGGCCGCGGTGATCGGGTCGGCCCGGATCGACTTCTCCATCCGTTACGGCGCGTGGATATTCATCCACCCCGGCGGAAAGCACCTGTGGGCTGAGGGGTGGCCAGGTGACGATCCGTGGAGTGTGGAGGGCAGCGTCGAGGACATCCTGGGTGTCTTCGAGGCACACACCGAGCTGGACTCCGACTTCGACGTCGACGCCGATCCCAGCGTCATGGACTTCTCCGAGGTGGAGGACGCGGTTCTGGGCAGCCTGATGCCGATCGACCGGCGCAAACGTCTCCTGTCGACCTTTCGTGTGGAGCGCACCCAAGAGGCCGCCGCGCACCTGGAAGAGACCTGGCTCGAAGAGTAACAATCGTGAAAGCAAGGTGAGTTGGAAGAATTCGATCGCCGCGCCATCTGGATGGATCGGCCAGGTCACCTCTGAAGGTTGACAAGTCTCCGGCGCCGCACTCTTCCAGACAACCACGGGAGCCCCACGCGGCGCGGAAGTTCACGAACTCTCCGGGGGGAGAAAGACGCCCCGGGCTTAAGGCCCAGGGCGTTCCTCAGACTTACTGGATTGGGGAGTCGGGCGGGGGCAGCTGGATGGTGCGCTCCCGGTCGACGGATTCGACGCCGTCGACCGTCTCCAGAGCCGGTATCCGGTCCTCCGCGACGGTTCCGGAGAGCGTACCGAGGGTCGGCTGCTCGCCTGTGACCGTCAGCCCGGCCCGGCGCAAGGCCTCGACCACTTCCGCGAACCGGTCGGGGTCGACCGCGAGGATGACCCCGACCGGCGCGGACTGGGACGACTCGCTCACGGTGCCTGGAGCAGACCCGCGCCGACGTCCCTGGCGGGCTGCGTCAGTGGGAACACGCTGGACAGCAGACTGGCCTTGAGGTCGGCCGCAGAAGCGTTGGGGTTCGCCTGGGCGAGCAAGGCGAGGACACCCGCGACGTGCGGCGTGGCCATGCTGGTGCCGCTCATGCTCTGGTACCCGCCGCCAGGGGCAGCCGAGCGCACGTCCCTGCCGGGCGCGGCGATGTTGACTTCGCCGCCCTGGCCGTTGGTGCCGCCGTTGGAGAAGAACGACGTCGTGAGTGCCTTGTCGAGGGCGCTCACCGCGAGGATGGAGGGGCAGTTGGCGGGCCGGCTGACGGGAAGGATTTCCGGGGGCCGATGGCTGTCGTTGCCCGCGGCAGCGACGATCACCGTCCCGCGCTGGAGCGCGCGCTGGGCCAGCTTCTCGTATGTCTGGGGGAAGAGCTCACCCGGTCGGACCAGAGCGCCGAGCGACATGGAAATCACCCGCGCGCCGTTGGCGACGGCCCAGGCCATGCCCGCCAGGATCTGGCCGTCGGTGCCGCTGCCCGCCCCGTTGCTGAGCACCTTCGCCGCGAGGATCCGGGCGTCGCAGGCCACACCGTAGCGGGGTCCCTGCTGGGGCCTTGCCGGACCGGCAGCGGTGCCGATGCAGTGCGTGCCGTGGCCATGGGCGTCCTCGACGGTCTCGCCGGGCACGAAGGAGGCCGACGCCTCGATGCGCCCGACCAGGTCCGGGTGGTCGGTGTCCACGCCGGTGTCAATGACGGCGATCTTCACATCGCGTCCGGTCAGGCTGGACAGATTGGCCCGGATCGCCTGCAGGCCCCAGGTCCAGTTCTGCTCGTCCAAGGCCGGGCCCTGGGCAGCTGCGATTTCGGCCCTGGTGTGGTGGGCGACCACTTCCTCGTCGCTGCGGTAGGCCGGGAAGAACTCGGTCGGCGCCTGCTGCGGGGCGGTGATCGGCGAGGCGTAGACCATGCGCTCCGGCTCCGCCGCGATGATCGAGGATTCCGCCTCGGCCGTGGTCACCAGGTCGTGGCGCCTCTCGGGCCGCACCTCGACGACGGCGGCGCCGAGTTCCTCGAAGAGCACCGAGACGTCAGGGCGCTCAAGGAGTTCGGCGACGTTCGCGGCCTCGGTTCCTCGGACACGTTCGACGGATGCGATGTCGGCGGAGGAACGCAGTGCGTTCAGCCCGCTCTCCTGGTCACTCGGGTCGAGCAGGACTACGTATCGACCGGTGTATTCCGCACCGTGGCCCGTGACGAGGCCATTGGGCTGATCGGGATGCTCGCCGAAGGTGCGCCTGTCCATGGGTCCGTTCGCCATTGAATTTCCCGCTCTCTCTGCGCGTTCGTGGACGCGCGCCGATTCACGGAGTGCCAGGCGCCAAGGATGGTGGGGCGCGGATAAGTCGCGATATCGACGCGTACTGCCGCCGCCTGCAAGTTTGTCCATTGCCAGGCCGTCGGCGTGGCCCCCCGTACACCGTCGCACTGGGCACGGAGGCCCGCAACACAGCGCCGTATCCCTAGCAGGAAAGCACCGCCCCCGCCGCCCGGTGCTTCCGAAGAAGCCGCCTCCCCGGCTTGCGGCCTCATCTGCTGGAGACGCCTCAAGAGAGCCCGACCGTGATCGTGTTGCGAGGTACGCGTGCCCCGCCCGCAACACCCTCCAGGCCGACGTCGAAGCCGCTTTCCGGCCCTACCGGGCCGAATTGCCCAGCCTGGTGGCGCCGGCCGCCCCGGCCGCCGCGCCCCACTACGAGTGGTGTATCAGGACCGGGCTGGTGACGCTGAGTGCGCCGCCCTGCGCGCCGTGCGATAACGGCAGCATGACAGAGACTCCAACGGCCACGGCCGCGGAAATCAAGATCAGCTTTTCTGGAGACGAGGCCAGGGAGGCGGCCTGTGCGCTTGAGCTCCAGGTCGGCGAGGGCCGCAGTCGCACCATTCACTTCTGGGACAGTCCGAGGAAGGGCGGCGACGGCACCTCGTTGCCCTTCCTCGACCGCGGGATCATCTTCCGCCTGCGTCTGGACGACGGGGACCACGGGTCCAGGCGCGAATCGGACATGACTGTCAAGCTGCGGCCGTGCCCCCCGCTGCCGCCCGAGTGGCAGAAGAACCGCAAGGATGAGGACGGGGGCTGGGAGTTCACGATCGAGGAGGACCGTACCGGCCCCGCCTTCACGCCCGTGGTGTCCGCCTCACTGCAGGCCGACCGGAAGGTCGAGGCGAAGCTCGTCGAGTCGGCGCTCAGGCCCACGCCCGGAGCGGTGGACCACGTCCTTGCCAAGCCGCACCGCCACCTCCTGGAGGACGCCGCAGGATTGAAGCAGGGCGACCTCGCGGATCTGAGGGCGCTCGGCCCGGTGTACACCGTCAAGTGGAAGCAGGACTGGGAGGCTCTGCCCCACCCCGTGGCCATCGAGGAGTGGACCGCCAAGGACCTGCGCTTCCTCGAGGTCTCGGTGCGTACGAGCACGGCCGACGCGGCCGAGACCGAGAAGCTGCTCGAACAAGCCCTGCGCCGGCGCAACGTCGCCCCGCCGCGATCCGGCGAAACCAAGACCCGGGCTGTGCTGACCGTCCTCGCCCGCGACCTGGCACTCTGACAACGCCGCCGGATCCCGTCGCCAACCGCCCCTTTCCCAAAGGGATTTGGACGACGCGCGCCGGATGGGAGGCAGTCCAGCGCCGGACGGACGTACGGCGGTTGAGGTGTCAGATCGACCGAGCCACCCCGACACGGCCGTACGGCCTCTGGAGTGCTACGCGAGAGGCCGGCATAGGCCGGCTTCGAAGCGGCCGTCGCGCACGTCGCTTCCGCATTGGTGGACCGTACGGGTGCCGGCTGCTGCCATTGACGGGAGTATCGGCCCGCTGGGGACCGGACAGCAACGCCCATGGGCCGGTTCAGTCTCCGTCGGACTTCGCTGCCCACCTCCAGGACGGCACTTCCGCCGGCATGTGTGATCCGGTGGTCGACGTCTGGCTCGGGAGCCCCGTCTGGCTCAGACGGGTTGGTGCTCCGCACGCTCCTGCCGCAACCTGGCCTGGTCACCGACTGACTGCGCGCCGGCCTCACGAGGCGCACGTGCCTCGGGAAGGCGTTTCACCATGGCGGAGCGATCACCCATCATCTACCTGCGGGGATATGCCGGTCCGCCGAGCGGTGTGGACAAGCAGGTCGACGACCCGTTCTACGGGCTCAACAGCGGCGCCACCCACATTCGCGTCGACGGGGAGGGGACGCCGCGCTTCTACCAGTTCGAGGGCCCCCTGCTGAGGCTGATGAGCGACGAGGGCTATCAGCTCCTGGTGCGCGGCGACCAGCACGCGTATCTCCAGTCGCAGGCCGATGGCGCGGTCGCGCCCGAGTCCATCTGGGTGCACCGCTTCTACGACTATGCCGCGTCCACGTTCGGTACGTCCGTAACCGCGGCCCCGGAGGAATTCGACCTCGAAAGGGCGGCAGAGCGCCTCTATGACTTCGTCCAGCTCGTCCGCCGGAGGACCGGCGCCCCCAAGGTGCATCTGGTCGCCCACTCCATGGGGGGTCTGCTCGCACGCTGCATGATCCAGAAGGTTTCCCGCACGGCCGATCCGCGCACGGGTGAACCTCGCAGCCCCGGCAGCGAACTCGTGGACAAGCTCTTCACCTACGGGACCCCGCACGGCGGCATCGCCTTCGACCTCGGCGGAGGGCTGGTCGACTGGGCGATGGAGACCTTCGGGCCGAATGGATCGGACATCTTCGCCCCCGATCGGATGTACGCCTATCTGACCCCCGAGGCGTCCCACGGCGACGATCCCCCGCCGGGCTGGCGGCCCAACGAGATTCCGGCCGGGGCCTTCGACGCGCGCCGAGTGTTCTGTGTCGTCGGGACCAACGCGGCCGACTACGGACTGGTCGAGAAGGCGGTCGGACCGCGCAGCGACGGGCTGGTCCACATCGACAACGCCTATGTGCGCAACGCCCACCGGGCCTTCGTCCACCGCTCCCACTCGGGCCGCTACGGATTGGTGAATTCCGAAGAGGGCTATCAGAACCTGCGCCGCTTCCTCTTCGGTAACTACCAGGTTCGGGCAGACCTTCGCGGCCTGGACCTGCCCGAGCAGCCCTCCGGCGCATCACGGGTGTGGCAGGCAGAGGTGCGGCTGGCCGTCCGGGGCTTGCCGATCGTCATGCACGAGCAGCGCGCGGCGCACTACTGCCCCATCCAGCTGAACCAGGAAGCCGCCCAGCACGGCTCCGCGGAGGGCAACACCGGCGGCGTACCCCTGGCCACCGCTTTCCTCCTCGACCAGGTCGACGTACGTGGCGGCCGGGAGGACCGGCTGACGCTCCGCTCCCGCTACACGCTGGTGCTGCGCGTCTTCCACCTCGTGGAGAAGAGCGGCCGGTTCTTCTGGGAGGACCACCTCGAGCAGGTGCCCGACTGGGAGGACACGCTCATCGTCGACGTCGGCCGTCGCGGCGTCGACGGAGAGACAGGTTTGCAGGCCTGGGCGGCATGGAATTCAGGCGTCCCCGGCAGCATCGACGATATCGACCCGATCGCCGCGGAACCATGTCGGATGGTCGAGGACGGCGAGGGACTGCACACCGAGATCCCCATGCCCGAGGTGGTCCGTCCCATTCTCGGCAGCGAGTCCCGACTCCGCCTCACAGTGAGCCGCTTCAGCTGAGCTTCAGCCGAACGAAGCCAGCTCCCGGTGTGAGGACCAAGCGCGCAGTGCCACTTTGTCCTTGAAGTTTCCGACGTTGGTATCGACCGGGTCGTCGGTGTACTGGTGGAACATCCACGGGTGCTGGATGTCGGGCCGGCCGGGATTGCCGTTGTACTGAGCTATCCACAGGCCGTCCCCGGCGAAGGACGTACTGTCACGGTGCAGCCAGAAATCCCGGTTGCAGTAGAGGACCGTCCTGTGCTCGGGCGCGCGGTGCTGCACGCGCTTGATCCAGCTGTCCTTGAAGGAGTTCGAGACGCCATGGTCCTCCCAGTCGAGGGCGAGAATATCCCCGTCCGCCAGCTTGATCTTGGATAGGAAGAAATCGGCCTGGGCTTCAAAGGATCCAGGCCGGGCGAAATGATAGAAGCCGGTCACCATTCCGGCGTCTCGTGCGGTCTTACGTTGAGCGACCCACTTGGGGTTCGTGTAGGTGGTGCCCTCCGTAATTTTGATGAATACAAAGGAGAATCCGTCGGTGTGGTAGTTCTCCGACTGGAATGACGATACATCGATTCCTTTTATGGTCACGGTCAGCTCCTTAGGCGGCGGCGAGGCGCCTGGCGATCCTCGCGCGCATGCTATCCATCGTGAATCCCTTGGGATCGATCTTGCCGGGCTGCCACTCCAGGTGGCCGATCACGCTGCCGGCGTGCCAGTCGTATGCGCGGCAGATCGCGGCTGCTGCCTTTTCGATCGCCTCGAGTTGCTCCTCCGGCCAGGGGTCGATTCCGTCGCCGAGGTTCTCGCATTCGAATCCGTAGAACCTCGCGTTGCCGTCGGTGTTCTGTTCATTGTCAGGAGGCAGCGGCCTCTCGTCGATGACGGCCCGAAGCACATCGTCGTCACCTCGGCCGGCGTGGTTCGTGCGACCGTTGCCCACCATGTAGACGACTCCGTTTTTGCCGATGACGCCGTGGCACAGCGGGCCGGGGAGATCCGGACGGCCGTCATAGCAGAGTTTGACGGTGTTCTTCGTGTCGGATGTGACGGTGTGGTGGATCATCACGCCGTTCACATTGTTGAACGGACCTTTGTGGTTGCGATTGTGGTGGCGCCAGTCGCGGGTCTCCTCGACGACCAGGTTTTCGCTGCGGAGTGCCCGCAGCATCTCGTCCGCGGTCATAGGTGCGGCCATGGTGTCCTCCCTCCAGCGATGGAGGGTTCCTGAACGAAACCCCCATTGCGGGGGACTCGGTCGATGGGCGTGCTGTGGTGCGCTACGGGGCCGCCTTCGGGAGTCCAGGCCACATGCCCGTCCTGGAACCTGTTGGTGCGATTGGTCGGTTGCCCCATGTCATCCGAGACGAAATAGCGCAGGAACGAACGTTCCCATCCCGTGCGCTGCCACAGTTCGCGGAGGGCACCGTGGGCTTCATGGCCGGCGGCGGCGTCCACCGGTGTGCCGATCCAGGGGATCTGCCCCCCACTTCTCGTCGACGGTGGTGAGGGAACCCTCCCGGGGCAGTCACGGTCTCTCTTCATTTTCGCGCTGCGCCTCGACTGCGGCATCTGGATCAACCTGCCCGGCCGGAGCGCGACGCAGGCACCGGAACCACCGTCGACCCTTCGCGCCAAAATGCCGGAGGGTGGGCCTCAGCCGCGATGGTCGACGAGGTCTACGGGCACATCGATGTCCACGGCCCAGCCTTCAGTTCCGCCGGGGCGGGCAGCTGAGGTCCGCCTTCTCGGGGTCGGCGCAGAACGGCATGCTCCACTCGATGCCGACTCGGGCGCGGTACATGCGCCGGCCGCGGGAGCCCTTGACCTACAGGCTGCCGCCGTGGTGCATCTCCCACCGCTCGGAATTCTTCGACTCCTGCTTCGGATCTGTCGGCCTCACCGACCCGAAAAGGTGCCGGACGTCGGCCGATTGACGCCGGCAGTCCGGTTGCGGGGCATTCGGGGGAGAGTAGCCTGGAGTTGATTTGACGGTTCTGGAGGTAGGCGATGTTTCTCCGATTGCTGCGGCGCCGTAAGCCGCGTCGGCTCGTCCTTCTCGGTAACGGCCGTCTGATCCGCGGCTTCAGCGGCGGATTCTACGACGGTCACGGATACCAGCACTGACACCGTTTACGGTGGAATCCTGGAGGATATGCGGTGGCAGAGGACCCCGACGTCCTGGCAGCCATGGCGGCCATGGCGAGGATCCTGTCACCGCATTGCCGTGTCACCCGAATGTCCGACGGAGCGCTGATCGCGGACTGGAAGCGGACGCGATTTCTCGGATTGGCGACGACGGAAGTCCAGAAATTCACCTCCGGCAGCCCTGAGGAACGCGCCGAACTTGTCACCGGTCTCCTGCGTGCCGGGTGCGCGACAGGCCGCCGGAAGAAATACGCGGACGCCGGCATCGGGCTCTGGCTGGGTGGAGTGCACCTGCTGATCCGGACCCTTGGATTCGGACGCGTCCTCCGGCTGCTGTCCTTGGCCGCCCCGGGTTACGCCCGTGCGGACCTCCCCTCCGCGGAGGAGGTCGGACGGCTGAAACGAGCAGTGCAGTCACGCAGCAGCAGAAGCTGGTTCGTCAACGGCGACTGCAAGTCCGAGGCGGTGACGGCCTTCGTCCTGCTGCGGCGGTGTGGCCTCAAAGCCGTACTCCACGTCGGCGTGCATGAACACCCGTTCGCCCTGCACGCGTGGACAGCCTCGGGCGGCCTGTGCATCCCCGACGCCGATCCCCGAGGGCACGCCTTCACACCGGTGCTCTCGATCGACTGCGGAGGACAGTGACATGGATGCGCTCCGCCTCGAGTGGGCCGGGGGCGCACCGAGACTCCGGACCAACGAGGTCATGGCGCGCCAGGGACTCGTGACGACGGTCTCCTCGCGGGCCGGCACCGCGGCCGTCGTCGGCTGGGTCGGCTCGGCCCGTGACCGCGCGGCGGGCGCGCGCGGCCTCCTCGACGACTCCGGCAGGCAAGGCGTCACCCTGCCCGTGCCGGCCGGCGACTACGCGGCTGTCCTGGTGTACCGCGACCGCATCCTTCTGATCCGCGACGAGCAGGCACGCATCCCGCTGTTCTTCAGGGAGTCCGGTGGCCGCGTGAACGGCGTGAGCACCTCGGTCCGGTGCCTGGGGAGCGTCACAGAGCTGGAACCCCGCTACTTCTGCCGATACCTCACCGGGAACATGGCGCAACCGCACTCGGACCTCACCCCTTTCGTCGGGGTGCACCGCGTCCTCGGTGGCGAGGTGGTCGAACTGACCCTCACCGGGCAGATGCGCAGTCGTACGCTGCGACGCGCCCGTCGGGCCGCCGACCCGCCCGAGTCGACTGCAGACGGGTCCTGCCTCGATGAGGCCGCGGAGGAGTTGCGTTTCGCGCTGGAGAACGCTGTCGGACGCCGCATGGGCACGACGACGGCATGCCATGTCTCGGGCGGCACCGACTCCACCAGCGTCGCGCTGCTCGCCGCACGCCTGCTGGCCGCGGAACGGGGCGGCGCCGGGGACCTGGTCCTGATCGCCGGGCGATTCTCCCGCGGGGAGCTGGCCGCGGAGCGGCCGTACCTCGACGTCGCCATGGAGGAGATCCGCCGTCAGGCGCCCGCGGCCCGCCCGGTGATCGTCGATGCCGACGACGTGGCCGACTTCGACGACTTCCAGCATCACGCGGGAGACGCCGACGAGCCTCATGCGCACGCCTTCCGCGCCCCGTTCTGGGCCAGGCTGCACGCCGCGGCCGCGGACCTGGGCTGTGACGCGCTCCTGACCGGCTGCGGGGCCGATCCGATCGCGGACGCCAACCCGTTCCACCTGCACAGGCTGGCCCGCACGGGACAGCTCCGGCAGATGACCGAGCAGGCGCGTGCCTGGGCCGCGGGAAGCGAGCGGGGCTTGTGGGACATCGTCCGCGCCTACGTGGTGCAGCCGGCTGTTCCGCTGGCAGCCGAACGGATCACCGCGCTCGTCCGCGGCGGAACGGTGCTCGGCGGCCTCGGCACCTTCAACCGCCCTGGATGGCTGCGCTCCGGATTCGCGCGCGCTCACGGCTATCGGGATGCGGGCATCGCGGAGAGCCGGTTCGTGTTCGGGCGCAAGCCGGAACAGTCGCTGTACGGCGCCGCCAATTACCTCGCCGCACCCGACCTCCTGTCCTGGCAGCGCGCACGACGGGACGGGTTCTTCCTCTCGCACCCCTTCCTCGACCCGGAGGTCGTCGCCACGATGAGCCGCCTGCCCGCCGCAGCATCGTTCCGGCCGGGCCGTCCGAAGGCCGTTCTCCGTGCGGCCATGGCGAATCTGCTCCCGGCCCCGATCCGCGGCAGGACGGTCAAGGTGCCCTTCAACGACCTCTATGCCCGCGGCCTGCGGACACACGGCGACGAACTCATCGCCCTGTGCCGCTCCGCCCGACATCCGCTGATCGCGGAGATGTTCGACGTCGAGACGCTGTGCCGGGCCGTGCGGGAGGCTCAACTCGGCCTGGGGGACGCGCACTCCTGGGATCGCGTGAACAGCTCGCTCGCCCTGGTGGCCTGGCTGGAGCGACTGGACCGGCGTTCCGGCGAAATCGGCGCGGCGATGCCCGTCACCGCTGTTTCTTGATGTCCCACAGGGTTCGCTCGACCGGGCCGGTGACAAGGTCGATGAGGCCGTACCGGCTCAACACCTCGCGGTTTTCCTCCGCGCTGGGGATGCGGTCTTCCTCGCCTTTTCGCGCAATGGATGAATGCACGCTCGCGCCGTGCGTGCCGAACGTCCAGTAGACGGTGACGAAACGCGGTTTCCTCGTGCGTTCGTCGAGCGCATTGTTCTCGTGCACCCTGGCACGGTAGATGAGAGAGTCAAGACCGATTTTCTGTTGCTTCTTCATCCATCCGGGAACTTTTTCCCTGCCCCAGGAGTACGCCACGAAGTCGAGTGGTGGCTCCAGCGCGAGCCGGTCCTTGCGCGCGAGGCTCGCGGTGGCATAGAACGCCACCTGGTCGTACGGCGTGTTCATGGGCAGTTGCACCACCACGCGCGTGGCGTAGGTGTCGTTCGACTCAACCCAATTGCCTTGGGACATCCATGGTTTCGCCTCGACCAACTCGCCGGGCTGGTGAATCTCCCGGCGGGAGAGCGGGTTCCAGTCCGAGGAGTTGGGCCACTGCTCGGCATCTCTTCGCCACTGCTGGCGGAGCCGGTCCTTCGAGCTCAGCGGCACCCTTTTCCCCATGGCGTGGAACTCGGTGCCGAGTACGTAGAAACCCACGTCGCCATGGTTCCGGATAGTGATGTCGACCGGTACGGCGAATGCCGCGCGGTCCTTGCTCAGTACCGGCTTTCCCATGGACACCGTGATGAGAGGCTGGGTCTGCCGCTGGTACGGCTGAAAGAGATTCTGGTAGCCGAAATTGGCGGTCGCGATGACCGAGGAGACGATCAGCGCGGCGGCCACCCGCTTCGGAGCGGGGATCGCGACCGATGTCCGCCACACCGCGAAGACGGCGTATGCCGAACCCGCCGTGAGCGCGCTGAACAGCGCCGGGTAGGTCGGGGACTCGCCGTCCTTGACCACCTGCGCCAGGAGCATGGCGTTGGTCAGCAAGGCCGCGAACGTGCCGATCAGCGCGACCAGGCCGGAGTAGGGGAAGGTCTGCCGGATGTAGTGGTCCAGGATCGCGGCGGTGCCCACGAGCGTGGTGAACGAGACCACGAGAAGGACGGCACCGGTGAGGCGACCGGCGAAGGTCAGATCATGGGCGAAGTCCTCGAGACCGATCCGAGCCAGCATCAGCGTGGTCATGAGGAGGACCAGCACGATCACTGCCAGGGCCACCCGCGACTGCCAGGTACTCAGCGAGGGCTGTCGTGTTTTCGGGTGCGAGTGGGAATGAGGCTTGGGGGGAGTCCGCACGCGATCGCCTCCTGAGGCTGCCGGTCGTGCCCTGCTACACGTGTGCAGCACGGACTCAGGAGATCTGTCGCCGCGCCGAGGGTTCGAGCACCATCGTCCGTAGTGATCCATCGGGTCGCCACCCCGGTGCCCCCGGACGTGCGAGCCGGTGGTTTCGCCGGGTGGGCTTCGCGACGTCGCCGTAGGACCGGCAACCGACCTTGCCGAGCTGCTGGCCGGCGGTGACCTTCTGAGCGTCGTTCACCTGCCGCTGCGACAGATGGCAGAGGTATGGACATGGCCGTTGTCGGCGGCCCGACCCACTGGCCGTACGGTCCGCCCTGGCCGTTCGACCAGACGATGGTTCCGTTGCGTACGGCGACCACGGGGGGCGCCCGTCGGTGCGGCGAAGACCTCACCCACCTGGCGGCCGACGCCGTCCGGCTTCTCGGTGAAGGCGTGCACATCGACGCACACGGTCCCAGCGGTCACCAGCGAGTCTCCGGAGCACCGGATCAGTGGCTGATCACCACGCGGCAGGTGCGACCAGGCCATGTAACTCCGCGGAACGTTTGCGGACCGACGGATCGGCGACGAGACTCGGAATTGACGCGCCTCGCCTTGTGGACGATGAGCGAGGCAGGCTTGCAGTCGGCGGGATGCCACCGTTCCTCGGTCTTCCGGATGGCTGGTGGGAGGACGGAACCATGCGAGTTCTCCGGCTGCAGACGAATGACCCGGCGACCCTCTCATGGGGGCATGTCCAGGTTCTCCTGTGGATCCTGGTGGCCGCCGTCGTGGCCATCGGGGTCGTCCTGGTGGTCGCCCGGCGCCTTGTGCCGAGCCGCTCGGCGTCGTCGGACAGCATCGTCCGCAGCTGGGTCGCCGTGGCACTCGTCACCGGCCTCGTGGTGTTCTGCGCGGTGGCTTTCGCCGTACGTGACACCAACCTCCGCAGCACGCTGATCGGAGCGCTCGCCGCGGCCGTCGGCTCGACGGTGGCCTTCTACTTCTCGGGCAAGGTCGCCGAGGATGCCCGCAAGGACATGCTCAGTGCCGCGTTCGGGGGCCAGGAAGTGGTTCCCGATCTGCTCGGGTGCAGCAGAGACGAGGCGGCCGCGAAACTGGGAACGACGACGCTCAAGCTGGAGCCGGCACCCGATTCGGGACCATCCGCAGAACCGGCCACCATCTCCCGCCAGGACCCGGCCAAAGGAGCGACCGTCCCCAGAGGCACGGCGGTGAAGGTGACGTTTCCTTGATCTCTGACGATGCAATGGCGGCTGGCAGCTGGCAGCCAGTCAAGTCTAGTTGAAACATTTACGAGTTGCCGGAAATCGGGACCGTTCGCCAGTGGGGGCCGGTCGGTGCCTCCTTCGCTGGTGAAGCGGCCTCGTACCCCAGCCTCCGCACTCCGCATCGCCCGAGCTGGGGCAGGACCCGGTGCGCCGTGGAGGCAGGCGGCCCGAGTATCGGGTCGATGTGGACGAGGCCGAGGTGGCATCGGTCCGCAGCAGGCACGTCACCTCCGTGGCCGGCGGGGTGTAGTGCGGCGCGCTGCCGGCACCTGGGAGCCATCGCGTCGGCCCCTGGCTTAAAGGTTGTGGCGGTTTCGGTTCGCGGTGTGCTCGTCCGGCTGGGCGGACCACTGGAGGAGGAATCGCAGTGATTCCTGTGAGCGGGAGTCCGGTGGGGCCGTGTAGGCGACAAGTTGCTGGTCGGGCTGTGTGTCGACGCAGAACTGCTGGACGTCGAGGGTCACGGTGCCGATGACCGGGTGGCGGTAGGTCTTGGTGAGCTGCCTGGGCCCGCGGACCTGGTGGCTTGCCCACCAGGTGCGGAAGTCGGGGTCCCGGACGGCGAGTTCGCCGACCAAATCGGTGAGCGCCTGGTCGTTGGGGTTGCGTCCGGCCTCCATCCGCAGGACCGCTACGCACTCGCGGGCGGCGCGTGGCCAGTCCGCGTACAGGGACCGGTAGGCATCGTCGAGGAAGGTCAGCCGGATCAGGTTGCGCTCGTGGACGGGCAGTGCGGCGAAGTCGGTCAGCAGGGCTGCCGCGCCTCGGTTCCAGGCCAGCACATCCATGCGGCGATTGAGGACCATGGCGGGGATGCCGTGCATGCCGTCGAGCAGTTGCCGCAGTTGCGGGTCGACTTTCTGCTCGGCGGGCTGCCGGGCGGGGGTGGCCTGCGTGACATCGGCCACGGTGAACAGGTACGCGCGTTCGTCCGGGGCCAGTTGCAGAGCGTCGGCGAGGGCATCAAGGACCGGGCGGGAGACCCGGCGGGTCCGGCCCTGTTCCAGCCGTACGACGTAGTCGATGCTCACGTGGGCGAGCTGGGCCAGTTCCTCCCGGCGCAGGCCCGGTACCCGGCGCAACCGGCCGTCGTCGGGCAGGCCGACGCGGTGCGGGTCCAGGGCGGCGCGGCGGGCGCGCAGGAACTCGCCCAGGTCATTGCCGCCTGGAGGGCTGCCGGGGTAATCCATGGTTCCCAGTGTCCGCCAGGCGGCAGCCGCGTGCCTGGTACTGGCCTGCACAGGCAGGACCCTCCCTGGCACCGCGTCCCGGGCGGCGCGACGGTGAGGGAGGTGACCGGAGCACTCGACGCGGTCACCGGATCCCATCCCGCCACTGGGGCCGGCCCGCCCCCTGTGCGACCGGAGAGCACTGCCATGAAGACGGATGTCACCTTTCCCAGCGCCGGCCTGAAGCTCGCCGGCCACCTCTACACCCCCGACAGCGATATCGGCGGACCCCACCCCGCCGTCGTGGTGGGTCATCCCGGCAGCGGTGTGAAGGAACAGGTCGCCGGCCTGTACGCGTGCCGCCTGGCCGAGCAGGGTTTTGTCGCCGTCGCGTTCGACGCCGCCTACCAGGGCGAGAGCGAGGGCATCCCGCGCGGCCTGGAGGACCCGGCCCACCGGGTGGAGGACGTCAAGGCCGCGGTCTCGTTCCTCACCACCCGCGAGGATGTCGACCCCGACCGCATCGGGGCGCTGGGCATCTGTGCCTCCGGTGGGTATGTGCTTTCCGCCGCCGCCGGCGACCACCGCATCAAGGCCGTCGGCACCGTCAGCGCCGTCGACATCGCCCGCCAGTTCCGCCTGGGCGCCGACGGCGCGCAGGACCCCACCGTCATCCAGGGCATGCTCGACACGGCTGCAGCCGCGCGCACCGCCGAAGCCCGCGACGAGGGCGTGCAGAGCTTCCAGCTCTTCCCCGACACCGCCGAGCAGGCCCGCGCCCTGGGCGGCCGGCACGGCTTGGAGGGCTTCGAGTACTACCGCACCGACCGTGCCCAGCACCCGCGCTCGGCCAAGTTCTTCACCTGGTCCAGCGTCGACCGCCTGGTCAGCTTCGATGCCTTCCGCTTCGTCGACCTGATCGCGCCCCGCCCGCTGCTGATGATCGTCGGAAGCCAAGCGGTGACCTCCTGGATGACCGTGGAGGCATTCCAGAACGCCTGCAGCCCCAAGGAACTGCATTGGATCGACGGAGCCAGCCACGTCGACCTCTACGACGAAGAGCAGTACGTCGGCCCCTCAGTCTCCAAGCTCACAGACTTCTTCGGGACTCACCTGGCCAGCGCCAAGTAAACCGACCGTCCTGAGCACCGCAGCGCGGCGGCGCGGCCACGAGGGGCCCGCAGCGGTGCCCCTGGCATGAGAACGGCGATGCCGAGCCCGCCACCCGCAACCCGCAACCCGCACCCAGAAAGTGCCTTCCAGTTCTTTCGGACTGGAGAGACCTTGGGCACGTCTCATCGCCCAGGTCAGAAGGTACTTCTGCTTCCCCCATACGTTCCGGACACAGTCGCAACGATGGTGCGGGCCATGGAGCGGGTGGAGGAGATCTCAGCGTTCGGGCTGGCCCGGAGGCGAGACGCCGACCTGGCGACTGGCCCGGCCCACTACTTTCGGTGCTGGCGCTGCTACCTTGGGTTAGTGACCGTGACTCGTTGGATTGTGATCCACGTGCCTTCCTGGTTGCTGTTGGCGGGGCTCGTCGTCGGTGTCGCCGGCGGGACAGCAGTCGTCCAGGCGTGGGTACGGCACCGTTTCCCCAGCCTGATGCGGGGTGAGCAGAACGAGGTCGCAACGTTCCTGTTCCCCGTTGTCGCGGTCGTCTACGGGTTCCTCATCGGCTTCATCGTCCTCGCGCTCTGGGGTCAGGTGAACGCGGCGGATCAGACGACGCGGACCGAGGGTGCCATGGCGGTGCAGACGGCCAGGGGCCTCGATGTGTTCGGCAAGGAAGAGGGCGCACGGATTCGGCAGGGTCTGTTGGCGTACGCACGCGCGGCGGAGGCCGAGTGGTACGGCGCCGCGGCCGGCCGTACCGCGCCCGAGGCCGAGCGGGCACTGGACCGCCTGCACAGCACCTACGGGAGCATCAGGCCCCGCAATGACACCCAGCGCGCCTTTCTCGCCAGCTCGCTGTCGTCGTTGAGGGAATTGGGCAGCGCACGCACGGAACGGCTGCTCGAGGCGCGCACCGACGTCGGTCCGCCCCCGTCCTTGTGGATGGCGGTCCTTTTGACCAGTGGACTGATCCTCGGGTTCTCCGTCGTTTTCGGCTCCGAGCGTGCCCTGATCCACTACGGGATGGTCGGGGCGGTGAGCGTCCTCGTGGCCGCCAACCTGTTCCTCGTCACGGAACTGTCGTATCCCTTCCTCGGTGAGTTCTCGACGTCGCCGGAGCCGCTGCGCGCCGTGATCCAGGTCCTGTCGCCCCCTCGATAGACCCGCGCGTAGAGGGGATGCCGGCGGGGCGAAAGGCCGTTGACCACGAGGTGTGAGGGGGCGAAACGGAGTGGCCTCTGACGCCAACTCGGCGATCGCTGCACGAGGCGCTGGAGCAACTGGCCGCCGTAAGCGTCCTGACTCGCTGGGTGGACAGCGCGACGCTGGGACAGGGCTTGTAAGGGTCGTGTCGTGCTGCTCGACGTGATGAGCCGGTCGAGGAGGGACTCGGCGACGACGGGGTTGGGGACGAGGGGATACCAGTCGCTGGGCGCCCGGTTGCTGGTGATGCCCATCGGCCTGCCGAACCACGGGGCGAGGAACACGGACAGCTGGGAAAACCTCCATCGATGCCGGGATCAGCGGCCGGGTTTCTCCCAGGTCAGCGAGTACCGGCGCAGTACATGCCGGCGGTAGCGCACGCCGGGCAGCAGCCGCCGGGCAGCAGCCCGTACCTGCCCATAGCTCATCTGTGGGTCGGCGACCGGCATGCCCTGTGGGCCACGCGCGCGACGCAGCACCTTCGTGATCCGCACGAGGGGGGCTGCCGCGATCAACGCCGCCCACTCCGTCATGCTCGCCTCGCGGGCCAGACCGACCACCACCAGCGTGCCGCCAGGCCGCAGCAGCTCACGCATGCGGACGAGGGCCGCCTCGAAGTCCATGTGATGGATCGTGGTCACCGAGCAGACGAAGTCGTACTCCGCACCAGGAAGTTCCGCGGTGAGGAAGTCTCCCTCGACGAAGGTGAGCTGCGGGTGGCCGGCAGCGGACTCGCGTGCGCAGGCGATCATGTCCGGCGACTTGTCGATCCCGGTGACGTGTTTCGCCCGCCCGGCAAGCTTCCGTGCCAGCAGCCCGTCCCCGCAGCCGACGTCCAGGGCATCGCCGCAATCCTCGGGAACAGACCAGAGGATGCCCGGGTGCCGGGCAACGTTGGTGTTCCAGTACGGCTCTGCGGCGGGCTGGCGCATCCGACCATCGTAGAGGCCGGTCAGGGCCCGCCGAGTGCACACCGACGGATTCGCCGTCCCCAGGTGCGAGCTGTCGACCCGCGCCGTTCCCTCGAAGGCCGCTCCGAAATCCCCGATGAACACGGGTACCGCCGTCTCACCAGACACCCCCGACAGGCCTGACAGGCCTGACAGGCCCAATGGGTCGTCCCCCTCGATGTACTGACCGGGCGTTGCTGCTGTGACTTTTGGTGATCACCAGCCGTGCTCCTGCTACAGCCGTGAAGCAGCGCGGCGGCCTGAGGTCGCGTTGCTTGGATCGTCGCCGGAGCGGTCCTGTGTGGAATGCCGGGTGGCGCCAGTGGGTTGATCATGGCGAGTCTTGTCCGCTCGCCGTACTGCAAGGAGTACCCATGAACTACCCCTCTGCTCCCACCTCCGCTTCCGTTCCGGGCCCGGGTCTCGACGCCGTGCCCGGAACGGCCGCCCTGCAGGGACGCAGCGTGGTGTTGATCGGCGGCGGTTCGGGCATCGGGCTGAGGGTGGCGCATCAAGCTGTGGCGGCGGGTGCCCGGGTGGTGTTGGGCGGACGGACGCCGCAGCGGCTGGCGGCCGCTGCCGAGCAGCTGGGCCCGGCGGCCTCTTGGAAGACGGTGGATGTCACCGATCGGGCATCCTTGGCCTCGTTCTTCGCGCCGCTGGAGAGGGTGGACCACCTGTTCACCTCGGCTGCCTCCTACCGGGTGGGCCCGATGCTGGAGCTGAGCGACGAGGACGCCGAGAGCCCGTTCCTCTCCAAGTTCTGGGGCCAGTACCACGCGGTCAGGCATGCCGCGCCCAAGCTGACCGCTGATGGTTCGGTGGTCCTGATGTCCGGTGCGGCCGGTGCCCGCCCGCCGGCTGCTGCCCCCGCTTACGCCGCTTGTAACGCGGCGATCGAGGGGTTGGGCCGCGGACTGGCGCTCGAGCTGGCGCCCGTCAGGGTCAACGTTGTCTCGCCCGGCACGATCGACGGGAATCTGTGGGCGGGCCGTTCCAGCGAGGACCGGGAGGCGGCATTCGCGCAGTACCGCAGGGACACGCTGTTGCACCGGCTCGGCACGGAGGACGAGATAGCGCAGGCCGTCATTTTCCTGTTCACCAACGGCTTCACGACCGGCTCGACCCTGTACCCGGACGGAGGCTACACACTGCACTGATGCGCGCCTTTGCAGACTCCGCGCGCCCTGACTATCGGGTGCAGTCCACCATTCCGGCCCGGTCCCGGCGGGCGAAGAACCCGTAGCGCACGACGCACGTGGCCACTGAGGTGACGGAGCCGTTCGCCCACGGCGTTTCGGTAACGCGATTTCGTGACGTCTTGCGCAGGCCGCGGACCGCGCCGAGAAGGGCAAGCTGAAGCAGATCGCGGCCGGCTGCCCACGGACGACGGTGACGTACACGCCCGCACCGTAGACCGGTGAGGTAACAGACCGGTGGTCCGGAGAGAACTCGCCGGGCCACCGGTCTGTTGGCGTCGGTCTGGTGGGCGCTGGTCCAGCGTGTGCTGGGGTGTCAGCGTCTGCGGATGGCCGCGATGGTGATGCCGCCGATGGTGAGGGGGATGCCGAGGACGGCGGTGGTGGGGGTGGGGGGCCAGCGACGGGTGGCGCCAGGCGGCGTAGAGCACGATGCCGCCGAGGATGAGCGGCAGCAGGGTGCCCATCAGCACCATGAAGGCCGGCTGCAGCCCGCTGCCCGCTGTTGCCTGCGAACGTGGACGGCAGCCTGAATCGTCGCCCGCTCGATTCTCCCCGGATTCTCCCCAGCGGCCTGAGCGGCGTCCGTGACCGCCGGGCCGGGGCTCTCTTCCCAGCGGGCGGCTGGGTGGCCGCGCCGTCAGCCGAGGGTGACCGAGCCGTCCTTGACGTTCACCTTGGCGGGCTCCAGCGGCTTGGTGGCGGGGCCGTCCGCCACGCTGCCGTCGGTGATGTCGAACTTGCTGCCATGGCACATGCAGTTGACGGTGCCGCCGGAGATCTCGCCGACCAGGCAGCCCGCATGGGGGCAGACCGCGGAGAACGCCTTGAACTCGCCGTCCTGCGGCTGCGTCACCACCACCTTCTGCACCTTGAAGATCTTGCCGCCGCCCTTGGGGATGTCGGAGGTCTTCCCGAGGGTGGCCTCGGCCGCGTCGGACGAGCCGCCACCGCCGCACGCCGCCAGGGCCACGGTCAGCCCGGCCGCGCCGGCCGCCGCGACGACGGCCCGCCGGGTGGTCCCGCCCGTCCGCTCCGATGCCGCCCGCTCCGCCGATTCCTCTCGAGCCATGTGTGCCTCCGGTTCGTGGTGGGTTCGCTAGGGGCTTCCGCGTTCTTCAGGCCATACGGGCGGGCCGCCGCCCCCGTTCAATCCCCGCTCGATCCCACCGTCCCGGCGCAATTCACCGTCCCGGCTCGCTTCACCGTCCTCGCTCAATCCACCGTCCCGGCTCGATTCACCGTCCCGGCTTCCGGCTCGATCCCCGCCCCCGGCTCATCCCCCCGTCGTCCGCAGTGCATCGAGCAGGAAATCGCGCTGGAAGCGGAGCAGGTTCTCGTTGACCGCCTCGTCGGTCGGAGAATGGGTGGCCCCGGGCAGCGGCAGCACCGTGTGCGGCTTGCCCGCCGCGAGGAGTTCCGCCGAGAAGCGCAGGGTGTGCGCGGCCGCAACGTTGTCGTCGGCGAGTCCGTGGACGAGCAGCAGCGGGCGGCGGAGCCGGTGGCCGTGGCCGACCAGGGAGGAGCGCGCGTAGTTCTCCGGGTGGGTGTCCGGGTGGCCCAGGAAGCGTTCCTTCCAGTGGGTGTCGTACAGCCGCTGGTCGGTGGGTGGTGCACCGGCCACCGCCGCATGGAAGACATCGGGCCGGTGCAGCACCGCGGCCGCCGCCAGAAACCCGCCGAACGACCAGCCGCGGATCGCCACCCGCGTCGGATCCAGGTCACCGAACCGCTCCCCGGCGGCCAGCAGCCCGTCCACCTGGTCCTCGAGGGCGGGCGTGAGCTGGTCGCCGTGAACGGCCTTCTCCCAGGCGGGGCCCCGTCCCGGCGTCCCGCGGCCGTCAATCACCAGGACCGCGAACCCCTGCTCCGCGAACCACTGCGATACGCACGAGGGCCAGCCGCGGTCGCGCCCCACATTCTGCATGCCCGGGCCCCCGTACGGATCGAGCAGCACCGGCAGCTTCCCGCTGCCCTCCTCGTGCCACGACGGGAGGTAGAGGGCGCCGCGCAACTGCCGTTCGCCGAGTGTGAGCGGGAGCGGCCGCGGAGAGACCAGCGGTTCCTCGGCGAGCGAGGCGATGGCCGCGACGGGCGCGTACCCGCCGGCCTCGCTGCCCGCCTGACCGCGGCCGTCTCCCCGGCCGCCGCCGTCTCGTACGACCGTCACCTCGGCGCCCCGCGGCCCGACCCCCGCCAGGACGACCGTGCCGGCCCGCCCCACGCCCCCGTACCTGCCGGGATCCCGGCTCAGCCGGCGGATGCCGTGGCCCGGTTCGTAGGACCACACATGGGTCTCGGTGGGGTCCTCGCTCGCCGTGAACAGCACCCGCTCGCCCTCGACGCCGAGGACCTCGCGAAGTTGCAGCCCGTCGGGCGTGACCCGGTGGCCGCCGATGGCCAGATGGCGGGTGGCATCCGTGTCCTCCGGCAGCACCAGGGCCCCCGCGGCGGTACGCGCCGGCGTGCCGGCCACCAGCTGCACCCACGCGGGATCGGTCCGCTCGTGGAGCACTTCGGTGGCGCCGGTCGCCGGATCGACCGCGAGAGTGCGCAGGATGCGCTGGTCACGGCTCTGTACGGCGATGACCGGGCCGTGCGCGTCCCAGCCCGCGTCGACGAGATACTCGTACGCCTTCCGGTCCCACGTCACGTCCACCCGATCCCCGTCCAGGGACACCAGCTGCAAGGTGACGTCCGCATTCGCGGTGCCCGCCGCCGGATAACGGATGACCTGCGGTGGCTTCGCCGGGTCGGCCGGGTCGCTGAGGTAACGCCGTTCCATGGGGGAGGTGTCGACCCGGGCCACCAGGAGGTGCCGGCTGTCCGGCGCCCACCAGTACCCGCGCGACCGGCCCATCGACTCGGCGGCGGTGTATTCGGCGAGCCCGTAGCCGATCTCCGCCCGCTCGCTGCGGGCCAGCTGCCGGTCGGTGCCGTCCAGGCCGACGACGTGCAACGACCCACGGCTCACATAGGCGATGTGCCGGCCGTCGGGGGAGGGACGGGGGTCGACCACCGGGCCGGCCGCGGAGACGGGAAACGGCGCGCCGCCGTCCGTACGCACCGCCCACAGCGCCCCGGACAGCGCGAACGCCACCAAGAGGGCGGCGTCATCGGTGGCATACGCCACCACGCCCACGGACCGCTCCCGCGCCCGCTCCCGCCGCAGCCGCTCCTCCTCGGGCACCGCCTCCGGCCCGGCTCCCACCAGGAGCACCGGGTCGGCCAACACCCGCTCCCCGCCGTCCTCGTACTGCCACAGTCGGCCGACAGGATCGGTGCCCGACCCCGTACGCACAAAGAGCACCCGCCGACCGTCGGGGGAGACGGTGAACTGTCGCGGTACACCGAGCGAGAAGCGGCGGGTGCGCGCGAACTGTCGGGGAAAATTCGACGAGTTGGGGTTTTCGCTGACCGACGTGCCGATCAGCGTGCCGTGGGGTGTGCTGGGCGATGTGTCGTGGGATGTGTCGTGGGGTGTGTCGTGGGGTGTGCCGTCCAAGGCGCTGTCCTCCAGAGTGCCGTCCTGTGGGGGCTGTGATGCTCCAAGGCTGTATAGGCACAAAAGGACGCGGCGCGAAAGGGATCCACGAAAGAGAGCCACGAGAGGGATCCATGGGCGGCGGTATACGGAAGGCGATCTACGGGAGGCGATCAAAGGGAGGCGATCCACGGGAGATGGCCGCCGGGAAGCCCGGGTGGCAGGGGCAGCCGGCGGGTACTCCACTCCAGGTCAACACATCTAGGACGTGCTCCCGGTACGGGCCTCGTAGGGGAACCGGGCGAGCGGGGTCGGGCTCTCGAAGAAGGTCTTGGCGCGGATCGCCGCCCGCTTGTCGTCGTGCACCTGACCAGGCCGGGAACCGTTGCCGAACAGCACCCCGCCGAACCGCATCCGCAGGTACGCCGCGGTGTGGGTCAGGGTGGTCACCAGCCCGTCGGCAACGGCCTCGTCGCGGTCCGCCATGACGGTCACCCCCCACAGGGTGCGGCCCGCCATCCGCTCCTTGAAGTCCGAGTCGGGGGCCGTCAGCCAGCCCGACCAGTAGTCGAGGTAGCGCTTGACCTGCGCGGAGAGCGTGTACCAGTACAAGGGCGACGCGATGACGATGTCGGTGGCTTCCCGCGTGGCCTGCCGCAGCGTCGCCTCGTTCTCCCCGCCCGGCCAGGTGTCGTTCTCGTGCCGCCCGTCCTGGAAGTCGGGCAACGGCAGCGAGGCCAGGTCCACCCAACGCTGCGGAACGCCCGCGGGCAACTGCTCGGCGGCGGCCCGCGCGAGGATCTCGGTGTTGCCGTCGGGGCGGGAGCTGCCGAGGACGAAGAGGAACGAGCGGTCGGAGTCTGCCCGGCCGTTGGGTCGGACGGCAGAAGAGGTCATGCGTCACTCCATCAGTACGGAATCGAGTGGACCGGGAAGCGGATCCGGCCACGGAAACGGCGGTGATCGGTTCGGCTGCCGCTTCGTCGGGGACGGGCGGCGATGGCGCGCAGCCGCCGGACGTCGGCACCGCCGCCGACGTGCGCGGAATGCCCGCTCATGGTGCGACGTTAAGCCTTCACATCAATGGCAAGGTCAACATCGGAGGGGACGGTCAGATGCTGATCGGGGAGTTGTCCCGGCGTACCGGAGTCAGCCCGCGGTTGCTGCGCTACTACGGGGAGCAGGGACTGCTCGACGCCGGGCGCGGAGGGAACGGATACCGCGAATACGACGAGGACTCGGTGGTCACCGTGCGGAAGATCCGCGCCCTGCTGAATGCGGGCCTGTCCACCGAGGTGATCCGTTCGGTGCTCCCCTGCGCCCGGGGAGAGCGGCCGGAGTTCGACTGGTGCGCGGACCTGCGGGCCCTCCTGGACCGTGAGTTGGCCGCCACGGACAGGCGTATCGACGACCTCCAACGCACGCGCCGTACCCTCGCCGACTACCTGGCCCAGGCCTGACCCGCCGCCCGCTGCTCCCGCACCGACCGCAACGCACCGACCGCAACGCACCGACCGCAACGCACCGACCGCGATGCACTGCCGCGGATCGGACCGTTGCGCGGTCGCGGCGTCGCGGCGTCGCGGCGTCCCGGCGTGCGTCGCAGGAAGGCCGAGGTGATCCAAAGGGGACTGACAGATCGCCCTCGGGGTGGTTACGATGCCGGAGATGATGAACTTCTCCTCGTACGGATTGGGGGAAACGTTCGCTCAGGGTGAGTGCTGATGGCACCTCACTTCGCGAACGGGATTCCCGCCCACCTGTTGATGTGGCAGCGCGTGCGCGAGTACGCCGTGCCACCGTCCATGATCGAGACCGCGACCGCACGGCGTGCGGTCGGTGACTGGGCGGGGGCCTGCGCCGCCGCCCGGATCGACGTCGATCTCGATCTGCGCGCCGTGCGCGACCGCCACGGCACCGATCTCGTCACCCACCTTCGTGCGGATCTGCGTCGGCTGGCGCCGGATCTGCTCCGATGGCACATGCCTCGGATCGCCCCCGACGGGCGGCTCCGGCCCGGCCTCACCCTCTCGCTGGCCCGTTACCGGAGTTCCGGCGCCGCCCCGCTGCAGCTCGTAGTGCGGACGCCGCCGGCCTGGGCGGACGCCGGACAGCGGATGTCCCTGGCCCTGTGGGAGGGCCCCGGGAACGGCGCCCCCGGGCGCCCTGCGCACCCACGCTCACACCCGCACCCGCACCCCGACCGGCGTTTCCGGCTCGACCTGCACCGGCATCTCTGGGACTCCGGGCGGAGCGGCGAACTGGCGCGGCGGTGCGGTGTGCCGTCCGGGACGCCGCCCGATCGGCCCGCCGATCCCAACTCCCCATGGGCGAGGGCGCGTTGGGCCTCCGAGGCGGAAGTGCTGTTGCGGGCCGAGGGGCGCTCTCGCGGGGCCTTCACGGTGCGGCGCGGTGCGCGGAGTCGTACCGTGCTCGAGCTGGTCGCCCCCGACGACAGTCATGCACCGACGTTCCGGCCGCTGCGGGAGGCGCTTCCGCCGCAGGAGGTCGCGGCGCTTCCGGTGCTACCGGAGGCGGCGGCCCGGGTCCTGCCGGATCTGGAGCTGCTGCGGGCCGGGCTGGTCGCGACCGGGCGGCTGCATCCGCTCGTCGCCGCCGCGCTGGCGGTTTCCGGCTCGGATCCGGTGGCCGGGCCCGCGCCCGAGCCCGGCGATCCGCACCGGGTCGAGTGCCGGGGCGAGGTCCACCGGATCGCGCTGCGGGACGGGGTGCTGACGGCGGTTGACCACGACCCGGCCCAACTGCGCCGGGAGGAGCTGCTGGTGGCGCTCGGCGGGCCGGCGCTGCCCTGCCTGCGGGCGATCGACGCGGTGCACCGCAGCCCGGAGGCGCTGCCCGCGGTCCGGGAGCGGCTCGGCCACGGTGACGTCGTCGGGGCGCTGGCCGTGGTCGAGGGGCTGCTCGGTCCCGGTGCGGTCCTGCGCGACGGGCCGCTCCGGGACGAACTGGAGTCGGCCGCGGCCCGGCGTATCGACCACGGGCTGTTCCGCTCGGGGCTGGCCGCCGGGCACCCCGGTGCCGGCGGGGACGCCCCGGGCGTGGGGCACGCGGAGGCGGGCCACCGTCCCCGGATCGACCGCCGTACGCCTCCCGTATTGCGCCGCAAGCTGAGCAGCCGGTCCCGGCCCCGGACAGGCCTGGTCTGCTGACCGGCTGCCGCACCGAAGTCCCTTTCCCGCACTGCGCATTCCGCGCCGCACGCTCCACACCGCACGTCCCACACCGCACGTCCCACGACATCCGGACGGGCCCGTCCCGTTCCCCTACCCCACCCCAGGTGATGCCCATGACTTCCAGCACGCTCCTGTCCACCCTCGCCCCGGCCGCCGACACGCCGGTAGCCACTCCCGCCCCGGCCGCCGACATGCCCGTGCCCACCCCCGCCGGCACCTCCGGAACCGGTGACCTCGCGCTCGCCGACACCCTCCTGACCCTCCTGCGGACGACCACCACCGAGCCGCGCCCCGACGAGCAGCTCGAAGCGCTCACCCTGGCCGTCGCGGCCGACCTGCCCGTGCTGCTCTGGGGCGAGCCGGGCATCGGCAAGACCGCGGCCCTGACGCAGCTCGCCACCTCCCTCGACCTGCCGCTGACGACCGTGATCGCCAGCGTCCACGAGCCGTCCGACTTCTCCGGGCTGCCCATCGTGGGCGACGACCCGGCGGTCCACGGGGTGCCGATGGCGCCGCCGCAGTGGGCCGTCGAACTCGTGAGGGCCGGGCGGGGGCTGCTCTTCCTGGACGAGCTCTCCACCGCCACCCCGGCCGTCCAGGCCGCACTGCTCCGGGTCGTCCTGGAGCGGAGGGTCGGCGCGCTGCAACTGCCGCCGGGGGTACGGATCGTGGCCGCCGCCAATCCGCGCGCGTCGGCGGCGGACGGATGGGAGCTGAGCCCGCCGCTGGCCAACCGGTTCGTGCATCTGAACTGGGTCCACGACCGGGAGGTGGTGGTGCGCGGGCTGGGCGGGGTCTGGCCCCGGGCGGAGCTGCCCCGGCTGGTGCCGGAGCGGCTGCCGGAGGCGGTGGCGTTCGCCCGGCGCGCGGTCTGCGGCTTCCTGGAAGTCCGGCCGACGCTGATCCACCGGCTGCCGAGCACCGAGACGCGGCGCGGCGGCGCCTGGCCCTCGCCCCGTAGCTGGGACGCCGCGCTGACCCTGCTGGCCTTCGGCACGGCGGCCTCCGTCTCCCGGGAGGTGCTGGCGCTGCTGGTGCGGGGCGCGGTGGGGGACGGGCCGGGGCTCGAACTCCTCGCCCATCTGGACCGGATGGACCTGCCCGACCCGGAGTCGCTGCTGGCCGACCCGGCCTCCGCCGAGCTGCCGGTACGGGGTGATCTGCGGCAGGCGGCGCTGGAGGCGGTGGTGGCCGCCGTCGGGGCGCGGCCGGTGCGGGAGCGGTGGGAGGCGGGCTGGGCGGTGCTGGTCCGGGCGTTGGAGACCGGCGCCCCGGACCTGCTGGTCGCCCCGGCGGCGGCGCTGGCCGGGCTGCGGCGCGACGACTGGGAGGTGCCGGAGGCGGTGGAGCGGCTGGCCGGTGTCGTCGGTCTCGCCCGGCGGGCGGAACGGTCGGTGGGGCGGGCCGCGGCGGCGGCCGATGCCGGGCGCGCGACGGGGGTGGGCCGATGACGGGGGCCGCGAAGCGCCCGGCGCCGCGCCCGCTGCCGCGCCCGATGTCCCGGCCCGCGCCGCCGCGCCCGGTGCGGGCCACCCTGCCGCAGCCGCCGGCCGGCTCCGGCGAGCCGGCCGGCGGGCCCGGACTCCCGTTGGACAGGGAGAAGTTGCTGGCCGCCCGGCTGCACGCGGTGCAGGTGCGTCCCTACCTGGCCGACGCGCTCTTCGCGCTGCACGTGGTGGAGGACCGGACGGTCCCGACGATGGCGGTGGACGCGTACTGGCGCTGCTATGTCTCCGCCGGCTTCGTGGCGCGTACGCCGGTGGAGGAGCTGGCGGGCGTCTGGGTGCACGAGGTCTCCCATCTGCTCCGCGACCACCATGGGCGGGGCGAGCGGTATGCCCGGGAGCACGAGGAGCACGGACCGGGCGAGCGAAGCGCGAGGGGGCTCCCTTCGGCCGACGGCTGGGGGAGGCTGCGGCGCAACATCGCCGCCGACTTCGAGATCAACGACGACATCTATGGTGACGGTCTGCCGCTGCCCACCGGGGCGGTGCTGCCGTCGCTGCTGCGGCTGCCCGACGGGCTGCTGATGGAGGAGTATCTGCGGACGGCGTCGATGTCCGGGCTCGCCGCGGACCTGGCCTGGCTGGACTGCGGCAGTGGAGCGGACGGGCAGGACCGGCCGTGGGAGCTGGGGCCCGACGGGGCGCACGGGCTGAGCAGGCAGCAGCGGGACGCGGTCCGCTTCCGGGTCTCGGAGGGGATCAAGGGCCGACCGGGCGACGCGCCGGAGGGCTGGCGCCGATGGGCGGACGAGGCGTTCCATCCACCGCAGCCGTGGCGGCAGTTGCTGGGGGCGGCGATCCGCTCGGCGGCGGGTGCGCCGGGGGCGGGCGAGGACCACAGCTACCGGCGCCCCTCCCGGCGCTCGGCCGGCGTTCCCGGGGTGCTGCTGCCGAGCCTGCGCCGTACGCCGCCCCGGGTCTGCGTCGTGATCGACACCTCCGGGTCGGTGAGCGACGCCGAGCTGGGCAGCGCGCTGCTGGAGGTGGCGGCGATCTCGCGGGCGGTGGGCGGGCGGCGCGACCTGGTCTCGGTGATCTCCTGCGACGCGGCGGCCGGGGTCGCCGTCCCGCTCTGCCGCGCCGACAACATCGAGCTGATCGGCGGTGGAGGGACGGATCTGCGCTCCGGTTTCGCCCGGGCGCTGCGCTCCCGGCCCCGCCCGGACGTGATCGTCGCCCTGACGGACGGTCAGACGCCGTGGCCCTCCGCCCAGCCGCCCTGCCGCACCGTCGTCGGCCTCTTCCCCCGTCCCGCCCAGGCCGTGGACGAGGAGAACCCCGACTACGTCCCGGACACCCCGCCGCCCTGGGCACGCGTCGTCACCATCAGCTGAGAAAGCGCAGTGGCACAGCACCACCACCCGTTGCGATTCCCGCTGCTCCGTGCGGCCCGCGCCCCTCTACCCGACCGGCCTCCACAGCGCAGAAGTCATCCTCTGTTCCGCCCCCCGATCCGAACGAAACCGCCCAGGTGCGCCGACCCGGGACGGCGGGACCCTTCCCGCGCACGCGCCCGAGCCGGCGGCTGAACCCCGGAGCAATCAGACCGCCCTGTCCACCCTGTCCGCCCTGTCCGCCCTGTCGGAGGCGGCCGCGTCACGGCTCGCCTCGGGCATGGTGGACAACTCGCTTGCGAGCGCCCGACGCGCCATGGTCACGAACTCCCCGGTGCTGGCGAACCGAGCACGGAGTGCTTCCGAGCGTGCCGACGGATCGATTTCGGCAGCGCTGCGCGTCGTACCTGAGGGGGCGGTGACGATGCGCGAGAGGCGCCGGAACTCCTCACCTATGCTGCGCACCACGTCGGCTCCCCGCTCTGCGATCTCCTCGGGGCCGACCAGCCGCACCCGGACGAACGCCTCATCCAGCGCCCTGCGGGCAGCGAACCCCGCTTCCCCTCGCCCGGCATTTGGGAACGGTCGGGCGAACCACCCCTCGTCCAGCACTCGGTACGCCTCATCGGCCTGCGACAGGAACCGTTCGTACGCCTCGCGCCGCATCTCCCGAACATCGGCCGCTCGCCGCTCGGCCCGCTCCTCGCGTGCCAGCACTCCCTGGTGCCGCAGTTGCCTACCGGTCGCCCATGCCGTCGCGGCTCCTGCCAGTCCTGCAGCGCTCAGGGTCGACAGCGAGGTGATCAGTGCAACCGCGATCGTGTCGTTCATGGCGGCCATTGTTTCCCCATGGCAGCCCCCGGATCAGGCGAATCATCCGACTCTCCGCAGGCAGCCGGAGCCTTATGGCGCCTCGTTCGAGGCGGGACAGGAGTCGACGGGCTTTCCCAGGAAGCCCATTGCATCCCAGGAAGGAATTGCGGGTGGCTCGCCGGATCTGTGAAGGTGACGGCATGATCAAGCCCCCGAAGGGCCGCCCCGGCGCCGGCGGGTACGACGCCCAGCGGCTTGCAGCCGAGCTGCTGGACGCCATCAACTCCGGCGAGCTGCATCCAGGCGATCGGATTCCCACCACTGCGGCACTCGCCGAGAAATGCGGAGTCAACAAGAACACGGCCAGTAAGGCGGTCGTGCCGTTGAAGCGGATCGGCGTCCTGTCAGGGCCGGCTGGTGGCAAGACCTGGGTTCGCGTTCCGCCGCTGCACGGGAACCGGCACAAGATGATGTCGTCCTTCCGCTGACCGCCGATGCGCCGGCACCCGGATGGATGATCTCCGAGCCACGTCTGCCGTATCCGGAGGCATTCGGCTCGGCGCACCGCAGATCCTCGTTATCGGGATTTCGAGGAGCACGTCGGCCTGGAGGTCCCGGTGCCGGACCGGCTCCGTGCACTGCGTCGCCGGGATGGGGATTTTCCGGTGATCCGGCACCTGCCGACCCACCCGCGAGTGAGTACGAGAGGAACGTCATGGCCGCACCGAAGTGGCGGCAGCTTGCCGACGAATTCGCCGAGCGGATCCGCAGCGGCGACCTCGCCCCCGGATCTCCGCTGCCGCCCGTCCGCGCCCGCACCGCCGCCGACGCGGGAGCGACAACTGTCCAGATGGCGTACCGGGCCCTTGAGGCCGAGGGGTTGGTCAGAACCGACCCGGACAAAGGAACCGTTGTACGCGGACGTCGTACAAAGATCGTGCGCAAGCCCCAGGATCACTATCAGTGGGAGAAGGACCGTGTTCTCCTCCCCAGGGCGGAGCGCTCACGGACCGGAGTGACCGAGCGCGAGACCGGACTGCTCAAGAACCAGCTCAAGTTCACCGCCCGGTACGCGCGCGAGGGCGCACCGAAAGACGTCGCACGCCGCTTCTCCGTTGACGTCGGCACGCAGATGTTGCACCGGCGTTACCGGACCTCTTCGCGGGACGCGGAGGTGGCGATCAGCCTCATCGATTCCTGGCTCGTCTACGACGTCGCCGCACGCAACCCCGATCTCCTCGATTCCGCTCACGAACCGTGGCCGGGCGGCACCTTGCATCAGCTCTCGACGATCGGTATCGAGGTCGGGGAGATCAGCGATGCCATCACAGCGCGACCGCCGACCGGCCACGAGACGCAGAAGCTGGATCTGGATCCTGGCGTCGCCGTGCTCGTCCTGCACAAGACAAGCCACGATCTCGACGGCCGAGTCGTCGAGTTCTCCGAGGTCGTCCTCCCCGGCGACCGATACGAACTGCTCTACACCATCCCTCTCACCCAATGGACCGCCCGATGAACTCCCCGCGCACCCTCTCCGTCGTCACCCCTGTCCACGCCGAGGGCGTCACATTTCTGCCCGACGCCTACCGGTCGCTGGACAGCCAGAAGCTTCCCGAAGGGTGGGTCTGGGAGTGGTGCGTTCAAGAAGACGGACCGGGTGTCGATGCCGCGGCACACCTGCCGACCGACGATCCCCGGATCCGAGTCGGCACGTCGCGGCGGGGCGGCCCGCACGTCGCACGAACCCTCGCGTTCGCCCGCTCCGTCGGTGCATATGTGAAGAACCTCGACTCGGATGACCAGCTCGCCCCCGGCGCGCTCGCACGCGACATCGCCGCTCTGGAGGAGAACCCCACGGTGGGTTGGACGACGTCGAAGGCCATCGACCTCCTGGAGGACGGCAGCACCGCGTCATTCGAACTCAGCGACCCCGACGCCGGACTCCTTCCCCGCGGGCAGGCGTACGGCTTCTGGACGGAGCACCACCGCCCGCAGATCCATCCGGCGACGCTGTGTGTCCGCCGGAAGCTGCTGGCCCTGCTCGGGGGATGGATGGCGCTCCCGGCCTCCGGTGACACCGGCCTGCTGCTCGGCCTGGACGCCCTCAACGACGGCTGGTTCATCGGAGAGGTCGGACTCCTCTACCGAAAGCACGCCGGACAGATCACGACCCACCCGCACCACAAGGCCGGCTCCGAATGGGAAGCCCGCATGTCCCTCATCCGCGAGCACGCCGTGGCACTGCGCGAATGGACGGGCATCGACTCCGCCACGTGACGCCACCGGCCACCACACTTCCGGCCGTCGCAACGGACGTCACGACGAGGACGGCCGCCTGGCCTGTGGTCGAGTCGGTCCGAGTCCGGTCCGGATCGCCGGTGCCTCCCTCGATCCGCGTGAAGCCTCATGCTCCTTCGCGTGGAGTCCTTGTGGCGTAGGTTGTTCAGGTCCTCAGGCGAAGGCCGCGGCGCCCCGCGCGACCGGTACGGACGGGGGTACGGATGGAGCTTTCCGGTGTGATGCTGGCCGGGCGTTATGAGCTGAAGGAACTGCTCGGCCGCGGTGGCATGGGGGAGGTCTGGCTGGGTCGCGACTCCTCCCTGCTGCGGCGTGAGGTGGCCGTCAAGGTGTTGCCGCCCATGATGGGCCCGGGCGCTGTGCGGCGTTTCCAGCGGGAGGCGTCCACCCTTGCCGGGCTGCAGCATCCCGGAATCACCGTGGTGCACGACGCGGGGGAGCAGGACGGGTGCTTGTTCATCGTCATGGAGTTGCTGCGCGGCCACGATCTTGCGCGGGTGATGGCCGAGCACCGCGGACCGCTGCCGGTCGGGCGGGCGGTGAACCTGGCCCGGCAGACCGCCGTCGCCCTGGCGGCCGCGCATGGTTCCGGGGTCATCCACCGCGACCTGAAGCCGGGGAACCTGTTCGTGCAGCCCGGCGACCAGGTGAAGATCTGTGACTTCGGCATCGCCCGTACCACCGACGCCTCTGCGGTGCTGACGACGGCCGGACGGATGGTGGGCACACCGCTGTACATGTCGCCCGAGCAATGGCGCGCGGCGGACATCGATGCCCGCACCGATCTGTACTCGCTTGGCTGCGTACTGTACGAACTGCTCGCGGGACGCCCGCCTTTCACCACCGAGGCATCCGTATTCGCCCTGATGCACCAGCATGTGGAAGAGCTTCCGACGCCGCTGCGCGAACTGCGGCCCGACGTGCCGGAGCATCTCGCGGACCTGGTGCAGGGACTGCTGGCCAAGGACCCCGCCGAACGCCCGGACGCCCTGGCCGTTGCGGGCGAACTGGCTCGGTCGGCCGACCGGGACCCGGCCGACCGACAGCCCACCGCACCTCTCGTTCCGGCCCATCCGGCCACGCCCGCAGCGCCGCGGCATCCTCGAACGCAGGCTCCGTACGGAGAGCCGTACCTCACCCTGCCGGGCCACCGCAGCACGATGCACTCCCTCCAGTTCAGCCCCGACGGCCGCACCCTCGCCACCGGGGGCTGGGACAAGTTCGTGCGCCTGTGGGACCTGGACAGCGGCGAACCGCGCAGCCCCCTGCCCGTGGGCAGCGGACTCCGGGCGGGCGTCGCCTTCACCCGGGACGGCCGCATCCTCGCCACGGGCTGCGGCAAGTACACCGCCCTCTGGGACGCGCACAGCGGCGAGCAGTTGCTTGCCCTGAAGTACCCGAGATGGGCCGCATCCGTGGCGTGTCTCGCCTTCAGCCCCGACGACGGCACCCTCGCCACCGGTGGGAGCGACGGGGCGATCCGCCTCTGGGACGCGCGGACCGGCGCCCCGGGCCATGTCATGAACTGGTCCGGCGGGTGGGTGACATCGCTGGCGTTCAGCCCGGACGGCCGCAATGTCGTCGGCGGGGGAGCCACCAAAACGACGCGACTCTGGCACGTCCCCACGGGACAGCTCCGCTGGAAACTCTCCGGCCCGAATCCCTGCGCGAGCCTCGTTTTCAGCCCGGACGGAGAATTCCTGGCCACGGCCCATGGCACCACCACCGTGCACCTCAAGGACCCTCGCACCGGTGAGGACCTGCGCGTACTGGACGGACAGCCGCAGGGAGCCATGGCCCTGGCCTTCGCCCCGGACGGCCGTACCTTGGCCGGCGGCGGTGACGACGGTGCGATCAGCCTGTGGGACACGGCCACCGGAGAGCGGCGACGCACCCTGCTCGGACACGTGGGGCCGGTGATCTGCGTGGCGTTCGGCCCCGACGGACATACCCTGGCCAGCGGCGGCCAGGACCGGGTGATCCGGCTCTGGGACGTGCGGATCCGGTAGACGGGGGCCTGCGGTGAGGACCCGGACGCCTCCTGCCTCCGCCCGCCCGCGATGCTCCACCAGGCGCCACGACCGAAACGACCTGAACGACCTAGGCTGCCACCCGGCACCGGCCTCGACCCAGGAGCACACATCATGGTCAACCCCGCCCAGCAGCCCCCGTTTCCCGACGCCTTTCGACCGGAGGAGGCACCCGCGCCGCATGCACTGCTCGCGCCGGTGATCGGGTTCCTGGGCACTTGGGTCGGCCGGGGACGTGGCGAGTACCCGACGCTCACCGAGGAGTTCACGTACGCGCAGGAGGTCACTTTCAGCCACGACGGGCGTCCCTTCCTCCACTACGAGGCGCGCGCCTGGTTGCTCGACGCCGAGGGCACCCCGCTGCGCCCGTCGGCCCGGGAGAGCGGCTGGTGGCGGATGGGGGCCGACGGGCGCGTGGAGGCATTGATCACCCAGCCCACCGGCATCGCGGAGATCTCGGTCGGCCGGGTCGGCGACGGCACGGCCGACCTCACCACCCACGAGGTGGCCCTCGCCCCCACCGCCAAGGAGGTCAACGCCACCCGCCGCCGCTACACCCTGACCGATGAGGACACACTCGACTTCGTCCACGACCTCGCGGCGGTCGGTCAGCCACTTCAGCATCACCTTTCGGCGCGACTTCGACGCGCCGGCACAAGCTGAACCGCGCCGCCGGGGTGCGTGCGGGTTCGTCCAAGAACGACAGGGACGCTGATTCCCCGGTTCACGCACCTCGGCGTCCGCTGCGGATACGCGCCGACCTGCTGCCCTGAGGGCGGCGCCGGCCTACCCGGCGCCGCCGGCCGGATCGTCCTGGCCCGCCCGTTTCGGGGCCGGGCTCAGGATCAGCGGCAGGTACACGTCATCGATGATGTCCGTGATGATCGCGTCGTCCACGGGCGCACCGAACAGCAGGAAATGGTTGCGCAGCAGGTCGGTCGCGACCGTGGCCCGCCGGGAGTCCGGGATCCAGGGCTCGACCTCGCCGCGCTCGATGGCCCGCTCCAGGATGACGCGGAGCGTCGGGGGGCCGACGGTGTGGACCCGTTCCCGGATCAGTGCGGCGAATTCCGGATCGCGCGTCATCTCGGTGAGCAGACCTCGCAGAATGCCGCCGAGCGGGCTGGCCATTTTCGCGGAGATCTGCCGCAGCAGGGCGATGACATCCGTGCGGAGCGCACCGGTGTCGGGCAGATCGACGTCGGTGACGCCGCGCAACTTGCAGGCTTCCATGACCAGTTCGGCGCGGCTGGGCCAGCGGCGATAGAGGGCCGCCTTGCTGGTGCGGGCCCGGGTGGCGACCCGTTCCATGGTCAGCGTGGCGTAGCCCCCCTCGGCGAGTTCCTCCAGCGTCGCCGTCAGGATGGCGTTCTCGAGTTCCTCGCCGCGGCGGCGGGGACCTTTGCGGTGGTCAACGGCCGATTCGGCCGCCTTGCCGACGTTGAGTGACAGTGTGACTCCTTCGGGAGCGTGACCCCTTCGGATTGGCTGAGAGTCCGTTGCGTTCTCTATGGGCCCAGCCTATCCTTTCATTTAGAGAACTTGCCGTTCTTTAAGCGCGAGAGACTCTAAGGGGAACGATGACAGAGACCGCTGCGACACCCCGCCCACAGGACGCCCCCGCTTTCCCGAACGACCGCACCTGTCCCTATCAGCTGCCGCAGGAGTACACCAGGCTGCGGGACGAAGCGGACACGCTGCAAAAGGTGACCCTCTACGACGGTCGCCAGGCCTGGGTGGTGACCACACACGAGGCGGCGCGAAAGCTTCTGGCCGACCCCCGGCTGTCCTCCGACCGCACCCATGCCGACTTCCCCGCCACCTCGCCGCGTATCACGAACTTCCGGGATCGCCGCCCGGGGTTCATCAGCTTGGATCCGCCGGATCACGGCCCCAAGCGGCGCATGGCGATCGGCGAGTTCACCGTGAAGCGCATCAAGGGCATGCGCACGGACATCGAACGGATCGTGCACGGTTTCCTCGACGAGATGCTTGCCGCCGGCCCGCCCGCCGACCTGGTCAGCCAGTTCGCGCTGCCGGTGCCCTCCATGGTGATCTGCCAGCTGCTCGGTGTGCCCTATGCCGACCACGACTTCTTCCAGGACGCGAGCCGGCGGTTGGTGCAGTCGGTGGACGCGGCGGATGCGGCCACCGCGCGCGACGACCTCGCGGGCTACATGGACGGATTGATCACCAAGCTGCAGGCCGAGCCCGGTCCGGGCCTGCTCGGCAACCTGGTCGCCGAGCAGTTGGCCAACGGCGAGATCGACCGTGAGGAACTGGTCTCGACCGCGATGCTGCTGCTCGTCGCCGGCCACGAGACGACGGCCTCGATGACCTCGCTCAGCGTGATCACCCTGCTGGAGCACCCCGACCAGCACGCCGCCCTGCGCAGCGACCCCGGCCTGGTTCCCGGCGCGGTCGAGGAACTGCTGCGCTACCTCGCCATCGCCGACGTCGCGGGTGGCCGCGTCGCGAAGGCCGACATCGAGATCGACGGCCAGCTCATCCGCGCGGGCGAGGGCGTGATCGTCACCAACTCCATCGCCAACCGCGACGGTTCGGTGTTCAAGGACCCCGACACCTTCGACATTCACCGCTCGGCCCGCCACCACGTCGCCTTCGGCTACGGCGTACACCAGTGCCTCGGCCAGAACCTGGCCCGCCTGGAACTCGAGGTGATCCTCACCGCGTTGTTCGACCGCATTCCGACGTTGCGCCTGGCCGTCCCGGTCGACCAACTGACGCTACGCCCCGGCACGACGATCCAGGGCGTCAACGAACTCCCGGTCACGTGGTGACCACGACGAAAGGAGCGGCCATGCGGGTATCCGCCGACCGAACTGTCTGCGTCGGCGCGGGAATGTGCGCGCTGAACGCTCCTGGCGTGTTCGACCAGGACGACGACGGCCTCGTCCTCGTGCTCCGGTCCGCCCCCGAAGGCGAGGACGAACCCGCCGCCCGCGAGGCCGGCCACCTCTGCCCTTCCGGGGCCATCCAGATCTCCGACCAGGCCGCGTCCGACTGACCGATCACGCCGACCGAAAGGCGCCTGCCGGGCAAAAGCCCAGGTCAGGCGCCTTTCAAGCCAAGGATGAACGGGCCGGAGTTCACGCGTCGAGCGGCGGACCGAGCGCACGGTGAGCGAGATCCTCCAGCCGCTGACGGTGATCGCCGGCGGGGAGCCGGTGGAGGTGGGCGAGAGCCTGAGTGGCGTGGGACCGGGCGAGCCGGTCGGCTTCCGTGAGGGCGCCGGTTTCCTGTACCAGCTCGCGGACCCTGGCGTACGCGTCGTCACGCGGGAGTGCGGCGAAGGCGTCGCGCAAGGCCGCTCGCTGGGCGGCGGATGCACGGTCGCGGGCCTGGAGGACCGGCAGCGTCGGACGCAGGTTGCGCAGGTCGCTTTCGGCCGGTTTCCCGGCGGCCACGGGGTCGTCGGCGTAGGGCAGGAGGTCGTCCCGGATCTGGAAGGCCACTCCCAGGGCCTCGCCGTACGAGGCGAGAGCCGTCACGAGGGCCGGGGAGGCTCCGGCGAGGACCGCCCCGATCCGGCAGGCTGCCGCGGTGAGGACGGCGGTCTTCAGGCGGGCCATCTCCAGGTAGGCGTCAACCGGCGTTTCCCACCGCCCGGTCATGGCGACCTCCCGGGCCGCACCGTCGCACACCTGTCTGCCGGCCCGGGCCTGGATCTGCATCGCCTCGACGATCCGCTGGTGGGGGACGCCACGCCGCCCGCACGCGGCCAGCGCCTCGAACCACGTGAAGTACAGGGCGTTGCCGGTCACGATCGCGGTGGCGGGGCCGAAGCGGCGATGGGTGGCAGCGCGGCTGCGCCGGACGTCGTCGTGGTCGATGAGATCGTCGTGAACGAGGCTGCCGGCGTGAGCGCTTTCAAGGCCCGCGGCAGCGGGGAGAACCAGCGCCGTATCACCGCCGACTGCCGCGGCGCTGTGCACAAGAAGCAGCGGACGCAGGAGTTTGCCGCCGGGCAGGAGCGCATGAAGCGCTGCGTCCGCGATTCCCGGTGCCTCATCGGTCAGGGCAGGCAACCGACGAATCTCGTCCCGCAGGAGAGCGACGAGGTCCGGCTCCGGGGCCGGCGGCGCGATGGCTCCCGCAGCGGGACGCGGCGTCGGTGTCGCAGGGTCGGCCGAGGTCCCGGCTCCCATATCGATCCTCCAGGGGCAATGTCTGAGTGAACGTGACGCGGCCAGGCCGGACCCACATCCCTGACAAGGTCCGGAGCAACAGAAGCAACAGGAGCGACAAGAGCGACAGCAGCGACACGCGCAACAGGAACGACAAGCAGGCACCGGCCCCGAACCGGCTACGGGGCACCGACCCGGCCGGCGGCGAGGATCGGGGGGAAGTGGGTGTGGTCGGGATGGAGCACGAAGGTGCCGGTGAGAGCGCCGGTCCAGCGGAAGTTGGCTCCGTGGTGCGCGGTCCAGTGGCCGTGCCTTCGGTCCGTGGTGTGCTGCCCAGTTTCGGTACGTGGCAGACACCTGATCCGGGGCGGTGACCGGCGCCCGGCTTCCCGAGGTGCCGGAATCCGGAGGTCGGATCGGCAACTTGTCCGGGGGTGCGACGACTTCACCGCCTGGCGCGATGTCTTCGACCCGTCCGGTGTGTGCGTCGACCCGTACCCGGATCGCGTCCTCGGCCGGGCCCCGTAGGTGGCGGGCCGGCCGGGCAGGTGATCGGGGTGCCGGCTAGAAGAGCCCGGCGCGCATGTGCTGGGTGAGGTTCTCGAGGATCTCGCGCAGCCACGGGCTGCGGACGGCCGGCAGTCGGGCCAGGGTTTCCCGGAACGTTCCCGGGTCGGCCCGGAACGGGTGGCGGGGGCGCGGCGCGGGCGGGTCGTCGCGGAGGACGCCGTCGGGCATGACGCCCGACGCGGGGACCGGCAGGTACGGCTCGGGGAAGGCCAGCCACAGCCACACCCCGAACGGCAGCGGCACCGGGTACGCCGGGTCGGCCGGGGCCCAGGTTTCCCCCGTCTGCGGATGGATGGGCACGAGGAGGATGTCGGCGTCCGCTTCGGGGGCGGGCCGTCCCGGTCCGGCCAGGGCGGCGCGCCGGGCCGACGGACCCGCGGGCAGCAGGGTGTCGAGCGCGCGTTGGAAGACCTCCTGGATCAGGCCGTCCGGGACTGTCACCGGCAGGCCCCTCGAGGCCGCCAGCAGGTGGGCGAGTGCCTGGCCGGCCGCAGCCTCCCACCGCGGGCTCCACGACCACCAGTAGTTCGACTTCAGCGGTGACCCCCACGTGGTGATCGGCTCGAACGGGGGCGTGCTCTTCCCCTCCGCCATCAGCTCCGCCCAGGAGAGCGGTGCGGCCTCGGCGCCGTCGACGGGGAGGCGGCGCACGGCGTCCGGCGCGAGCCACACCGCCTGCCAGAGCGAGCAGTCGTCGATCCGGCTCGCCACGGGCAGGCCGCACGCTTCGCAGGCCATGTTGGGGCCGTCGGCCCAGTCGAGGCCGCAGCAGTAGCCGCCGCCCTTCTCCGGGATCAGCAGGGTGCCACGGGCGTCGCCGGGTGCGATGACGATCGCGCCGGGCGTGCTGTCGGACAGGGCGTGAACCGGCGCGTGGACACCGCGGGCGGCCGCCTCGTCCGGAGGGATCTCCTCCCACGTCCGCCACGGCGGCCCCCAGGGCTCCGGGTCCACGGCGAAGGTGCCCGGTTCCATGAGCACCGGGAGCTGAATCCCGTTCCCGTACTTCTGATGGGCGTGGGCCGGCAGGGCGACCCGGGACAGCGGGGTGGTCAGCTCGGCGCCGCACCCCGCACACGCGAAAACGAACAAGTGTCCTCCGCCTGGGTAATGGAGGCATCTTCGCAGCTCGGCAGCGGCCGGCCCATCGGTTTTGGGCGGGGCCTGGAGGACAGCCATCCCTCAGCCGGCGTGCATATCCACGGAGGTCGAGCCGGAACCGTGAGCCATCGATGGAGCCGACCGTTCCCGCGGGCGCGGGGAGCGGGGCGTCATGCCGCGCGCCCGGTCCCGCCCCCCGTGGCCCGCCGCGCCGTACGCCCTCCCACCCGCCTTCAGCCGGGAGTTCGGCACGACGCGGGGGCGGGACCGGGCGGGGACGGCGGGAGAAGGGGGAGGCAGGGCGAGTGTGCGGCCGGGGGGCCCGTCAGTTCGCGGCGTCGGCGCCCTCCGCCTCGGTGACGGGCAGGACGAGTGCGGACGGATGGTGGAGGGAAATGACCGTCGCGCGGAGCCGGGTGGCCGTCGGCAGGGGGGCGTCGGTGCCGGTGTTGCGGGCGAAGCGCGGGTGGGCGCCGCCGCTGATCTGCAGGCGGATCCGGTGGCCGGCGGGGAAGTGGTGGGCGGTGGAGCTCATCGCCACCGTGACGGCGGTCGGAGCGGTCCCGCTGTCCTCGCCCGGAACGTCGGCCTGATGGTCGGGCCGCAGCCGCTGCAGCCCGTCGCAGACATTGGTCGAGCGGTCCCGTTCGTCGACGTCGCAGAGCCGGGCGAAGACATCGGCGTGACCGGTGTCCGTGCTGACGAGCACCTCGGCGTGGACCGGCCCGAGGATCTCGACCGGTTCGGTGAGCGGCGCGGTGGTGAAGGTCAGTACGTCGTCCCTGGCCTCCAGGGTGGCGTTGTCCTGGTGGCCGGCCTTGGGGGACAGCAGCGGCCCGCCGACCGACGGGGTCGGGTCGGCCGGGTCGTAACGGAAGGTCAGCGGCGCCGCAGTGGCCTCGGGCGCCCGGGCGCTCAGTGAGCCGTCGGCGTCGAGGTACCAGCGCCGGCCGGTGGCGGCCGGGGGCCAGGTGGGAAGCTCGCGCCACTGCCCCTGGCCCGCGTCGTCGTCTCCGGCCGGCCGGCCGCCCAGGTGGACGCGCACCGGGGCACTCCGCAGGCCGGACGGGTCGTCGTACAGGTGGGCCCGCAGCCAGGCGAGGCTTTCGGCGAAGACCTCAGGCCAGCCCTGCTGGAGCGCGGAGTTGTGCGTCCAGGGGCCGACGAGCAGGGCGGTGTCGCAGCCGGCGCGCCGCAGTCTGTCGTACTGCTGGAGGGTCTGGTCGAGGGCCACGTCCATCCAGCCGGTGATCAGGCCGGTCGGCACGGTCAGACGTGCCGCCGCGGGTCCCATGTCCACACCCTCCCAGTGCGCGTCCTGCGGGTCGGGGTGGGCCATCGCCTCCTCCAGGAACGGCACCCGGCCGCCCAGACCGGGCGCGTACGCCTCGCCGAGGGGAAGGGTGCGCGCGATCTTCGGTGCATGGCGTTGCAGGCGCAGTACGGCACCTATGAAGTGGCGCAGGCCGCGGTGCTGATGGGCCAGCCCCAGGGAGCTGGCGAGGGCGTTCTCCAAGGCGAACGCCCCTCCGGGGTAGAAGTAGCCGTGCATGTCGTGCAGGCCCACTTGCACGACCATCGCGCGCAGCTCCGGCGGCGGGTCCTGCGCGAGCGCCCACTGGACGTAGCCGAGGTAGCTGGGGCCGATCGTGCCCAGCACCCCGGAGAACCAGGGCTGCCGGCGCAGCCAGGCGACGGTGGCCCGGCCGTCGGCGGCCTCGTTCTGCCACAGGGCGGATGCGCCGCCGGAACCTCCCGTACCGCGGCAGCTCTGCAGGACGACGTGGAAGCCCTGCTCGGCGAAGAGGATGCCGTACATCGGGGCCCAGGGGAGCCCCCGGCCGTAGGGCGAGCGGACCAGGAGGGTGGGGAAGTCGCCTTCGGCACGCGGGAAGTAATGGTCCGTCAGCAGAGTGCTGCCGTCGGCTGCGGGTACCGCGAGGCCGCCTTCGAAGGCGACCTCGTGCAGCCGGGGAGGCACACCCCGCATGGTGCGGCGCATGGCGCGGTAGGGGAGGGGCGGCTTCTTCGCGGACGTGTGGTGGCGGGTCGCCGTCGTCGTCATGGTGCCTCGATTCCTGGAGCAAGGGCGGGAGCGCGAAGGGGAGCAGGGGCAGGTGAACGGGTCGTACGTACGGGTCGGAAGCGGGGTCCGCTATTTCCGGTACGTTGTACGAGAATAGCGGATGGTTGGATGGACGGGAAAAGTGAGGAGAGTTGTCGTGGCCCGTACAGGCTCAGCCGGCCGTCCCGCCGGTGTGGATCCCGAGCTGCTCTGGCAGCGGGCCGAGCGCCCGCGCCGCGGGCGGCCGCCGGCGTACGACCGCGCCGCGATCACCGCCGAGGCCGTGGCCCTCGCCGACGCCGAAGGGCTCGCCGCCGTCACCATGCGTGCGGTCGCCGCCCGGATCGGTGCCGGGACGATGTCCCTCTACAGCTACGTCCCCAACAAGGAGACGCTGCTGGAGCTGATGATCGACCAGGTCAGCGGCGACCACCGGCTGCCGTCCGAACCCTCCGGAGACTGGCGCGCCGACCTCCGGCGGTTCGCCCGCGATCAGCGCGCGATCATGCTGCGTCACCCCTGGCTGCCCGCCGCCCTGCCCGCCCGGCAGACGCTCGGCCCGAACACCCTCGCCGCCGTGGAGCACACCCTCGCCGTACTCGCCCCCGTCGGCCTGGACCCCCAGGCGAGACTGGAGACCTTCAGCCTGCTCACCGGGTTCGTCGCCAGCCATGTGACCTACGAACTCGCCCAGCAGCGGGCGATGGAGGCCGACGGCCGCACCTCCGGCGAACTCCTCGACGCACAGGCCCGGTATCTCCGCTCCGTAGCCGCCGCGGACACCTACCCCCACCTCGCGCAGGCGCTCGCCGCGCCGAACCACGACCCGGCCGCCCAGGACGTCTTCGACCGCCTCCTCGACCGCATGATCAACGGCCTGACGGTGGCTCCGTAACCACCCGGTGCCCGAGTACGGGTGGACGAGCGGACGTGTGGCCGAGTGCTCCAGTCGGCGGGATTTGCCAGGGGGAGCACTCATTCGGCGGTGGTCAGGTGGTCACGCGCCCTGTCGATCGAATGCGAGGTGACAGGCTTGAGCGGCGGCGGAGCTTCCGCTGCCATCCGATGCCATCCGAAAGGACCGTGAGGCGATGCGGATCTTCATCACGGGCGGCTCCGGCTACATCGGCCGCTCCACCGTCCAGGCGCTGATCCGGCACGGCAACGAGGTGGTGGCGCTGGCGCGCAGCGAGCGCTCGGCGCGCGGCCTGTCGGACCTGGGCGCCACCCCCGTCGCGGGGGCGCTCACCGACACCGACGTCCTTCGGGAGGCGGCCCGTCAGGCCGACGGTGTCATTCATCTCGGGGTGGACTACACCGCGAGCACGGCGGAGACCGACCGCGCCGCGGCGCAGGCGCTGCAGGACGGCGCGGGAAGCCGACCCTACGTGCACACGGGCGGGGTGTGGGTGTACGGCGACACCGACGGGGTCGTCGACGAGGACGCTCCGCTGAACCCGCCCCGCATCACCGCCTGGCGGGTGGAGAACGAAAAGCGCGTGCTGTCCCGGGCAGCCGACGGAGGGCATCCGGTGGTGGTGATGCCGGGGCTGGTCTACGGCCGCTCCGGCGGGCTGGTGCAGTCGTTCTTCGTCGAGCCGGGGCGCACCGCAGGCGCCGTGCCCTGCATCGGGGACGGCTCCCCACACTGGGCGCTGGTCCACGTCGACGACCTCGCCGAGCTGTTCGTCCTTGCCCTGAAGGCCCCGGCCGGTTCCGCCTACGCCGGGGTCGGCGGGCAGAACCTCCCGATGGCGGACATCACCCGAGCCCTCAGCCACGCCGCCGGGTGTCCGGACAGGATCGACCCGCTGTCTCTGGAGGAGGCCGTGCGGCGGATGGGCCCGATCGCCGAGGCATTCGCCCTCGACCAGCAGCTCACCGGCGCCCGGGCCCGCCGTGAACTCGGTTGGACGCCCACCCGCCTCGACGCCCTGGCCGAACTCGCCCAGGGCTGACCCACCCGCACCGGCCGGCACGAGGGAGAGGGGCCGGCGGCCCCATCGGGAAGGCGGTGCCGAATGCGTGGCCTCGAAGTCACCGTGGTGGTGCTCGCGGCGGTGCTGACCATGACATGGCTGGCGCGCCGCCTGCGGTGGAACGAGCCGGTCATGCTGGTGGCGGGCGGCTGCCTGATCGGCCTGATCCCCCACTTCCACCGGCTCGCCCTGCCTCCCGAGGTGGTCCTGCTGCTGTTCCTGCCCCCACTGCTCTACTGGGAGTCGCTGACCACCTCGCTCCGTGAGATCCGGACGAACGTGCGCGGCATCGTGCTGCTCGCAACCGGCCTGGTGCTGGCCACCGCTGCCGCCGTGGCCGCGGTGGGGTACGCGCTGGGCCTCTCCTGGCCGCTCGCCTTCGTCCTGGGGGCCGTCGTCGCGCCCACCGATGCCCTCGCCGTGGCGACGGTCGCCCGAGGTCTGCCCCGCCGGATCCGGACCGTCCTGCGGACGGAGAGCCTCATCAACGACGGCACCGCGCTCGCCCTCTACGCCGTGGTGGTCGCCGTCGCCGTCCAGGGGGTGACCGTCACCTGGTCGGGCACCGCCGTGCGCTTCCTGCTCGCCTACGCGGGCGGTGCGGCGATCGGTGCCGCGTGCGCCGTCGTCGTGGTGGCCCTGCGCAGACGAGTGCGTGACCGCACCGCGGAAAACGCCTTGGGCGTGCTCACCCCCTTCGCCACGTATCTGCCCGCGCAGATGCTGGGCGTCTCCGGCGTCCTGGCGGTGGTCATCTGCGGTCTCGTCCTCAGTCAGGCGGATCCCAAGGTGATCAGCGCGGGCACGAGAGTGCAGATCACCTCGTTCTGGGAGGTGAGCACCTCCCTCCTCAACAGTGCTCTCTTCGTCCTGGTCGGCATCCAGACGCCCGCCATCGTCAGCGACATCGGCTCCGCCTCCCCGGGACACGCGGTCCTCACCGCCCTGCTGGTCAGCGGCGTAGTGATCGCCACTCGCCTGGTGTGGCTGTACTCGGTGCCCTACCTCCTCCGGGCCGTCGACCGCCGCCCGGTCCAGCGCACGCTGCGCTCCGGCGCCCGGCAGAGGTTCCCGCTCGCCTGGAGCGGGGTGCGCGGTGCCGTGTCGCTCGCGGCCGCACTCGCCGTCCCGGCCTCCACCGCCGCAGGCCGGCCGCTGGCGGGACACGGACTGCTGGTCTTCACCGCGGTCACCGTCATCCTGGTCACGCTGGTCCTCCAGGGGACGACCATGCCCGCAGTGATCCGCTGGTCCGGACTGCACCGCGATCCCGACGAGACCGCCGAGGAACGGCGCGCCCATCGCCGGATCATCGCCGCTGCGCTGGAAGCCCTTCCCGATCACGCCAGGCGCCTGAGAACGCCGCCGGAGACCGCCGACGCCATCCTGAGCGAACTGCGCCAGTACGCCGCCGAGGACGCGGGACCAGCGGATACCGGCGATCCCGGCGTGCGTGCCGGGCTCGAACTGCGCCGCGCCCTGATCGGTGTCAAACGCAGCGCCCTGATCCGCCTGCGGGACCAACGCAGCATCGACGACATCGTCCTGCGCCGACTGCAGTCGCTGCTGGACACCGAGGAGATCAGTATCGAGCTGGCCCTGCGTGCCTTCACCGGTCGGCTGTCGTAGCCACCGCCCAAGGGGAGGCGCTCGGTCCCGCCAACTCAAGTGCGCGGACGAGAGTGGAGGCCGGGTGGTGGATGCCCCTCGTCATGGGCTCCCGCTTCCGGATCGGCGGCAGCGGCCCGGGAGTTGGGCCGAGGAGAGGGCTGTGCCGAGGAGGCGAGCGCCTTGAGCCGCGCGGTGTGTCCGGGAAGGTGCTCGCTCGCACGGAGACGGATCAGGTCGTCCCAGGGCAACTCCTGGTCGGGGACCGGCCGGCCGTCGCGGCCGACCAGGTGCAGTTGTACGGGTGTGGCGGCGGCATGGTCGGGGATCGCTTTGATCACGGTGGTGAGGTCGGCCGCGTTGCGCCGCACCACATCGACACGCTGGGCGTGAGTCGTGGAGGCAACCAGTGAGGCGATGGCGGTGTTCTCCAAGGTGTCGCGGTTGTCGATCGTGACGGACAGTCCGGAAAGAATTCCGCGTGCTGCGGTGGCGAGCATGCGGTCGCTGAGCGCCAGGTGGGCCAGGGTCCAGTCGACCGCAGACTGCGCGTCCGCCGACAGGGGGGTGGTGTCGCCGATCGCTTCGGCTTCGGAGAGCAGGTCGGTGTAGGCGGCGTCGAGTTCGGTGGCGTCCATGGTTCTCCGGGAGGGGAGGAGGGAAGAGCGGCCGTTGGTCCGGGGTCAGTTGGCAGCGGTATCGAGGGGAGCCGACGACGCAGCGGCCGATGCGCGGCGATGCCCTCGGGCCAGGACGAGCAGCACCACCACGCAGAGCACGGCGGCCACGGCGGCGAAGCACTGTACGGCGACGAGGAGTCCGGCGACGGTGGCGAGGAAGCCGACGCCGACGACCGGCAGGCCGACGCCGAGGTAGATGACCACGTAGAAGCTGGACAGCACGTCGGCGTGGCGATCGGCGGGGGCGGCCTGGTTGACCGCGGTGAGACCGCCGAGGAACGCAAGTCCCTGGCCGGTACCGCCGATCGCGGTTGCGGCGAGCAGCAGGGACAGCGAGGACAGCCGGCCCGCGAGGGCCAGCAGCACCAGTCCGGCGGCCAGGAGGGGGAGGCCGACCAGCTCCAGGCTACGGGCCCGCTTGCCGTAGCCGGCGAGTTGGGCGAGCGCGGAGCACAGCAGCATCAGTCCCACGGCGGCGCTGCCCAGAAGCAGGTTCTTACTGCCCGAGAGAGTGGTGACGTAGGTGGGGACGAGCGTGAGAAAGAGCCCGATCACGGCGAACGCGAGAAAGCTCGCCGTCCCACTGGTCGCGAAGGTGGCGCGCATCGCGGCAGGGATCTCAGGGCGGCGGGGACGCCACCGGGTCGTTGAAGACGCCGCCGGCAGACCCGTGATGGCCACCGCCGCCGGAACCAGCAAGACGATCTCCACCGCGAACGGCAGGACATCCGGTGCCGGGGCGTACTGAGCGAGCAGCCCGGCCATCACCGGCCCGAGGCCGAGGCCGCCCACGGAAGCCACGGTGGACACCAGCGCCGCCTTGCGGCGGTTGCCGCTCGGCTCGAGTTCCGTCAGCGCCGCGGTCAGCGTCCCCGAGGCCGCGCCGAGCGCCAAGCCCTGCAGGACACGGGCGGCAAACAGCCACCCGGTGCCCGCTGCGAGGGCGAAGACCAGGGATCCCAGCGCGGCCAGTGCTGTCGCCGGCAGCAGCACACTGCGGCGGCCGACCGCATCCGACAGCGGTCCGGCCACCAGCAGGGAGGGGATCAGCGCGGCTACGTACGCGGCGAAGATCAGCGTGACGACCAGCGGGGAGAATCCAAATCTCTCCTCATAGCCCCGGTACAAGGGCGTCGGCAGGTTCGTGCCGGTCAGCAGGATCAGCAGCGCGTACGCCGTGGCCCAGAACCTCCACCGGCCTTGTGGAACGGGCGACCCGGCAAGGTCCGCATCCGGCGAGCCGGAACGCTCCGGACGTCGATCACGGCGGAGCGGCCGGCCGCGGTGCGCGGCGGCGAGTCGATCGAGAGGCATGCGTCCCTCCATTTACATGTTCGGAGTTCCCGAACATAGCAGATGTTCGGGAATTCCGAACATGGTCCGCTACTCTGGAGACATGGCCAGCCGTACCGCGACCGAACTCGTCCATCCCCACCGCACCCAACTGCGGTTCACTGCCGTGCTGGCCGCCCTGAGCGACCCGGTGCGGCTGGCCATCGTCGCCCGGCTCGCCGATGCCGAATCCGCCGTCGGATCCGACGGCGAACTGGCATGCACGACGTTTGCACTGCCGGTCAGCAAGTCCACCCAAAGCGGCCACTTCAAGGTCCTGCGGGAAGCCGGCGTGATCCACCAGAGGGACGAGGGAACCCGGCGATTGAACCGGCTGCGCCGAGACGACCTCGACGCCCGCTTCCCCGGCCTGCTCGCCCTTGCCGTCCCGCAAGGGCGCGACGTGCTTGCCGGTTGGTGACCGCAGCCGCAACGCCAACGCCGCAGGCCATGGGGCCGTTGCCTACGGGACGGCTTCAGGCCGGTCCCGCCCGTTTGACCTTGACGCGACGGCAGGGTTTCTACTGAGGGCATGCGATCCCGAGCAGGCGTCGCGCCGCCCCCCAGGTGACCCGTCGCTGTCGGCGCGAGTGCGACGTCCCTGTCTCCGTTGATCGTGGCCGCTCGATCTCCCCGAGGAGAAGGACCCCTTCATGAACACGGCCCCTGAGAAGAACCTGGCCCTGATGCACACCGCGTACAAGACGCTGCAGAGCGGTGATCTCGACGCGTGCGCCGCAATGCTGACGGAGAACTTCATCGCCAACGTCCCCGGAATGCCCGACCCGCTGCACGGGCGGGAGGTCTGGAAGCTGGGGGCTCAGGCCATGCTCGAGGCCTTCCCCGACCTGCAGATCCAGGTCGAGGACATGTTCAGCGTCGACGACAAGGTGGCGGTGCGCGTCCACTTCCGCGGCACACACCAGGGCACCTTCCAAGGGATCCGGGCGACGCAGCGGCCTGTGAGCTTCCGCAGCATCGAGCTCTACCGCCTGGAAGGAGACAAGATCGCCGAGGAGTGGGTTGCTCCTGACATGCTGAGCCTCATGGGGCAGATCTCGGCCGGTGGGGCCGGTGAAGCCCGTGAGGAAGACGCGCTCGCGCCCGATCAGGGTGTCGGTGAAGACGACGGTTCGGCGCACAGGGCCGCGAACTGAGATGTGGCGGTCCGCCTATCCCAGACGGTCGGCCCAGTCCTTCGGGACGCGTCCTGCGGGGCCGGGGGTGGGCTGATCGGCAGGGTGGCTCTCCGGGGGAGCCAGGTGGGGGCCCGAGGCGTACGTCTCCGAGGTCTCGTAGTCGTAGAACCAGGTTTCGCCCGGTTCGAAGCTGCGGATCACCGGGTGCCCGGTGGCCCGCGTATGGGCCGTCGCGTGCTTGGCGGGGGAGGAGTCGCAACAGCCGATGTGGCCGCACTGTGCGCAGCGTCGCAGGTGGAACCACCAGCCGCCGCCGGCGTCGCACTCGGCGCAGCCGGTTCCGCTGGGTGGGGCCGAGGGGTCGATTCCGTTCGGGGAACTCATGAGGTCTCCTGTGGGGGAGGGGGGTCGGCGGAGGCCAGCGGGAGGCGTACCTGGAAGCGTGTGTCGCCGGGGACGGAGTGGAACCGCAGGTCTCCCTTGTGTTTGTTGACGACGATGCGCCAGGAGATGTCCAAGCCGAGACCTGTGCCGTCACCCACCGGTTTGGTGGTGAAGAACGGGTCGAAGACCCGGTCGCGGATCTCCGCGGGGATTCCGGGACCGGTGTCGCAGAACTCGACGAGCAGATGATCGCCGTCACGCGCCGTGCGTACGGTCAAGGTGCCGTCGGTGCCGCTGCTGTTCATCGCCGAGAGGGCGTTGTCGATCAGATTCGTCCATACCTGGTTGAGCTCGCTGGGGTAGGCCGGGATCTTCGGCAGGCCGCGGTCGTAGTCCTTGACGACGGTGAGGTGGGGGCCGATCTTCGCGGAGACCATCAGCAGGGTGCTGTCCAGCAGTTCATGCACGTCAGCGACCTGGTGAGGCGCTCGATCGAGTTGCGAGTACTGCTTCGCCGCGGTGACGAGGGCCGAGACGCGGGTGGTCGAATCCTCGATCTCGTTCATCAACAGTTCGGTTTCGACGGTGTAGCCGAGCCACCGCACGGCACCTTCGAGGGTGTCCGCGTCCACCGCCGCGGCGATCTGGTCCAGCCAGTCGGTGTCGAGGCCGGCCTGTACGAAGGTCGGCGCGAGCTGCCATCCGTCCCCGATGCCGTGGTCGTCCAGCCAGTCGGAGAGGGTGTCCTCCCGGTCCGAGGCTTCCAACGGACTCAGGCCGGGGGCCTTGGCGACGCGTTCGGCCGTGCGGTCCTGCACGTTGATGAGCGCCTCCAGGCTGTCGCGCCGGTACGAGCGTGCCGCGATGACGCCGAGCTTGTGGCGCATCTCGGTCACACGATCGCGGAGCGCGGACGTTGCTCGCACGGCCGCGGTGGCGGGGTTGTTCAGCTCATGGGTCAGCCCGGCGGACAGCGACCCGAGAGCCAGGAGCCGTTCTCGCTGGCCGACGGCCTCCTGGGTGCTCTTTGCGCCGAAGAAGAGCCCTTCGAGCAAGTGCACGGCCATGGGAAACCACTCGCGCATGATCGCGGCAAAGGTCTCCGCGGGCAGCACGAAGAAGCGCGTGGGCTCGATGACCCGCAGGGAGCTGTTGTACACCTGCCGCAGGCGGTCACCCAGGTAGGCCTGGAAGGCTCCCGCGTACACGCCGCGGTCGGAACTCCGGTTGATCTCCACGTCGTACTCCCCGATCCGGCGCGAGAGAACGAGGGTCCCTTCGAGCAGCACGTAGAAGCACGTGGCGTCCTCGCCCTCCCCGTACACGGTGCCGGGTTCGAACTCCTCCACGCGGCCGTCGCGGCAGAGCCGGTCGATCTGGTCGGGGGTCAGCTTCTCGAACAGGAACAGCGTGCCGAGCTCCTCCCGGCGGCACGGCATCGGCCGGCCGTTCATGACTGCTCCAGATATCGGTGGGCGAGCATGACCGCCATGGCTCCCTCTCCTACTGCGGAGGCGACACGCTTGGCGGACTCGGCGCGGGCATCCCCGGCCACGAACACGCCCGGGACGTTGGTTTCCAAGTGGTAGGGCGGCCGGTCCAGCTCCCAGCCGGCCGGCGGGCGGCCGTCCGCGGTCAGATCGGGGCCGGTCAGGATGAACCCGCGGGAGTCCCGGAGCACCGTGCCCTCCAGCCAGTCGGTCAGCGGCGCCGCGCCGATGAAGACGAACAGCCAGTGGGCATCGACGAGTTCGGTGTCGCCGGTCGCGGTGTTGCGCAGGGTGATCTGTTCCAGTTGACGCGAGCCGTGGGCGGCGTCGACGACCGAGTTGGTGCGTACGGAGATCGTGGGCGTCTCGTCCACCTGCTGGATGAGGTAGTGCGACATCGACGTGGACAAGGACGGCTTACGCACCAGTATGGTGACCGACTTGGCGCTCCGGGCCAGGTATATCGCGGCCTGACCTGCGGAGTTCGCGCCGCCGACGATGTAGACGTCATGGCCTTGGCAGGCGGCCGCTTCGGTCAGGGCCGAGCCGTAGAACACTCCGCAGCCGGTCAGCTCGGTCACATGGGGTGCATCCAGTTGCCGGTACGACACGCCGGTCGCGAGAATCACGGCGTGCGCGGCGACGGCGGACCCGTCCGAGAACCGGACGACGCGCGACGCGCCGTTGATCTCCAGCCCGGTGACCTCGCGCGCGGTCAGTATCTCGGCACCGAACTTCGCTGCCTGACGCCGGGCCCGGTCGGTGAGCTGTGCCCCGGACACTCCGTCCGGAAAGCCGAGGTAGTTCTCGATGCGCGAGCTCTGGCCCGCCTGGCCTCCGGTCGCGGACCGTTCCACGAGGACGGTCCTCAGGCCCTCGGAGGCCCCGTACACCGCCGCACCCAGACCGGCCGGTCCGCCGCCGATGACGACGAGGTCGTAGAAGTCGGTTGCCGGGGTCGTCGCGAGGCCGACCCGGGTGGCGAGCTCGCGATCCTCGGGCTCGATGAGGGCCGTGCCGTCCGGAGTGATCACCAGCGGGAGCCGCAGGCCGTCCTGGCCCGCGGCGCACAGCAGCCGCCGGCCTTCCGGATCGTCGGACGAGTACCAGCGGTACGGCACCTGGTTGCGGGCCAAGAACTCCCGTACGGCCGACGAACGCGCCGACCAGCGGTGTCCGACGACCTTGGTGACGGCCACCGGACCGCGGTCGGTGGCCCGCCAGGCCTGCAGCAGATCATCGAGGACGGGGTAGAGCTTCTCCTCGGGCGGCTCCCAGGGCTTGAGGAGGTAGTGGTCGAGGTCGACCACATTGATCGCGTCGATGGCCGCGTTGGTGTCCGCGTACGCGGTCAGCAGGACCCGCCGGGCGTCGGGGTAGACGTCGAGAGCCTGCTCGAGGAACTCGATGCCGTTCATCTTCGGCATCCGGTAGTCCGCCACGATCACCGCGACGGGGCCGCCGCGCAGCTTCAGCTCGCGCAGGGCGGCGAGGGCGGACTCGCCGGACTCCGCCCGTACGATCCGGTACGACGCACCGTAGCGTCGCCGCAGATCGCGGGCGACAGCGCGCGACACGCCCGGGTCGTCATCCACAGTCAGGATGACGGTCCGCACCGGACCGGCGGCCGGACTGGCGGCCTGATCCATAGGGTCCACAGGCATCCCGTCCCCGGGTCGTTCGCCCTTCCGCACCGCCCTGACGCGCTCGTCCGACACGCCGGTAAGTCGATACGTCGGCAATGTCCATCCTAGGCGTGACCGTCATCCTTTGCCGCCCAAGATCAGGAGACCGGCTCCCTGCCGATTACCGCCGGGGTGCTCCAGCCGCGCGCCTGCCCCATGACTCGTGCCGCAGGCACTTAAATATCGGAGCGTGACTAAAGAGCCGCAGCGCTTCACGATCTTGTTGGTCCCCGAACATGTCGAGGACAGGGGCGGTGCCTCCGTGGAGGACTCAGCCGTACGATCGGCGGTCGTCGAGGCTACGGGTGAGACGGGCGCCTCGGGCTACCCCCGCTACGCCGGGCACGGGATCGTGGCCGACATCGACCCCCGCACGCGCACGGTCGAGGCGCTGCTCGTCGACGGCGCAGAGCTGGACTACGGGGTGACCGCCTTGGTCACTTCCTGAAGCGCATGGGCAGCTTTGACCCCGGCTCGACCTTTTTCATGGGGCATGAGACCGTCCGGCTGTGCCAGAGACGATGAGTGGGTTGCCGGCGGCCTTGGCCGAGGCGTTGTCTCCTTCGTGGTCGCACCGTGTCCGTGCCGGGCGTGACCTTGCTTCCTTCGCTGATGTTCCTGAGGCCGCGGCCGTGATGCTGCGCTCAGGGTGCTGCGCGGTGAAAGCGGCGGTGCAGGTCGCGTACCTGCTCCGCGAGGCCGGGAACCGGGCCCTCCACTGCGAGGTCAGGGACGATCTCCTGGATCGGCAGGGCCCGCACCGGAGCCGCGGGAACCCCCAACTCGGACAGCCAGGCCACCAGTTGCTCGGCGGAACTCGCGTACACAATGCGACCCAGTCCGACCCAGCCGTGCGCGGCGGCGCACATCGGGCAGTGCTCACCGGAGGTGAAGACGGTCGCCGCCGCTCGTTCCTCGGGGGACATGTGCGCCGCGGCCCAGCGGGCCAGCTCGAACTCCGGATGGCGGGTCCGGTCGCCGGAAGCCACACGGTTGTGGTCCTCGGCAAGGACGGTCCCGTCCGCGGCGACGAGCACGGAGCCGAACGGCTCGTCGCCCGCTTCCAGGGCCTCGTTGGCCAGTTCCACGCAGCGGCGCAGGTGCCGCAGCTCAGTCTCGTTCACCATGATTCCCCCAGTATGTGATCGTCACCGGATGCTCGCCCCTCGACCCGCTGGCGCCGGCCACAGGTGTTGGCCGTGTCGCTCGGCAGTGGTGCGCTGATGGCCAGGTCCTTGTCGAGTTTGGTCACCAGGTCCATGGCCAGGGACGGAACGTGGGAAGCGGCCCATTGCTCGGTGAGAGAGAGGAAGCCGTGCATTCCGTCGCGCACGGACTGCAGTATTCCCGCCAGGTCACCGACCGGGATCTCGAGGGGACGCGTTGACGGAGCCGTTACCGCGTCTCCGCCGTCGGGCCACAGCCGGATGACCGTGTCGGCATGCTCGATCCTTGGCGAGGGGTCGTGGCCGAGCCACGGCGTTTCTCCCGTCAGGACATCGAACCACTCGCGCCAGTCCTCCAGACCGCAGCAGCACCCCGGGCTCACCGTGATGCCGATGTCGGTGTGGTGGAAGCGCAGACCGCCCGGCGCGATGACTTTCTCCGCTTCCAGCAGGCGACGAATCTGCTCGTCGGCATCTGTCACTGGACGGTCGTCGCCGGACGCCCGGGAGTTGTAGTCGGTCAGGGTCGCCAGTGCGGTGCCGAGTTCGAGCAGGGACATGCGGGGGGACAGAGCCAGGGGTCGGTAGGGAGGCAGGTCGGCCACGGGCCAAAAGGAGAAGTCGGCGGTGTCCACGGTTTCCAGTACAGCATCCACGATCAGCATTGCTTCAGTGTCGCTTCGCGAGGCCCAAATCGCCTGGCTGTTTCGGGCAGGGCCATGTTGCCCGGAGAACGCCCTTGCGGCGGCGAGCGAAGCCGGCACGGCCGAACAGCTGCCGCCTGAGGGCATGTTCACGTCCACCGACAGCACCACGACGCGTGCCCGGGAAACGGAGCTGGAAGCAGACGGTGATCTGTCGAAGTTCTCGCCGACGGGCGATGATGATCAGCCTGCACTGGTGGTGGCGAAGGAGGCGGAATGTCCGGGGTCGGCGAGAACGATGGGCCTGAATCGGCTGAGAGCGGTGTTGGCCCTGTTCAGCCCCACTGGGGGCGGATCATCTTCTTGAACGGGACGTCCAGCTCGGGCAAGTCCAGCATTGCCGAGGAACTGCTGCAGCTCCTGGACGGGCCCTGCTTTCACATGCCCGTGGACGCCTTCCACGCGATGCGATCTCGCCGGGAGGTCGGTCCCGAGGAGCTGCCCGAGATTCTGCGGCGGACGTGGAGGGGCTTTCACCGGGCGGTCGCTGGTATGGCCGCGGCCGGCAACAACGTGGTGGTGGATCATGTGCTGAGCGAGGAGTGGCGTCTCCTGGATTGCCTGGAACTCTTCAGCGCCAGGGATGTCGTGCTGGTCGGCGTGCGATGTTCGCTGGACGAACTGGAACGGCGCGAGCACGTGCGCGGGGACCGGCCGGCGGGCCTCGCGGCCCGGCAATTCCCACGTGTCCATGCGCACGGCCTGTACGACTTCGAGTGCGATACGACCAGCGCCAGTGCTCGGGACTGCGCCCGGCAGATCAGCACCTTCCTGCCGCAACGACCGCGTCCCACCGCGTTCGAGCAGCTCCGGACGAAACTGCGGCCCGACCTGCCGGCCGTCGACTGATCGGCAAGGCGTGCCGGTCGACGGTGCCGTCCCGACCGAATCCGGCATGATCACCCCCTGGGCCGGAGGCACCACCGAGAGGAACGACGTCCGTGAGTGAATGGCAGCTGACCGAGACCTTCCGCAGCACCTCCGGCGACGTTCGCTGGCACCGCCTCGGACAACCCGGCCGGCATCCGGTCGTCCTCCTCCACGGCACCCCCTTCTCCTCGTACGTCTGGCGCGCCGTCGCCCGCTCCCTCGCCCGCCGTCACCAGGTGTTCGTATGGGACATGCCCGGTTACGGGGCATCGGAGAAGTCCGCCGGCCAGGATGTCTCCCTGGCTGCCCAGGGCAGGGTCTTCACCGAACTACTGGCGCACTGGGGACTGGCAGAACCGCTGGTGGTCGCCCACGACTTCGGCGGCGCCGTCTCCTTGCGGGCACATCTGCTGCACGATGCCCGCTACCGCGCCCTCGCCTTGGTCGACCCGGTAGCGCTGGCACCGTGGGGATCCCCGTTCTTTCGGCTCGTCGGCGAGCACTCCGAGGTGTTCGAGCAGCTGCCGTCCGCGCTGCACCACGCCCTGGTGCGCGAGTACGTGAGTTCGGCCAGCAGCCCCGGACTGCACCCGGCAGTCCTCGACCGGCTCGTCGAGCCCTGGCTCGGCGAACGCGGCCAGGCCGCCTTCTACCGGCAGATCGCCCAGGCCGACCAGCGCTACACCGACGAGGTGCAGGACCGGTACGGCGAGATCGCCATCCCGACGCTGGTGTGCTGGGGCCACGACGACACCTGGATTCCCGTGGCGAAGGGACGGGAGCTCGCCGCCCGCATCCCGGGCGCGCGACTCGAGCCCATCGCCGGTGCGGGCCACCTCGTTCAAGAGGACGCACCCGCCGAACTCACGGCCGCTCTCCTCGCCTTCCTCCAAGACCCGCGCTAACCGGCAGATCTGCCGCAACACCCCGGCCCTGGGCAGCGCCCACCTCGCGAAAGCGCGAGGTGGGCAACGCCAGGCCGGAGCGCGCCGTTGCGAGGTGACGGCGCGTCCCCGGGCGGCGGCCGACGTGTCTACAGATCGAGCTGGTACCGAAGCGAGGTGTGCGTGGGCGCGTAGCCGAACGCGTCATTGATGGCGCGCATGGGCCGATTGCTCGCGGCGGTGTCTGTCAGCAGGCCGTCGAGAAGCGGGTGGTACTCGATGGCCTGCCGGATCGCCTCGGCCTTCATCCATCGGCCGAGGCCGAGCCCGCGATGTTCGGGCAGGACGCCGGTGCCGTAGTGCTGGCCGTCACCCCTGCGGCTACCGGGCACGACAAGCTCGGTGAACCCGACGATCGCACCGTCCGCCACTCTGACGGCGGCGACCGTGTGCAGGAGGTCGCCCCGCTTCTCGACGGCCCGAGCTACCGATCGAACCCGGTCCACATCCCAGGTCACCGTGCCGTAGTCGGCGTCATCCATCGGCATGTCGTCCATGGCTCGCCGCGAGGCCGCGAAGGTCTCCGCGAGTTCGTCGGGGACGGTGCCGTCCCACGACTCCAGCCGGAAGCCGGGATGGCGCTGTCGGACGATCTCCTTGAGGGCAGCGGTGTCCACCCGCGCCAGCGCGAGCCGGGTGAAGACCATGGTCTGGACCGTGCGAAAGCCCAGTGCCGAGAGGAACAGGTCGCCGGGCGAGTCCGCTTCGACCTGGGCTGTGACGCAGCGTCGGCCTTCGGCGCCGGCGGTGGCCACGGCCGCCGCCAGCAGTTGAGAGCCGGTGCCGTTGCGCCGCTCGGCCGGATGGACGGTGAGTTCGAGTTCGGCCAGGTGATCCTGGCCGGGCGAGGTGAACAGGCGCAGGAAGGCCGATCCGACGGGAGTCCCGGTGGGCCCGGACGCCAGCCAGGCCAGGCGGTGGCTGGACGCGGTGCGGTCGGGGTCGGTCAGCTTGGTGATGCGTATCGACAAGGTGTCTCCGTCTTGAGGGAGTAGCAGGTGGCAGAGCATGGATTCTGGTGGTGACGGTTCCTGCGCATGTGCTGCACACCTCCAAGTCTCCTCGTCGACGCTCCTTGTCGACGGCGCCGGTCCACATGTGGGCGGCCCGGCGAAGCTATCTGTTGTGCCCCGTCGGCTGCAATGGATTTCATGGCTGCGCGCCCTCGGTCCGAACGCCACGCCTCGTCCGTCGATGTTCTGTCCACCCGTCAGGGGGCCTGCTCGAAGTGGAACGACTTGATGAAACAGTCCCGGGGCTGCCTGAGGGCGAAGAACACGCATTCCGCGACGGAGTGGGCCGTAAGCATGTCGCCGGAGCCTCGCGGCGTGCTCTCCCACTGCGAGGACAGCGGATCCGGGTTGCAGAAGTCCGGCGGGTAGAGCGAGATGACCCGCACTCCTTGGGGCCGCAGCCGCTTGGAGAGGATGTCGGCGAAGCCGGCCTGTGCGCTCTTTGCGGCGTAGAAAGCATCATGCGCGTGGGAGCGGTGGTGGCCCGGCAGCCCGGCAGCGGAGATCATGTTGACCACGTCCGGTCTTTCGGACGTGAGCAGTAGCGGCAGGAGATGCTTCACCATCAGGACGGTGCCGGTGGCTCCGGCGCCGATCGTGTCGATCACGTCCTCGTCACTGGCGGACAGGAGATCCTGCCCCTCCAGCCAGCGGGCGCCGTTGTTGACCAGTACGTCCACCCGGTCGGTGCACTGCGCCACGTCAGCGGCGAAGTGCCGGATCGAGGCGGCTTCAGCGAGGTCGCACGCGAAGGCGTGCACCTTCTCGTGGCCGAGGTCACGTATCTCGCCCGCCACGCGTCGCGACGCCTCCAGACTGCGGGAGGACACAAAGACCTCAGCACCCTGCTGAGCGAAACGGATGGCGAGAGTCCGGCCGAAGTCGCGGGAGGCGCCCGTGATGACGACACATTGCTGTTCGAAGCTCATGTGCATGCCTGCTGCCCCTGGAGTGTCATGGCTGACCTGCAATTACTGTCTAGGAGGTGAAACGGCGGTCAGGTGGTGCGGACGGCAGTCAGGTGGTGCAGTCCCTCGCGACCTTCAGGCCGAGACCGATCATGGCCACGCCGCCCGCGCGCTCGGCGAGCGCCAGCCGCCGTGGGGAGCGGCCGAACCAGTCCCGTGTGGCCGAGGCCGTCAGCCCCCACGCGCAGTCGCACGACAGGGCCGGCGGGGTGCCGGTCAGCCCGAGTAGCAGCATCTGGCCCACGACTTGGTGAAGACCAGGCACCTCGACATCATCACAACCCGACCCCGGAGAGGGAACACAGACCTTCGGCCTAGGACTTCCGACCTCGAGTCCTTCTCGTTCGAGGCGCGGTGTGGGCCCATGGCGAGGAGATCAACTCCTCGCCGTGCTCAACTTGCAGCGCACGGGGGGCCTTGCGGTAAGTGCCGGGTGGTGTCGCAGAATCGTCGGCCATGGCCCGGAAGTCGGGCCGGAAACCATGGGACGGAACAGCGGTGGACGCGAAGCCGCTGCTCGATGCGATCGGTTGAACCTGCCGCCCGGCGGGCCGCATCGCCCCTCCAAGACCACTATGTGAGGAATTCCAGTGCCTTTTGCATCCGGGTTCGCCTCGGAATCCCACCTGTCATTCCACGGCCCGCTCTCCACCGAACGTGCCGACCGTCTCGCCGCCGAGCTTGCCGCCCGCAACCCCGTCACCGTTGTCGACTACGGCTGCGGTTGGGGCGAATTGCTGCTGCGGATTCTGGACGTCGCACGCGGTACACGCGGTGTCGGGATCGACGTCCGCGGCCCCGATATCGCGCGTGGCCGGGACAACGCCGCGAATCGAGGACTGGCCGATCGGGTCGACTTCATCGAGGGCTCGGCGACCGACCACTCCGGCGCGGCCGACGTCGTCATCAACTGCGGCGCCTACCAGGCGTTCGGCGCGGTCCCCGAGGCGCTCACGGCATTGCGCCGGCTGGTGAACCCCGGCGGCGTGCTGCTGTTCGGCGCCGACTACTGGGAGCGGACGCCGAGCGAGCAACAGCTGGCGCACATGTGGCCGGGAACGACCGTCGACGAGTGCTTCCACCTGCCCGATCTGGTCGATGTGGCGATCGCCGCGGGCTTCCGCCCGCTGCGCATCCAAACGGCGACGCGCGACGAACTGGAGGAGTTCGAGTCCGGATACGCCGCCGGAGCCGAGGAGTGGCTGCTCGCCAACCGGGACCATCCCGAGGCCGAACAGGTACGGACCCGGCTCGACGACCATCGGTCGATCTGGTTGCGAGGGCTTCGCGACGTGTGGGGCTTCGCCTATCTCACCCTCGGCGTGCCCGGCTCCTGAGTCGGATCGGGCGACGGCGGCCTTGTCGAGGGTTCCGGCGACCCGGCCGAGGACCTGGCGAACGGGGTGTCGCACGCAGCGCATCCAGCGCTGCGCCGATCACGGCGAGGGTGGACGTGGCCTGAGCACATAGCCGATCCTGGGCCGATGTCGCTCAGTACGCACGAGGCCGATCTGTTCGAGAGCTCCAGGGGGCGCCTGGAGGCGATTGCCTACCGGCTCCTCGGGTCGGCCGGTGATGCCGAGGATGCTGTGCAGGATGCGTTTCTGCGGTGGCATGCGGCGGACCGGGAACGCATCGAGACGCCCGAGGCGTGGCTGACGAAGGTGCTCACCAATCTCTGTCTCAATCAGCTCACTTCGGCGCGGGTCCGGCGGGAAACGTACGTGGGTCAGTGGCTGCCGGAGCCGGTTCTGGCCGGGGACCGGATGCTCGGTCCGGCCGACACCGCCGAGCAGCGCGAGTCGGTCTCCCTCGCGATGCTCACCCTCATGGAGCGGCTGTCGCCCAATGAGCGTGTGGTGTACGTGCTGCGCGAGGCGTTCGGGTATCCGCACCGAGAGATCGCGGAGATCCTCGACCTCACCGAGGCGAACTGCCAGCAGATCTACCGGCGTGCCAAGCAGCACGTCACGACCGACCGGGCCCGCACCGAGGTCGATGCGGCTGCCGCGGAGAAGATCGTCAAGGAATTCCTTGCCGCGGCCCTCAGCGGCGACACCGAGCCGCTGATCCGGCTGCTCGCCGACGATGCGGTCAGCGTGGCCGACGGCGGTGGCCGGATTCCGGCCCGCAGGACCCCGCTCATCGGCGCGCTCGGTATCGCGCGATACCTCCGCCGTCTGTTCCAGCAGACCGATGCCAAGCGAGCGCTTGCCGGTGGCAGCGCGGCCCTCCATGCCGCCGTCGTCAACGGCGGTCCCGCTGTGCTGGTCGAGGTCGGCGAGCGGGTCGTCGGCGTCATCTGCCTCGACGCGACCTCCGACCGCGTCGAGGCGCTCCATCTCCAGGTCAACCCCGACAAATTGGAACGCATCACGCGCCAGTGGGCGGCCGCCGGCCCGCATCGCCCCCTCGCGGAGATGTGGTGACCCACCTCACATGCGTTTCCTGTCAGGGAAGGCGCGGCTGTGCGGTTCAGGAGGTGAACACAGCCAGATAGGAGCGAGCCATGAAGCACCGCATTGTCGTCCTCGGAGCCGGGTACGCAGGAGCCGTCACCGCAGGTCGCCTCGCCAGGCGGCTGCACCGCGACGATGTCGAGATCACTCTGGTCAACGGCGACCCCGAGTTCGTCGAGCGGGTGCGTCTGCACCAGCTCGCGAGCGGACAGGACCTTCCCCATCGCCCGCTGCGCGACGTCTACGCGGGCACCGGCGTGCAGGTCCGGCCGGCGTGGGTCACCGCGGTCGATGTGGACCGCAAGACCGTCGCTCTCACCGGCGAGCACGGCGCCGAGACCCGCTACGACACCCTCGTATACGCCCTCGGGAGCACCCTCGCCGACCATGGAGTCCCAGGCGTCGCCGAGTACGCCCACAACGTCGCCGGGAAGCAGGCCGCGCTGCGGCTGCGGGCGCGCCTGGACGAGTTGCGGCCGGGTGGGACCGTACTGATCGCGGGCGGCGGCCTGACCGGTATCGAAGCGGCCACCGAGATCGCCGAGGCGCACCCGGACCTCGAGGTCGCCATCGCCGCCCGCGGCGCCGTCGGCGACTGGCTCAGTGACAAGGCCCAGCGCCACCTGCGTGGCGTCTTCGACCGGCTCGGCATCACGGTCCACGAGCACGCTGACATCACACGCGTCGAAGCGAACAGGGTGGTCACCGGTGCGGCCGGCGAGATCCCGGCCCAAGTGACCGTGTGGACCGCGGGGTTCACCGTGCACCCGATCGCGGCCGCCACCACCCTGGAGGTGTCCGACACCGGGCGGATCGTCGTCGACGGCACCATGCGCTCGGTCTCACACCCCGATGTGTACGCCGTCGGCGACGCCGCGCTCGCCGAAGGAGCGGGCGGCAAGCCGCTGCGGATGGCCTGCGCCACGGCGAACCCGATGGCGTGGCTGGCCGCCGACGCCCTCGCCGCGCGCCTGACGGGTCGCAAGGTTCCCGAGACCACGATCGGCTACGCCGTCCAGTGCATCAGCCTCGGACGCCGCGATGGAATCGTCCAGCGCGTGACCCACGACGATCAGGTCACCTCCACCGTCATCAGGGGCCGGACCGCCGCCCGCATCAAGGAGTTCATCTGTGCGGCCACGGCCTGGGGCATCTCCCACCCGACCAACATGCTGCCGAGCCGCCCCCGCCGTCTCGTGGCAACCGACGAGGAGGAGACCCGCTTCGCCACCCGGTGACGCGGCCGGCTGATCGCGGGCAGCGCTTTGGCGCCGACCCGCGATCACGCCGTGGCTGAGCAGTCGGAGAACCGTCGGTACTCGACGCATCATCAGGCGGCGGTCGACGCCGAAACCCGGCTGGTGGTTCGACGCCGGCAGCCGGCTGGTGGTCGTGGTCGGCCGGCCGCTCCCGCCGCCCGCGGCGATCGTTACGGCCTTCCCGACCGCGTCCTTCGTGCCGGTCCACGCCACCCCGAGGTCAGTTCATCTGTCGGCGGGCCTGCTTCACCTCGCGGTCGACGGCCCAGGCGTCGGCGACCGTCCCGAGGTGGCCGAGCTTGTCGGGATTGATCACCGCGCGGATGGTGTGAATCCGCCCGTCGAGCACGTCCAGGGCCAAGGTATGGAGCACCTTGCCGTCCCGGTCGCGGAAGATTGCGCCGGGCTGGCCGTTGACCTCGTGCGGAGCGAACGTTACGTCGATCCGGCTCATCAAGGGGAAGACGGTGCCCAGCACGCGGGCCACGTTCTCCGCACCCATGACGGCCTTGGCCAGCTGCGGGGCCTTGCCGCCGCCGTCCCCGACCAGTTGCACGTCGGCGGCCAGCAGACTCTGCAGCCCGCCCACATCGCCGTTCTTCAGCGCGTCGAAGAACTGCGTCGCCAGCTTGTCCCGCGCCTGCCGGTCCGCTGCGAACCGCGGCCGCCCGGCCTCCATATGCCGCCGCGCCCGCACCAGCAGCTGCCGGCATGCCGCCTCCGAACGCCCCACCGCCGCGGCGACCTCGTCGAACCCGAAGGCGAACACCTCCCGTAGCACGAACACCGCCCGCTCCAGCGGGCTCAGCCGCTCCAGCAGCACCAGCGCCGCCATCGATACCGAGTCGGCCAGCTCCGCCGACCGCGCCGGATCCTGATACGGATCGCTCAGCAGCGGCTCGGGAAGCCACGGCCCGACATACTCCTCCCGCCGCACCCGCGCAGAACGCAGCACATCGATCGAGATCCGTGTCACCGCGGCTGACAGAAAGGCCTTGGTCGACGTGGGCCGGGTCGACGAGCCGTCAAAGCGCAGCCATGTCTCCTGCACCGCATCCTCGGCCTCGCCCACGCTGCCCAGAATCCGGTAGGCGATCGAAAACAGCAGCGGCCGCAACTCCTCGAACTCCTCGACCTTGCTCACGCCGACCCCTCCTCACTCGCCGCCCTCACATCCGGCCCACCCGCCGGACTTTCTTGCCCGACCTCCGCCCTCCCCCTCTCAGTGGAACTGCCCGACCTCGTAGTCGCCGGCCGGCTGCTGGGTGAGGATGTTCAGCCGGTTCACCGCGTTCATGAAGGAGACCAGCACCACCAGGGCGGTGAGCTGCTCCTCGTCGTAGTGCTTGGCGGCGTATGCCCACACCTCGTCGCTGACCCCATGGGCCGCATCCGCGACTCGGGTCCCCTCTTCCGCCAGCTCCAGCGCGGCACGCTCGGCCTCGGTGAAAACCGTGGCCTCCCGCCACGCCGCGACCAGGTTCAGCCGCACCGAGGTCTCACCGGCGGCGGCGGCCTCCTTGGTGTGCATGTCGATGCAGACGGCGCAGCCGTTGATCTGGCTCACGCGCAGCGCCACCAGCTCCTGCGTCGCGGCCGGCAGCGGCGAGTCCTTGAGCGCCTTGCCCGCCGACATGAAGTGCTTGAGGGCCTTTCCGGCGGTCGGGCTGGCGAAGTAGTTCAGTCGCGCGTTCATGGGGTGCTCCTCTGCGTTCGTCAGTGGCTACACCCCTGAGACGAGACAGCCCGATCCCCTGTGACATGGACGAATGTGACCCGCGTCTCCTCGACGCCGGCGTCCGCCGGCCGACACATCACTCGCTCGCTACTCGTCGCCCACTACCAGGACCGGCCCCGGCCCGACGCGCCCAAGACCGCCACACACCAAGATCACGGAGATCATGGGGCGGCTGGTCGCCTCTGTCACCATGACCGACCATCGGAATGATCAGCAGGTGGTTCGTCGCTCGGCGTGTCCGACGAGTCGGCGTCGACCATGGGGGTTCGCACCGGACTGTCGGCGTTCGTGATGACTGCAGACGCTCGGCTGGTCGCAGGCCTGCGACGCTCATGGGGTGGTGAACAGCCACCAACTGGGGGTGCCATTCTGCGCACAGAAGAATGACCGCCATTGTCCCGCCTGCTGCCCTTCGTTGCCGGCGATCCAGCACTCCTCGTAGCCGGCGTACGGTCCATACTCCGCATCCGGCTTCCGGTTGGCCGTCACATCCGCGATCTCGGTGCCCGCCCCCGGCGCCGCTACCGGCTGGAGTGTGGACACGGGTCCTGCCGCGGTGGCGTCGGCAGCTGCTGTTACGGGTGTGCCAAGTGCGATACCCGCGACGAAGAGAGCCATAAGGGCTCGGCGAAAGGTTGTCATGCCGTGAAGCTGTCCTTCCCCTGAATGGCCTACTCTCGCGATCCATTTGGCTGTTCTGTTCGACATGCCACCTTGCCCATCGCGTATGGCCCATGGCCCATGACCCATGGGAGGACATCGCCGACGCGGTCGCCTTCCTGGCCTCCGACGACGCTCGCTGGATCACCGGCTCCTCGCCTCGTGGACGCCGTTTTGCCGGACCGGCAACAGGAGTGGCGTGACCGGAACGCGATCGGCAACGGTGGGCCCGTGACCGACAACATCGCAGCAACATCGCCGACGTCCAACACCCCCTCGTCTACCGACGGATACGTCGGAGACCCCGCACTGCGGGTGGAATGGGACAACCGCTACGCCGACCGACAACAGCTGTGGAGCGGCTTGCCCAATGGTGCACTCGTGGCCGAGGTCGACGGGCTCACTCCCGGGCGGGCGCTCGACGTCGGCTGCGGCGAGGGCGCGGACGCCGTCTGGCTCGCGCGCGGCGGCTGGGACGTGACCGCGCTCGAGGTCTCGGGGGTGGCGCTGGAGCGGGCGACCCGGCATGCGCGGGAAGCCGGCCTCGCCGTGCGCTGGGTGCACGCGGCACTGACGGAGGCGGTGCTCCCGCCGGCCTCCTTCGACCTGGTCTCCGCCCAGTACCCGGCCCTGCTGCGCACCCCCGGCGCCGCGGCCGAGCGAGCGCTGCTCGCGGCCGTCGCGCCCGGCGGCGTGCTGCTGCTCGTACACCACGCAGGGATGGACTCCGAGCATGCGCACGACAGCGGCTTCGACCCGGCCGACTACGTCTGGCCCTCGATGGTCGCCGCTCTGCTCGACGACGACTGGGAGGTGGAGGTGGACGAGCAGCGGCCACGTGTCGCCCCCGACGGCGGTGCCGGCGCGCACCATACCGACGACCTGGTGCTGCGCGTGCGTCGGCTGCGCTGAGCCCCCTCCGCTCGCAGCAGGCCCGGCAACTGGGCAGACCCTTTGGGGCGAGGTGGCTGATGGCCGCCCCGCCCCGTTCTGCTGGTGTCAGGCAGTGCAGTTCAGGGTGCCGGCACGCAGTGCGTGGCCGTCATCGTTGGTGTCGTCGGACCAGACGACCGGCTTGTGGCCGTTTGCGCAGGTGGACTGAGGGGCGATGGCGAACCCCTCGTTGTTGTAGTTCGGCATCCCCGTCGGACGGTCGTGGACCGCGGTAGCGGAGAACTGACCCTGAGCGTTGATGTCGAGAGTGGCGGTCTGGCCCTGGCACGTGTCGTCGCAGGCGGCCCACAGGTGCCCGGTGGCGGGCTCGAATTCCAGATCCATCACGCCCGAGAGGCCGCTGGTGATCGTGGCGACCCGGGTGAATCCGCCCCCCGACCGGTCAAGGGCGTAGGCGTAGAGGGGGCCGTGGTCCTCAACGCCGGTGAAGAACAGGCCGCTGCCGTGCCCGGGATAGGCGGCCGGATCGTAGGTGGTCCCGGCGTGCTCGTCACGGAAGCCGTGCGCGGTCAGGAACGAGTCCGGGATCCACGAGATGCCCTCGGGCCCCGCGTTCGCGGGAAGGGAAGGCAGGTCGGAGGTGAGGTTCCACTCCCCGGTCGCGTTCAGCGAGGAGGACGTGGAAGAAGCGTCGAAGCGCAGGATCTCGGGCCGACTGGTGGAGTCCTTGTCGTTGTCGCGCTCCGTGGCGACGAACATCCCGTCAGGGGTGACGACCACGCCCTCCGAGTCGGGGTCACCACTACCGTCCGGGTAGTGCAGGGACTTGCCGCCGGACCAGCCACCGGCCGTGTCGGGGTGCCACGTCGTGCCGTTGGGCACGAGCCGGTAGAGCTTGCTCGGACCGTTGTCCACCGCCCACAGCACACCGGTGCTTTCGAAGGACAGACCGCTCAGGTTCTCCCCGAAGACGTTCGAGCCGTCGGCGACGGTCACCGCGGAGCCACCCGGCCACGCCCCGTGGGACGGCTGGCTACCGCCCCCTCCGCCGGTGGTGCCGCACGCGTTGGCCGCGCCCTTGGTCGGCGCAGCCGTGGTGGTGAACGCGCCAGTGCCGTCCGGGCAGCGGCCGTAGGTGGTGTCGGCGTGGTCGGTCCACGCGTAGGAGTCCACCAGGGTGGAGCCGTTGAACAGCCGCGCGGAGTCCGCGCGGCCCAGGCCGAACGACGGGTCGACATCCAGCGCCAGGAAGGCGCCCGGTGCCAGCTTCGTGTCCTTGCCGATCTTGTAGGAGTGGCCGTCGTCATTGTCCTTGACGACCCATCCGGACACGTCGACCGCGGCGGTCCCGGCGTTGACGATCTCGACCCAGTCGCCGGGGCTGCCCTCGCTCGACTCGACCTCGTTGATCCGCACCGCGGACTGAGCCTGAGCCTGAGCCGAGGCCGGCACACCGGACAGGCCGAGAGCCAGCAAGGCCAGGGCGACCGCGGTGAGGGGGGCTTGGCTACGCCAGTGCGTACGCAAGATGGCTGCTCCTCTTGTCAGGGGCCGAGCAGGCGAGGAGCGCGCTCACGCTCCCGGCGAAGCATCGGGCACCCAGGCGGCCACGGACTGAACAGGCTGCGAACGGCGCGGGGATCTCAGGGGAGTGGCCGCGGTCCGGTCCGGAACGACGGGCAACCCCTTGGAGGCGTCGACATCGGGTCGCCCCGTGCGACCGCACGCCACGGCAGCGGCTCTCAAGGACCATCCCCATCCCCCTTCAACGTGCATATGGCTGCCGGGAGATGAGCAACAGAGTCCCCTGCTATGGTGCGCCGATGTCATCGATCAAGCAGTTCCAGGTCACCTTCGACTGCGCAGAACCTGAGCGCGTCGCTCGTTTTTGGTGCGAGGTGTTGGGGTACGTCGTACCGCCGCCACCGGAGGGGTTTGCTACTTGGGACGAATTCGATCGTTCGCTGCCGCCTGAGCGTCAGGGTTCAGCGTTCGCCTGCGTCGATCCCTCAGGTGTGGGCCCGCGGCTGTTCTTCCAGCGCGTTCCCGAAGGCAGGGTCGTCAAGAACCGGGTGCATCTTGACGTGCGGGTCGGCACCGGGCTCGTGGGTGAAGAGCGCCTCGCCGCACTCGAGGCCGAGTGCGCACGACTGGTCGCGCTCGGCGCGGTATGCGTGCAAGTACTGCGTGCCGATGGCTTCAACGAGTCGTGCATCCCGATGCAGGACATCGAGGGCAACGAGTTCTGCCTCGACTGAGCATCCTCGGAGAGGGCAAGGCAGGGAGGGGAGCCGTACCACGCGTGACCCCGACACCTCCATCGGCGACGCGTGGCCCCGCCCCGCCGTGAAGGCCCCCGCGCAGCGCTGACGCACGCCGTCCGGTCCTCCCGGCCTTCCCGCACGGCAGGACCCGCGTGGGGGAAGGCCGATGCGCCCGTCAGACGAAGTGGACGCCGTCGCCGGCCGTTCCTGTGTCCTCGGCCGACAGCGCGGCTCGCTCGGCTTGCTGTTGGCGCCACAGGCCGGGCGGTTGGCCGTGGTGGCGGCGGAAAGCCGCGGCGAAGGCGTAGGGCGACGCGTAGCCGGTGCGTTCGGCGACCTGCGTGAGCGTCGGCTGACCGTTGCGCAGGTAGTCCCGTGCCAACGTCATGCGCCAGTCGGTCAGGTACTGCATCGGGGCCTGGCCGAGTGCTCGCTGGAAGCTCCGCGCGAAGGCCGCCCGTGACAGCCCGCTGACGGCTGCCAGTTCGGGCACCGTCCACGCGTGGGCGGCATCGTCATGCATGGCTTGCAGAGCCGCGCTCAGCCGGGGATCGGCCGACGCCCGGAACCAGCGGGGCGCACTGCTGCTCGTCGTGAAGCTCGTGCGGATGGCGAGCACCAGGAGAATGTCGAGGAGCCGGTCGAGGACGGTCTGACGGCCGGGCTGGGGGGCGGACAGTTCCCGCGACAGCACGGCAACGATGTCGTGCAGGGGGTCGCCGACTGCCGCGGAGAGCGGCAGGATCTGGGGCAGCGCGCCCAGCAGTCCTTCTCCGACATCGCCGGAGAATCGGTAGGCGCCGCACAGGAACACGGTGGCCCGTCGGTCATCGGGGTGCTCGTCGTGAGCGTGCCGCGCGGTGAATTCTTCCGGGTCCAGGCAGGGGGCTGCCGGCTCGTGGGCGATGTGGTGGTCCGGTCCGCCGCGTACGAGTGCCAGCTCGCCGGGTGCCAGTTCGAGGGCCGCCTGCGGGTCGTCGAGCCAGAGCCACGCGCGGCCCTGAACGACGGCGTGCAGCGAGAGCTGGATACTGCCGGCCAGCCGCAGCCCCCACGGGGGGCCGGCCACCGTACGGGCGAAGACACCGCCCGAAGCACGCGCCCTGGTCAGGTGATCCTGCAGGAGGTCCATAGGAAGAGTGTTTGCCAGAACGAACTCCATCGTCAAGAAATTGAGCGTCTGACGTAAAGACAACGCGCCTTTCGCGCATTGATTCACTCCATCCCTGCTTGGATCATGGAGCCATGGACAACTCGTCGCAGACCACGCTCGTACTCGGTGGCACCGGAAGGACGGGATCACTCGTCGCGAAAAAACTGGCCGAACGGGGCCTGACCGTGCGGACGGCGGCACGGCACGGTGCCGATGTGCGGTTCGACTGGGACGCGGCGGCCACGCACGGCCCCGCCCTCGCCGGTGTCGACCGCATCTACCTCGTCACCCCCGTCATGCGGGTCGCGTACGCCGGCCTGGTGTCCGGCTTCCTGGACCTCGCCGAAGCCTGCGGGGTACGGCACGTCACCTACCTCAGCACCTACGGAGGCGACCAGGCCCCGCCGGAGGTCGACATCAGGGCCGTCGAGCTCGACGTCATGGGCCGGGACGCCTTCACGTCGTCGGTCATCCGCCCCGCGTGGGTGATGCAGAACTTCAGTGACGACCATCTGCCCGTCGTCCAGGGGGTGATCACGGTGCCGACAGCAGGAGGCAGGGAGGCGTTCGTCGACGCCGCGGACATCGCCGCGGTCGCCGCCGAGACGTTGGCCGACCCCGGCGCCCACGCCGGCGCGACGTATGCGCCCACCGGTCCCGAAGCGCTCACGGTCGCCGAGGTCGCCGAGATCATCGCGGGCGTCTCCGGCCGACCGGTCAGGCACGATGACATCGACAGCGGCGCTTGGATCGACGGCGCCATCGCGGCCGGCCTCGTGCCCGCCGACTACGACGTCATGCTCAGGTGGCTGACGGGGACGATCGCCTCCGGCCGCGGCTCGCGACCCAACGACGACGTCCTCAAGGTCACCGGAATTCCGCCGTCGGGCTTCGCGGACTTCGCGCGCCGTAACGCCCGTGCCTGGGCCCTCCCGGCGGTGCGCTCATGACCGGCCGACCGGGTTTCGAGGCGCTCGCTCCGTTCTTCCGGATCATCGAGGAGGGACTGCGCGGGCTCGTCGACGGCGAGCACTTCTTCGACACGCTGGCGGAGGACGTCGTCTTCGAGTACGTCATCACCGTCCCCGGTTACCCACGGCGCCTCGTGGGCCGCGAAGCCGTCGCGGAGCTCTACCGTGGCTACGGCGAGACGATCGTGCTGCACGGGTCCGACGAGCTGGCCGTCCACCGGGACCCCGCATCATCCGTCGTCGTCCTTGAGTACGCGGTCCACGGCCGAGCGGTCGGCACCGGCAACGCCTACGACAACCACTTCGTCTCGGTCATCACGTTCAAGGACCGCAAGATCACACACTGGCGCGACCACCTCGACCCCGTCGCCGTGTTCGACGCCATCGGCTGGCCCGCTCACCACAGGTGACAACGGACGAGGCCGACCACACCACCCCTGACGATTGCCCGTGCACGACCCGTTGCCCCGTCTCCCGCAGCGGAGCACACCGCTTTCTGCGGAGCTGGGGTCATCGGCCCTTCACTCACCTTGTCCCTCCCTATTTTCCTCTAAAGAACTCTGTTGTCCTCTCCTCAAGAGGAAATTAGAGTACTTTTCATGAGTGAACGTCTGTACTCGGTGGAGCAGGTCGCCGAACGCCTCGGGCTCCACGTCAGAACCATCCGCAACTACGTACGGGACGGCCGACTCGCCGCGGTGCGTATCGGCAAGCAGTACCGGATCGCGCACGCCGACCTGGAGGCTTTCACCGGGCGCCCGTTGCCCGGGCCGCCGGACGAGGACGCCCGCGGCCCGCGGCACGCGGAAGTGTCGAGCATCGTGGAGATCGACGCGGTCTCCCGCCGGACGGCCGATCGCCTGACGACACTCGTCACCGCCGGGGTCGCCGGCCGCGAGCGGGACGGCGGCAGACAGTTGCGGATCCAGACCGTCTACGACGAGGAGAGGGCTCGGATGAAGATCGTCATCCTGGGTGGTCTGAGGGACACGGCCCAGGTCCTGGAGCACGTCGAGCAGGTGCTGGCCTCATGAGCGTCACGATCTACACGTCCGAGGAGGGCGCGGCGGCGGTCCGCCGGCAGTACCAGGAGGCGCTGGACGGCTGGCCGGTGTCCGCCCAGCAGGTGCGGGTGCCGACCCGTGAGGGGGAAACCTTCGTCCTCGTCTCCGGGCCGCCGGATGCGCCACCGCTCGTACTGCTGCACGGCTCGGGCGCGAACGCGTCGATGTGGGGCGAGGACATCACCTCCTGGGCCGGCCACTTCCGCACCTACGCCGTCGACATCGTCGGGGAACCGGGACTGAGCGCACCGTCCCGACCCACCTTGAACTCCGAAGCCCCGGCCCGGTGGCTGGACGATGTACTGGACGGCCTCGGCCTCGAGAACGTTCCCGTGGTCGCGGCCTCGCTCGGTGGCTGGTTCGCGGTCGACTACGCGATCCGCCGCCCGGCCAGGGTGGCGCGGCTGGCCCTGCTCGGCCCCGGTGGCCTGGGCAGGCAACGGACGGGACGCATACTCCGGGCGCTGCTGGTGCGGCCCTTCGGCCGCTGGGGCGCGCGCCGTTCGGTCCGCTCCCTCACCGGTCTCGACTCGCCGCGGGACGAGGCCGTCCTGGAGGGCGTGATGCTGACCTTCGCGCACTTCAGGCCGCGCAGGGAACGGTTGCCCGTGTTTCCCGACGTGGCGTTGCGGGGCCTGGCAATCCCGGTGCAGGTGACGGTCGGCGCGCGCGACGCCATGTTCGACTCGCGGGAGACCGCCCGGCGCGTACGGCACTGCCTGCCGCATGCGGAGGTGCACGTACTGCCCGGGACGGGGCACGCGGTGCTCGGCCGCACCGACTCCGTCCTCGGATTCCTCCGCACCTGAGCCCGCCCGTACGGCCGTGCGGGGCAGCGCGAGCAGCACCTCCACCACGGCAGCGATCGCCGACGGCACTCGGGTTGTCCTTGGCGTCTTTCCCCTGCTCACACCCGTGTTAGCCGGACGTTAGCGGAGTGGCAGCCTTGCGACAGTGGCCTGGATCAGAGTGGGTGACGTACGGAGGAAACAACGACGCCGACTGTCCCGGGGGGGACCTGAAATGAGCTCCAGCACCACTGTCCGCACCGCTCGTCGCCGCACCCTGCGCATGGCCGCCGCGGCACTGACCGCAGCCGTCGGCCTTACGCTGACCGCCTGCTCCGGCGCGGAGGCCACCGGCGCGAAGCCCGCGGGTCACACGGGCACGGGCACGGCCGCCGTCGAGTCCAGCGGCGCGGGCTCCTCCGCGGGGGCGCAAGGCTCCGAGGCCAAGGAGGGCTCCGGTGACCAGGGTGGCACCGGTGCCAAGGCCGGTCCCGAGGCGGGCGCCACGGGCAAGCAGTCGGGCGGTACGCAGTCCGCCGACGGTGGCAGGGCGGCTTCCCCGGTCCGCACCCAGCGCCTGGCGGACGGCATCAGCAAGGCCGAGATCTACAAGGTCGGCGCCCAGCACTACCGGGCCAAGATCGTCGCCCGCGGTTCGGTCCTGGCCACGCTGGAGACGAAGGGGCGCGACGCCGGGCTCGACGCCAACGACATGTTCGTCGTGCTCACGCTGGACGGCCAGGTCCATTCCTGGATGGGCGGCGGTCACCAGGGGCCGGGCACGTTCAAGATCACGGGCGGCTGGACGGTCAAGGTCACGAAGATCGGCGAGCTCCGGTACCGCGCGCAGTTCCTCAGCCAGAGCGGCGACGCGGACGACACGGTGGAAGCGAACCAGCACGACATCGGATTCGTCACCAACGGCGTGTACGTCGTGCTCAGCGCCGGCGGTGTGATCAGCGCCCACGAGTAAACGCCCGTTCGGCCGCGCGGTGGAGCCGCCTCCGGCGGGGCGGCTCCACCGCCGCAGTGACGGAGGCGTACGAGCGGCCCGGAAGCCCCCTGGCGCCTCGCGAACGCGGTCCGGCAACACGACCCCTCTCACGAAGCCGGCCACGGGCCCGACTACGAGCCCGACCAGGGCAGGTCACGACGCTGTGGCCGGGCGGACGCCGACCAGGACAGCAAGGTCAGGCCGCTGCGACGAGGACGGCCGTGACAGCGAGTAGACCGAGCCCGGCGAGCATGCAGTCAACCGCGGCCTGGATGAGCCGAAACTTCCGCATGGCGAGTGTGGCCATGAACCTCAGGTGTTCCACCTGGTAGCCGGATGTCAGCTCATCGCGCAGTTGATCGGTGCTCAACCGAGACCAACTCGTCCAGCCGCTGCCTCCGAGATGCGGACGGATCGCGAGTAAGAGGATCATCGTCGAGGCCAGCAGCGCAGCGGCGGCGAGGGACGCGGCCGCGGCGGCTGGAACGGTCGGGTGGAGGCTCGATGCCGTCGAGGCCAGCGCCACAAGTGCGGCTCCGGACAGGGCCAGCAGCAGGCTTGCTTTGGCATCGGTGCGAGCCAGGTCGGCCTGGAGGGAGGTGAGCGTCGCGGCGATACGGTCCTGCGCCGTGTCGTGCTGCGGATCAGGTGCGGTGGTTGCCATCGGTGTGCCCTTCCTCGCCGGCCGACTTCAGCTTGCCCAGGGCCTGCCGGCAGCCCGGGAGGGACTCTGCGCAGCTATCGAGAGGTAGGACGTTGCGATCGGCCACTCGGTTTCCGGGGGCTGTCCTCGCCCGGTGCCGCGGCGACCACCCCCTTTCGAAGTCACGCCGACGGTACGCCGGTTCGTACGCGACGGTCCCCCGTCAGCTCTCCTCGGTAGTGTGATCGGCATGTCAGACGGGATCGCCTGGATAGGCGAGCACAGCCTTACGAACACGGAAGGTGTGCCGGGGATGCGCGGCCGCATTCACTGCCCGCCGAAGCTGATCGTTCATGCGCCGGGGGACGGCGATGGCCGGCAGGCGGACTTCGCATCGGATACCGCATCCGGGTCGGCGCTGGATGCGGCGCTTTGGGCCGCGGGCGCAGTGTTCCCCTCGGTCCCGGACATGCCGGAGGCCGAGGTGACCCGTCACTACGAGGAGCATGACGAGGGGCTGCCGAAGGCCGTGTTCACCGCGGTCGGCAGCTACACCGGGCTCGTGGTCGACCAGGCCGCAGTGGAAGCCGGCACGCTTCCATTGGCCGTTCTGCCTGTGGCGACGTGAGCTGACGGCCGGCAGGAAGGGGACTATGCCCGCGGGCAACGTCCCCTTCCTTCGTTCACCGGTTGTGTCAGAGCGCGGTCAGCTTGCAGATGTGCCGGACCGACCTCGACCAGGCAGGCGGGTCAGTCGTCGATCGCCTGGTAGAGCGTGGTCCAGAAATCGTGGAGGGCCCGCGCCGAATCCGGGCTGGACATCCCGGTCTGGGTGAGCAGGATGCCGACGAGCTGGTTGTCCGGGTCGGCGTAGGTCGTGGTGCCGGCTCCGCCGTCCCAGCCGAACTGGCCGAGGGGCGCGTAGTCACCACGGTAGGTGCGCACCGTCATCCCGAAGCCCCAGCCGCCGTGCTGCCCCAGGCCGTAGGACAAATGGACGAGGTTGCGGGCCATGGCTTCTCGGGCGGTTAGCTGCTCGGGCGGGAGGCGGTTGGTGGTCATCAGCTCGACGGCGGGCCGGGACAGGATCCGTTGGGTCCCGTGCATCCCGTGGTTGAGCAGCATCCGGAAATAGGCGTGATAATCGTCGACGGTTGAGTCGAGTCCGCCGCCGCCCGACTGGAACGCCGGCGGCCGGCTGTGATGTCCCCCCTCGACCTCGTCCGCCACGATGAACTCTCCGGTCTGCGGATCGGGGGCATACAGGGGCGGCAGCCGGTCGATCTTGTCGGCGGGCACGTGGAAACCGGTGTCCTTCATGCCCAGCGGGGCGAAGATGCGCTCGCGCAGGAACGCCTCGAACGACTGGCCGGTGACCCTGGCCACCAGCACGCCGAGCACGTCGTCGCTGACGTTGTACAGCCACCGCTCTCCGGGCTGGTGCATCAGCGGGAGCGTGCCGAGGCGGCGCATCCACTCATCCGGCTCCGGTGCCGGCAACAGCCATCCGTCCTCTTGGCCGTAAACCCCCCGCTCGAAGAGCGCGCCCATCATCGGGGAGCCCATCGCCGTCATATCCATGCCGAGCCCGAACGTGGAAGTGAGCAGGTCCCGTACGGTGATCGGCCGCCGTGCCGGCACGGTGTCGTCCAGCGGGCCGTCGGCCCGCTTCAGCACCCGGCGGTCGGCGAGCTCGGGCAGCCACGGATCTATCGGGTCGTCCAGCCGCAGCCGGCACTCATCCAGCAGGGCCATCGTCGCCGCCACCGCGACCGGCTTGGTCGTCGAGGCCATCCGGAAGATGGTGTCCCGGCGCATCGGCGCGCCACCGTCATGGCGCATCGTCCCGATCGCTTCGACGTGTGTCTCCTCGCCCCGGCTGACCAGGGCGACGAGCCCAGGAATCTTCCCGGATGCGACATGCCGTGCCAGCACCTCGCGCATTCTGCGCAGCCCTGCTTCGGAGAAGCCGCTCTTGCCTTTGCCCATCATGAACCGCCTTACATAAAGCGTTCGATAAACACAGTGATTGCTCTTGCGAGGCCCGTCCCGGCGCGGCGCTCATGGGCATGGCATGGGCGCCGCACGAGGGTCGGGGGTGAGCTCGGCATGGCCCGGTTCGCGGCCCCGAGGGCGCAATCGCTGAACCGTTCATGGCATCTGCCATCGCCGGCCGTGTTGATATTGGCTGTCGCCGTCTTGACGCTGCCGCTGACACGCGGCGAGAAATAGCCAGTTGGGTGTGCCCCCGTGGCCGCGTAACGCAGACAGCCGGTGAAAGTGGTGCTCGATCGACCCCGGGCACGATGTGCTGAGGTGCTATCAGACTGCCTTGTCTTCTTTTCCGGTGTCCTCGCCGGCGGCGCGCGTGATGGCGTCGGTCAGTCGCTTCCGCTCGCGGGCGGGGACGTAGCCACCCTCCGAGTAGTTCTGGACGAACGCCTCGGCGAACTCCACCGGGTCCTCCCCGACGATTTCGCGGATCGACGTTCCGTCCGCCGCGGCCCGCTCGAAGAGGTCGCCGAGGTCGTCGAACATCGACGCATTGCTGTCGCCGTCGGTCGGCACGAAGTACATCAGGTACCGCTCGATCGCTTCGACCGTCGTGCGATAGTCCTCGGGAAGCTGCTTCATGCGCGCTTTGTACTGCCGCCACTGCCGCTTGGGGCCGATCACCTTCGAGATGAAGCCGCCCTTTTCAGCGTCGGACATGGTCAACTGCCTCCTTTGCGGAGCTGTTCCAGCCGTTCTGCGAGGAAGCTCCAGGTCCTCCAGAATTCTTCGAGATGTTCCCGTCCCTGAGCGTTCAGGGAATACACCTTGCGCGGTGGCCCCTTCTCCGACGGGACCTTCTCCACATCCACCAGGCCGCGCTGCTCGATCCTGACCAGCAGCGCGTAGATGGTGCCCTCGGCGATGTCGGAAAAGCCCTGATCCCGCAGCCACGCCGTGATCTCGTAGCCGTACGCGGCCCGGCCGGACAGGATCGCCAGGACGATGCCCTCCAGCGTTCCCTTGAGCATCTCCGTCGCCTGCTTGCCCATGGAGCCTCCCTTCAGCTACTCGGTGTTGCTGACTACCGGTACACAGTAACGCTGACTACTGGTACTTAGCAACACCGAATAGCCGGGCGCGCAGGCAGAGACTGCAAGTAGCGACGGCGTGTAGCGACGGCAAGTAGAGACCGCAAGCAGGGACCGCAAGCGGATGTTGTCGCGGCCGTGAAGATCGGGACGCTCGACGCAATGGCCTGTGCGCGGCCCGTGCGCGGCCCGTGCGGGGCCGGTGCGCACTGCCCAACCCGGCTGTCTCAGAGTGCGTCGCTGAACTCCGGCGGGGCTCTCTCAAAGATCGCGATCGAGCCGGAACCGGAGTCGGAACTAGGCTAAAAAGGTCGGTATGGAACTCACCCAGATACGCCTGTTGGTGTCCGACTTCCCCACCGTCTACCGCTTCTACCGGGACGTGCTCGGGCTCAAGCCGCAGTTCGAGGCCGAGAGCGGCCCGTACGCGAAGCTCAGCCCCGACACCGGACACGCCGCGATCGCGCTGCAGGATCGGGCGCAGATGGCGGGCGTGCTGGAGCGGTTGGGGGCGGAGCCGGGGGGATACCGCGCGCTGGTGGTACTGCGCGTGGAGGACCTGGACGCCGCCCACGCCGAGCTCACCTCGCGGGGGGCGGAGTTCACCAGGGACCCGGGCCCGATGGGCGAGCGGATGCGGGTCGCGTACCTGGAGGACCCGGAGGGGAATCTGATTGAGCTTCAGGAATGGCTGACGCTGCGCGAGCAGGCTGGTAGCGCACCGGCGTAGGAGGTGCAGCAGCGGGGCTCCGTCTGCGGCCGAGTCTCCGTAGCGTAGCCAGCTGGCCGACGTGGGGCCGTCGAGCCTCGCTGCGCTCGGCGAGCGGCTGGGCCGGGGGCGGATGTTCTGCGTCATGCCTGACACAACGAAGAGCCCCTGGCAGGACAGGAGTTGACTGTGTTTCAGCCCTACCAGGAGCTCTCGTGTTCATTGCCGCGTGTCTGCCTCCGCCTGTCATGCCCTGCCCGCGACCAGGCTGCGGCGGTGTCCGGGTGCAGGGCCTACCCGTCCTCGTCGATGACGGACCAGCAGTGCGCGATTGTCGAGCCTCACCTGCCTTCACCAGCCAATACACGCGGCAGAGGCGGTCGGCGGCCGGAGAGGCATCCGCGCCGATTGGTGCTGGACGCGATCTTCTACGTCGTGCGCGGCGGCATCGCGTGCCCCTTCGTCGCATATCGCGGCGACACCCCTGGGCGACCAGTCGGACGTTCAAGGAGGTCGCGGATCCGATCGCTTTCCGGTGCGCGGCTGGGCGGGCTGGGGGGGGGGGCGGCGCGTCGCTGACGTGCCTCCCTTCAGCGTTTTACGTCGTCGTGGGGGCCTCGGCGCCCGCGTCCGCGCTCCCCGTGGCCCTGCGCCCGTCGACTGCGGGTCGACGCTGAGTGCGGCGTGCCTCGACTTGATAGGCAAGTGAGTAGTTGCCTATCCTGTGGTCGTGGCCGACGACCTATTCAAAGCCTTGGCCGACCCCACCCGCCGCACCATCCTCGACGAGCTCGCGGAGAAGTCCGGACAGACACTGTTCGAGATCTGTTCGCGACTGAGCATGAAGCATCAGCTCGGCATCTCGCGCCAGGGGGTTTCCCAGCACCTCGCCGTGCTGGAGGCCGCCGGGCTCGTCGAGACAAGGCGGGAGGGCCGCTACAAGTTCCACGATCTGAACGCGGCCCCGCTGCGGGGGATCGTCGAGCGATGGCTCGTGCCCGACACATCCGCACCGGAGGAGAGCACCCTATGAAGATCCATCTGACCAGCGTCTTCGTCGACGACCAGGCCAAGGCCCTGCGCTTCTACACCGAGATCCTCGGCTTCGTGACGAAGCACGACGTCCCGGTGGGCGAGAACGTCCGGTGGCTGACCGTCGTCTCGCCCGACGAGCCCGGCGGCACCGAACTCCTCCTGGAGCCCGCCGGCCACCCGGCCGTCAAGCCCTACCGCGACACGCTCGTCGAGGACGGTATCCCGCTCGCTCAGTTCGCCGTCGACGACGTGCACGCGGAGTACGAGCGCCTGCGCGGCCTCGGTGTCCGCTTCACCCAGGAGCCGGTGGAGATGGGTCCGGTCACCACCGCCGTCTTCGACGACACCTGCGGCAACCTGATCCAGATCGCGACAAAGCCGCAGTAGGCGGCGGCCGCGTGCGGGGCTCGGCCGTGCGGCGACCGGCGGGCACGGCCGCCGAGGGCTGTCTGATGCTGCTCGTGATGGCGGCGACAAGCGGCTCGGCTGATGAGGCGGTGGCCGTTCGGTCTTGTTCGGTCCTGTCCGATGGGCCAGTCGCACCGGCCTGTCGGACAGGACCTGGACGGCCGCGGTGTCGAGGCGGCCTGTTGGTGTTCGCTCTTCTCAGAAGGCGCTGTTGTTGCAGCCCATGCTCGAGCCGAGGCGGGTGGACTGCGCGCCCGGGGCGCCCTCGCCGTTGAGCGCGTTGCCCAGCAAGCCGTTGAGGGCCCCGACCTCGCCGAGAACGTCGATGTTCAGATCGTGCGACCGGCACTGGCTGGCCTGGCGAATGTCGAATCGGCTACCGCCCGGACCGGGATCGGCGAAGGCACTGCCTGCGGTTCCGAGGATGGCGAATGCGGCCAGGGCAGAAGCGGCGACGGTAGTGCGGATGCGCATGTTCACTCCCATGGGACGGTGGTCTCGAACCGGCGATGTCGCTCGGCAGGGCGGCCCGGAGAGCGCCGCCGCTCAGGTGATGATCTCCGGCCCAACTGGTCATAAACGACAGTTGCCTTGGTTTCCGTCTAAACGGTGAGAGTTACAACTTCTGCTGAATAAAGCCATTTAGGGTGTTTGGCGGGGTGCATCGGTCACGCGGTAGGCAGGTGGCCTCGGTCCAGGCGCTGCATCTGGGCCTGCCGCGAAAGGGGATCTCGGTGGCGATTACTTGAGAGGTAATCGTCGTGGGCCGTCAGGGGCGGAAAGAATGTGATCTCGCCGCGTCGATACGCGGTTCCAAGAATGAAACGAAGGGATTGGCCATGTCCTTGGACGCGCCCACGATGACCCGCTCCGTGGTGGAGGAGTTGCTGCGCCGGATCGGCGAGGGTGACCCTGACCGCATCGCCGAACTGTATGCGGAGCGGGGCGACTGGAAACTGGACTGGCCGGAGTCCGAGCACGGCCGCACTGCCACCCCATGGATCCGCCACCGGTGCACCCGCAGCGACGCCGCAGCTCACTACCGCGAGCTTGCCGAGCACCATGTGGCCGGGCAGGCGGCCACCGAGGTCGAGCGCGTCTTCATCGACGGCAATGATGCGATCGTGCTCGGCGAAATCCGCCAAACCGCCCGGCCCACCGGACGTGCGTACCGCGCGCGATTCGCCTTGCATCTCACGGTCGAGCACGGCCTTGTCACCCGGCACCACGTCTACGAAGACAGTCTCGCGGTTGCTCAGGCATTCGACGCGGAGAGCCTTGAGGGCCAGTAAATGCGTGCGGAGGGACCGGTCGCAGCCGCTCGTCGACGGTGGCGACGACTTGGCTGGTCATCCCGGACGGACTGTGCACAGCCGGCGGATTGACGCGTTGCACGGACATGACCTTCTCCTCTCGGCAGTCAGGAGGGAGTTCCGGCCCAGGCCGTGAGAGCTCGGCGCCGCTCGTCGCGCCGCGCACCGATGTCGACGGTACGCGTGGCCCAGGCGATATGTCCGTCGGGGCGGACGAGGACCTCGGTCACGCCGGCCAGGTCGGCATGATCGTCGCGATGGGTGACGGTGACGGCGTTGACGCGTGCGCCCCACCCCGGCGTGACGGTATCGCTCAGATCCGGGTCGCCCACGAGGTCGAGGTGGCCGAACCGGCCCTCGGTGAGCAGGTCGTAGACCCGCATCGCATCCGACGCGACGGCGGTCAGCCCGATGTCCGGCATCCGCCTTCCCGCCAGCGGGTCGGCCCCGGGCGTCGCGGGCGGATAGACGGTGCCCAGCGCGGAGACCTGTGCGGCGAGCCGGCGGTTGACCTCCGGCATGCCGAGCAGTTCGTTGGCGAGCCCCCGCAGTGCCGCGGCGGGGCGCTGGTACTGGGGGACGAGCGTCAGTTCCGCGAGCAGCGTCTGGACCTCGGTGTTCTCGGTGACGGCCCGGCCGACGGGGTTGCGTTCCTCGTCGTAGCTGTCGAGCAGGCCGGGCGGTGCCCAGCCGTTGAGCACGGCGGCCAGCTTCCAACCCAGGTTCATGGCGTCCTGCAACCCGGTGTTGAGCCCTTGGCCCGCCGCGGGGAAGTGGATATGGGCGGCGTCGCCCGCCAGCAGGACGCGGCCGGAGCGATAACCCTCCGCGAGGCGGGTGGCATTGCCGAAACGTGACAGCCAGCGCGGCTCGGCGATCCCGCAGTCGGAGCCGCAGATCCGGGTCAGGGACGTACGGAACTCCTCCAGGGTGACCGGCTCGGCGGCCGGTACCCGCATCCGCTCCGGATCCAGGTAGACCAGCCGGGTCAGGCCGTCCTCCAGCGGCGCGACCAGCACACCGCGGTCCCGGGCCGCGCCCAGGACCGCGGGGTCCGCGTCGATGACCGCGAAGTCGCCGAGCACACCGGTGAGGGTCTCGTCGGTGCCCGGAAAGCCGATCCCGGCGGCCTGCCTCACCACACTGCGTCCGCCGTCGCACCCGACCGCGTACCGGGCCCGCACGGTCTCGGTGCCCTCGGGATCCCGCACCTCCACCGCGACCCCGTCGCCGTCCTGGCTCAGCCCGACGACCTCGCGTCCACGCAGGATCTCCACGCCCAACTCGCGAGCCCGCTCCGCGAGCAGCGCCTCGGTGCGCGCCTGGGCGAGGAACAGGGTGTAGCCGTGCCGGGAGTCCAGTCGGGAGAAGTCCAGATGGGTGGGGAGCTGGGCGAAGTGCCAGCCGGGCACGGTCCGGCCGAGCGGGAGGAACCGGTCGAGCAGCCCGCGCTGGTCCATCAGTTCCACGCTGCGCGGGTGCAGGCTCAACGCCCGGGAATCCCGCTGTGGTTCGGTGCGGCGCTCCAGTATCCGGGTCCGTACGCCTGCCAGCGCCAGCTCGCAGGCGAGCATCAGGCCGGTCGGTCCAGCGCCCACGACGATCACATCGGCGTTCATTGGCGATGCCCTCCCTCATGTGGTGCATCATTTAGTGAACAGCGTTCACGTGAACAATGTTCACTATATTGAGGCCCATGAGCTCCCCGTCAACCCCGACCCGCGGCCGGCCGGCCCGACTCGATCGCACGCGCACCCTGCACAAGGCCCTTGACCTGCTGAATCAGTCGGGTCTTGACGCATTGACCATGAGGCGGCTCGCCGACGCGATGGGCGTCCGGGCCGGTGCGCTGTACCGCTATTTCGCGACCAAGCAGGACCTGCTCACGGCGATGGCCGAGCGCATGATGGACGGCGTGGCGGAATCTGCCGCCGAGGCGGGGGAGGGCGACTGGAGCGAGCAGCTGACCGCCCTCGCCCGCGCGATGCGCACGGCCCTACTGGCTCATCGCGACGGTGCACGCGTGTACGCCGGCACGCACGCGACCGGGGCGAACGTCCTCGGCTTCGCCGATGCCTGCGTAGGCGTTCTGCGCGAGGCGGGCTTCCGCGACGACGACGCGGCGCGGGCCCTCTTCACGGTGGCCAACTTCACCGTGGGCCACACCCTGGAGGAGCAGGCGGCCCTCCGGGCGAGCGACGGGGAACCGGCGGACCCGGAAGTCCTGCGCGAGGCGCTGACGGCGGGTACGTATCCGCACCTCAGCGCCACCTTGCCCACGCTCACCAGCACGGACTTCACCCGCCTCTTCGACTTCGGACTCGGCCTGCTCGTCGAGGGTCTGAGGGCGCGGCGCTGAATGCCTGGGCTCCGGACGTCAGCCGTACGAGGCGTGCACGAGAGGGCGGGCGGATCACGCGGGTGGAGGGTCCTCGCCGCCGAGGAGATGGACGGTAACGGGGGCGGCAGGCGCGGCAGGTGTGGCTGGGACGACCCGATGCTGATCGTCGTCAACGAAGCCTGTGTCGCCACCGTCGAAGCAGGTCGCACCAACGGGTGGTTTCCCGGCTGAGGTCGCTCTCGGGGCGCGTGTATGCGCGTTAATCGTGGCGCTGATCAAAATCCGATCATGCGCCAACCGCACCGTTCCCGGAGGACCGCCATGACCAGCACCGTATCGCCTGGCTCCGGCACCCTGCTGCGCCACACCCTCGGCGAGTGGCGTATCGCCCTGGTGGCGTGGCGGCTGCTGGTGCTGCAGAACGCCGACCCGGCCGTGGCCGCCGGCGTCGCTCAGTTCTCCACCTACCGGGCCCACCCCTGGCGGCGCATCGAGCACACCATGGACAGTGGCAAGCATCTGTTCTTCTCCGATCGCGACACGCTACGGCGGGAGATCGCACGGCTGGATCGCACCCACCGCCGCATCGGCGGCACCGACGCCCAGGGCCGGACGTTCACGGCGACGGACCCGAAGGTGAGGGTGTGGGTGCTGGTGACGGTGTACGAGTCGATGACGGCCATGCGTGAGCTCTCCGGCAATCCCCTGTCCCACGCCGAACTTGATCAGCTCTACGGTGAATTCCGCTCCGTCTGCGCCGAGTTCGGCCTTGCGGACGAGTTGTTCCCGGAAACGGCCGCAGACGTGCCCGCCTACATGGACCGCACCATCCGCGAGCGCCTGGAGTACACCGAAGCCGTACACGACTTGCTCTACACGATGCTGCGTCAGGCCCCGGCCCCCAGGCGCCTGGGGCGTCTTCGGCCCGCGTGGCCGCTGCTGCGCCTCCTGGTTGCCCGCACCCTGACCGCACTGACCCTCGCCGACCTGCCTCCTTCCTTCCGGGAGCGGTTCGACCTGCCCCGCACTCCGGCTGCCGCGGCACTGTCCTGGACGCTCCACCACGGCATGCGGCTGGTGGTGACGCGCCTGCCCGACCGGCTGCGCTACCGCACACTGCCGGCCGACACCCTCCCCTCCCAGCCGTCTCCCGCGCCGGTCGCCGGCGCCACGGACACTCCCGTCGCCGTGCGGATGCCCCGGCCCCGCCGCCGATCCCGCCGCGAAGGCGCACGCTCGCACCGGGTCGATGCGTTCTTCCGGCAGGTCCTGGACCAAACCGGCGACGGGTACATCAACGCCGCCGATCTGCAGGCCATGGCCCATAACGCCTGCTGGCAGCTGGAACTCGACGAGGCCCGAGAGGCCGAGGTGTACGCCGCCTTCGACACCTGGTGGCAGCAGATCCGCTCCACCATGGACGCCGATGCGGACGGCCGGGTCTCCCGCGCCGAGTTCGTCACGGCCATGCTCGCCGGCATCGACCGCGATCCCGACTATCTCGCCACGGGCCTTCACATCGCCGTGCACGCCCTGTTCCGGGCCGCGGACGCCGATGGAAGTGGCCACCTGTGCGCCGACGAATACCGCGCCCTCTTCGGCGGCTCCCGCGTCCACCCTGCCGAACTCAACCACGGCTTCCGCCAGCTGGACGCCGACGGCGACGGGCAGATCACCGAGGAGGAGTTCGTGCACGCCTTCACCGAATACTTCACCGCCCGCGCTGACACCACCGCCGGTGCCCAGCTGCTGGGACGACCGTGACACGTACGCACGGCGCACGGCCCGGTGGGTGGGGCTGACGGCACGCACGCCCGGGCCTTCGGTCGGACGGCCCGGGCTCCCGCAGCTCCTCTTCCCTACGTCTTTCGTGAACATGGCGCGGACTCGGCTCTCGAAGCGGGAACTTCCTTCCTGAGAACGCGAGTTGGTGATGAGGACCGTGACCCACTGAGCAGTCAGTCTTGCCCGCTACGGGGGTCTCGGTGTCCGTCAATGGCGCGGGACGTCGATGCCCGCCGCGCGCAGGTTCGCCTCGATCAGCGCGTTCAACCGGGCGATGGACGGCGACTGCTCTTCCCGGTGGCGGTTGACCAGTCCGTACCGGGAGGCGGTGTCGGACCGGTTCTGCACCCCGTTCGGCATCGCCAGCTGCGCGCGGTTGGCCAGCAGCTTGTCGGCCAGCGCGGTTGCCAGCCGGTCGATCCGCGGGTCGTCGGGATCCCAGGACATCGCGTCCCAGCCGCGCTTGGTCAGCTCGATCCATTCGGAGTCGTCGAGCCAGCGTTCGAGCTGCGTCAGGAAGCTGTCGAAGACCTCCGGAACCAGCGCCCGGGCCAGCACCAGAGCCTCCCGCTGAGTGGCCACGTAGTCGGGACTGAAGTCGAGATCGGCGAGTCGGTCCAAGACCGCGCAGGCCCGGTCGGGCAGCAGGGCCCGGTCACCTTGGGTGAGCCGGTGCAGCGTGTCGCGGCGCGCGACCAGGTCCTCGATCCGTTCGGTGAGCCGGCGATGGACGTCGTCCAGGGCGGTGGTGAACCCCTCGGGATCGGCGTCGAGCAGGTCACCGACCTCGGCCAGCGGCACGCCGGCCCCGGCCAGGGTCCGGACCTGGACCAGGCGGAGCAGGTCGGCCGACCCGTAACGCCGGTAGCCGGAACCGTCACGTTCCGGCTCCTGGACCAGGCCGAGCCGGTGATAGTGCCGCACCGTCTTGATCGTGACGCCGACGTACGCCGCCGCCTGACCGATCGTGAGTCCATCAGCCATCGGCTCAGCGCACCTCCAGATCGTGGGCGGCTGAGGTCTCGCGAACCGCGTCGGCGTCGGCATCGGCGACGGCACGGAAGTCGTTGCGCAGGATCGAGCCGTGGGCGCCGGCGACCTTCGCGCTCGCCTTGAGGTGTGGGTTGCGGGCGATCACAGGGGTGAGGGTAGCGCGCCTCTGTTCGGAGTTCGTCCCCCTTGTCGGTGCCGGTCGGTCCACGGTCGCGACAGGGGTTGAGCTTGACCTTGGGTCAGGGTGCACGCTCATCGCATGGCCGCCTCGACAGCGCAACGGTAGCCACCAGGGCCACCGTTGCGCTGTCGAGCTGCGCCGAACATCTACTGTCGCGAGCTAAGGAATGACCGTGAGCGAGTCCCTTCACACCATCAAGAACTCCGCTGCCGGGCCGGACCGCCCGGAGCTGCAGAAGGCCATCCAGGAGATCGTCGATTCCGGTTTCGCCGGGATGCAGCTGCGCGTGCACGATCAGCGGGGCCAGTGGGTGGGCAGCGCCGGGGTGCGCAAGCTGGGCGAGGCCGCCAAGCCACCGACCAACGGGCACTTCCGGATCGGCAGCATCACCAAGACCTTCACCGCGACCCTGGTGCTGCAACTGGTGGCCGAGGGCAGGATCGGGCTGGACAGCCCGGCGGACGACTATCTGCCCGAGTTGGACCTTGACCGACGGATCACGGTGCGGATGCTGCTCCAGCACACGAGCGGGTTGTTCAGCTTCACCGGCGAGGTCTACGACGACGGGACGGTCGTGCCCGGTGGAGTCCCCGGGGTGGGCAAGGAGTGGATGGACAATCAGTTCCGCACCTACCGGCCGGAGGAACTCGTGCGGCTGGCGTTGTCCAAGCCGGCGCGGTTCGAGCCGGGGACGGACTGGAGCTACTCCAACACCAACTATGTGGTGGCCAGGCTGCTGATCGAGCAGGTTACCGGCCGCTCCTACGCCGAGGAGATGCGGCGGCTGATCCTCAGGCCGCTCGGGCTGACCGGCACCGTGGTGCCGGGCGCCTCGCCGGAGATCCCCGAGCCGCACGCCCACGGTTATTACGGGTACGAGGACGCCGGCGAGTGGAAGGTGGCCGACACCACGCGCTTCAACCCCTCCTGGATCTCCGCCGCCGGTGACATGATCTCGACCAGCCAGGACCTCCACACGTTCTTCTCCGCGCTGATGAGCGGCAAGCTCCTGCCGGCCCCGCTGCTGGCCGAGATGCGCACGCCGCATCCCAAGATGGGCTACGGCCTGGGGGTGTTCGTGGAGAAGACGGACGGCGGTGGCACCATCCTCCAGCACAACGGCGGCTTCTGGGGCTGGGCGGCGCTGATGTACAGCACGCCCGACGGCAGTAAGACCCTGACCGGCTCGCTGACCTGCGGGGACTCCGAACTCGACTGGCCCGCCCTGGTCGAGGCGTTCGAGAAGGTGAAGCAGAGGCTCGTCAAGGAGGTGTTCTGCGACGGGCAGACCGAGCCGGCGCAGCCGACGGGCTGAGCACCTCGGACCCGTACCCCTCGCAGGTGGACTCCTCACGGTCGTGCATGAGGCAGTCGATGGTCCGGCCCCGCGAGGACGCTGCGGCGTGGTCGCGGGCTCGAACGAGGCGGCCAATTGAGTGAGGTAAAGGATAAGATTCCGCGGTTCCGGTCGCTACCGGAGCGGTTATCACCTAAACGCAGATCCGAGATCCGAGATCCGAGATCCGAGACCCGACCGGTCAATTCCAGGCCACGGCGAATTGGGTTCCGGCCCCACGACTCCACCGTCGGAGAAATCCGTGCGCCATTGCGCGAATCTCCGGCGGCTGCGTCACCCGATGGGCGACTGGTGCAGCTGCTGCGGCCTTGAAATCCTTTGACGGTAAGCACGTGAGACAGCAGGCGGGCGGTGATCGGTCCGCGAAGTTGGGCTGCGGGGCCCGCGGCTGACCGAGTCGTTCGCCCCGCAGCAGACGCGCACCACCTCGGTTGTCGTGTCCTCTTCGCGTGGTCTGATCGGTGGGCCTGCCTCCGTAGGACGGAGGCCATCCATGGCGAAGATTGCGGATCTGATCAAGAAGTTCAGCGGAAACGAGGAAGAGAAGGCGAAGGTCCTTTTCAGCCTCGGAGTACTCAATAAGCTGGCCACGACGAAGACCGATGACTTCGAAGCCAAGATGGGCACACTCCACGAAGATCCGCAGACCGTCGTCAAATACAAGGCGAATCCGGGCAACCACTCCCTCATGCAGTACGTGCAGGTGACGAAGGCCCCGAACCCGGTGCTCAGCCAGATCATCGACACGGTTCTCGGCTACGGCGACAAGGAATCCAAGAAAGTCATCGGGGGTACCTTGACGATGCTGGTCGACGCCTTCCTGGGGAATGTGTCCGTCGGGGAACAGTACGACTGGACCACCCAGACCACGATTTCCGGGCCGTCCATCATCCGCGTCGACTCGATGGTCTGGAACTACCACTTCAAATCGGTCGGCCTGACGGTCGACTCGCAAAACGCCTTCGCCTACGGGGTCACCCGGTCCGTGGTCCGCGCCGACGAGCTCTCGGAATGGGACCTGAAGGATCTCCTCTTTCAGATGATCACCAAGCGTCACCCCACGTGGACCGAGGATCAGAAGGATACGTGGATCGCGGAACAGATGAAGAGGTTCAAGCCCGTGCACGAGCAGATGCTCTTGAAGCAGGGCAAACTCAATGCCCTCCAGAACGCGGTCAATACACACGTCACCAACCCGTCGGGCCTGGTCCGCAACCACGACGACAAGGCGCTGTACATCGTCTCCACGGACCAGGCAAAGGTGTGGGCCGTCACACCCGACGACGAGAAGAACCCGGTCACCCTCATCGCCGGCGGCGGCAACGACGAGCAGGCCACAGATCCGCTGCAGGCGAAGCTGGTCGACCCGGTGGACATCGCTTACAACGGCAAGAAGCTGTACATCGGCGAACGCAGGGGCCGCGTGCGCTGTCTCGACCTGGAGAACAAGAAACTGAGCATCAGGCACGACGACACGGCGGACGGGTACCGCCTGGCCCGTCTGGCGGCCGGCGGCAACAACGGAAACGTCACCGCCGTGACCTACAAGGACGGGGAGGACAAGCCGCTGAGGATCGCTCATCTGACCAAAGACGGTGCGACGTACATCTACCAGAGTCAGCTCGCCTCGGGATCGCAACATCCCGAAATCAAGGACCCGACGATCCACGGCGTGACCATGCTGCCCAACTCGGACGTCGTGCACCTGGCGATGTCCGGACACAACCTCATCAGCACCCTGGACACCGGCAGCAAGCAGCTCGACAAGCACACCGGCGGCGGCGACGTGCACTCCGACACCGTTCTGGTCGTCATCGACCAGAACGACCCGTCGAAGAACCGGCCGCTGCTCCCGTCGGAAACCAGCGTGCGGCGACCGCAGGGCCTCGCGTACGACAGCGAGGGCAGCCTGTACTTCGCGGACGTCGACCCGCTCACCCAACACGGCCGGATCCGCAAAATCACCAAGGACGGCAAGACGGTGCTGGGCGTCGGCTCGGGCCGTAACCCCTACTCCATCGCGGTCGATCTCGACGGGCTGGTGCTGTTCCAGCTGTGTGACGCCAAGGGCAAGGGCCAGCGCGGCAAGCGCGTCTTCACCGCCGGCGAACTGGGCCCGTGGGCTGCGGAAAAGAAGCTCCACGAACGCGACGCGTAGCCACCACCCCGACCGCCGCCGCGGCCCCTCCAGCGCAAGGAGGACCGCGGCGGACGGCGGAACAGACGGAAGAAGGACGGCCCACCGTGGCGACGCGTACCCACCTGCTCAACCGCTTCACCGGCACGCAAACGGAGCTGGAGCAGGCCAGCTTCGTACTGGAGCAGCTGGAACGCCTGGCAACGGCCAAACGGAACAACTACGAGCATCTGCTCCTCCAACTCCCGTCGCGCCCCTTGCCGCCGGTGTACGTCGAGGCCGACCCCGTCACCGTGCGCGCGGATACCTTCTTCGACGTCAACACGATCAGCGACGACACGTTGCGGCAGACGATCGCCGAGTCCTTCCCCCGGCAGCCGGCCGACTTCACCGCGCACCTGCAGACCGTGGCGCGCAGCTGCCTGGACCAGGTCCTCGGCATTCCGGCGGAGGGCGAGGCGCAGCGCAGCGACGGCTTCGTGGCGATCTTCGGTCAGGACATCGTCCGCGTCGATGTGTGGGCGTGGCGGTACGCGTTCGAGCCCGGCAAGCTCACCGCCGGAGCGGGCAGCGTGTTCTGCTATGCGGTGGCGCTCTCGCACGTGAAGACGAACCTCCTCACCGATGCCGCGGTCGATGACCTGGTCTGGCAGCGGGTCAACCAGATCAAGGGTCTCGACGCCGAGCAACGCCGACACGAGCGCGACAAGCTGCACGCCGCCATCATGGCGAAGAAGGACGGCACCGCGCAGAAGCGGGCGCGGTTGGAGAAGCTCACCAGGGCAGTCAACGACAGGCTCGGCAACCGCAGCGATGACATTGCGCTCTCCACCGTCGGCAGCGACGGCGTGCTGTACATCGCGTCGAGCATCGAGCGGCAGGTCTTTCGCGCCGCCCCGGGTCTTGGGATCACTGCCGTGGCCGGCCGAGGAACCTCCCCTCCGGACCAGGTTGACGCCCTTCAGGCCCAATTGAAGGACCCCGTAGCGGTCGCTGCGGATGACGCCCACCGGGGCTTCGTTCTTGCCGACGTCGAATGGTCCCGCGTATGCCGGGTCACCGGAGGCACGATCTACACCATCGCCGACGGGACGAAGATTCCAGGTGGCAGCAAGGACCACCCGATCCGCCCGACCGTTGTGAGCGCCGACGTGGACGGCACCGTCTATGCCATGGCTTATCAGGTTCTTCCCGAACGCGGGGCCCTCCTGCGGATCGTACGCATCGCCGTCAATGGGACCGTCACCGTCTGGAAGGAAGAAGACCTCAAGAACATGCTTCCGCCGTCGCCCTTCGACTCTGCCGGTGTGGCAGCCCGCGGAGCCGGCCGTGCCGTGTTCACCCTGACTCCGTGCGGGACCGTCGAGGAACTGTCCGGCGATGCTCCTCGCGTGACGCTCTTGGGCGGCGGCGGCACCGATGAGAGCGACTCTGTCCCCGACGCCCGCCGAGCTCGTTTGGTCAACCCGCGCGGCACCGATCTCGGCCACGATGGTGACGTGTACGTGGCGGATTGCTCCAACCTTGACCCACCGGGCGCCAGCCGGATCCGCAAGATCACCAGTGCTGGGCGGATGGAAACGGTGGCGCGCAACTCGGGGCTCACCTCGCTCGCCGTGAACGAGAGCGATGGTGTCGTCTACGCGCTGCAGTGGGGACAGCTGTACGCCTACCTGCTGCCGTCCTGGCACTGACAGCGAGCGTGCCCCCACCGGCCGCTGCCCGATAGGTGCTCGCGGCCCCAAAGGGCTTCGTAGAAGGCTCAGCCACGCATCACCGTAAGTATTCGCGCGGCCCGCACCCCGTGCCCCTGCGTAACCGTTGATCACCGTGGGTAGTTGACGTGGCATGCACGACGTACGCACCGTAAGGGCGCCCTCCATGCTGCGGCTCGCGGCCGCCTCACTCGCCGGGACGGCCATCGAGTTCTACGACTTCTTCGTCTACGGGACCGCCGCGGCGCTGGTCCTGGGGCCACTCTTCTTCCCCACGTTCTCATCGGTCGCCGGGACGCTGGCCGCCTTCGCAACCTTCGGCGTGGGCTTCGTCGCCCGGCCGCTCGGCTCCGTGCTGTTCGGGCACATCGGGGACCGGCACGGCAGGCGCCCGGTTCTCATCGCGTCATTGCTCCTGACCGGCGCCTCCACGGTCGCGGTCGGCTGCGTGCCGACGTACGGCACGATCGGGGTGACCGCTCCCGTGCTGCTGCTCGTCCTGCGGTTTCTGCAGGGGCTCGGGCTCGGCGGGGAGTGGGGCGGGGCCGTGCTGCTGACCGCGGAGCACGCGCCCACCGAGCGGCGCGCGCTGTGGACGAGCGTTCCGCAGATCGGACCGTCGCTGGGGTTCCTCCTGGCCAACGGCGTGATGCTGGCGCTGTCGGCGACGCTGTCCGACGCGCAGTTCGCGTCCTGGGGGTGGCGCGTGCCCTTCTGGGCGGCCGGGCTGCTGGCCACGGCGGGGCTGTGGCTGCGGTCGTCGCTCGCCGAGAGTCCGCGTTTCCTCGAAATCGACGACCGCGCGCGCCTGCCGCTCGCCGAAGTCGTGCGCGACCACTGGCGGCTCGTCCTGCTGACCGCCGGCGCGCTCGCGGTGGGATACGCGATCTTCTACGCCGTGACGACCTGGTCCCTCGCCTACGCGACGGAGCGGCTGGGCGTGAGCCGTACCGTCATGCTGACCTGCATCATGGCCGCAGTGGTGGTGAAGGGCGCACTGACGCCGCTGGCGGCGCTGCTGGGCGACCGCTTCGGCCGGCGGCCCCTGTGCCTGGCGGGATGCGCGGCCTCCGCCCTGTGGATGTTCCCGATGGTCGCGCTGCTCGCCACGGGGGCGCCGCTGTTGATGTTCCTCGGCTTCCTGGGGGCGATGCTGGCGTTCATCACGATGTTCGCCGTGATCGCCGCGTATCTGACGGAGCTGTACGAGCCGCGTGTGCGCTGCACGGGGGCCGCGGTCGGCTACAACCTCGGCGGGGTCCTCGGCGGCGCGCTGACGCCGATCGTGGCGACGGCGCTCGCCGAGCAGGGGGGCCTGGTGCCCTGGGGCGTGGCCGCGTATCTGACGGGGATCTCGCTGCTCAGTCTGGGCTGCTTCGCGCTGCTGCCGGAGACGCGCCCGGTGCAGGTGATGGCGGCGACGGAGCCCGCGGCGGGATGACCGATCAGGCGGCGCAGGCATGCCGTCACGCAGGCGGCTCCGCCGGATCCTCGACTTCGGCTCCGCCGGCGGACGCAGCGGCTACCGGATCATCTTCGAAGACACCCCCGCCGACCTCCTCAGGTCCACAGAGCCATTCACTGCAGAGCACGTCCGCCACGACCTCTCCGGCTCATGACCGGTTGGTCAACGCCCATCGTCGGATACAACGATGTTCTGCCCACCGGCGTCGGTGAGGGCGTTGTCAAGTTGCCGATGTCGTAGGTGAGTTGGAGAGGAGCTTGTGAAAGAACCGCTTCGTCGCGGCCGCGTCCCGCTGGTTCTGCGCGAGGGATGTCGAGGGCATAGCCGTCCTGGTCAACGGCCCGCCGCAAATGCCGCGATCCATACCAAGATCATCGCATGCCTCCGCGAACTTGACGGTGCCGTCGGCTGGATAAGCTCATCAACGGTTGTAGCAGGCTGTAGCGAGTGCGTAAGCCGAGTTCGGTGTGCGCGAAGGGCCCTCTGGGCTCGAAGGGGGTTCTCATGACCAACAGGCCGGGAATCGGTCCGGGACCGGGCGAGCGGGAGATCGACGACTCCGAGTTGATGGACGTCGCGCAGGACCCGGAGCAGGCTCACAGCCTCCACAAGGCGCTCCGCACTCTGGCCAACAGCCCCAACGCGAGCGGACCGCTCCAGGAGATGGCCCAGGGCATCCTGTCGGGACGTATGGGAATGACCGACGCCATCAAGAACGAGCGCTACATGGACGCGCTGGGCGACCGCATGACCGAGATCCGCCGCGCCGCCGAGTCGCAGACCATGGAGGACCGCGAGGCCGAGCGCGAGAAGCGCGAGCAGTGGGAGCGCAAGCGGGACGAGGAAGAGCAGAAGGAGCGCGCCGAGCACGACGGTCCTTCGACCAACCTGGTCACGGGGCCGAAGAAGCGGGGGCGGGGTGGCCACCGGGGTTGAGCCCGGGGCCGGATACGGACCAAGGGCCCGTGCCCACGGAGGCTCGGGCCGTCTCGTCGGCGCACCGCCTACCGGCGAACGAGGGGGAGGCCCTCGAAACGGCCCGCCCCTTCTTCGGTCCCACCGGGCCTGACGGCACCCAGACGCCGTTGGGGGCGCGAGTTCCACATCGGCTACCCCGAACACGACGATCGCTTTTGTCCCGGAAGGTGTATCTGCCGGACGCTCCCGGACAGCACTGTGACACCCAGGGGGGTGAGGGCTTGTCAGCGTCTCTGGGTACGCTGGCACAGACATGAATCGGACCGGCAGCTCGATGATGCCGGTCGGTGAACGGGGGCGCAGTCATGGGCGACGGGTTCAAGAGCAATCCGGAGATGCTGAAGACCGAGGGGAAGAACTTCTCCGAGATCGGCAGGGATTTCTACCAGGCGACCACCAAGCTGAAGAACGGCTTGGCCGCGCAGGGTGACGGTGGAGGCGGCGGAGGCGGAGCGCCGAAGGAGACGACGTTTGCGAGCGTCGCCCAGGACGCCTGGAAGGGCATGACCAGCTTCAGCGACAAGGAAGGCACCCCACCGTGGGGTGACGACGAGCTCGGCGAGAAGTTCGGCGTGGTCTACGAAGGCCTGCGCGACGGCATGACGGACTCGATGGAGCACCTAGCCACCAAGCTCAACGAAATCGGCAAGGCGTTGGAGCGGATGGCGAAGAACCACGAGGAGAACGAGGACTTCAACGAGGCTCTGATCAAGGAGCACAAGCCGGAGAACCAGTTCGGCGGCGAGGTGCGAATTCTGAAGTCCGTGAGCAAGTGACACGGCCCGCACCACGGGGGCGTGTGGCGACCGTAGAGCGGGGTTGCAGGGCCGCCACAGCAGCACAGTCGCTGCAGCCAGGGCCGAGTGTTTGCGCCGTATCGGTTTCGGCGTCGGCTCGGCTCCGACTCGACGTTTCGACGGCCACTTGCCCCGCGCCAAGCCCGAGTTCCACCGCATGACCGCGCCTGACCCACAGCCGCCCTTCACTGATAGGAGAGAGTCCGTGTCGCATCCCGACGCGCCGGAACCGGTACAGCCCATCCCCACCACTGCCGAAGAGGCCTTGGCTGCCGCTCGCGCCCGATTCGAAGTACTGGATCTGGACGGAAACCCGGCGCCGTTGTACGTGGCGGAGTTCGACATCGGTTTCCTCATCCACGCCGTCATGCCCCCACCGCCGCCCGGCACGCAGGCGCCATTGGGTGGCAGTCACATGGTGATCTCCAAAAGCGACGGAGCCGTCACCTATGTCCCCAACTTTCCGCCGGACTCCGCGATCGAGCTGTACCGCAGCCTGCGCCGGCCCCATGGCTAGGGCGGCCGCCTGAGGGCGCTGGACGGCTTTGGACCGGATGTCGTCTACAGCGCTGCGACACAACAGAGTTGTGGGATCAGAAGGGCCGTTGAGTAGGCTCTGGCATGGGCATGGGTATGGCTCTGCGCCGACGCAAGCCGGTTTGAGCACTCACGAGGCTCCGCATGGCGCCTCCGGCAGCAGCAGAGAAGCAGGGCCCTTCCGCCGGCGGTGAGGCGGAAGGGGTCGGTCGGTCCACAGGGCCGGGACAACACGAACTACATGGGCAATAACGGGGGTCTTTGTCGTGGCTTTGATGCTGCCGAACGCGCTTGAGTGGGTTCTCGAGATGTGTGGCTTCGAATGGCCCACAGGCAACGAAGACAAGATGATGGAGTGCGCCAACACCTGGCGCCAGTTCGCCGCTGATGTGGAGAGCCTCCAGGCCCGTGGCATGAGCGCCGCCGGCAACGTCCTCGCCGAGAGCGCCGGCGACTCCATCGACGGCTTCAACAAGACCTGGGACAAGTTCGCCGGCGGCTCGGGCTACTTCGACGACGCCCGCCAGGGCGCCGAGCTGATCGCCATATGCATGGACGCCGCGGCGATGCTCATCATCGGGCTAAAAGTGGCGGTGATCGCCCAGTTGATCATCCTGGCGATCGAGATCGCCGCGGCCCAGGCCGCCGCTCCCTTCACCCTGGGTCTGTCCGAGCTCGGCGCGGTGGGCGCGGCCGCCGCCACGCGGATGATCCTGCGCAAACTCCTCAAGGAGATAGCCCAACAGATCTTGCAAGCGGTGTTGGAGACCGCCAAGGAACCCTTTGTCTCCGCTCTGGAAGCCATGGTCTCCGACCTGGTCGCCCAGACCGTCGAGCAGAACTTCGGCAAGCAGTCGGGCTACGACCTGGGCCGCACCGCCAAGAAGGGTTACGAAGAGGGCAAGGACGCCCTGAAGAATTCCGGTTCCACCTTCGGCGAGTCCCTGCGCGACGGCGCCGGCTCCCGCGCAGGGCATGGCGCCCGCCACGGACTGACCAACAGCGGAAACGACGGCGGCGACGGCTCGTCGGACTCCGGCAACGACAGCTCGTCGAACTCCAACGATTCGTCGTCGAACGACAGCAGTTCCAACGACTCTTCGTCCAACGATTCGTCGTCCAACGATTCGTCGTCGTCGAACAACAACTCGTCGTCCAATAACAACTCGTCGTCCAACGACAGCAGTTCGTCCAACGACTCTTCCAGCCCCTCCCATTCGTCGAACTCGCCGAGCTCGTCCGACTCGTCATCGAACGACAGCAGCTCGTCCAGCAACTCACCGAGTTCCAGTAGTTCGCCGAGTTCGAGCAGCGGCGACTCCGGGCGCCGGGCACCGGATATCGGCGGTCCGTCGTCCTCGTCGCCGTCGAGCGGTTCGGACAGCTCTTCGTCGAGCCCGTCCTCGTCGTCCGATGGCCCGTCGGATTCGAGTTCGCCCTCCTCTTCCTCGAGTACGCCGTCCCACAGCGGCACGGACAGCAGCGGCAGCCCGGATTCGTCGAACCCCTCGTCGTCCTCGCCCTCACCAAGCCGTGGCTCCGACTCGCCCAGCCCCTTCGACGTGGGCACCCAGGCCTACAACGACAGCATCGGTCGTCCTCCGGGCGACGACTCGTCCGCCCCCGACTCGTCTCCGGACTCGTCCACGCCGTCCACCACGACGAGGCCGGACGTCGACGGCGGACCGGCCCCCGACACCACCCCTGACTCCGCCCGTCCGGACAGCACCCCGGACGCCCCGCCGAGCACGGCACCGGGCAACGAGCCGTCCCTGCCCTCCAACTCCTCGCCCAACGAGGGCCCGGGCGCCACGCCGGATGCCGATGGCTCCCCGGCGCCGGACACCACTCCGGACAGCGCTCGCCCGAGCCGCCCGGAAGGCGTCGACGCCCACACCCCTGAGCAGGGCGCGTCGATCCCGGACCCGCGCAACGCCGAGCCCGCGCCCATGCCGTCCCCGCCGCCGGAGACAGACCGCCCCGAGGCCGCACCGGCCCCGGCTCCCGACAACTCCCACCCCGAACCGGGCGTGCACCAGGTCGACCGTGACTCGGGCACCACCATGCCCGCACCGGCCCAGGGCCCCACGCCGGGCGACTCGCACGACGGCAACAACAACGACAACCAGAACCAGAACCAGGGCAGCGGCCGCGGCTCCATGCCGAGCGGTGCCATGCCCGGCAACACACCCACCGCACACCCCAGCCCTGGTCAGGGGCACGCGCCCACACCGTCAAGACCGACCCCGCACGACCCGGACGACGACAGCATGGGCCTCATGGGCAACGCCGCCACGGCGACGCCCCCGGCCTCCGGTACGCAGCACGGTGACGCGGGCACCCCGCAGCAGCCGGCCCCGTCGTCCGCGACGCCCTCGACGTCGACCCCGGGTGCCATGCCACCGGCGGCCGGCCCCATCCCGACGCAGGCGCCGGCGGCAGGCAGCCCCAGGACGACACCGCGAGCCACCACGCCGCGTACGGAACAGCCGAGCACCAGGCCCACGACGCCGTCGCGCGACACCCAGCAGAACCGCCCCGCATCGCCGCCTCGCACCGCGATGCCTCGCACCGCGACGCCGCGCAGCGAGACACCGAGCCGCCCGACCACGCCGCCGCGCACTGACACACCGCGTACCGAAACGCCGCGCACCGAGACGCCGCGCACCGAGACGCCTGGGCGCCCGACCACGCCGCCCCGCGGCGAGCAGCCGACGAACCGTCCGACGGACCAGCAGTCACCGGCCGAGTCCCCCACTCCCACGCCGAACGACCAGGGGATGCCGGCACCGCACAACCAACAGCCGGACCATCAGCAGCCGGACGCCACCAACCAGACGCCCGATCAGAACCAGCCCCCCGCTGACGACAGCGCGTCCGAGCACCCCACTGCGCCTCCGCCTCCGTCCCAGGCAGACAACCTTTCGGACATCCGTAACGACCTGAACATCCCGTTCGAAGGCCTGACCACACCCGACCCCGCCCATCAGCAGGACCTCGAGAACGCCCACCCGAGGAACCCCGACGGCACCCCCCAGGTGTACGCGGACCCGCGGCAAGGAAACTGGGCCGGTCTGCAGAACGACGGCGGCCCGGGGGTGCCCGGTCGGTCCAACAACTGCGCCGACTGCACCCGCTCGTTCCTCGAGACGTGGTTCGGCCGACCGACGGTGTCCGCCCCGCGCACCTTGGACCTCAATGCGGACGGCACCCTGAACACGTATTCCGCGGAGCGCGACTCGGTCGACAACCAAACGCGTTGGGCCGGCGCACCCAGCACGTACGCGGGCAACGACCATCCCAACCCGTACGCACGAATAGCCCACGAGCTGTCGCAGGCCGGGCACGGCTCGGCAGCCGTGATCGGCGTCAACTGGCCCGGCGGTGGCGGCCATGCCTTCGCCGCGGTCAACCACAACGGCCAGGTCCTGTTCGTCGACGCGCAAACAGGCGTCGTCAGCGAGAATCCGATTCACCTGGGCGCCCAAGAGGTCTTCTACACCCCGCTGGACGCCAATCGGAATCCGATCACTCCGTACTTCCTGACCCCGTCGACGCCTCAACCGTCTACGGAGAACACTCCGGACACCGACAACAGCTCGGACCCCGACTCGTCGACGGATCAGTCGACTCCCGACGCTCAGTCGGACGGACCTTCCACGACCTCGCCGTCCACTGACGGGACGCCCTCCGACAACGACGGCTCGACCGCCGAACAGAACGCGAACGACGGCAGCACCGACACCGCACTGCCGTCGACGACCCCGGAATCCTCCACAACGCCGGAGACGACGCCGGCCCCCGAAACGACTCCGGCCCCGGAGCCGACGTCACCGCAGAACGAGGACACCTCTCCGGACACGGACTCCACCCAGGAGTCGAACCCGGACCAGGCGTCCGAGAGCACCCCGGACACGGACTCCACCCAGGAGTCGAACCCGGACCAGGCGTCCGAGAGCACCCCGGACACGGACTCCACCCAGGAGTCGAACCCGGAGCAGGCGTCCGAGAGCACCCCGGACACGGACTCCACCCAGGAGTCGAACCCGGACCAGGCGTCCGAGAGCACCCCGGACACGGACTCCACCCAGGAGTCCAATCCGGACCAGGCGTCCGAGAGCACTCCGGACACGGACTCCACTCAGGAGTCCAATCCGGACCAGGCGTCCGAGAGCACTCCGGACACGGACTCCACCACGGAACGGGACTCGGAAGCGACCCAGGACTCGGACACGGCGGACCAGGACAGCCCGCAGGCCGACAACGCGCAGGACACGCAGGACAGCCAGGAATCCCAAGACCCTGAGGACACCCAGGACACCCAGGACCCTCAAGACGCCGACCAGCAACCGGAGTCGGGGGAGCCGGTCTTCCCGTCCACCGCCACGCGCCCCTCCGGTCCGCCGGATGGCTACGACGACCCCACCGACGCCGACAACCGTGCACAGCAGGAACGATTCCCGCGCAACGAGGACGGCTCGTTCCAGCAGGCCCCTGACCCCCGCGAGGGCACTTGGGTCGACGACATCCGCGGCCAGAACCCCGACGAATCCGGCCGCAACGTCAACTGCCCCGACGGGGCGCTGGCGTTCGCCGATTCGTACGCGGGCAACCCCACGGTCGCCGCCCGCCGCAGCCCGAACGAGGACGGCACCCCCGCCGACACTCCCGAGCGCAACGGCCGCGACCGTATCGAGAACGCCCTGGGCGCCGAGTTTGACGACTTCGGCGACGGCCGCCACGCGTACAACAACCTGGAGACCACCCTCCTCAGCGAGGGCCACGGCTCACAGGCCGTGATCATCACCCAGAACGCCGACGGCCGTGCCCACGCCTGGAACGTGGTCAACCACAACGGCCAGATCGTCTACGCCGACCCGCAGACGGGCCAGAGCAGCACCACACCGCTCCACAGCGGCAACAACGGCGTCTTCGCCATCCCGTTGGACGCCAACCGTCGACCCATCCAGCCCACCAACCAGCCCACCACGCAAAACCAGAGCCAGACCACACCTGTCGATACCGGCCACACAGCGCCCCAGCGCCCGGCCGGTTCGGGCCCTGAGTCCAACGACCCCAGCGCGGAAGGCACTCGCCAGCGGCGCAACCAGAGCCTTCCCGACCCGGAAGGACGGAACGATTCGCATGCGAACCTTCCTCCGGACAAGGCACAGGGCGACCTTCGAGACGCGCACAACGTCCATCGGATCGGTCTGGACCCGGTCCAGGCGCAGATGCGGCAGTGGGCGCAGCCGCAGGGCGACCCGCCCCGGGTGCCCTTGGCCGACGTGCTGCGGGAATCCATCGATCGCCGGCAGGCGCACGCGGAGTCGGCGCAGCAGGTACGTGAAGCCAGGCAGGACTATGACCGGGCGCTGAAGGAAGTCTCCGACGCCAAGGCAGAGCGGACCAGGGCGGCGACCGCGGAGCGGAAAGCCAAGACCCCCGAGGCGAAGCAGGCGGCTCAGGCCAAGCGGGCGGCGGCGGAGCAGCGGCTCGCCAATGCCCAGCAGGCTCTCCCTCATGCTGATGCCGCCCACAAGGCCGCGATGACGGCGCACCGGAATGTTCCGATGCCGTCGACGAACTTCACCGACAGTGATCTCCGGCAGCATCTTGATCCCGCGTGGTCGCACATGAACGACGGCCAGCGGTACGCCGCGATCGCCACCCTGGCCCGCATCAGCCAGTCCTTCCATGCCAACAACGCCGTTGGCGTGAACCCTGACCCGGCCGCGAACAACGACGCGTACAACGACGGAAAGTTCCACGAATCAGCGGCTCCCTGGCGACGTGAACTCGCATCGCACCCGGACGGGACGAACCTTCGGGATGTGGACGACCTCAAGCAGCTGCTTGAGGAGACGGAGAGCAATTCGCCCGACCTCTCCGGTAAGAATTACGCGGTCGTGGAAGTTGTCGACCCGGACACCAAGGAAAGTCACTACATAGTCGATTCGTCGGTTCCCCCTGCCGTGGACGGCGCCGACCCGATGCACTCCGAGTCGCACATCCTCAATTGGATCGACCAGCTCAACGAGAATCGGGCAGCTCAGGGGCAGGCCGAGGTCGAGGTCAGGGGCCTCTACACCGAACGTGAGCCCTGTGGCCTGCCCAACACGCCATCCGGTCATCCCACCGGCCACGCCAACTGCTCCAGGACAATCAACGATTCCCAGGCGATGAACGGTGTTCCCGTCTACTACAGCACGACCTATCGAGCAGCCCCGGATCTCAAGCAGCTGAAGGCGGCCGAGGCTGAAAGGCTGCGAGCGGAGGGCAAGACCGAGGCTCAAATCAAGACGGCGCTCAGCAAGTACCGCACGCCGAGCCAGCAGATCCAGGACGCGGAGATTCGCGATCACCTGAACTTCGTTGACCAGTTCGCGCAATCCCTGGCCAACCAGAACCAGAACCAGAACCAGACCCCACCCCCGCCCCACGGCCCTGGCCAGAACACGCCGCCCACCCAGGCGCCTCAGTCGGGCCCGTCCCATCCCGCGGACCCCCACCGCACGCCTCCATCGGACCCGGCAGGTACGGACCGCAGGCCCGCCGCCGATCCGGCAGGCGCAGACCGCACACCTCGATCGGACCCGGCAGGCACGGACCGCACGCCTCCATCGGACCCGGCAGGTACGGACCGCCGGCCCGCCGCCGATCCGGCAGGCGCAGACCGCACACCTCGATCGGACCCGGCAGGCACAGACCGCACACGTCCATCGGACCCGGCAGGTACGGACCGCCGGCCCGCCGCCGATCCGGCAGGCACAGACCGCACACGTCCATCGGACCCGGCAGGTACGGACCGCAGGCCCGCCGCCGATCCGGCAGGCGCAGACCGCACACCTCGATCGGATCCGGCAGGCACGCCGACCACCGCCCCGACCGATAGCGAGCGCACACCTTCGGCAGACCCCGCGCGCGTCAACTCCCCTGTGGACAACGGGACTGCGGGCAACGGCACCGTGGGCAACGGGACTGCGGGCAACGGAACCGTGGGCAACGGGACTGCGGGCAACGGAACCGTGGGCAACGGGACTGCGGGCAACCGAACTGCGGACAACGGAACCTCCGCGCCGGCGGACTCGCAGCGCTCAAACCGCGACGTTCCGCAGAAGGAGACCGGACTCACGGGCGCGGCAGAGACCCCGCGCCCCACCACCGTCGCCACGGCGGCGGGGGAGCAGGCCGGCGCCCCGAACCCATCCGCCGATGAGCCTCGTGAAGGCTCCCCCGCCTCGGACCAGGAGCCTCAAAAGCGAGGCCGGATCAAGCAGATCTGGCAGTCGATCACCCAGTCAGGCCCGGCCGAGCCGACCGAGATCACCACTGAGGTGGACCACCCGCAATTCGGCAACTACAACAAGCTGCCGGAGCACCAGGCCGACCGTTACGGCACTCCGCTGGACCGTCCCGACGGGACGCGCGTGCCGCTGTTCGACGGGCCTCCGTCGCGTGATCAGGCGCAGCAGGGTGAAATCGGTGACTGCGGCATCATCGCCACCATGGGAGCCGTCGCGAGCAGGTACCCGGATCTCCTCCAGGACATGATTCGCGAGACGGAGGACGGCAACTACGAGGTCCGCTTCCACGAGGTCGCGCGCAACAGGTACGGCAACAACGCTCCGACCGGGCGCATCCTGACCGTGCGGGTCACTCCCGACGTGCCCGTGTACAGCGACTTCCCCACCTACACCACCAACGCCAACGCCAACGACGTGGGTGTGGCCTGGCCAGCGATCTTGGAGAAGGCCATCGCGGGCTTGGACCAGTTCTGGGACGACAAGACGCGCGAGCACATGTTGCAGTTCCCCCGCTACAAGGACTTGGACGGCAACCTGCTGACGGGCTACTCCCGTATCACCCACGGCTCCACATCGGGCGACCGTGCCGAGCTGCTCGCCCAGATCACGGGACGTACGGCGGAGAATCACGATGTCCCGACGCAGTTCGATATGAACGGCCGCAGCCCGGAAAAGCAACTCCTGGCCCACCTGCGGGAGCTCACGGAAAGCGGCAGGCCGGTTGTTATCGGCACCGTCCCCAAGGGAACGGGTGTGGAGAACAAGATGGAGAAGGGCCTCCGGAGTTCCCACGCCTACGAGATCGTCTCGGTCGACGACAGGGGACTGATTCAGTTGCGCAATCCGCACAACGTGGAGCATCCCGAGCCGCTGACCGTCAAGGAATTCATGAAATACTGCAGCGACCAGTACGCATCTTTGGAGGATGAGAAGTGAGTGCCGACACGATTCATCTCTGGCACGGGATTCAGAAACATATCGAGAACGCGAGGTTCTCAGTGAGCGATATCTACCGGGAGTCCGACGCCTCGGTCAGGGTTCGGCTCGTGAGCGTCGCCACCGAAGAGCGGATTCACATCCTCCGCGTTGGTGAGAACTTCCCCGTGGGCGACGAGACATGGCAGCTCGCCGACTTGACGGGTTGGCCGAGCGAGGACGACTGGACCGTGGTGCTGCGCCGCGTCGCGACTGCCCCAGCCTGAGACCGCCACCGCCCACTTCTGCCGACGACACCGCCTGCCCGGGTCATGCGACAGCAAGAGCCCGGGCCGTTCCTTCACACGCGGCCACGCGTAGGGTCGAGGAGCCATCGCGCAACGAAGGAGGACCATGCCCGAGCCAACCACCGACACCCCCGGAATCCCCGAGGAAGAGGTCGCCGGTCGCGTCGGCGCATGGTGGCGTGAGGGTGGGCACGCCGGCCAAGTGGCGTTTCTTGTCGCTTTGGCCGGCCATGACGCCTCGGCTGTCGTGCGGGAGATTCACGAGCACGTGCCCGGCAGTGTTGTCGTCGACGCCACCGGTCTCACCGCCGAGCAGGTCATGCACCAGGCCCTCACGGCGCTCGGAGTCGATCTCTCCGCGGACAAGCGGGATGACTGGCGTTTCGCGCTCGGCTCCTGGCCCGAGGAACGGTTGCTGCTGGTCGTCAACGCGCACCGTGCCGGGCCGACCCGGCGGTCGTACGAGCCCGAGCGGCTGGTGACCCTGACGCTTCCGTGGTTGGCGCGTGGCAAGTTGGCCGTGGTGGCCCATGTGGTTCCCGAGTTGCTGCCGACCCACGTTGATCCCAGGGCGGTGTTTCGGCTGTCCGCGGCGGCCGTCGAGTCTCTGCCGGCGGTAACGGAGTCCGTTGCCGTGCGGGCGTTGGCGCTGGCCGAGCCCCGCTTCGTACCTCTTCCCGTCTGGGCCCAACTTGTCGCCGGGCTGAGCGGTGCAGCGGTATCCGAGGAGGAACTCGCGGATATCGCAGCGGAACAGTCCGACGTTCTCCGACTCGGGCCGCTCGGGGCTTTCTTCGTCGACGAGGCCGTGGCCGAAGCCGTGCGCCGCGAGATCGATTCCGCCGAACTCGCCCGTGTCAATGAACATGTGGTCGCTTGGCTCATGCGCTCGGCCCCGGATTTTCGCCACCCCGAAGGGTGGGCCAGGCGCGGTGCCGTCGGCCTGTACGCCGCCACCGGGGTCGCCATGCACGCCGTACAGGCGGGAACGTACGACGATGTTCTTCGGGACGGACGTGTCATCGCCAATCTGCCGCAAACGGCGCTCATGGACGCGGCACGAAGCATCACCTTCCTCATCCCCGGAAACACGGCCGCCGCCGACGCGCTTCATCTGTGGGGTTGGGGCGTCACGCCACAGCGCCAGACGGAGTGGGCCTCGTGGCTGCACTTGATGGCCTTTTCGCGCGACGATCACGCATTCGCGTCGGGTGTGACCTCCTCAGGCGTTGCACTGCCCTGGCGAGTGAAATGGGCACATTGGCGCCCGCCGGGTGGATATCACGCACGCTTTCTCCGGGCCGGAAAGTTCGCCGCGTCGGCGGAAGTGCGATGGCGGGGACGAGCCGCCATCGCCGGTTTGCAGCAGCGGACGGTGAACGGGGAACGGCAGCCGTACGTCTCGATCTGGGACGTGGAGGCGGGAGACCATGTCGCAGGCCCCTGGGAGTACGACGAGGTTCCGCAGGAGCATCGTGCGGATCTCACCTGGCCCGCGTCGTCCGGGAACGGCTCCGCCGCGCCGGCTCGGGTCCAAGAGTTGTTCGCCGCGTCGTCCACCCGAGGAGACGACCGCGCTTTCATGCTGCCCTGCGCGCCGCTGGCCGTGGGTGAAGTCGTCGTCTTCGCGGGCGCCCCGGGACTGATCGCCATCAAGCCAGCGGAGGGAGTGGACATCTCCGCCTTCGGTGCCCGGCTGCAACCTCTGAGCGGGGACTACACGGACGCGGGCCCGTGCCATCCGATCGACGCGCCGGCACCGAGTCACGAGGACCTCATCACACTGTTCGGCGAGGACCTGCTCTATCCCATCGAGGTCGAGGACTTTCCGGATCGGCTCACCCATGCGGGGACGCGCGAACTTCTCCTCGATTTCGGTCTGCCCTACATGAACGAAGGGGCCATGGGGCTTTTTCCGTTCGGCAACTGGGAGATGGGAATTCTCGACGAACTTCCCTCCTGGCCCGAGGGAATCGAGCCCGTCCCCGAAAGCGGGCCCTTCTTCCAGATCGGCAAGTGGATGGGCGGCAAGCTCGTCGTCGATGGGCCCACCGGACACGTCCTACGCGTTCCCACGGAGCCGGGCCAGGGGCACCTCGCCGGCCTTCCCATCGCGCACAGCCTCGAAGATTTCCTCACCATGGTCGCGCTGTTCGTTACCGGGTGGCGTACGCGGGACATTGCGCCCCGGGCCAGTTCCGAGCGCGAGCAGGTCGCATATTGGGTCCTGGGGGCGCTGGCCGAAGTCGATGAGACGGGCGGCGAGCAGCCCGCCTGGTCGTACGTGCTCCACAACACGTGACGCCGATCAGCCGGAAAGGCGCGCGACAAGGCGCCTCAGCCCCTCCTGGCAGTTGACCCCCGTCTGGAGCGCCTTCCAGGCCTGGGCGACCTGCAGCTCAGAGAGGCCGGGCAAGGTCTCGTCGATCCGTGTGCGCAGGCCCGGCATGGGCCTGGTGCCGATCAGGTCCTCGGGGCGCATCGTGGCCATCAGCCCTTCGACCGCTGGACGGTCGGCCTGGATCGGGAGGTCGGCCAGGACCAGTGCGGCGACGTCCACCGCCGCGAACTCCCGTGCCGCCGCTTCGTCCTTGAGCAGCTCGTCGACGACCCCACCGACGTGCACGAAGGGGGCGAGCAGGTGCTCGAGCCCGTTCAGGTCGAGGCCTGCGCGCAGGCGTGCGCGTTGGCGGTCCAGCCAGACGCGCAACACCTCACGGCCCAGAGGGGTACGGCAGAGGCCGGGGGTGCTTTGCCAGCTGTTCCGTTCCGTGGCGCGATGCGGGCGGTAGTGACGGTGGTACGAGATCCCTGCCTCCGGCAGCCCCACCAGCTCGAGTTCCGCGTCGAGCGCGCTGCGCAGCTCGCGGTCGAAGCGCGGGTCGGCAAGCAGCAGCGTCAGGTGCGGGCGGCGGTGGACGAGCATGTTGGCGATGCCCGCGCCGCCCAGTTCCGGCGGAGGGTCCGCCAACGGAACCCCGTGTTCGAGGAGTTCGTCCGCCAGGTCGAGCGGGATGAGGGCGCGCCTGCGGTCGGGCTCGGGGTAGGGCAGGCGCACCGGAACGGCGTCGGCCGCCAGGCGTGGGGCGAGGCGCACCGCCAGGTCGTACAGCTCGTCACTCCGTACGCGCCACGTCGGCTCGCTCGCCAGCCAGTCGTGCAGCACGCGGGCGGCCTCGCCGGCGGGGAGCCCCGGCCGTTCGCCCGTCAACAGGGCCAGGGCACCGCTGCGTCGGAGCAGCGACAGCCAGTCCTCCGTGCTGTTCGCGTCGTCGGGGATCAGCCGCAGCACGTCGTGCACCGTTTCCGGGCGCCGCTCGACCAGCAGCTCCAGGGCCTTTCCCTTCAGGGCGTCGACCCAGAACTTGTTCACGTCACCCGCGCACAGCCCGACCTTCGGCACGATGCCCTCGAGCAGCGCGGCCACTTCGGACTCGGGATTCGCTCCCGCCGCACGGGCCACCTTGCGCAGATCCGCGGCCATGCCCGGATACAGGTCGTGGGGCGTGTGGACGCGTCGCACCAGTACGTCGCGGAATCGACGGAGTTGGTCCGGCGAGACCACCGCGCCCCGGGGAGCCAGTTCCTTGGCACGCGCGCGTAGTGCCCCGTTGGCCAGCGCTCCATGGTCCGCGAAGGTGGCGTATCGGGCGTCGAGCCAGCGCTCGTCGGGCTTGGTGTGGTGCTCGCGTTCGGCGCTCCTGGCGCGCGTGAAGTACCCGGTGGCGTGCTCCTTGTGCTCTCCGCCCGCCTTCAGGCACATGTCGGCGAGTTCGTCGAGGAAGGCGGGGAGGAACCTGGGTGCCGTCGCGGCCAGGTTCTCCAAGTCGTCGTCCAGGATGGACTTGTAGAGAGGCGGGCTGCCCCAAAGGCTCCAACCGAAGGCGTAGGCCGCCTCCAGGGCCTCCTGCTCCCGGCCGGGATTCGCCGCCATCAGCCGCTCAGGGAACGGGAGTTCACTGTCCCCGGTATCCCCGGTGTCCCTGGGAGCCCCGGTATCCCCGGTGTCCCTGCGAGCCCGGATGCCGGTCGCGAACGTGTCCGTCAGCTCCCATTCCTCCTGCGACGCCAGCAGCGCGTCCCAGTGACGTGCGAAGGGAGACTCCAGGAGGAGCGTCATGGTGTGGCCGTCGGGGTGGACGTACGTCCGCGCGATCAGCGCCGCCTCGTCGGCATCCGATGCGGACGGGTCCCCCGCCGGCTCGACCCCGGCGTCGGTGAGCGCCTCGCGCCACACGGCGTCGGACTCGGCGAGGGCCCTGGGCACGCGCGTGCCCGCGGCGGCCCAGGCTTCGGCCTGCACGCGCGCGTCCCTGCGGTGTCTCGTGAGCGCCCGCCGCAGCCGGTACAGCCGGCGTACGCCTTCGGTGTCCGCGAGCCGGTCGGGTATCTTCTGAAGCTTCTTGCCGCGTGGATTGCGGTAGACGACCTGGAGTTCTTCGTCCAACTCGGCGGTGTAACCGTCCACTTCGTAGCGCCGACCCATGGTGCGGTACTGCCTCCCCGTCCTTACTGTCGCGGCCGTCCTCGTCCGCCTACCCCTGTACCGCTGTACCGCCTTCGCGTACATCCTCTCCGGTTGGGGACGTCGCGACGCGGCGCAGCATCACGAGCCAGTCGTCCTCGCTCGGCCAACCCGTCAAGTCGGTGAGCTGCCATGTCTCGGCGCCCACGGGGAAGGTCTCCCCGACACGGAGGGTGTGGATCCGCACCTCGGTGGCGACGGTCACGAGCCGGACCCTGACCGAGGCGTCGGACTCCCGGTAGATGTCCTGCACCGAGAAGCGGGCGTTCTCGCGATGTCGCTGAATCCCGTGCCAAAGAGCCACCGTGTCGGCGTTGCTCACTTCGCATCCTCCCGGCGGATGGGGCGATCAGAACAACCCGTGCCACATCTGCTCGACGATCACCGACCACCAGTTCCTCGGGTCGTCCAGGGCCGACGCGTCGATGGCGACGAGTTGCTCCTGGAAGTCGGCGACGGCGCTGCCCGCCAGGATCGGGTCGAGCGCGATCATCCTCTCGCGCGTGGTGTGCATCAGCGCGAGGGAGCGGACGAAGGCGGACACCGAGGCGTTGACCCGGCGGCCCGCGCCGCTTTCCGGAGTGACGGCCCAGAGCTGGCCGACCGGCTCACCCTCCAGATCGGACCCCGTGCACTGGACGGTGATCAGGGCGACCCCGTCGGTGCCGATCCTGACGTGACCCTCCAGGGACGCGAGGGAGTCGGGGCTCGCCTGGGAGCCGACCTCGCGCAGATGCGCGGCGGCATTGCCGAACAGGCCGCCCGGAAGCCCCGCCTCCGGGCTGTCGGCCGTGAAGAAGAACGGGATGTCGGTCGGAAGCCCGGCCCGTGTCAGCGTGCCCTTGGTGGCCTCGGGGAGCGGGGTGCCCGCCACGACGTCGGCGTCGTAGCGACGTACGTCGTCAGCGCCGAAGGCCTCCGTCAGCTCGTGGCCCAGGGCAACATCGCTGAGCGGCTCGGCCGGCTCGACGCCGGTCGGCACCGGCGCGCGGTGAGGCCGTGGCGGCGGCTGCTGCCCCGCGATCCGGTGCGTCTGCTCGACGTGCTCGATCAGCCCGGCGACCGCCTCGGCGCGCTCCTCGCCCCGCAGGCCGTACTCCTGCGTGCAGGAGAACCGGGCGTTGGGGTAGACACGGCCGATCAGCCGGCCCGGGTACCCGCCGGGGAGCAGGCTGGAGCTGAGGTCGGTGTGGATCGCAACCACGTTCTGAGCGGGGACGCCCAGGCTGTCGAGCTCCACCATCGCCTGGTACTCGGAGTGCGGCTCACCGGGGGCGGAGTTCTTGAAGAGGCTCGTCTCCTCGCCGGTGCGCGGGTCGACGTAGGTGATGACCGTGGTGTTGCCGGGGCCGGTGACCGGCGGCTGCGCGGGCGGCGCGGCCTCCTGGCCGCCGCCGTGCTTTTGCTGATACATCCGCACGACCTCCTCGACCGGCACGGACGGCCAGGTGCTCAGCTCGCCGGTGTGGCGGTCGACCACACCGCAGGAGTGGCCGATCGTGGCCGGCGGCCGGCGCTTGCCCGTGACCGGGTCACGCTCGAGCGGCGGGGCCGCGGCCCACACCACCCAGCCCAGATCGAACTCCTGCATCCGCACCTCACGGTGCGCCTGTCCCTCGGGGTTGAGCCACCCCTCGGCGGTCGCGAGCGCCTGCTCCTGGCTGATCACGGGAATCCCTTCGAGTCTTCGGGCGGACGGGGCCGGTGCGGCCGGGGTCGGTGCCGGGCGCGCTCCGCGGCCTCGTCCGAGTGGGCCTGGGTGCAGGCGGTCCGGTGCGGGCACCTTCGAGAGGCTTCGGGCCTCTGAGCCTAACGGCCTGCGGTGGGTGGGTGTCAGGCGGTCGGGTGGGCATCGGGCCCGGGGGCTTGTGGAGCCTGTGCGGCTTCCGGCTCGGGCTCGGCCGCCCGTGGGTCGGGTACGGAGCGCCGAGCGGTCGTGGCATGGGGCTGCGCCGGGCGGATCTGCAGCGCCTTCACACCGCTTTCCGTGGCAACAAGGAGGATGCCGTCGGGGGAGAGGTCGGTTCCCGTGAAGGGCGAGGCGGAGATCAGGGCCGTGACGATCTTCTCGTCGCCCTTCTGCTCGCCGCGACGCCAGACGCGTACATAGTCGGCGCCGCGGCTGAACCCGAGCGGCCCCGTGGCGCGCTCGTCATCCGAAAGGCGCAGGATCCGGGCCGGGTCGGCATCGATGACGGAGCCGGTGGCGAGGTCCTGCACCAGCACGGCGGGGGCCTGGGGATCGTCGGCCTTCAACGGGCGCGAACCCGGGGTGCCTCGAGGCACCGCGCTCACCGCGACCGCGAGCGGGGCCGACTCCGGAGGCTCCTGCCCCGCAGGGGCCTCCGCGGCGCTGTCCGACGCGGCCGCGGACGGGGGCAGTTTGCCGACGGTCACGGCGTCGACCCCGGCGACCGGCACGCTCCACAGGGTGTGCCAGGGAAGCTCGGGCACCGTGCGGCGCAATACCGCCGCATACTCCAGCAGTCCGTCTTCGACGAACGCGGTCTCCAGGAGCGCCGCTCGAAAGAGGGCGGGTGCCTGGGCGCGGGTGAGCAGCGGGGCCGTACGCAGATATGTGCGCGCCGGTGCGTCCAACCGCTCCGGGGGTACGGCCTCCACCGCGGCGCGCAACCGCACCGGCTCGGCGTGGGTGAACAGGCCGGGGTCGGTGAGGAGCCGGGGGAGCAGACCGGCCTCCAGGGTGTGTCCCGCGATGTGATCGCGAACGTACGTCCCTGCCTGCGCCCAGTCCTGATGGGGTACGGCCTCCAGCAACTCCATGGCGATACGCGCCTGAGCGCCCGGAACATCCGGAATGCCCGCCCGAACGGCCTCGCCGATGCCCGGGTGCTGCAATCCAAGGAGCGTCCGCTCGCCCTCGGGGATGCCTTCGCCGGCCCTCTCGATGGGGCGGACGAAGGGGGCGGCGAGCAGCATGCCTCGCGCCATGTCCTCGCTCATGTCCCGCCCGGCGACGGCGGAGGCGAGCGGGGTCAGCAGGTGCACGGGCAGGCCGTCGCCCTCGGCAAGGGCGAGGGGCGCGAGGAACTGCCGCAGGATGCGGGGGTGGGTGTCACGTCGCTGGGCGTGCAGATCGAGCACTTCGCCGACGCTGCCGGGCAGTTGGCTCTCATCCGCCGGGTCGAACCCCTCCGGGTGCATCAGGATCGACTGCACGGCGAGATGCACGGTCAGGCGGCTGCCCGCGCCGTCTTCCGCGTGCCGGGCGATGTCCTCGGCGAGCGCGCGTCGAGCGTCGGGATCGGTCGTGAACGGCAGTTCCGGGGCGCCGAATTGGGGATTGAGCAGCGCCTCGGCCTGCAGCACAAGCCCTTCGGGGTCGGCCCACTCGGGTGCGTCGAGGTCGATGATCTGGGCCACGCCGGGCGGCAGGCCCTCGGCGAGCTCGACGGCGAACTCCCGGGGCACGTCGGCGAGAAGGCGTACGGACTCGACGGCGGCGAGGGGCTTCAGCGCGTCCCGCACCACGCGCGCGGGCTCACCCGCCCCCCGCACCGGACCGGCCCGATCCACATCCGGCACCACGATCGTCACCGGCCGCCCGGACAAAGGGAGTTGACCGAGTTCGGGAAAGATGTCGGCGGTGCGGGTCGCGGACAACTCGTAGTGATCGGCGAGCAGCCACAGGGTCTGCGCTGCCGTCAGCCCGGCGACGCTCGGCACCGCGGGTGCGGGCAGGTCCGGAGGCACGGTCGCCGGATCGAGGGCGTCCAGCTCGAGCCCCATGCGATGCTCCGGGTCGCAGAGCATCAGGAACCCCGTGAGCAGCCGCGAGCACCCGGCGCCCGGACTTCCGGTCAGGATGACGACCCGAGGCGCGCCCGGCCTCTCCATCCGCCACGCGGCGAGCGCGCGCAGCGCGGCATTGCGCCCCCCGATGTAGGGGTGGGGCTCATGGGCCTTGGCCTGTTCTGGGGCCTGGGTCGGGCTGGTCATTGTCTCCCCGTTGTCCTGTCCGTCCGGCACCGTCAAGTCGTGTTGACCGTACGTCGTTCATCCTAGGCGCGTCGCACGGGGTGAATCGCACCCCGGCCGCCGCTTGTCCCCCACGTGTGGCGCGGCGCCGGCGACACGGCTCGGTGATCGATTCCGGCGGGGCGAGCTCGTACACCGACGTGGCGCCGACGTGCCGTTCGACAGGCGTGGTGGGAAAGCGCGCGGGCGACCTCACGGGGTGTCTGCGGCCACCCCGTGAAACGTTCGTACCCGCATCATGCCGCACCCCACTGACAACGCCCCTGACCTGTCGGTACCGAAGTCGTGGCCGGTCGCTGCGCCACGACAGGGGGCACGAGGCGACGTGGAGGCTGACCCCGATCTGGCGGTTGCCGACCTTTCCCGGGGTGCCGGAGTACACGGGCCCTCGGGAATGGATCACGGCATTCCGTGGCTGTCCTGCAGGGATCGCCATCGAGCCGGCGATTGCCACCACTCGGCCACACAGAAGCAGTATTGAAGGAGTGTCACCACCATGTCCGTTACACCGCCCGCCGCCGAGCGTGTACGCGTCTCCGCGGAGCCCGACTGGTACGAGTCGGCCGGCATATCGCTGGGCATCCGCGTCGGGAATCTGGTCTTCACCTCGGGCCAGGCCCCGATCGACGCCCAGGGGGCCACGGTCGGCGCCGGGGACTTCGAGGCGCAGGCCCGCCAGGCGCTCGCGAACCTGTCGACGGTATTGACGAACGCGGGCTCCAGCCTCGCCGACGTGGTCAAGGCGACCGTGTTCGTCACCGACATTGCACGGCAGGACGTCTTCGCCAAGCTGCGCGCGGAACATTTCCCCGACAAGCCCCACCTCGCGGAGTCGTTCGTCGAGGTCTCCTCGCTCGCCGACCCCGAGTGGATGATCGAGATTGAAGCCATCGGGCTCGTCCGGTGACGTGAGGGACCCAAGCGGTCGGCTCCCGAAGTCCTTCGGGGGCTGACCCCTGGGCCTGGTGGGTGTGTTCCGCTGCGCCGACGGCGGCTCGGGCGCTCCTCGCCGATCGTCACGCTCGGTTACTATGCTGACTTCATGCCGGAGGCCGGAGGCAAAGGGCGCGCCGTCATTGACGGGCTGCTCGGAAGGGGAGGGGAATCGGTATGCCAGTCGAAACTCCCCGGATTCTCCCCAGGGCTGATTGCGGACGATCCCGTGAAATGCACCCCTTGATGCGAGGCCGTGGAATCTAAGGAAGATGGCTCGTGGAACCTGCGAAAACGCTGAGGGAGGTCGTTGCGACCCGCTATGTCACGCCCTTGCGTGAGGGCGGCTCGCTCCCGGGGATCGTCGAGGCCGACGACCTCGGTACGTACATCATGAAGTTCACCGGTGCCGGTCAGGGCCGCAAGACGCTGGTGGCCGAGATCATCTGTGGGCTGTTGGGGCGTCGGCTCGGGCTGCGGGTGCCGGATCTGGTGCAGATGCAGCTGGACCCCGTGATCGGGCTGAGTGAGCCCGACCAGGAAGTGCAGGAACTGCTCAAGGCCAGCGGTGGACTGAATCTTGGGATGGACTACCTTCCCGGGTCGCTCGGTTTCGACCCGCTCGCGTTCGAGGTGAGCTCGCGCGAGGCGGGGCGCGTGGTGTGGTTCGATGCGCTGATCAACAACGTCGACCGGTCGTGGCGTAACCCCAACATGCTGGTCTGGCACGGCGAATTGTGGCTGATCGACCACGGCGCCACGATGATCTGGCACCACAACTGGCCCAGCGCGGAGAAGGCCGCCGTCAAGCCCTTCGACGCCTCCGACCATGTGCTGGCCAGTTTCGCCCCGGACATCGCCGGGGCCGCCGCCGAGTTCGCGCCGCGTATCACCGAGGAACTGCTTGCCGGGATCGCGGCCGAGGTGCCCGACGAATGGCTGGTCGACGAGCCGGGCTTCGATGCGCCGGACGAGGTGCGCCGGGCCTACGTCAGGGCGCTGCTGGCCCGCGCCGAGATGATCAGCGACCACATCACCATCGGGGACCGCACCGAGGACACCCCCTCGAAGGCACCGGAATGGCTGGCGGGCAAGCTGCCGCGGAGGGTAGTGAAGTGAGCGGTCTGCACAATGGGCGCGATGTTTTCGAGTACGCCCTGCTGAAGGTCGTCCCGCGGGTCGAGCGGGGCGAGATGATCAACGCCGGCGTGATCGTGTACTGCCGGGCGCGGCGCTTCGTCGAGGCCCGTACGCATCTGGACGAGGCCCGGCTGCTGGCCCTGGACCCCTCGTGCGACATCGACGGTGTGCGGGTCGCGCTCGCCGCGGTCGAGGGCATCTGCCACGGCGGCGCGGAGGCCGGACAGGCCGCGGGGGACGACGCGGGGCGCCGCTTCCGCTGGCTGATCGCGCCGCGCAGCACGATCGTCCAGCCGGGCCCGGTCCACACCGGACTGACCACCGACCCCGCCGCCGAGGTGAAGCGGCTGCTGGAGCTGCTGGTGCGCTGAGCCGCCGGAACGCCGCGCGAGGGCGCCGGGCCCGCCTTCGGACGGGACCGGCGCTTTTGCGTCGCGTGAGGTGGGTTACGGCGTGGCAGGGGGGCGTTGACAGCGGGTGGTCGGGCTTCTAGCGTCAGCCCTACTAAGCGGTTGCTCACCTGTTCGAGCGGTGCGGCGAGCCGCTTTCGAGGTTTCGAGGTGAGGAGAACCCGCATGTCCACCACCGAGCAGCGCGTCGCCATCGTGACGGGCGCGGCCCGCGGTATCGGCGCGGCCACCGCCGTACGCCTGGCCGCCGAGGGCCGTGCCGTCGCCGTACTCGACCTCGACGAGGCGGCCTGCAAGGACACCGTCGAGAAGATCACCACGGCGGGCGGTAAGGCCATCGCCGTCGGCTGCGACGTCTCCGACTCGGGGCAGGTGGAGGCGGCGGTCGCACGGGTCGCGGCCGAGCTCGGCGCGCCGACCGTGCTCGTCAACAATGCGGGCGTGCTCCGCGACAACCTGCTGTTCAAGATGAGCGAAACCGACTGGGACACGGTCATGAACGTGCATCTGCGGGGCGCGTTCCTGATGTCGCGGGCCTGTCAGAAGCACATGGTCGACGCCAAGTTCGGCCGGATCGTCAACCTCTCCTCCAGCTCGGCGCTCGGCAACCGCGGCCAGGTCAACTACTCCGCCGCCAAGGCCGGTCTGCAGGGCTTCACCAAGACCCTCGCCATCGAGCTCGGCAAGTTCGGCGTCACCGCCAACGCCGTCGCCCCCGGCTTCATCGCCACCGACATGACGGCGGCCACCGCCGAGCGCGTCGGCATGGGCTTCGAGGACTTCCAGGCCGCGGCCGCCACCCAGATCCCGGTGCAGCGCGTCGGCCGGCCCGAGGACATCGCCAACGCCATCGCCTTCTTCACGGGCGAGGCGGCCGGATTCGTCTCCGGCCAGGTCATGTACGTCGCCGGCGGACCGCTCAACTGACCACAGGAGTACAGGACATGACCGAGCAGGACAACGGGCTCCCCGAGCTCTCCGGCAAGGTGGCGCTGGTCACCGGCGCCAGCCGGGGCATCGGCTACGGCATCGCCGAGGCCCTGGTGGCCCGCGGCGACCGGGTCGTGATCACCGGCCGCAACGAGGACGCCCTGAAGGAGGCCGCCGACAAGCTGGGCGCGGACCGGGTGATCGGTGTCGCCGGCAAGGCGCACGACGAGGCCCACCAGGCCGTCGCCGTGGACCGCGCGATGGAGGCCTTCGGTCGCGTCGACTATCTCGTCAACAACGCCGGTACGAACCCGGTGTTCGGTCCCATGGCCGACCTCGACCTCGGCATCGCGCGCAAGGTCTTCGAGACCAACGTCATCTCGGCGCTGGGCTTCGCGCAGCGCACCTGGCACGCCTGGCAGAAGGACAACGGCGGCGCGATCGTCAACATCGCGTCGATCGCCGGCCTCAACGCCTCGCCCTTCATCGGCGCGTACGGCATGAGCAAGGCGGCGATGGTGAACCTGACTCTGCAGCTCGCGCACGAGTTCGCGCCGGTGGCCCGTGTCAACTCGATCGCGCCTGGGGTCGTCAAGACCAAGTTCGCGGCCGCGCTGTACGAGAACCGTGAGGAGGAGGCGGCGGCCGGCTACCCGATGGCGCGGCTCGGCGTCCCGGAGGACATCGGTGGGGCCGCGGCCTTCCTGTTGTCCGACGCCTCGGGGTGGATCACCGGGCAGACGCTGGTCGTGGACGGCGGGCTGTTCCTCAACGCCGGGGTCTGAGGGCTCCCGGCGGGGGCAGTCCGACCGCGGGGCCGCGGGCCTTGCGTTCGTGTGCGCTCCAAGAGGCAGAGTCCGTGGTGCCGGTCCCGTTCGGGGCCGGCACCACCTGCGTCAGCGGACCCTGTGAGGGAGACACGCCATGCACCACCGCAGCCTCGGCGGCGATCAAGGGCCCCGGATCAGCGCCGTGTGCCTGGGGGCGCTGCCGTTCGGGACCACGGTCGACGAGCCGACCTCGTACGCCATCCTGGACCGCTTCGCCGAGGCCGGCGGCACCTTCGTCGACACCGCGAACAACTACGCCTGCTGGGTGCCCGGCGCGACCGGCGACGAGAGCGAGCTGCTGCTCGGCCGCTGGCTGCGCAGCCGGGGCGCGGCCGGCCGTACGGTCCTGGCCACCAAGGCCGGCGCCCGCCCGGACCCGGCCCGCGGCGACCGGTGGCCCGCCAACGCCGAAGGGCTGGCCGGGCCCGTGCTCCGCGCCGCGCTCGAGGGCAGCCTGCGCCGCCTGGGCACCGACCGGGTCGATCTCTACTACGCGCATGTCGAGGACCGCGGCGTCCCCCTGGAGGAGACCGTGGAGGCGCTGGCCGGGCTTGTCCGGGACGGCAGGGTGGGCGCCCTCGGTGCCAGCAACCATCCGACGTGGCGGCTTGCCGAGGCCCGGACGGTTGCCGCGGGGCGCGGGCTGCCCGGCTTCCGGGCCGTACAGCAGCGGCACACCTATCTGCACCCGCGCCGGGACCTGCCGCCCGGGCTTCAGCGGGAGACCGACGAGGAGCTCCTCGACTACGCGGCCGCGCACCCCGATCTCACCCTCCTCGGCTACTCGCCCCTGATGGCGGGCGCCTACACTCGCGCGGACAGGCCGCTGCCGGAGCGCTACGACCATCCGGGCTCGGTGGTGCGGCTCCGGGTACTGGCGGAGGTCGCGGCGGAGTGCGGGGCCACCCGGAACCAGGTGGTGCTGGCATGGCTGATGGGCGGGCCGGTGCCGGTGGTGCCGGTGCTGGGGGTGAGTTCGGTGGGGCAGCTGGACGAGTGCCTGGCGGCGCTGGACCTTGAGCTGGATCCGTGCCAGCGAGCCCGGCTCGACACCGCTTGAGCGCACCGCCGCAGGTCCGCCGGTCCGCGCCGATGCCCGGATCCGGCGCCCGCGGACCGCGTTGTCAGTGGTCGCCGGTAAGTTCTGATGGTGAGAACGGAACGCACAACGGAGGTTGTTGACGTGGTGACCGACATGCTGCCCGAATCCTGGCGCGGGGTCCTCGGCGAGGAGTTGGAGAAGCCCTATTTCAAGGAGCTGACCGATTTCGTCGAGGAGGAGCGGGCCAAGGGTCCGGTGTACCCGCCCCGCGAGGAGGTCTTCGCGGCGCTGGAGGCCACGCCGTACGACCAGGTGAAGGTGCTGGTCCTCGGGCAGGACCCGTACCACGGAGCGGGGCAGGGGCACGGCCTGTGCTTCTCCGTGCAGCCCGGCGTCAAGACGCCGCCGTCGCTGCGCAACATCTACAAGGAGATGAAGGAGGAGCTGGGCCACCCGGTTCCCGACAACGGCTATCTGATGCCGTGGGCCGAGCAGGGCGTGCTGTTGCTGAACGCCGTCCTCACGGTCCGCGAGGGCGAGGCCAACTCCCACAAGGGCAAGGGATGGGAGAAGGTCACCGACGCGGTGATCCGCGCGGTGGCCGCCCGGCCCGACCCGGCGGTGTTCGTGCTGTGGGGCAATTACGCCAAGAAGAAGCTGCCGCTGATCGACGAGGAGCGGCATGCGGTGGTGCAGGGCGCGCACCCCTCCCCGCTGTCGGCGAAGAAGTTCTTCGGCTCCCGCCCCTTCACCCAGATCAACGAGGCGATCGCCGCACAGGGCCACACCCCGATCGACTGGCGCATCCCCGACCTGAACGCTGCCTGAGCCACAGCCTCCGGCGCGCCGCCCACCGCGCGCGGAGGCTCCCCCCGGCGGTTAGCGTCGGGGGGAGGGACGGCGAGCGAGCGCGGGGTGAGTTGCGGTGACGGAGGAGCGGCCAGACGAGGCGCCCCTGGACGGCGTGCTCATCCGGATCGGCCAGGCGATCATGCTGCATCGCGCCGGCGACCGGGAAGAGGCCCGCAACCGCCTCTCCGAGCTGTGGCACGAGATCGGACCGCAGGGTGACGCCTTCCACCGCTGCACGCTCGCCCACTACATGGCGGACACCCAGGACGACCCCAGGGACGAACTCGACTGGGACCTGCGCGCCCTCGAGGCGGCCGAGGGCTTCGTCACCGAGCGTGCCGCAGGCACGGACACCGGCGCCCTGTGCGCCTTCTTCCCCTCGCTGCACCTCAACCTCGCCGCCGACTACGTCGCCCTCGACCGCCCGGCCGACGCCCGCGCCCAGTTGCTCAGGGCCCGCGCCTCGACCAACGGTGTGGCGGACGGCGAATACCGCCAGGGGCTGAGGGAGGCCATCGACCGGCTGGCGGTGCGGCTCGAAGGCGGCGGGGGTGGCGGCTGGGGCGGGGGCTGGGGCGCGGAGGCATAGGCCCCGGGAACCGGCCGTCCCCGCAGCATCCCCGGGCTATCCCCGCAGCATCCCGTCCAGGAGTTCCGCGCACGACGCGCGCAGCGCGGCCCGGCTCGGCACGGCGCCGTGGAATTGCCCCGCCGTACAGGAGAACAGCATCCCGTCGCACCAGGCGATCGCGCTGAGCGCATGCCGCTCGGGGTCGGTGGAGCCGGCCGCCGTCAGCAGCGCGACCATCGGCTCCCGAAAGGCCCGCCCGGCCCGGTCGTACAGGGCCCGCAGCTCGGGCCGGCGGCCGGCCTCCAGAGCCAGCTCGTAGCGGGCGACGAGCAGCTGCCGGTGGCCCGAGAGGTAACGGTGCAGGGCCAGTGCCAGCGCGTCGGCGACCGCCGCCGGGGTGACGTCCGTGGCGGGTGGCATCTCGCTCGGGGTGAGGACGGCCGCCTCCCGCTCGGCCAGCCGCCGTACCGCCGTCTCCAGCAGCGCCGCGCGGGTGCGCGCGAGATTCGAGGTGGAACCCTGCGGCAGCCCGGCCGCCTCATCGACGGCCCGGTGGGTCAGCCCGCGCATTCCGCGTGCGGCGAGCAGGGCCAGGGCGGTGTCGGCGATCCGCTCATGGCGCGGCGTACTGCGAGCGTTCATGGCAGGTGAGCCTATCGCGCCGACTACAGCTGTAGTAGCGTGAAACTACAGTTGTAGTTACGCGGGCAAGGGGAGGGATCATGGGTCGACGCACCGCCCTCGTGATCGGCGGCGGAATCGGCGGACTGACCGCCGCGGTGGCCCTGGACCGCCGCGGCTGGGCCGTCACCGTCCTGGAGCGCGCCGCGGTCCTCGAACCGGGCCGCGCATCCGGGCGCGAGGCGAAGAACGGAGGCGGCGCGCGGCGAAGCGGGGCGGGGATCGGGCTGGCCGCCAATGCCCAGCGCGCCCTGGACGCCCTCGGCGCCGGCGACGCGGTCCGCGCCCTGGCTGCCCCGCAGATCAGCGGCGCGCTCTGCCTCCCCAGCGGCCGGCGGCTGGCCCGGATGGACACCGCCGCGGCCGCCCGGCGCTTCGGCGGCCCGGTCGTCGTCGTCCACCGCGCCGAGCTCAGCGCCCTCCTTGCCGCCCGGCTGCCCGAGGGCGTCATCCGCACCGACGCCGCCGCCACCCTCGTCGACGAGGGCGATCCGGCACCCGGCGGCCGGCCGGCGCGGGTACGGATCCGTGCGGAGGAGCTGACCGCGGACCTCGTCGTGGCCGCCGACGGCATCCACTCCGCCGTCCGCAGCGCCGTCTTCCCGGGCCATCCCGAGCCCCGCTACGCCGGTTTCACCGCCTGGCGCTTCGTCGTGCCCGCCCCCGACGGCCCGTACCCGGCACACGAGACATGGGGTCCCGGAAGCCTGTGGGGCTCGATTCCGCTGACCGACGGGCGCGTCTACGCCTACGCCACCGCCGCCGTGCCGCCCGGCGGACGGGCCGCCGACGGCGACGAACGGGCCGAACTGCTGCGCCGCTTCGGCGACTGGCACCACCCGGTCCCCGCGCTGCTGGCCGCCGCGGACCCCGCCGCCGTCCTCCGCAACGACGTCCGGACCGCGGCCGCCCCGCCGCCCGCCTTCCACCGGGGACGCGTCGCCCTGCTCGGCGACGCCGTCCACCCCATGACACCCAACCTCGGCCAGGGCGGCTGTCAGGCCATCGAGGACGCCGTCGTGCTCGCCCACGAGACCGCGGCGGACGGCGATCTCGGCGCCGCGCTCACCGCGTACACCCGGCAGCGGCTGCCGCGCGCCATGGAGGTGGTGCGCCGGGCGGAGCGGATCGGCCGCCTCACCACCTGGCGGTCCCGGCCGGCCTGTGCGCTGCGCGCCGCCGGGATGGCCGTCACCGCCCGGCTCGCGCCGGATCTCGCGCTGCGCGCTCTGGACGGCATCGCGGACTGGCGCCCGCCGACCGCCACGTAAGCTTCCGGCACACCGGGGTCATCCGGACCGCGGCACCCCGCGGCGCCGCCCGCGGCGTCGTCCCGGCAGAAGGAGCGCGCGTGAAGGTCGGCTGCATCGGACTCGGAGACATCGCCCAGAAGGCGTACCTCCCCGTACTGGGCATGCAGCCCGGCATCGAGCTGCATCTGCAGACGCGCACTCCGGCCACCCTCCAACGGGTCGGCGACGGCCACCGGCTGACCGGTCGGCAGCTGCACACCGACCTGGACTCGCTGCTCTCCGTCGGCCTGGACGCGGCCTTTGTGCATGCGCCGACCGCCGTGCACCCCGAGATCGTGACGCGGCTCATCGAGGCGGGCGTGCCGACCTATGTCGACAAGCCGATTTCCTACGAGTTCGCCGCATCGGAACGCATCGTGCGGCTCGCCGAGGACCGGGGCGTGGGGCTGACCGTCGGCTTCAACCGGCGCTTCGCGCCCGCGTACGCCCAGTGCCGGGAGCACGCCCGCGATCTGATCCTGATGCAGAAGAACCGCGTCGGCCTGCCCGAGGACCCGCGCACCCTGGTACTCGACGACTTCATCCACGTCGTCGACACCCTGCGGTTCCTCGTCCCCGGCGAGATCGATCACATCGATGTCCGGGCGCGGATGCGCGACGGGCTGCTGGAGCACGTAGTACTCCAGCTCTCCGGCGACAGTGGTTCCCCAGCGCGATCCGGCTTCACGGCCATCGGCGTCATGAACCGGCTCAGCGGCTCCGCCGAGGAGATCCTGGAGGTCTCCGGCCAGGACACCAAGCGCCAGGTCGTGAACCTCGCCGAGATCATCGACCACAAGGGGCAGCCGAGCGTCCGGCGGCGCGGCGACTGGGTGCCGGTCGCCCGGCAGCGCGGCATCGAGCAGATCGTGCTGGCGTTCCTGGACGACGTACGGGCGGGGCGGCAGCCGTCGGCGCGGGACGCGCTGCGCACCCATGAGCTGTGCGAGCGGGTGGTCACCGAGGCGCTCGCGCAGGCCGCCTCCTGAGCGCCCGTACGCCCGCGTACGCGCCGGCGAGCAGCAGAGCGCCCATTGCCCCGTACAGCGCCCAGTCGCCGAACCGGCTGTAGGGGCTGGTGCCCTCGGCCAGCGGCAGATCGTAGACGGCGGCCGCGCTGCGGTCGGTGCCCAGCCGCTCGCCGACCGGCTCGCCGCGGGGGCCGTACACCGCGCTGATGCCGGTGAGCGTGGCGTGGACCATGGGCCGCCAGTTCTCCGCGGCGCGCAGCGCGGCGAGTGAGGCGTGCTGGGCCGGTGCCCAGCTGTCCTGGAACGTCGAGGTGGAGGACTGGGCGACCAGCACCTGCGCCCCGTCGCGCGCCAGGTGACGGCTCATGTCGGGGAAGGCCGTCTCGAAGCACACCAAGGGGCCGATGCGAAGCCCGTCCGCGGTGGCGACCCGCATCACGACCTGATGGGTGCCGCGGATCCGGTCGGTGGTCGCGGCCCTGCCGACATGGGTCGCCCAGCCGAGCAGGGACCTTGCGGGTATGTATTCGCCGAAGGGCACCAGGCGCATCTTGGCGTAGCGGTCGCCGGTCGGCCCGTGCGGCCCGATCAGCACCGCGCTCTTCTCGATGCCCGGCCGGCCCGCCCGCCGCGCATCCGCGTTGATCAGCAGGTCAGCGCCGGTCTGCCGGGACAGCGTGCCGAGCCGGGCGGCGAGTGCGGGATGGTCGCCCGGGTCCTCGTAGAGGCTGCTCTCGCCCCAGACGACGAGCCGTACGCCGCGGCCCGCCAGCGACCGGGTCAGCGACTCGCTCCGGGCCAGCCGCTCGGTGGGGGTGCCGCCGAGACCGGGCTGGACGACGGCGATCCGTACGGTGCCCGAGGGGCGGGGGACCGGCGCCCAGAACCAGGCCGCGGCGCCCGCCAGGACGGGGACCAGCAGCCCGGCGACGGCCGGCCACCAGGACGCGGGACGGGCGATCAGCTCGGCCACCGCGGTGTTCACCGCCACGATCAGCAGGCTCAGCAGCCACACCCCGCCGAGCGACGCCAGCCGCAGCGCGGGCGGCACCTGCCACTGACTGGCGCCGAGCAGCCCCCAGGGGCCGCCCAGGTACTCCCAGGAACGGACGAGTTCGACCATCAGCCAGCCCGACGGCACCAGCACCAGCGCGGCGGCGTACCGCCCGCCCGTCGCCCGCCCGCGCCCGTCCGCGAGCAGGGCGTGCACCAGGATCCCCCAGGGCGCCCACAACGCACCCAGGAGCAGGGCCAGCACGAGGATGAAGACGTGCAGGTTCGGCAGCAGCCAGTGGTGGACGGCCAGCATGAACCCCGCACCCCCCAGCCAGCCGTCCAGCGCCGCCCGCCGCACCGTCGGCGCCGAGCGCACCAGCAGCAACCAGGGGACGAGGGCGAAATACGCCAGCCACCACCAGGAGGGCGCCGGAAAGGTGAGCGCCGGCAGCGCCCCGCACAGCGCCGCGGCCAGGCCACGCCACCAGGGGGAGCGGAGCCGGGACGCCCGATCGCCGAGCGGTGTGCGCATACCGTCTCCTTCTCGTCGCCCGGGTGGGCTCGTCGCGCGGATCGGGCCGTCGGTGAAGATCGGGGGATCATTCCCCGTCGGGCACCACCTCGCGCCATTTCTCGTGGACGACGACCTCGGCCAGCCGCCAGCCGTCGGTGGTGCGGCGGGCGGCGAACGCGTAGCGGCCGGCGCAGGTGTAGTTGGGGGCGGTGGGGCCGGCATCGTCATCCGCAGTGGTGCCGTCGAGCCGCATCGGGTTGAGGTAGTCGGCCTGGACGGTGGCCGTGTCGCCCGGTGCGCCGTCCCGCCGGGCGAGGGTGATCCGGCGATTGACGATCAGGTGCTGACGCACCGAGAAGTGACGCAGCACCTCGGTGAGCCAGTCTGCGATCTCCGCCGTGCTGCCCTCGATGCCGCCCGCGGAGCGGTAGTCGGCACGGCCGTCGTCGGTGAACAGGGCCCGGTAGCCGACCCAGTCCCCGTCATCGAGGGCTATGGCGTAGCCGGTGACCAGATCGTCGATGGCGAGGCGGTCCATGACTGTCGAGTGTTCCGCGCGCTGCGTCATTGCCTCAGTTTTCGGCATACCGCGGCCCCCGCCAAGAGAGCGGGGGCCAAGCGGCGCGGTGTCCCGGGCGGTATCACCCCACCAGCACGGTGTCCTCGGCGAAGCCCTCGCCCGGATTCTGGCCGGAATCCGCTCCGGTCACCGCCTTTGACCCGCCGGAATCCGTCCCGCCCGCCTCCGAGGCGAACTGGGTCCGGTACAGCTCCGCATACCGCCCGTCGGCCGCCAGCAGCGTCGCATGCGTGCCGCGCTCGACGATCCGGCCGCCCTCGACGACGAGGATCAGATCGGCGGCCCGTACGGTCGACAGCCGGTGGGCGATCACCAGCGCGGTCCGGCCCTCCAGGGCCTCGGTCAGCGCCTCCTGGACGGCGGCCTCGGAGGTGTTGTCCAGGTGGGCGGTGGCCTCGTCGAGGATCACCACCCGGGGGTGGGCGAGCAGCAGCCGGGCGATCGTCAGGCGCTGGCGTTCGCCGCCGGAGAGCCGGTAGCCGCGCTCGCCGACGACGGTGTCCAGGCCGTCGGGCAGGCTGCGGATCAGCGCCTCCAGGCGGGCGCGGCGCAGCGCGTCCCACAGCTCGTCCTCGGCCGCCTCCGGCTTGGCCAGCAGCAGGTTCTCGCGGATCGAGTCGTGGAAGAGGTGCCCGTCCTGGGTGACCATGCCGAGCGCTTCGCGCAGCGAGGCCGCGGTCAGATCGCGGACGTCCACCCCGGCCAGCCGGACCGCGCCGCCGTCGGCGTCGTACAGCCGCGGCAGCAGCTGCGCGATGGTCGACTTGCCGGCGCCCGAGGAGCCCACCAGGGCGACCATCTGGCCGGGCTCGGCGCGGAAGGAGACGTCGTGCAGGACCTGCTCCCCGCCGCGGGTGTCGAGGGTGGCGACCTCTTCGAGGGAGGCGAGGGAGACCTTGTCGGCGGCGGGGTAGCCGAAGCGTACGGTGTCGAACTCCACCGACACCGGGCCGTCGGGCACCGCGCGGGCGTCCGGCTTCTCGGTGATCAGCGGCTTGAGGTCCAGCACCTCGAAGACCCGCTCGAAGCTGACCAGCGCGCTCATCACCTCGATATGCGCGCCGGACAGGGCGGTCAGCGGGGCATAGAGCCGGGTGAGCAGCAGGGCGAGCGAGACGATCGCGCCGGGCTCCAGGTGGCCGCGCAGCGCGAGGTAGCCGCCGAGCCCGTAGACCACGGCCAGCGCCAGCGCGGAGACCAGGGTGAGCGCGGTGACGAAGTACGTCTGCACCATCGCCTGACGCACGCCGATGTCGCGCACCCGACGGGCGCGGGCGGTGAATTCGGCGGACTCACGGGACGGCCGGCCCATCAGCTTGACGAGGGTGGCGCCCGGCGCGGAGAACCGTTCGGTCATCTGCGTGCCCATCGCGGCGTTGTGGTCGGCGCCCTCGCGCCGCAGCGCCGCGAGCCGCCGGCCGACCCGCCGGGCGGGCAGCACGAACACCGGCAGCAGGACGAGCGCGATCAGGGTGATCTGCCAGGACAGGCTCAGCATCACCACGAGGGTCAGCAGAAGCGTCGCGATATTGCTGACGACCCCGGAGAGGGTGTCGCTGAACGCCCGCTGGGCGCCGATCACATCGTTGTTGAGGCGGCTGACCAGCGCTCCGGTGCGGGTGCGGGTGAAGAACGCGATCGGCATCCGCTGGACGTGGTCGTACACGGTCGTCCGCAGATCCAGGATCAGCCCCTCGCCGAGGCTCGCCGACAGCCACCGGGTCACCAGGCCCAGGCCCGCCTCGGCGAGCGCGATGACGGCGATCAGTCCGGACAGTCCGAGGACGACGGAGGCGGAATCGCGATGCCAGATCGCGTCCACCACCCGGCCCGCGAGCAGCGGGGTGGCCACCGCGAGCATCGCGGTCACGGTGCTGAGCAGCAGGAACCACACCAGACGGCGCCGGTGCGGGCGGGCGAAGCCGCCGATCCGGCGCAGCGTTCCGCGGGAGAAGCGGCGGCTGCCCTGCTGTGCGGTCATCGTGCTGTGCAGCGAATGCCAGGCGGTGACTTCCATGTCCATCGCGGCCTCCAAGGTGTCGGGGTCGGCACGGGATCGCCGTGGCTGACCGGCGACATGAAAGGAACCTAGGACCTAAACCAATGTTGAGGTCAAGAGATTCCTTGCCGGTCACCCTCCAGGGCGCGCGTCCGGTCCCCCGCTCACCCTTTCAGGACTCCCGTACGGGCCCCGTCCGTCCTCGGGCCGCCCCGACCGCCCGCCCGGACCGCCCCCGCAGCCCGCCGATACCATGATCGCCATGCGACACGGGGGCCATGGCGACGACGCCCACACCACGGCAGCCGCTTCCCACGCGGCGACGCTGTTCCTGCCGCCGCGCCTGACGGCATCGGCCACCGAGCTGCGCGACACCGCCCGGCGGCGCGGACTGCGCACCGTCCAGCTGCCCACCTTCGCCCTCCCGGAGGGACTGCGCGCCGGGGGGCCGGAGCATCTGCACGCCGGGCCGTCCTTCGCCGACGCGCTGGCGGGCCCGCTCGGCATCGCCCCGCTCGAAGCCCCGGCACGCTGGCTCGCCGATCTGCCCCGCGACCTCGTACGGCGCGAGATCCGCGCGCTGGCCCTCCGCGAGGCGTACGCCCTGCGCCGACCGGTCTTCGTCAAGTCACCCAACGACAAGGGCATCCGGGCCATGGTCTACGCCGACGGATCCCGGCTGCCCGGCGCCGACGCCGTCGACCCCGACACCCTCGTGCTGGTCTCCGACGTCGTGTCCTTCGCCGCCGAATACCGCCTCTACCTCCTGGACGGCGAGGTGTGCACCGGCAGCCGCTACGCCGAGGACGGGCGGCTGAGCCTCGGCCCGCTCACCCCGGACGCGGCGGCCTTCGGCGCCGAACTCCTCGCGCGCTGCGGCGCCGGCCTGCCGTCCGCGATCGTCGTCGACGTCGGCCGCCTCGACGGCCACTGGGCGGTCATCGAGGCCAACGCGGCCTGGGCGAGCGGGCGTTACACCAGCGACCCGGAGCGGGCCCTGGACACCGTGCTGCGGGCGGCGGGCCCGGCGGAGCGGGTGACGGCGCGCGACCGGCCGTTCATCAGGGCGACGGCGCGGTGACCGGCCGGCGCTGCCGACGACCCGGAGCGTACCGGCGGGCCGCTGTGCCGCCCGCCGTCTCCGCGATCCGGCCGAGGTCGTCGCGCTCCTGACGGTTACGGTCTGTGCCAAGCCGAAAACCGCTGTTTCAAGCCACGCGGTCAACGGAGTCCGATGACGGGTGTCCGGCGGGCGCCGCCGCGGCCGGATCGCGGAGACGCGTCAGCTCCGTGATGTGCTTCGAACTCGCCCCGGAAAACGGCCCGTTGGCCGCCCGCCTCGGGCACGCGCGCACGAGGCGACGGCGGTCCGACGCGGGAAGTCCGCTCTGAGCTGGTCCGCTGCAATTGAGACAACCTCTTTATGCGGTTCTCGCCAGGGCTTGACGCTACGACAGGCGGGTAAGCCGTAGAACGTAACGCACAGCAGCGATGTCAGGGCACAGCCGACGACCGGATACGGACGCATCCGCCGGGATCGCGACGGGCGCTTCCCCCTTCTCTCCGTACGCCTTCGCCACCTGCGTGGCGCTGTCTCGCTCTCTGGCACGAAAGTGGGTCGGGCTGATGGTCGAGGGCCACAACTACCAGGAATTCGTCGGCCACATCCGCGAGGCGGGCAGCACGATCGTGCTGGAGCTCCGCGGCGAATGGGACATCCTCACCGCCTCGGTGGTCTCCGACCGGCTGGACGCGCTGACCGGCGTGCCGCGCCCCGATCTCGTCCTCGATGTGAGCGCGGTGACCTTCATGGACTGCGCCGGGCTGGGCCTGCTGTGCCGCGCCCGGCACCGGGCGCGCGACCGGGGCGGGCGGCTGCGGCTGACCGGGGTCGCGGAGAGCGGGTGGGTCGCCCGGCTGCTGGGGATGGCCTCGCTGACCGGTGAGTTCGAGACGGTCGCCGAAGCGATCGCCGGAGCCACCTGCCTGGCCGACTGCGTGGCCGTCTGACGGCCGGCGGGCGGAAGGCGGGCGGATGGCCGGCCGCGCGGCACCGGCCCGGGCCGCGCGCGGCGACCGGCCCGGGCGCCCGTGGCTCAGGCCGGCAGGGCCGCCTCGATGGCCGCGACCAGCTCGTCGGCCTCCGGCTCCGTGCGCGGCCGGAACCGGCCCACGACCTCGCCCTGATGGTCGATCAGGAACTTCTCGAAGTTCCACTGGATGTCCCCGGCCGCGCCCTCCGCGTCCTGGGTGCCGGTCAGCTCCGCATACAGCGGATGCCGCTCCGCGCCGTTGACATCGGTCTTCTCGAACAGCGGGAAACTGACGCCGTACTGTGCGGAGCAGAACGTGGCGATCTCCTCGGCGGTGCCCGGCTCCTGGCCCGCGAACTGATTGCTGGGGAAGCCCAGCACGCTGAAGCCGCGGTCGGCATAGCGCTCCTGGAGCCGCTCCAGGCCCGAGTACTGCAGGGTCAGCCCGCACTTGGACGCCACATTGACCACCAGCAGCGCGCGGCCGCGGTAGTCGGCGAGCGAGGCGGGCTCACCGGTCAGGGTGCGCAGGGGAATGTCGTACAGGCTCACGGTCATGCTCCTCAATGCGGTTCCGCGGATAGGGACGGCCATCATCGGTTCCAACAGTGGCGCCCGGCTTGATCTTCCCGGAATCGTCGATCGGCCACGAGACCACCGGCCGCAGCGCCCCCGCACGCCACTCCCGGAGCAATTGGTCGAAGATCGGGGTCGCCTCCTCGGTGGACCGCCGGGCGTACGGGGGCGAGAGGGAGAGGCGCTGGAAAACATGACCCGTGGTCTTTTTGGCGTCCATGTCAGGACTCAACCTGGAGAGTGCTGCCCTGGTTGCGGTGCGTGCGGGGGACGGCGGCCAGATGTGCCTGAGCCGGTGACGGGCAGAAGATACGTTCCCGCGCGGCCCAGTGCCGACAGATCCACCGCCTGCGCCATGGCGTACATCCCGGCGGTGTTCGGATGCACCCCGTCGCCGCTGTTGTACGCGCGCCGCAGCCGCCGCGGCGCGGCCGGGTCGCGCAGCGCCGCATCGAAGTCGACGACGCCGTCGAAGGCCCGCCCGGTACGGATCCAGTGGTTGACCTGCGCCCGCATCCGTTCCCCCGTCGGGCTCAGCAGGGCGTTGGGGGTGATGGTGCCGGCATGCAGCGCGATGCCGGCGGCGTGCGCCCGGCTGGCCAGCGAGGCCAGTCCGGCGATCACCTGGTCGGCCGTCACCCTGGTGCCCCGGTGCACCCCGGTGCCGGCCCCCAGGTCGTTGGTGCCGAGAAGCACGATCGCGTCGGACACGGCGGTCTGCCGGAGCACATCGCGGGCGAACCGCGCCTCGCCGTTGATCCCGAGGTGGATCCGCCCGTCGGCGCCGGTTCCGACGTCGCTCAGCAGCCGGTTGCCGCCGATGCCCGCGTTGACGACGGAGAGCCCGCGGCCGCGCCGCGCGGCAGCGGCCAGCCGCCGCGCCAGCACGTCCGGCCAGCGCACATTGACGTCGTCGGGGATCTTGCCGCCCTCGGTGATGGAGTCGCCGAAGGCCACCACCGTGCCGTCCGCGGTCGCCGCGGCGACATCGACGCCTTCCAGGAAGAACCAGGAAAGCGTCCGGTGGTGGAAGGCCGAGCCGCTCTCGTCGGCGGTGTGATCCCCCCGCGTGGACAGGTAGCTGGTCTGTTTCGCCCCGCCGTGCCAGGTGGTCGGCCCGGTCGGGGTCGGCAGATGGATGCTCACCACCAGGTCGTGGTCGGCGTGCACGGTCAGCCGTACGGGATCGCTGACGACCTCCGCACCTACGGGGACGGTGGCCGAGCGCCGCCCGGCGAAGGTCACCCGGCGCCGGGTTCCCGGCACGGTGGCGGCACCCTTGGCCCGTCGCGCGACCGTCACCGCGCCCAGATCCAGCGGCCGGGTGCCGTACAGGTTGGACAGGCGCAGCCGGACCCGGTCGCCACCGACCGAGAGGCGCACCACCAGGCGGAGGGTGTGGTGGGCGAATCCATGGACGGACCGGCCCCTGCGCGCCGGCGGGGTGAGGGCGGCGGCCCAGCCGCCCACCCAGTAGCGGCTGCCGCCCGCGGCTGCCGCCGGTCTCGCGGCCGCCCCCAGGAGACCGAGCGACGCCGCTCCGGCCAGCAGCGATCTGCGCGGCAAGGGTCGTCCTCGCACGGGTGCCTCCCGTCGTCGGTCACTTCGTCAACAGCGCTCGGTCATGGTCCACGGACGCTCCCATTGCCGTGGGCCCGGTCGGCGTCGTACACGCCGTTCTCGCCCTTCTGGCGGAACCCGAGTGGCTGGTAGAGAAGTGCGGGACGGGGTCGGCGCGACATCGGAGCGGCGTTACGACGGGGTCATGGGGCGGCCTTGTCCATCGTCGCCTCGATGCCGTCCAGGATGACGGCCAGGCCGACCTCGAAGGTGGTCTTCGCCTCGCGCTCCATGTACGGCTCCGAGCTGTCCGTATGGGGTGTGGCGCCCTCGGTCTCGAGGCGGACCAGGAGCGGGAAGCGGTGCTGGAAGTCGGGCACGACCTCGCCGAGCACGGTGGAGCGGGACTGCCACCACTCCTCGTCGGACATGCCCGTGGCCGCCGCGGCCAGCCGCGATTCCGTGACGGTCTGTGCGGCGCCGCGGACGAAGTGGAAGAGCGCCCCGACGATGCGGCGCAGCACGGCGGAGTCCAGCTCGGTGGCGTACAGCAGCCGCACCAGCGTCTCCAGCGCGACGTATTCGTTCGGCCCGAGCACCGGCCGGGCCTGGGAGACCTGGAGCACCCAGGGGTGGCGCAGATAGAACTCCCAGGTGTCCTCGGCCCAGGACGACACCGCGGGTCGCCAGCCCGGCGCGAGGTCGTAGTCGGTCGGCAGCTCGGCCAGCGCCCGGTCGTACATCAGGTCCATCAGCTCGTTCTTGCTGGGGACATAGGTGTACAACGCCATCGCCGTCCGCCCGAGGCGCTCGCCCACCGCGCGCATCGACAGCGCGGCCAGGCCTTCGGAGTCGGCGAGCTCGATCGCCGCGTCGACGATGGCGTCCACGCTCAGCGCCGGTTTGGGGCCGGGCGCTGCGCGCTTTCCGGCCGTGTCCTTGTCCTTGGCGCGCCACAGCAGGGACATCGAACGGCGGGCGTCGCCCTGGCCGGCGAAGAGAACCACTTGCCAACTCCTTACAGCATAAAGTAACGTCGTCGGGAGAACTCTTTACAACGTAAAGATATCAGGGGGCGGGATGGGGTACCAGGGGTCCGGCGAGCGGTCTGTTCGGTCTGCCGCCGACAGTCACGACGTCATCGAGGTCCGCGGCGCACGGGAGAACAACCTCACGGAGGTGTCCCTCGACATCCCCAAACGCCGCCTCACGGTCTTCACCGGAGTCTCCGGATCGGGCAAGTCCTCCCTGGTCTTCGGCACCATCGCCGCGGAGTCCCAGCGGCTGATCAACGAGACCTATACGGCCTTCGTCCAGTCGTTCATGCCGAGCCAGGCAAGGCCCGATGTCGACGCGTTGCGGAACCTGAGCGCGGCGATCGTCGTCGACCAGGAACGGATGGGCGTCAACTCCCGCTCCACGGTCGGCACCGCGACCGACGCCCACACCATGCTGCGGATCATCTTCAGCCGCCTCGGTGAGCCCCACGTCGGCACCTCGACCGCCTTCGGCTTCAACAGCGCCGAGGGAATGTGCCAGACGTGCGAGGGGCTGGGGCGGGTCTCGACGATCGACATCGACGCGCTGGTGGACACCGAACTCTCCCTCAACGAGGGCGCGATCACCGCACCGGGCTTCACCGTCGGCTCCTTCTACTGGCAGACCCTCGCCCACTCCGGCTACTTCGACCCCGACGCCAAACTCAAGGAGTACACCCCCGAGCAGTGGGACACATTCCTGCACCAGCCCGCCACCAAAACCAGACAGGGCACCTTCAACATCACCTGCGAGGGCCTGCTGGTGAAGGTGCAGCGGGTGTATCTCGCCAAGGACCGCGAGTCCATGCAGCCGCACATCCGGGCCTTCGTCGACCGCGCGGTGACCTTCACCGCCTGCGGCGACTGCGGTGGCACGCGCCTCAACCCCGCCGCCCTCGGCTCCCGTATCGCCGGCCGCAACATCGCCGAATGCTGCGCCCTCCAGATCAGCGACCTCGCCGCCTTCGCGCGGACCATCGACGACCCGTCCGTGGCCCCGCTCGTCACCACCCTCTCCCACACCCTGGATTCGCTGGTCGAGATCGGCCTGGGCTATCTGAGCCTGGACCGCGAATCGGGCACGCTGTCCGGTGGCGAGGCCCAGCGGGTCAAGATGGTCCGCCACCTCGGGTCCAGCCTGACCGACGTCACCTATGTCTTCGACGAGCCGACCGTCGGACTGCATCCGCACGACATCCAGCGGATGAACGACCTCCTGCTGCGGCTGCGCGACAAGGGCAACACCGTCCTGGTCGTCGAGCACAAACCCGAGACCATCGAGATCGCCGACCATGTGGTCGACCTCGGCCCCGGCGCCGGATCCGCCGGCGGCCGGATCTGCTTCACCGGCGAGGTCGCCGCGCTACGCCGCTCCGGTACGTTGACGGGCCGCCATCTCGACCACCGCGCCGGGTTGCGCGAGACGGTCCGCCGGCCCAGCGGCCATCTGTCCATCACCGGCGCGACCCGGCACAACCTCAAGGACGTCAGCGTCGACATCCCGCTCGGCGTACTCACCGTCGTCACCGGGGTCGCGGGATCGGGCAAGAGCTCCCTGATCCATGGCTCGCTGCCCCGGCGGGACGGCGTGATCGTCGCCGACCAGTCCGCCATCCGCGGCTCCCGCCGCAGTAATCCGGCCACCTACACGGGGCTGCTCGGCCCCATCCGTACGGCCTTCGCCAAGGCCAACGGCGTCAAGGCCGCGCTGTTCAGCGCCAATTCCGAAGGAGCCTGCCCGCACTGCAAGGGCATCGGGCTGGTCTACACCGATCTCGCGATGATGGCGGGCGTCGCCTCGGTCTGTGAGGAGTGCGAGGGCAGGCGGTTCACCCCGAAGGTGCTCACGTACACCCTGCGCGGCAAGAACATCAGCGAGGTGCTGGCCATGTCCGTGGCCGAGGCCCGCGCGTTCTTCCCCGCCGGACAGGCCCGCACCATCCTCGAGCGGCTGAGTGACGTCGGCCTCGGCTACCTCAGCCTCGGCCAGCCGCTCACGACCCTCTCCGGCGGCGAACGCCAACGCCTCAAGCTCGCCCTCCACATGGCGGAGAAGGCCGCCGTCTACGTCCTGGACGAGCCGACCACCGGCCTCCATCTCGCCGATGTGGACCAGCTCCTGGGCCTGCTCGACAGGCTGGTGGACGACGGAAACACCGTCATCGTCATCGAACACCACCAGGCCGTGATGGCCCATGCCGACTGGCTGATAGACCTCGGCCCCGGCGCGGGACACGACGGCGGCCGCGTGGTGTTCAGCGGCACCCCGGCCGACCTCGTCGCCCACGGCGATTCACTGACGGCCCATCATCTTCGGGCCTACCTCCAACCACCCGCGGCGCCAAGGCCGTAGGGCCGGCGCTACCACCCACCACTTCCCACACCCGCATGGAGGATCCAGTGACGGACGTGCCCGTCGCCCTCATCCAGGTCACCGACGTCCGGCGGATCACGCCGCGCATGGTCCGTGTCACCTTCGCCGGGGACGGCCTCGACGCCTTCCCCACCTGGCCCGACCAGCAGCTCAAGCTGCTCTTTCCCCGACCGGGCCAGACCGCGCCCCGGCTCCCGGACAAGGGCGCGGACGGGGATGTGATGCGCTGGTACGAGGCGTTCCTCGCCATACCCGAGGACGAACGGCCGTGGATGCGCAGCTACACGGTGCGGTCCTACGACGCCGAACGGCACCGGATCACCGTCGACTTCGTCCTGCACGCGGCGGCGGAGGCGCCGGAGGCCGATACCGCAGCCGGTCCGGCCACCCGCTGGGCGGCCAAGGCGCAACGGGGCGACACCCTCGCTCGCTACGGGCCGTCGGCAATCTACGCCAGGCCGCTGCCCCTCGACGGCGCCGACTGGCTGTTGCTGGCCGGTGACGAGACGGCGCTTCCGGCCATCGGTTCGCTGGTGGAGGCGCTGCCCGAGGGCGCCCGCGCGGTGGCGTACATCGAGGTGGCCGACGCCGCGGAGGAACAGTTTTTCGCGACCCCGGCCGACCTCACCGTCCGCTGGGTCCACCGCAACGACGTTGCAGCCGGAAACGGCGAGGCCCTGCTGAGCGCGGTACGCGACGCGGCCTTCCCCTCCTCCGGGGAGGCCTTCGCCTGGCTCGCCGGTGAGGCCGGCACGGTCCGCGCACTACGGCGCCACCTGGTCAACGAGCGCGGCCTGGCCACCACTCAGATCGACTTCACCGGCTACTGGCGCCGCAAACTCACTCAGGACGACGCCCCGACGGCGGAGGACCTGGCCGAGGCGCAGGAGAAGATAGCCGAGGCCCGGGCGCAAGCCGGGGAATAGGACGGCGAACGACGCCCGGTGCGCGACCGGGCGCCGATCACCGCCGGCCCGTCCTCCCGAGGGGCCCGACGGCGCCGGGCGTGACGCTCGTACGACGTCCTCGTACGACGTCCTGGTACGGCCTCACCCCGCCGCCCGCTCGGCCGCGCTCCGCTCCACACAGAACTCATTGCCCTCGGGATCGGCCAACGTCGCCCACCCCGTGCCGTCGGGGCGGCGATGATCGGCTACCAAGGCCGCGCCCAGTGCCAGCAGCCGCTCGACCTCCTCGTCCCGGCTGCGGTCCTGCGGCTGAAGATCCAGATGCAGCCGGTTCTTGGTGGCCTTCTTCTCCGGTACCGCGATGAACAGCAGCCCGCTGCCCGCAGCGGTCACCAAGGCCTCCGGGTCGCCCGGAAAGTCATCCTCGGCGAGCGAGCCGTCCAGCACCTCGGCCCAGAACTGCGCCAGGCGATAAGGGTCGGCGCAGTCGATCGTGATGTGGCGTACCAGTGACGTCATGAGGTGCCTTTCGGTGAGGGGGACCACCGCCCCGCGGGCCCGACCGTAGGGCATACCGCCCGGCCTCGTCAGAAGGTTCGACCGTCGTCGTCCCGCGGATCATGCCTGCCGGTCGGCAGGTGGCCGGGGCGGCCGCCGACGAAGGCAGCCGCCCCGGCCGTTCCGCTCAGCGCCCGACGGAGCTGCGGCGGCGGCCCGCGAGCAGCAGACCGGCGCCCGTGGCGAGGGCGGCCGCCGTACCCCCGACCGCCCAAGAGGTGGCCGATCCGGCTCCCGTGTCGGCCAGTTCGCCGCTGTCGCCGGGGCGCGTCACGGCGCTCCGGGACGACGCGAGGGCGGGCCTGACAGCCTCACCCGTGGCCTCACCGGTGGCCTCCTTCGGCCGGTCGCCGGTAGCCGCCTGGGTGTCCTCGCCGCCCTTGCCGCCGTTGTTGCCGTTGCCGTCGGCGTTGTCGTCGGACCCCGGTGTGGGCTCGTTCTTGGCCGCGCCCTCGGCGGCCTCGTCCTTGGCGCGAGCCTCGTACTGGCCGACCTCCAGGAACCGCCGGACGTCTTCCGGGGTGCCCTGCAAAGCCTTCTTGGCGGCTTCCTTCACCGCGGGGCCGCCGGCGCCGTAGATCTGGGTGGCCCGCACCCGGTCGTCGATCGCGCGGGCCTCGTACTGGCCGACCTCCAGGAAATGCCGGACGTCTTCCGGCGTGCCGTCCAGGGCTTCACTGCCGGCCGCCCTCACCGAGGGACCACCGGAGTGGATGATCTGGGCGACGCGAACCCGGTCGTCCTCCTCCTGGGCGCGACGCAGGCCCGATTCCAGGAAGCGCACGCGGTCCTCCGCCGTGCCGTTCAAGGCCTTCTGCGCGGCCTCGCGGACTCCCCGGCCCGTGTCCTTGTTCGCAAGGATCTTCAAGATGGCGAACCGGTTGTCCTCGTCGCGCGCCGTGTACTGGCCGGATTCGAGGAACTGGCGCATGTCCTGCGCGGTGCCGTCGAGCGCCTTCTGCGCCGCGGTGCGGAGTCCCTTGCCGATGTTCTTGTCGGCCAGCATCCGCAGGATCGCGATCCGGTCCTCTTCCGCCGAGGTGGCGTCTCCCGACGCGTCCTGATGCGCATCCGACGCCGTGTCGGGAGCCGAGGCCGCTCGCGAAGGCGCAGCATCGTCGGCGGCCGCCGGGGAGGCGAACAGGACGGCCGGGGCTATCGCGGCAGCTGCGACCACGGCCGAAACGCGAGTCAACTTCACGTATGACACCGATCCTAGGAAAGATCCGAATATTTGGCAGCCCAGGGTAAAGCAGGCGCAAAACGCGTCGATCACCTGCCCCGCCTGCCATGCCGTAAAGGCACCACCCTCCGGAGCGCTGCACGTATCTCCACCCGCCGACTGCCACGCGAAGATCCATGAGGCTGCGGTGGGGAGAGGGATCCGCCTGATGCGACGAAGGCACGAACTCGCGGCTGGTTGAACCCAGTTGGCTTCGGTGTGCACCGTGCCGGCGACAAGCCCGACAGCCGTGCGGCCCGGGATAATCTGCGGGCATGACCGAGAGCGACACAAGTATCGCGGGGAGCGACGCGGCCCATCAGGCGGAGCAGTTGCGGGCGTGGCTCAAGGCGCGGGCCCCCTTTCACCGATTCCAGGCGGAGGAGGTCACGCGGCACCTGACGCGGTGCGTCGAGGAGTGGGGCGTGAGCCAGCGGTGGACCGCCCGGCGGGAGGCCCCGAGTTGCGCGAAGCCGGCTGAGGGGAGGCCGCCGCGGCAGGGGTATCTGGACGTGAAGTTCTACCGGCCCGGGATGTCTGCGGTCGCCGTGGAGATCGATCGCGGCAACAAACGGTGGTCGCTGGAGAAACTCGAGGCGGAGGCCGCCAACGGGGCGTGCGCGCTGTGGCTGCGGTGGAGTGCGCGGCCGAGCACGATCAGCCCACCTGCGGGCGTCGGGCTCGTGGAGTTGAGGGTGTTGCGCCATCGCCGGCCGGGAAATCAGCCGCAGTTGTATTCCCTGGCCTGACCGGCTCCCGCGCGTCACTGTGCGGTCGACGGACGGGGGCGCCCACCGGATTGCCTGAGCCGGTGGCCTTCGCCCGCGGCGGCGCGGATCAGCAGGGTGGTCAGCTCGTCCGGGTGGGACAGCATCGGGTAGTGCCCGGTGTCCAGGTCGAAGAAGCCGACCTGGGGGTCGGTGAGCTTGTGGAAGCGGGGATCGCCCGACGCCACCAGCGACTCGACGACGGCGATGCTCGCCCCGTTCGCCGTGCAGAAGATGCCGGTGGCCGGGATCCGTGCCGCCTCGCCGGTCAGGCGGAGCGGCTGGGTCAGCGTGCCCAGCGGCTGGGGTGCGGCGAGCCGCTCCAGGCGGCGCCGGGCGGACTCCGGGAGCAGCGCGAGGCTGCCCCACAGCTCTTCGTCGTCCAGGGGCGGCGGCGGCACGATGCGCCCGCCGCCCAGCTCCCGGGCCCGCCGTAGCAGCCGGTCCCGTACGGCCGGGTCGGGCATCACGTCGACCGCCGCGTCGCCGTCGCCGGGCATCCCCGCGTCCAGATGGACGAGGCGGCGGATCCGGTCCGGGCGCCGATCGACGGCCCCCAACGCGGGATGCAGGCCGTAGCAGTGGCCGACGACCACGGTGTCCGCCGGCTCCTCGTGGTCCAGCAGCTGCACCACGTCCTCGATATGCGTCTCGAGATCCGTGCCGGGTCCCGTCAGGTGCCGTCGGTCGCCCATCCCGGTGAGCGTCACCGGGTGCGCCTGATGGCCCCGTTCGCGAAGCCGGGCGGCCACGTCCCGCCAGATCCAGCCACCGGTGTAGCCGCCTGATACCAGGACGAATGCGGTCATGGTCTCTCCTTCGGGTCAGGGTGTTCGCGGCCCGCCGCTACCGGCTTCGGCCGCGCCTGCCGGCACCGTAAAAGCTCCTCCAACGGGAGATTCAAGCCCGGCCGCGCGGGGGGAGGGCGGGTGTGCGGGGCGAGGGGAGGGAGGGGAGGCGCGGTCGCATCGGGTGAGGCGGGCGCTCCGGGGCTGCCGGGGCTTCCGGGCCCGCTCGCGACGTGCCGGCCCGGGCGTCGAGGCCTTTTGCCGCCATCGGATGCATTGTGTCCGCCCCACCCATAGGGGCGGCCCGCCCTTGTCGTCTACAGTTGCAGAATTCCGCAATTCAACAGATGACGCGACGGCCGGTCGGCCTGGACGCGGAGGGCAAGCGTGGGCGGATTCGCCGAGTCGGTACGGGAACGGGTACGAGCTGCGCGCGCCGCCGTCGCCGCCGCGCAGACGGCGGACGACGCCTATGCGCTGGCCGTGGCGGAGGACGAGCTGGACGACGCGCTGCGGGTGGCCGGCAATGTGGGCATCGACCCGGACGGCGGACCCGGGGCCGGGCCGGAGAGCGGGGCGCCGGAGTGAACGGCGCGGGCGTTCCGCTCTATCAGGCGAAGGCCGAATTCTTCCGGATGCTGGGTCATCCGGTCCGCATCCGGGTGCTGGAACTGCTCCAGGACGGGCCGCTGCCGGTCCGCAGCCTGCTGTCCGCGATCGAGGTGGAGCCGTCCGCGCTCTCCCAGCAGCTGGCGATCCTGCGCCGCTCGGGCATCGTGACGGCGACCCGGAGCGGCTCCACCGTCGTCTACGAGCTCGCCGGCGGCGACGTCGCGGAGCTGCTGCGCGCCGCCCGCCGGGTCCTCACCGATGTGCTCACCGTTCGCCATGCGCTGCTCACCGAGCTTCGGAAGGCCGAAGTCGGCGCCGTACGGACGGTCGGAGGGGTGGCGACGGCCGACAGCATGGGGGCGGTGTCGTGACGTACGCGCGCCGCCCCGAGGGGTGATCGCAGATGGCCGCAGCGAGGCGTAAGGGACCGCCGCCGTGGCGGGCGGTCCGCTCCCGCACCTGCATACCGTCGGCCACCGGGCCGGGCTCCGCCCGACCCTGCCGAGGCCGCCACCACCGACGGGGCACGCTGAGAACCGCCCCCGGACACGGCCGCGGCTGCCCGGAATTCGCCGCCCGCCACCGCACGTCACCGCGCTGCGGCCGGCGGCGCGGCACCACCGTCACCGCCGTCCGCCCCGGCCGCCAGCTGGCGCGGCTGCCCGGCGCGGTCCATGTGCCGCACCGCACCGTCCAGCGCGGCGTATGGCGACGGGTGTTGCTCGCCATCCTCGTCAGCCAGCTCCTGATCGTCTTCCTGGCGCTGGTCGTCTACCTGGGGCGGCACGCGGGAACGTGACGGCCGCGCCGCGCTCGGCGCGGCCCGGCCTCACGCGGCGGACTCCCGGGTCCGCCACAGCCAGGCGACGTCCCGCCCGAACGACCACACCAGCAGCGCCAGCGCCAGCCCCACGGCGAGGAACGCCCACGCCGTCGGCACGATTCCGGCACCGGCCACCACCAGGACGATCCCCTGCAAGGCGGCCACCGTCTTGCGGGCCATGCTGTGCGGCAAGTCGCCGCGCAGCCACGGCAGTGCCCAGGACGCCGCGACGAAGGCGTACCGCATGAGGCCGATGAGCAGGACCCATGCGCCCAGCGGCATCGCGACGTAGATGGACAGCACCAGGATGAGGAAGGCGTCCACCTCCATGTCGAAGCGCGCGCCCAGCTCCGTCGCCGTTCCCGTGCGCCGCGCCACATGCCCGTCGACGGCGTCCAGGATCAGGGCCACGGTGGCCAGCGCGACCAGCACCGCGACCGGCACCCGGTGCGCGAAGGAGTCCGCGACCAGGGCCGTCACCCCGCCTACAAGGACCGCGCGGGCCAGCGTGACGCGATTGGCCGGGCCGAACGAGCCCGTCCATGACCGGCGCAGCGCGAGGGTGAGCACGGCCCAGGTGACCACCGCGAACGTGGAGCCCGTCAGCCAGCCCGCGGTACCCAGGCCGACCGCCCGGCACAGCACTTCCAGCATCAGCAGCTGTACGCCCATGCCCGTCGTGGTGTCCTGGCCGAAGGGCCTTGTGTCGTACGGATCTTGTACGGCCACCGTGCCTCCCGGGACGTGTGGCGGAGTCGATGACTGCCGCGTATGGTAACCGCGTCATCATGATCCATCGCAGGCGGCTCCCGCACGGCAGCTTCCCGCACGCAGTTCACCCGCACGCAGCTCACCCGCACCGATGAACCGTCGCCGGAGCGTCCAGGAGGATCCCGATGTCGCGCGCTGCCCGGGCCTTCTGGGTCGTCTCTCCCGGTCGGGGCGAGATCCGCGAGGTCGCGCTGCCCGGACCCGGCGATGACGAGGTGCTGGTGCGTGCGCTGTTCTCCGGTGTGAGCCGGGGGACGGAGAGCCTGGTGTTTCGCGGCGGGGTGCCCGAGAGCCAGTACGCCGCGATGCGGGCGCCGTTCCAGGAGGGGGCGTTCCCGGGACCGGTGACCAGCGGCTATCTCAGCGTCGGGGTCGTGGAGGAGGGGCCGGCGCGGCTCCTCGGCCGTACGGTGTTCTGCCTCTATCCGCACCAGACGCGCTATGTCGTCCCGGCGAGCGCCGTCGTCCCCGTGCCGGACGGCGTCCCCGCGTCGCGGGCCGTGCTGGCGGGGACGGTGGAGACCGCGGTGAACGCCCTGTGGGATGCGGCGCCGCTGGTGGGGGACCGGATCGCGGTGGTCGGCGGGGGGATGGTCGGGTGCAGCGTCGCCGCCGTCCTCGCGCGTTTTCCCGGGGCCCGGGTGCAGTTGGTCGACGCGGATCCCGCGCGGGCCGGGACGGCCACGGCGCTGGGCGTCGCCTTCGCATCGCCCGAGGACGCGCTGGGCGACTGCGACCTCGTCGTCCATGCCAGCGCCACCGACGCCGGACTGGCCCGCTCGCTCGAACTGCTGGCCCCGGAGGGCACGGTCATCGAGCTGAGCTGGTACGGCGACCGGCCGGTCAGCCTGCCGCTGGGCGAGGCCTTCCACTCCCGGCGCCTGACCGTCCGCAGCAGCCAAGTGGGCACGGTCTCCCCGGCGCGGCGCGCCCGCCGCAGCTTCGCCGACCGGCTCGCGCTCGCCCTCGAACTGCTCGCCGACCCCGCCTTCGACGCGCTGATCACCGGCGAATCCGCGTTCGCGGACCTGCCGGGAGTGCTGCCCCGGCTCGCCTCGGGTGAGCTGCCGGCGCTGTGCCATCGCATCCGGTACGGGGACGCGGACGTGGCCCCGGTGACCGGCCCTTAGCGCTGCGGTCCCGTGCCCGTCGCCCGGCCGCGCCTGCCTCGCGCACCTGCGTCACCCTCCCCCTCTGCCACCCCCCCATCTCCCCGTCCGACACCACCGGAGGACCATTTTGTTCAGCATCACCGTCCGCGATCACCTGATGGTCGCCCACAGCTTCCGCGGCGCGGTCTTCGGGCCCGCGCAGCGCCTGCACGGTGCGACCTACGTCGTGGACGCCACCTTCCGGCGCGCCGACCTCGACTCGGACAACATCGTCGTCGACATCGGCCTGGCCACCCAGGAACTCGGCGGAGTGATCGGCGAGTTGAACTACCGCAACCTCGACGACGAGGCCGCCTTCGCCGGCATCAACACCTCGACGGAGGCCCTGGCCAAGGTCATTGCCGACCGGCTCGCCGACCGCGTGCAGGCCGGCAACCTCGGCGAGAGCGCCCGCGAGCTGGCCGGGATATCGGTCACGTTGCACGAGTCGCACATCGCCTGGGCGACGTACGAGCGCGCTCTGTGACCGACACCGGGCCGGGACCGCAGCGCGTGGTGCACTTCGTCCTGCCCGGTGAGGTGGACGACCCGGCCGCCCCCAGCGGCGGGAACACCTACGACCGCCGGGTGTGCCGGGGCCTCCCGGCGGCCGGATGGCGGGTGCGTTCGCATGCCGTGCACGGGAGGTGGCCGCGGCCGGACCCGGCGGCCCGTGGCGGACTGGCGCGCTGCCTGGCCGCGTTGCCGGACGGCGCGCCCGTCCTCCTGGACGGTCTCGTTGCCTGCGGCGTCCCGGAGGTCATCGCTCCGGAGGCCGAGCGGCTGCGGATCGCGGTGCTGGTGCATCTGCCGCTGGCCGACGAGACCGGGCTCGACCCCGGCGTGGCCGGGGACCTGGACGCCCGGGAGCGCCGCACCCTGCATGCCGCACGGGCCGTGGTTGCCACGAGCCGTTGGGCCGCCCGGCGGCTGGTGGCGCGGCACGGGCTCGCGGCCGACCGGGTCCATGTCGCCACGCCCGGCGCCGACCCCGCGCCCCTCGCGCCCGGAACGGACGGCGCGACCAGGCTGCTGTGCGTCGCCTCGGTCGTCCCGCGCAAGGGCCACGGCCGTCTGATGGACGCCCTCGCCGCCGTCGCCGACCTGCCCTGGAGCTGCGACTGCGTGGGCGGGGTGCGGGCGGATCCCGACCTTGTCGGGCAACTGCGGTCAAAGGCATCCGAGTTGGGGCTCGGCGACCGGATGCGCTTCGTCGGGCCGCGGGCCGGTGCGGAGCTGGCGGCGCGTTACGCGGCCGCCGATCTCCTGGTGCTCGCGTCGCACGCCGAGACCTACGGAATGGTCGTCACCGAGGCCCTGGCGCGGGGGATTCCGGTACTGGCGACGGCGGTGGACGGCGTCCCGGAGGCCGTCGGGCGGGCCCCGGACGGCAGCGTGCCGGGGCTCCTCGTACCGTCCGACGACCCCGCGGCGCTCGCCGGGGCGCTGCGCGAGTGGCTCGGGGATCCGGCGGCGCGGCGGCGGCTGAAGATCTCGGCGCGCGGTCGGCGTGCCATGCTGGAGGGGTGGGAGACGACGTCGCACAGGCTGGCGAGAGTGCTGGAACGGCTTCGGTGCGAGCCCCGGACGACGGGGTGAGTACGGCCGGACGGCCCCGGTTCGCCCCGGAATGGCTGGAGTTGCGGGAGCCCGCCGATGCCGCCGCCCGCGCGCCGGGACTGCTGTCCCCGCTGCGGGCCGCGCTGTCCGCCGGGTCCGGGGCCCCGCGGGGGACGGTGATCCGCGATCTGGGCTGTGGCACGGGCTCCATGGCGCGCTGGCTCGCGGTCCGGCTGCCCGGCCCGCAGCACTGGATCCTGTACGACCACGACCCCGCGTTGCTCGCCCGCGCGGCGGAGGCGATGCCCGCGGCGGCCGCCGACGGTGCCGCCGTCAGTGCCACCACGGAGCGCGGCGACCTCGCCCGGCTGACCGCCGCGGCGCTCGCCGGGACCTCCCTGGTCACCGCCTCCGCGCTGCTGGATCTGCTCACCCGCGACGAGGTGGCGGGGCTCGCCGAGGCCTGCGTCGGCGCCGGCTGCCCCGCCCTGCTGGCGCTCTCCGTCGCCGGGCGCGTCGAGCTCACCCCGTACGAGCCGCTCGACGACGAGATCGGCGCCGCCTTCAACGGCCACCAGCGCCGCAGGGCCGACGGCCGGCAACTGCTCGGGCCGGATGCGGTGGTGGCGGCGACGGAGGCGTTCGAGCGGCGGGGCGCGACGGTCCTGACGCGGTCCAGCCCCTGGCGGCTGGCCGCCCCGGAGGCCGAGCTCACCGCCGCATGGCTGCGCGGCTGGGTGGCCGCCGCGCGCGAGCAGCGCCCGGAGCTGGGGGCCCGCGCGGACGCCTATCTGGGACGGCGGCTGGCGGCCTGCGCCGCCGGGGAGTTGACCGTCACCGTGCACCACACGGATCTGCTGGCACTGCCCGGGCCACGCCCGGGGGCCGATCCCTCGGATGCCGGTGCCGCACGATGAAACGGTCCGTCTGGGTGTGGCTGAGGACGCTCGGGGGGCTGGCCATTCTCGCGGTGCTGGTGTGGCACCTAGGGTCCCGGGCCTTCCTGGACGGCCTGCGTCGGATCGACGCCGGAGCGCTGCTGGCCGCCCTCGGCATCGGCCTGCTCACCACGGTGTTCAGCGCCTGGCGCTGGTGCCTGGTGGCCCGCGCCCTCGGACTGCGGCTGCCGCTCGGCCGGGCCGTCGCGGACTACTACCGCGCGCTGTTCCTCAACGCCGCGCTGCCCGGCGGCGTGCTCGGCGACGTACACCGCGCGGTACGGCACGGCCAAAGCGCCCGCGACCTGGGGCGGGGCGTCCGCGCCGTCGTTCTGGAACGGACCGCGGGCCAGCTCGTCCTGTTCGTGGCCGGCGCGGTGGTGCTCCTCGTGCGGCCGTCCCCGGTCCTCGCGCAGGCGGGCCGCTCCCTCGGCGCGCCCGGCGCGGTGCTCGCGGCCGCCGCGGCGGGCGCCCTGGCGCTCGGTGTCGCCTGCTGGAGCCGCCGGGGCGCCTCGCGCGGCGCGCGGGCCGTTAGCGCCACGCTGGCCGAGGCTCGCCGGGCCCTGTTCGCCCGCGGCAGCCGGACGGGCGTGGCGCTCTCGTCCGCGGTGGTCCTGGCGGGATACCTCGGGATGTTCCTGCTCGCCGCCCGCGTGGCGGGAGTCGGCGCGCCCTCGGCCGAGCTGGTGCCGCTGGCGGTGCTGGCCCTGCTGGCGATGGCGCTGCCGCTGAACGTCGGCGGCTGGGGTCCGCGGGAGGGCGTCGCGGCGTGGGCGTTCGGCGCGGCCGGACTAGGCGCGGCGCAAGGCCTCACCACCGCCGTCGTCTACGGGGTCCTCGCCTTCGCCGCGAGCCTGCCGGGCGCCGGGGTCCTGGTCGTACGCGGGGTCGCCGGACTGCGTGCCGGGCGCCCGCAGATCGAGCTCGAAGAGCGTGTCCTCGCCGAGCAGGCTGCGCCGCAGCGGCGGACGTAGCGCGTCGCGCATCACCGGCGTACCGGGAAACCGCAGGCCGGGCACGCCGTCGCCGAGCAGTACCGGCGCGACGGTCACATACAGCCGGTGCAGCGCCCCCGCCCGCAGGAACCTCGAGACGGTGATGCCGCCGCCCTCGACCAGCACCCGGCCGAGGCCGCGCCGTGCCAGGGTCGCCAGGAGGCGCTGCGGGGCGAAGGCATCGGCGTCGGGCAGCACCAGTACGTCGACGTCGGTTCCGCAGCCCGATCCGCCGGCTCCGGATGCGCGTGCCGCCCCCTCCGGCCCCACCACCCACACCGTCGGCGCGGCCCCGTCCCTGAACACCCCGCGCTGCCACGGCACCCGGCCGCGCGGATCGAGCACCACGCGCACCGGGTTGTCGCCCGTGCAGGCGCGCACCGTCAGTTGGGGATCGTCCGCCACGGCGGTGCCGGCCCCGACGATCACCGCGTCGGCCAGCGCGCGCAGCCGGTGCAGATGGCGGCGGTCCTCCTCCCCGGTGACGTAGTCCGCGTCGCCGGTGCGGGTCGCGATGAAGCCGTCCAGGCTCTGGCCGAGCTGCGCCACCGCGGTCCGGGGGCCGGCCAGGCACAGCGGCAGATAGCGCTCGGCCAGCAGCGCCGCCTCGGGCGAGGCGTCCGCCCGCCACCGGAGTCCGCCGTGCCCGTCCGGTACCAGCCCGGCGGCCCCGGCGTCCGCCGCCGTGCGGACGCGCCGCAGCCGGTCCCAGGCCGTCGCCGCGTCGAGCCGCTCAGTCATCGGATTCCGCCGGTATGCCGAACAGTTCCGCATATGCTTCGAATGCCTCGGTGAGCCCGGCCAGCAGTTCCTCGCCTTTCCGGGCGGAGGCGAGGGAGGGGCGTCCGATGACTCCGGAGTCCGTATAGGCCGACATACCGAGCGTCAGCAGGTGTCTCCGCTCATCGGCGACGCAATCCGCCGATGCATAACCGGGCCGTACCACTTCGGGATGGGCGTGCAGAAGAATGGAGGTTTCCACCTCTCCCGCGTGCATATCGCTGTGCGCCGAAGTTTCCGCCCCGGCCCGCGTACGCGCCGCGTCCCAGTCGGCCGAGCCGGGGAAGAGCGCCATCCGCGTCCCCGTCCCGGCGGATTCCTGGACCACGTTGCGCAGTACGTAATTTCCGCCGTGACCGTTGACGAGAATCAGGGTGTGGATGCCCGACCGCCGCAGCGAATCGGCGATGTCCGTCACGACGGCGCCCAGCGTCCGCGCAGAAATGCTGACCGTGCCCGGCCAGGCGGCGTGTTCGTGGGAACAGGAGACGGTCAGCGGCGGCAGTAGCAGGACGGAACGGTCGGCGGCGATCCGCTCGGCGATGGTGCAGGCGATGACCGTATCGGTGGTCAACGGCAGGAAGGGGCCGTGCTGTTCGAAGCTGCCGACGGGAAGCAGGGCGCAGTGCGGCTGCCGGTCCCCGACCTCCCCGGTGGTGTCCGCCGGCAGAAGCCCGCGGGGGGATATCCGGTGTGCCGAAGCGGTCATGACGGATGCGGCCTTTCGTCGTGCTCAATCGCCGGGCCGTCGCAGCATAGGCATGACCAGACACCATGCCAACCGGCCGCCCCCGCCGGTAAGATCGCGCCATGACGGACCCCGATGGTGAAATCGCTGCCGATGACGACACCCAGGTGGAACGGGTGGTGGCGGTCCGACTCCCCACCACACACGGCGAATTCCTCGCCGTGGGCTATCTCGACCTCCGTAGCGGGACCGAGCAAGTGGCCCTGGTGCACGGCGATGTCGCGGGGGAGTCCGTACTGACCCGGGTGCATTCGGAGTGTCTGACCGGAGATGTCTTCGCCTCCACGCACTGCGAATGCGGCGATCAATTGTCCGCGGCGCTGGCGGAGATCGTGGCGGCCGGAAGCGGAATTCTCGTCTATCTGCAGGGCCATGAGGGCCGGGGGATAGGGCTGCTGGCCAAGCTCCGAGCGATGAAACTGCAGGAGGGCGGCCTGGACACGGTGGACGCGAATATCGCGCTCGGACTGCCGGTCGACGCCCGCGAATACGGCGTCGCGGCCGGCATTCTGCGGGACCTCGGAGTCCGGTCGATAAGGCTGCTCTCGAACAATCCGCACAAGCGGGCGGCGCTGCTGCGGCACGGTATCGCGGTCGCCGAACAGGTCCCGCTGCTGATGCCGCCCGGCGTGGAGAACATCCGCTATCTGCGGACCAAACGGGAACGGCTCGACCATGACCTGCCGCACTTGGACGGCATTCCCGGCCTGCCCTGACGCCTACGGAAGGGCCCGCGACGCAGGTACGTTGCGGGCCCTTGCCGGTGAGGTGATCGTCAGGACGCGGCGGGTGCCGCCTCCTCCGTGGCCGCCTCCGCGGCCGCGGCTTCCCGGGCCGGGGCGACGACGCGTTCCGCGAGGTGACCGAAGAGCAGCCCGAAGGCGGTCCACAGCACCAGCTGGATGGCGATCGCCGACAGCCGGAACTGCCAGAGCAGAGTGGCCGAGAAGTCGTGCGGCACCTCGTTGATGGCCGGCAGGAAGGCGTACGCGATCCCGATGGCGACGACGAACGCCGCGCCGGCCGCCACCGTGGCGTACCAGTTGCCCAGCTTGGGAGCCAGCCGCCGGCCGAAGAGCGTGGCGCCGACCGCCAGCAGGATGCCGAGCAGCATCATCAGGAAGTACAGGGCCGTGCGCTTGCCGATGGTGTCGGGGTCACCGACGGACGGCGGGTTGGCCGGGTACTTGAGGAACGGTACGAGGTAGACGGCGAGCAGCGCCCCGCCGGAGAGCAGCGCGGCGGTGGCCCGGGGGCCGAAGCGGCCGATCCGGCCCAGCGCGCAGCAGAAGGCCAGCGCGGCGATGCCGCCCAGCGCCACGCCGTAGATCAGCACGCCGGTCGCCAGCCCGAACGTGGACTGCACGCCGCGGCTGACGACCTCCATCTCGTGCTCGTGGCTGTGCGCTTCCTCGAAGGCGATCGCGGCATCCACCCTCGGCTCGCCCAGCAGGTAGGCGACGACGAGCGCGAGGATGCCGGCGCCGAGACCGGCGAGCATGCCGCGCATCAGGAGATTTCTGATGGTGACGGAGTTCATGGAACGGCTTCCGATCAGTGGCAGGGGAAGCCGAGAAGGTGGCGTCCGTCGTGGACCCACTCGTGGACGTCCGTACCGGACAGCAGCGAGGTGGCGCCCTGCTCGGCGCCGACGAAGTACAGCAGAACCAGCATCAGGACGCCGACGAACAGCGCCCAGGGGGCAATCGCCTTGAGGGGGAGCGGGGCCGGGGTGATGGTGCCGGTGGCCGGGGGTGCGATGGTCTGAGCCATGGCGGGGGACCTCCTGTTAGGGGGAACTCGCGTCCCTAGTTGCGGGAGTGCTAACAACATGCCGGGTCTGGCTCGCCCGGTCCCGGCCCCCTGGGGCTGCGTCAAAACCGGACATACAGTGGCGCGACCGCGCCGGGATCCCACCGGCTTCCGTCATGTCGTCGTCAATATCATCGGGAAGGTACCGCGAACCGACCGGCGGGCCAAGACCACGGAGGGGGCGGAGGGGCGCAGGGAGGGGCGCGCCGCGCGGACAACTCCCTTGAACAGGGACGTTGTTGCCGTCGTCGATGTACAGCGAGGGAAGAGGTCATGACAACTCGGGTGATGTTGGTCTCACCGGCCGCGGGCGATGCGCAGCGCGAGGTGCGCTTCGACGACGACGGGCCGCTGAGTCGGGCCGGTCTGCGGCGGGCCCGCGCGGTGGCCGGAAGCTTGCCCTCCGTGGAGCGGATCGTGGTATCGCCCTCCGCCCGGTGTCGTCGTACGGCCCAGGAGCTCGGGCTGCCGGTGGATTCCACGTCCGAGCCGGGACCGCCCGGCTGCGCGATGGGCCGCTGGCGGGGGCGGACCCTGGCCGAGGTGGCCGGGGCCGAAGCGGAGGCGGTGTCCGCCTGGCTGTCGGACCCCGGGTTCGCGGGGCACGGCGGGGAATCGCTGCGCGCGCTCTGCGTACGCACCGGGGACTGGCTCACGCGGCTGGCCGCCACCCCCGGGCGCGTCCTGGCCGTCGTGGAGGTGGACGTGGTGCGCGCCGCCGCGGTGTGCGCCCTGGGGGTCCCGGTGGAGGCCTTCTGGAGGCTGGACGTGCCGCCGCTCACCGCGACCGAGCTCAGCGGGCGGAGCGGGCGCTGGAACCTGGGGCTGGGTCGGCCGCTGGGGGAGGGGTGCCCGGCGGGCCCGCAAAGTTGATCCGTCCGTCATCTACACATAAAGGCGACATAAGCGCAGAATAAAGAGTGCGCGGTTCCTATGCCGCGAGACGGCCAGGCTTGCGGAGCGAAGGAGGCGAGTCGCATGGCCGACGTCTCACACCACAGGGGAGATCTCGCAGGTCACCCCGACGTATCCGAAATGCAGGAGCGTTACGAGCGCGTGCTCGGCGGACGTGACGTCATCCTCGTGGACGGGCCGGTGTTCCTGGTCGGCCTGTACTGCGCCGCGTCGCCGTGGATCGTCCACTACGCGGCCTCGCAGCCCGCTCTGTTGACCCACAACCTGATCCTCGGCGTCGCCATAGCCCTGCTGGCGATCGGGTTCACCGTCGCACCGGACCGCATGTACGGCCTGAGCGGCGCCATGTGCGCCATGGGCGTGTGGATGATCGTGGCGCCATGGATCGTCGGTAGCAGCCCGGACGCCGGCGTGATCTGGAACAACCTCATCATCGGAGCCCTCACGTTCCTGCTGGGGGCGATGTGCATCGGGGTGGCAGCAAAGAGCCGCCGCACGACATGAGGCATGCCCCGGAGCGGGGCATGTGAGGGCCGCCGGCCCGCTCACCCTCGCCGAGGGCGGGCGGGCCGGCCGGTGTCCGGGGGCAGCAGATGCCCGAAGATCCCGGCCAGCACCAGCCCGCCCGCCACCAGCAGGCCGTGTCCGAGCGCGATGCCGGCGCCCAGGCCGCCGAGCGCGACGGCCAACAGCAGCCAGGCGGCGGCGCGCCGGAACTGCCGGGTGGGCGAGGAGAGTTGGCGGTCGTCGTCGGGGGACACGGGGCGTCCCTCCCCTCCCGGAGCGGGTCGGCGGTCGCGTTGCACGGGCCGGATCGCGGGGGCATTGCCCCGGTGATCCAGAGAACTTAGGGTTCCCTAACAAGGGTGGGTGTGGTGAGCCGGCGGCCGCCACGCCACAGGCGTTGTTGTGCCCTGCCCGGCCCCGCCCGTAACGCAGGAGCCCTTCCCGTGACGTGGGAAGCCCTGCCCGTAACGCCGTTGAACAGAGAGGTGTTCCCGTATGTCCAGCGAGAATCAGTCAGTGGACGAGGGCCGTGAGGTGCTGACCCGGATCGCATACGGCGCCATGGCATCGCATGTCGTGGGCGCCGCCGCCCGCCTCGGGATCGCCGAGCTGATCGGCGACGGCGAGCGCACGGCGGACGAGCTGGCGGCGGAGTGCGCGGCCCAACCCGAGGCCATGGCCCGGTTACTGAGGGCGCTGGCCGGGCTGGGGCTGCTCGGCGAGATCACCCCGGGGCGATTCACCGTCACCCCGGCCGGCGCCCTGCTGCGCGCCGACGGGCCGCAGTCGCTGTACTCCTTCGTCCGGATGTTCACCGACCCCACCCTCCTCAGGGCCTGGGAGCATCTGGACGACAGCGTACGGACCGGCGAGCCGGCCTTCGATGCGGTCTTCGGCAAGGACTTCTTCGGCCATCTCGCCGAACGGCCGGAACTCTCCGCCGTGTTCAATGCCGCGATGGGGCAGGCCACCCGCGATACGGCGGCGTTGGTGCCGACGGCCTTCGACTTCGGTCGCTTCTCGACGGTGGCCGACATCGGCGGCGGCGACGGCACGCTCCTCGCCGCGATCCTCAAGGCCCATCCGTCGCTGCACGGGATCGTCTTCGACCGGGCGGAAGGCCTCGCCCAGGCCTCCGGCACGCTGGCGCGGGACGGGCTGGACGGCCGCTGTTCCCTGGTCACCGGGGACTTCTTCGCCACCGCCCCCGAAGGTGCCGACCTGTATCTCCTCAAGAGCGTGATCCACGACTGGAACGACACGCAGTGCACGGACATCCTCCGCCACTGCCGCCGGGTCGTCCCGGACAACGGCCGGCTGCTGATCATCGAGCCGGTGCTGCCGCCCGTCGTGGACCCCTCGGCGGCCGGCGTCGCCTACATCAGCGACCTCAACATGCTGGTCAACGTCGGGGGCCGGGAGCGCACCCGGGACGACTTCGAGCGGCTGTGCCGCGGCGCGGGCTTCGCTCTGCGGTCCGTGACGCCGCTGGCGAAGCCCAACCGCTTCTCCCTGATCGAGGCCGAGCCGGTGTGAGGCCGGGGCGGGCGGGGCGACGGGCGGGGGCCGTGGGCGGCGCGGGCACATATGCATCATGACCCTACATTGGGGTTAAATCGATTGTGTGGGTCCTGGCCCGCCGGACGGCCGTGCCGCCCGTCCCGCCCGCTCGGAGAGGGAGTGCCAGGTGACCGTTCAGCCCGTCGAAGACCACGAAGACTTCGCCGATGCCGACCGTGGCTTCATCGCCGCCCTCTACCCGCCCGAGATCACCACGAAGGACGGGCGGGTGGTCTGGGACGCCGAGGCCTACAGCTTCCTGGCCGGAAATTGCCCCGACACCGCGCACGAGAGCCTGTGGCGCCAGGGCAGGCTGGTGAGCCGGCAGGGCCTCTACGAGGTCACGGAGGGCATCTATCAGGTGCGTGGTCTGGACCTGTCCAATATGACGCTGGTCGAGGGCGACCAGGGCGTTCTCGTCATCGACCCGCTGATGTCCGCCGAGACCGCCGCCGCCGCGCTCGAGCTGTACCGCAAGCACCGCGGTGACCGGCCGGTCACCGCGCTGATCTACACCCACTCGCACGCGGATCACTTCGGCGGCGGGCGCGGGGTGCTCCCGCACGGCCAGGACACCGTGCCGGTCCTCGCGCCCGCCGGCTTCATGGTGCACGCGGTCAGCGAGAACATCGCCGCGGGCACGGCGATGGCCCGGCGCGCCGTCTACATGTACGGCTCCGAACTCGCCAAGGGTCCGGCCGGCCAGATCGGCTGCGGCCTCGGCGCCACCATGTCCACCGGCACCCTCACCCTCATCCCGCCCACCGTGGACATCACCCGCACCGGCCAGGAGGAGATCGTCGACGGGGTACGGATCGTCTTCCAGCTCACGCCGGGAACCGAGGCGCCCGCGGAGATGAACTTCTACTTCCCGGCGCACCTCGCGCTGTGCATGGCCGAGAACGCCACCCACACCATGCACAACATCCTGACCCTGCGCGGCGCGGCCGTCCGGGACGCCCGCAACTGGGCCCGCTACCTCAACGAGGCGCTCGCCCTCTTCGGCGCGGACGCGGCCATCGCTTTCGCCTCGCACCACTGGCCGACCTGGGGCAACGACCGAATCCGCAATCTGCTCGCCAACCAGCGCGACCTGTACGCGTATCTGCACGACCAGACGCTGCGGCTGCTCAACCAGGGCCTGACCGGCACCGAGATCGCCGAGGCGCTGCGGCTGCCCCCGAGCCTGGAGCGGACCTGGGCCGGGCACGGCTACTACGGCTCGCTGAGCCACAACGTCAAGGCGATCTATCAGCGCTACATGGGCTGGTTCGACGGGAACCCCGCGCATCTGTGGGAACACCCCCCGGTCGCGCAGGCCAAGCGGTACGTCGCCGCCCTGGGCGGCGTGGACGCCACGGTCGGGATCGGCCGGCGCTACGCGGACGACGGCGACCTCCGCTTCGCGGCCACCCTCCTCAACCACGCCGTCTTCGCCGACCCCGGCCACACCGCCGCCCGGCAGGAGCTGGCCGCCGTCTACGACCGGCTGGGCCAGGGCTGCGAGAACGGCACCTGGCGCAACTTCTATCTGACCGCCGCCATGGAACTGCGCGGCATCCAGGCTCCGGTACGGGTCGACTCCGCCAACCCCGAGATGACCAGGGCGCTGACCGTCGACCAGCTCATCGACTCGCTGGCCATCCGCATCGACGGCCCCCGGGCCTGGGCGGCCGCCCTCACCTTCGACTGGTACCTCGCCGACGAGGACCGCACCTGGCAGCTGACGCTGTCCAACGGGGCGCTCACCCACTTCAGTTCGCCCGGCCCCCCGAGCGCTTCCGCGGAGCGCCACCCGGACCTGACCCTGACCCTCACCAAGCCCCAGCTGCGGGACCTCCTCGCGGGCCGGGGCGCGGCCGGGGTGACGCATGAGGGCGAGGCCGGGGCGCTGGGCGAACTCCTCGGGCTGCTCGACGACGCGGACCCCGACTTCCCTATCGTCACGCCGTGATGGCGGGCGGGTCGGCCGCTACGGGACCGGGCCGGAGCCCGGGCGCCAGCGCCGCGGTGACCGCGACCGACGCCGCAGCCATCACCGCCATGGCCGTCGAGGGCGCGGTGGCCTGGGCGACGGCACCGGCCAGGGCGGCGCCCACCCCCTGCCAGGTCAGCATGCCGCAGGAGTGCAGCCCCAGGGCGTGGCCGCTCAACTCCGGTGGCGTCAGGGACATCAGACGCTCCTGGAGCAGCAGGCCCGACGCGTAGCCGACGGTGGCGAGGACGACCGCCGCAGCGGCGAGCGGCAACGCCGGGTGCAGCGCGAAGAGAAGGTAGGGCGCGGCGAGCAGCAGACACAGCGGGACCACGAGCCGCGTACGCCACCGCGGCGGGACGAACCGGCCGACCGCGGTGTCCCCGGCCAGCATGCCGAGCGCGCCACAGGCGTACAGGAGTCCCGCGTGCCGGGGCGCGTAGGGGACGTAGAGGGACTCGCAGCCGACGATCAGCCCGTTGGGAACCCAGAGGGCGAGAAGGACATGGCGGCGGGGCCGCGCGGACCACAGCCGGGCGTTGGTGCGCCAGGTGCCGGTGAGCGACGGTCGCCCGGTGGCGCGCGGCGGCCGGCGCCCCAGGCCGAAGCGGGCGGCGGCCGCGGCGGCGACGTACAGGCCGGCGCCGACGAGCAGCGTGCCGCGCGGCGACAAGCCGGCCACCAGCACGCCGCCGACCGCGAACCCGGCGATCTGCAGCACGCCGACGGACATGTTGAGCACCGACCGGCCCAGCAGATAGCCCTCCCCGGCCAGGATCTCGTTGAGCAGCCCGTAGCGCACCCCGCCGCCCAGCGAGCCGAAGACCCCGAGCACGAGGAGGACGGCGAACACGGCCCGTACGGGGAGGCCGGGCAGGGCCTGGACGGCGGTGCCGAGACCGAAGAGCAGCGACAGACCGGTCAGCGCGGCGCGCGGCGGCAGCCGGTCGGCCGCCGACAGCAGCGTGGCCGCGCCGATCACCTGGGCGAGCGAGGGGCCGAACATGGCGAGGGCGGAGAGCAGCGGCGAGCCGGTCGAGGAGAAGACCAGCGTGCCGAGCGCCAGGCCGGTCACCGTCTGGGCCGCCACCTGGCCCGCGGATGCCAGGAACAGCGCCGTGAACTCCGGCGTACGGAACAGCTGTTGGTAGGTGTGCATGGCGGGGAGTCTCGGCGGCCCCCGGCCGGGGCGTTACTGTTTCGCGGGGAGGCGAAACGATGGGCTGGTGGCAGGTGGGTGCGGACACCCTCGCAGACAGCCGGTTCCTCGTCTCCCCGCTGGCCGAGGCCATCGCGAGCCTGAAGACCCTGGAGCGGGGCACCGCCGCCCACCCGGGCGAGCGCGACTGGCTCCGGGCCCACCTGCCCGCCTACCGCGCACGCCTGGGCGACGACCCGGTCACCGCACTCCTCGTCCGCGCCGCGCTGGGCCGCAACTGGAACGCGACCTTCCTGACCCCCACGCCGACCGACGAACGCCCCGGCATCGAAGAGGAGCTGGCGCGGATGCGCGCCACACCGCCCGAGACCGCCCGCGCCGACCTGGCCGTATCGCTGCGCGGCCCGCTGCCGGCCCGGCTGCGCCGCGACGATCTGCCGGAGCGCACCGCGGACCTCCTGGAGTGGGTCTGGACGCGCGCGGTGCTCCCCGACTGGCCGCGGCGCCGGCACGTCCTCGAGGCCGATGTCGTGGCGCGGACGGCGCAGTTGAGCCGGCGGGGCTGGGCCGCGGCTCTGGAGGGGATGCGGCCGGGAATGCGGTGGATGGGGGAGAGCCGGTTGGGGATCACCACGGACGACTGCCCTCCGCGCGAGCTGTCCGGGGCGCGGCTGATGTTCGTCCCCGTGACGCCGTCGCAGACCTGGGTTTCGTGGGACGCGCGGCGTTACGCGGTGGTCTACCCGTGCGCGGGCGCGCTGGCCGGTGCGGGCGGCGGCCGGGTATCGGCGCCGGAGGCCCTGGCCAGGCTGCTCGGCCCCGGGCGGGCGGTCGTCCTGGCCCTGCTCGGCACCCCGAAGAGCACCACGCAGCTGGTGGCGCTCACCGGCCAGGGCCTGGGGTCGGTGGGCCGCCATCTCAAGGTGCTGCTGGATGCCCGCCTGGTCGGGCGGCGGCGGTCCGGGCGGTCCGTGCTCTATTACCGGACGGACGCCGGCGAGGTGCTGGTGAACGCCCAGGGGGAGGAGACCGGCAACCCTTCTTAGGTTAGGCTTGCCTAAATTGATCTGGGGCGAGGGGATACGGCGTGTGGGATTCGGAGCTTTCCGGGCGGACGGCGCTGGTCACCGGTGGCGGGCGGGGGATCGGCGAGGCCGTGGCGCGGCTGCTGGCCGAGGAAGGCGCACGGGTGATCGCCGTGGACCGGGACACCCGCGGCATTGCTGCCCTGGAGGCTGCATACGGGCCGGCGCGGATCATCGCCCGCCCCGTGGACATCACCGACCGCACGGCCGTCGAGGCCCTGGTGGACGAGGTCGAACGCAGCATCGGCCCCCTGGACATCCTCGTCAACGTCGCCGGAGTGCTGCGGACCGCGTCCGTCGTCGACCTCACCGACGAGGACTGGGACGCCACCTTCGCCGTCAACACCACCGGCGTCTTCCGCCTCTCCCGCGCCGTGGCCCGGCGCATGACCGCCCGCCGGGCCGGCAGCATCATCACCGTGGGCTCCCACGCCGCGGGCGTACCGCGCGCCGGACTCGCCGCCTATGCCGCGTCCAAGGCCGCCGCCACCCTCTTCACCAAATCGCTCGGCCTCGAACTGGCCGGCAGCGGCGTGCGCTGCAACGTCGTCTCGCCCGGCTGCACCTACGGGGACCTCCAGCCCCCACACAGCGACACCCCCCTCGGCCGGATCGCCGAACCCCTCGACATCGCCGAGGCCGTCGCCTTCCTCGTCTCGGACCGCGCCCGCCACATCACCATGCACGACCTCTACGTCGACGGCGGCGCGACGCAGTACGCCTGAGCGGACCTCCCCGCACCCCCTCGCTCCCCGCACCAGCGAAAGGCCCCGTCATGGCGCGCCCCCTCCTCGCTCCGCTCACCGCCGCCCAGCTCGCCCTCTGGCACGCGCAGGCCCGCGACCCGGACAGCCCCGCCCACACCACCGCGGCCGCCATCGAGATCCGCGGTCCGCTCGACCCGGTGCTCTTCGCCGAGGCGCTGCACCGGACCGTCGGCGAAACCGATGCGCTGCGCGTACGTATCGAGGAAACGCCCGACGGGCCACGGCAGTTCCCCCTCGAGATCGAGCCGCCGGGACACGGCTTCGCGCTGCACGCCGCGGACCTGCAGGACCTGGGCGACCCGGACGCGGTGGCCCACGCCTGGATGCGCAACGACCTCGCCCGCCCCTTCGACCTCGCCACCGGACCGCTCTTCCGCAACGCCCTGTTCCAGGTCGGTGAACGCCGCTGGATCTGGTACCAGCGAGCACACCGGATCGCCCTCGACGGCCACGGCTTCGCGCTCGTCGTGCGCCGCGTCGCCGACGTCTACACGAACCTCGCGGCGGGGGAGGAGGCCGGGCCCAGCCCCTTCGGACGGCTCGCCGACCTGGCGGCCGAGGAGGCGGCCTACCGGGCGAGCGAGGCCTACGCGGGCGACCGCGCCCACTGGCGGCACACCTTCGCCGACCGCCCCCAGGCCCCCACCCTCGCCGGGCGCACCGCCCCCGCCGCACCCACCGCGCTGCGCGCCACCGCCTGGCTCGGCACCGACCTCACCGAACGGATCGACGCCCTGGCCGAGGCCGTCCGCGCCACCTGGCCCGACGTCCTCATCGCCACCCACGCGTGCTATCTCGCACACGCCACCCGCAGCCCCGAGGTCGTCCTCGGCCTCCCGATGCGGGGCCGGATGGGCGCCGCCGCGCTCCGCGTCCCCGGCACCGTGGCCAATGTCCTGCCGCTGCGCCTGGCCGTGCCCCCGGAGGCGACCTTCGCCGAACTCACCCGCCAGGTCGTCGTGGGCATCCGCGCCGCCCGCCGCCACCAGCGCTACCGCCACGAGGACCTGCGCCGCGACCTCGGCCTGCCCCCGGCCGGATGCCCGTCGGCCGGCCCCCAGGTCGCCCTCATGCTCTGCGACGACGCACCGACGTTCGCCGGAGCGCCCTCCGCGGTCCACCACCTCGCCGCCGGCGCCGTCGACGATCTGACCCTCACCCTCCACCACCGCGCCGACACCACCGGACTGCGGATCGACCACGACGCCAACCCCGCCCTCTACGAGGAACACGAACTCGCCACCCACCAGGACGGTTTCCTGCAACTGCTCCGCCGCGTGGTGGATGCCGACCCCCATGCGGTGCTTTGTCTCGGCCCCACGTTGTCGGCTTTCCCGCCGTAGGGGTTCGTCGCCGTTGCTCCCCCACTGCCTAATGGGCGTGGGAGGTACCCCCAGCGGCGGGCTGGTTGCCGCTGCGCGGGGCTGTTCGGCAGCGGCACCGGGCCTACACGGCTCCGCCGCTACGACCCGGCACCTCCCCGTTGGGGGT